>JAEWMS010000034.1 GCA_023393115.1 Bacillota bacterium
CTGTCAGACTGCTAAGCCACATATTGGAGGGATTGAATTACACAAAGTTGTATAAGGCTTACTCTTCTACAGGAAGAAAACCAGCAGTTGACCCAAAGACTATGTTCAAGGTAATAACATATGCAAATTCAAATAACATATACTCCAGCAGAAAAATTGAAACTGCATGCAAAAGAGATATCAATTTCATGTGGTTGCTCCAAGGTGAATCAAAACCAGATCACTCAACTATAGCTAGATTCCGTAAGGATTGCTCTATCGTTGTCACATTGTTAATTCGGAATTCCGTAACAAGCCTACTTTGCAGAGTTTCCCACAGACGTTCTACTCTGCCTTTTGCTTGAGGAGAAGATGCAGGAAACATTTCAATACCGAGCTCATCCATTATACGTCCAAATTGAGTTACTGACCTATGCATACCCTTAAGCTGCTCCTCGATGGTTAGAGAGTTCTCCTTATTGGCTGCAGGAAAAAACACACTATATTTATCAGGGTACAAGCTCAGAGGAATTCCGAAGTTTTTAAGTGTTTGTCTAGTAACTTCTAAGTAACCAAGAAGGCACTCATGCTCACACATGTACAAACCTGTTACGGATCCAGTAGCATCGTCAATAAAGCCATGAAGTGAATATTTTTTGCCACATCCGAACCAATCATGTGGAGTTCCATCAGCCTGAAGCATCATTCCAGATGCAGGTTTTCTTTTCCTCCGATTATGCTTTTTGGGTTTGCGATGCTTCTTTGGGCTTTTGATGTTTGAAGCATCTAAGATATCATAAAGGGCAGAATATGATATCTTAATATTTTCATACTCTTCCAGTAACTCTTGAAAGTGTAAAAAATTAGCCTCCTGATACTTGTATGATTTTTTTAGTTCCACAATTTGTTTGGCAATCGTGTCATCTTTAGTGTGAGCTGGCTTACGACCTCTATTTCCATGGATAACTGATTCAACACCGTGTTCTTTAACCTCCTTTTTTAACTGTTTGATACGGCGTTCTGAGAGTCCTAAAGCTATGGCTGCCTCAGCTACTGTGAATTTACCCTCTAATGCACAAGTGATGACATGTAACTTCTTTAATTCATCTTTAGTCATTAAATATACCATTCCCTTATATTACCATTATTAGTGATAGGGTGAAATTATCACAAATTAAAGACAGACAGCTTAAGGTCGGATACAAGAGATTTTATGTAAGAAAAAAGTATTAGTTGGAGGGATAATATTGATCAGAGAAATCATATTAGATAGGTGTCTGGCTTATATAGCACATGAGAATCTATCAAAAATGGAGTACATATTTCAATATGACAAAGTCGATATAGCAAAACAGTTTATAAAGGATACAATGGAGTTAGACCCTGACATTCAGCCTTTTGATGATATTAGAAAGAATGTCTGCTACATTGTAAGTCATATGAGAATTGAGTTTTCAGACGATGAAACAGAATTTTATAATACAGTTTTCAACAGACTGCTGTTTTTAGAAGGATTGCCAAGGAAAGAGTATGAAATTTTATATAATAAGGTGCAAGGGCTATACCAAAAGATTGATAACTTAAAAGCACAAATCCAAACCAAAGAAACAGAGATTAAAACTAAGGAACATGAGAGTGAACAACTTTTTGATATTTTAGAAAGGAAGATAAATAGGCTCCGAAATAAATGTCAATCATTTAAAAGTGAACTACAGTAAAAGGAAACGATTGCAGTTGAGATATTTCCAAAGCTTGATTATGAAGGGAGAAAATGCAGGCATTATAAGCAGTTATTAGATGCTGAATTAAATGAAATACAAAGTATCGATTTAAAGAAAAAAGCTTTGTCAATCTGCTCCAGAATAGCATCCGACGACAGCAACTACAAGTATTATATATCTTCTTTAGAGGATAGTGAAGCTGTGTTTCTGCCTGACTGTGACTATAGCATATCAGTGAAGTTTGCTAAAGAGATGAATGAATTTATTGAGAAGTTCGATAAATTTACTTTTGATGCAGAAGCGTTTAAAGAAGCCAGCTCAGAATATCCATACCACTCCAACATTATTGAGAGTCTAAGGAATAACTCAATTGTAGAATATAAAGACTTTTTAGCAAGGTATATTCAAGAAAAGAGTATCTGTGAATATATAATTGAAAGTGTTAATAATAACCACGTTATTCATAAAAGACTTGATGTACTGAAAGGAGCTTTAGAAAACTATAAAAGCAAGCAATATTTATCGTTTGTAAATATTGCGGCTATACAAATTGAGGGTATGTTTTATGATTATTGTTTTGAAATGGACATTCAACCTAAGAAGCTGAACTCATTTACTATTAATACAAAATTGGATAGATTACACGATAAACAGGTCTTTAATGCTTATGAGTACTTTGCTTTTGACTTTCCTTTGATAAGGAATAAAGTAGCACATGGTTTATTAACAAATGGAGAAGATATAATCGAAATTGAGAAAATAGCTCATGAAACCTTATTAGATTTACAATATTTGGTTTACATATTTCAAACGAATAAAAAGTTTTCTTATAGTTCACCTTTAGAGTTTATTGAAGCATATAAGAACTCAAATAAAAATGGATATGCTATCCATTCAAGAATAAATAATACCGACCCAAAAGATGAATGTCTGCATTCTCATATAAAAAGCTATAGATATAACATTACCCCACACGCCCCATTGAACAATTTACAATGGATACTAAATCCAATGTATGATGAAGTATATCAGTTCTATGAAATATCAAAAGAACATGAAGAAACAAGAAATCGCCTGTTAAGTTGCGACTTTATTCAATTTATTGGTAACAAAATAAACAAACATCTCACTCCGATAGGGCTTACATCACATGATGAAGGAATTGTTGAAGAACTTGAAACATGGGTTCAGCTACTTAAACCTATTATATGTTATTGCAAGGACAATAATATAAGTGAAGAAGTTATTAAAAAGGTAATTAGCCTCAAAGAGTTAATAGAGAATAATATTATGAGTTATAAGCAAAGTGTCTATTCTACAAATCAATAGGAGGAATTGCATAAAAAGAGCCTTGTAGAACCCATTTTAAGAAGGTTTTCTCTGAAATTGAGGCTGTGAGAAGTAGTGTGTAACCATAAAACTTCTCACAGCCTCTTGAAAGGCCTATGAACTTATCTTCCCCGTATAACACTACATCTGGCAGATTAAACTTAAACCACAGAATTACATCAACAGGTCGGTAAAGCTTCTACAGGTGCAGAAATAATAAAACCTGTTCATAAAACCATCAGCGAGACTTGATTTTACTTGGTATTCGACACAAAAACTCAATAGGAATGTGACCGTGAGCCCTCTATTTATTAGGGTTTCGGAAATAATACTGTGTACATTATGCTGTGTATAACGGACTAATAATAAAAAACGAGGATACCTACACAGTATCCATCACAGCTGCTTTACCAAAACATACTTCCCGTCACCACAATACAATCGGCCACTTCAAGAATATTTATGTATTCAAGGCATAAAGAAACCCCTTAAAAACACTAAGTTCTCAAGGGGTTATACCTGTTATTACTATTTTCCAAAGTATCTGTCCAACAATCCCTTAAATCCTGCGCCGTGTCTTGCTTCGTCCTTACACATTTCATGCACTGTGTCATGGATTGCATCCAGGTTAAGCTGTTTTGCCCTTGTAGCCAGATCCTTCTTGCCCTTGCAAGCCCCGGCCTCAGCTTCAAATCTTAATTGAAGGTTCTTCTTTGTATCAGCATGAACCACTTCACCCAGCAACTCAGCAAATTTAGCTGCATGCTCTGCTTCTTCCCAAGCAGCAAGCTTGTAAAAAGCACCTATTTCGGGATAGCCTTCACGCTCAGCCTGTCTTGCCATAGCAAGGTACATACCTACTTCTGTACATTCACCCATGAAATTAGCTCTCAAGCCTTCAAGGATTTCTGCGTCTACGCCAGCTGCCACACCGATTCTGTGTTCATCAGCCCACTGAGCAGAAGTTTCGGTCTGCTCAATAAATTTTTCTTTGGCAGCCTTACACTGAGGGCAGTTGTCAGGTGCTGTATCACCTGTATGTACATATCCGCAAATAGAACAAACAAATTTCTTCATAGTAATAAATCCTCCATTATGTATTAATGTTTATTTAATATTTAAATTTTTCCACTTTAAGCGGAACGATAATATATGTACCACATAAAACCAACGTTTAAACAAAATATTTCGTTTCCACATAATAAACACTTAATACTATATAGCAAACACTTAATACTATTAACGAGATTCTCAGAATTTCTTTTATACGTCAGCAGGGATTAATATGCACTACCGCATCCTTAACCCCCTTGATGTCCTTAACTCTTGCCTTAATCTCCGAGGCTATCTTATGACTTTCGTTAACTGACATTTCACCATCCACCGATACCTTTATGAGCAGTATATAACCTGCTCCCACAGGTTTGGCGTTAATGCTGTCAATGTGATCAACACCATTTATTTTACTAACAAGATTATAGGTATTCTCCTTAAAAACGGGGTCGATATCGGTATCCATCAACACCTTAAAAGAACTTATAAATATTTTGATTCCGGTATAAAATATCCAGAGCGAAATACCTAAACCCACGGCACCGTCAACCCAACTGAAGCCAAAATAGCCCATTATAATACCTATCAACGTTCCGGTTGTGACAAATACATCATTTCTGTGGTCTTCGGAGTTTGCCAGAACCAACAGGTTTTCCAATATCTTTCCCACACGATTTGTATAAATAAACAGTATGAGTTTTACCACGATGGTGACTACTGCCACGGTAATTAAGAACCAGGAGGTTTCAAAGGCTGATTTATTGATAATTGAGGATAGCGAACTTTTGAATATTGTAAAGGATATGAACATCAAAGATAAACTGATAATCATGGAAAAAATGTATTCGGCCTTGCCGTGCCCATAGGGATGGTCCTTGTCCTCCGGTCTGCTTGCAATAGTATTGCCCACCAGAGTCATAACTGAGGCGAATACGTCCCCGGCACTGTTAAAGCCATCTGCTATCATAGCCTGACTTCTGCTTAAAAAACCCGCCGTCAACTTAATTGAAAGAAGAAATATATTGGCGACTATGCCAAGTAAGGCAACTTTTTTTGTGGTTTTAAATCTGTCCATTTTTCCTCCTGATCATTTCATACATATCATACA
Source organism: Bacillota bacterium (assembly GCA_023393115.1). Lineage (GTDB taxonomy): Bacteria > Bacillota > Clostridia > Acetivibrionales > DSM-1351 > Ruminiclostridium. Next base: position 5,191 of record JAEWMS010000034.1, read on the forward strand.
TATCATACATATCATACATATGTAACATTATGACAATGCCACCCGGTAAACACCATAGATACTAATAATTCCCTGACAATATTTCATTCTAGCCGAAATTTTATAGAAACTGATGCATTATCAGATGAATTGCCAGCCCCGCCAAACCACCTATGACAGTTCCGTTTATTCTTATATACTGAAGGTCGGCCCCCACCTGAACCTCCAGTTTGTCAACCATATCCTCTGCCTTCCAGCTATCCATTGTGTCATATATCAATGAGCCGACCTTATCTCCGTAAAGAGACACCATTTCCCCAGCAATATCTATTACTGCGGCATCAATGTTTGCTCTCATACCGGTGTTATTTTCTATACCTCTTGAAATCATATCCAGAACATTCAGGATTTTGCTATTGAGTTTCCTCTCATCCTTCAGGAAAGTATTTTTTATCTCTGTCAAAGTATCGGTCAAGTTGTCCAGCAAGTCATTAAAGGCTTCTGAAGAGAGCATCTGGTTCTTTAGCTGTTCTCCTTTTTCTATAAGCTCTTCATTGCTGCGCATATCCTCTAACAGCTTTGGAAGTGCAGAAAGAATAAGTCTGTTAATCTCAGCATCTTCATCCTTATCAAGCGCTTCAATCTGAGTTAATAAATAATCCAGAATCTTCTTATAAATCAGATCACCAATAATGGGCATTGCAAGAGTTTTATTTATCCCAGCCAATATGAGCAGGGTTTTCTCTTTATTATCCCCGATATACTTATATGTAGCATTAAGTAGTGCTTTAACCAGCGGTTTATGATAGCCTCCTTCAACCACTGGACCTATGACTCCTGCCAATGCAGGATAAAGCCTTATTCCTTCAACTTTTTTGTTTACGACCGAAGTTAAATAAACCTTCATTTTCTCATCGTCTGCCACAGTGTTAAGTATAACCGGAAGTTTCGATGCTATTCCGTTGCTCAAGGTCTCCCTGTTGTTTATAATATATGTGGAAATCTTTGAGGATACTCCAATATTATCCAGTTTGGAGCGTATGAGTTCAGGGGTAAAGAAATTGGAAACCACAAAGTTCGATAGAGCCTTGGCAATTCTTTCCTTGTTATTTTGTATTATGGCTGTATGCGGTATGATTTTCAAACCAAGAGGATGCTTGAAAAGTGCTACAACCGCAAACCAGTCTGCCAGTGCACCTACCATTGAGGCTTCAGCAAAGGCCGCAATAGAAGAAAATAGAAGACCCCGGTCCTCATATCTTTTCATTATGATAAATGTAACAGTCATGAAAGCCAAAAGTGACGTTGCAATAATTTTCATTTTTCTAAGCTTCGCTCTCAGCTTCAGTTCTTCGTTACGGTAATTATACTTTTCCATTTAACCAACTCCCGAAACTAATCCTCAGTCTCTGCTTCCTTTATTGGATTTGTACTATTCAAGCCGCTGTCCAGAACTTTTGCCAGGTCAGCATCGATTTCGCTCCATACAGCTTCCAGTCCAATACGCTTTTCAGAGGAAAAGGGTATCACTTTAACAGTATTGTCCAGTTGAAGGACCTTCTTAATATCATTTATTCTTGGATTTATCTGAGATCTACTAATCTTATCTGCCTTTGTAGCAATTATTTGCGTATTGAGTCCAAATCCTCTGAGCCATTGATACATAGTTATGTCATCCTTGCTTGGAGAATGTCGTATATCAACAAGCATTACAATAAGCTTAAGATTATTCCCCTTTCTGGAGTACAAATATGTTTCAATTATATTTTCCCAGGAGGCTTTCATATCCTTGGACACATTGGCGAAGCCATAGCCGGGTAAATCCACCAAATAAAAGTTGTCATTTACATTATAGAAATTTATCTGTCTTGTCTTTCCCGGGGTAGCTCCAACCCTGGCTAAACTTTTCCTGTTCACCAAAGTATTAATTATGGAGGACTTCCCCACATTGGATCTTCCTACAAAAGCTATTTCAGGGTAGCCTGTAGCAGGATATTGGTTAGGTTTAACAGCTGTAATTACATGCTCGGCTTTCTTTACTATCATATATACAAATTCTCCTTATAAGTAACGTTTATATTTATCACACTAATAATAATGTAAATCTTATGTCTGATTGTTTTAACTCTATCTCGACTTAATATATTAATTATACCTCAATTACTACATTTTTTATCCATTTGTCTGATTTCAAACGGATAATCGATAGTATAATCTTAGCCAGTTCTTCAGCCATAACCAGCAGTACTACCCACTGAACCTCCAATTTCAACACAAATGCACCGATAAAAGCCAGTGGAACTCCTATGAACCACATGGTAAAAGCTTCAGCCTTGAAAGCAAACCCTGCATCTCCTCCGCCTCTTAATATTCCAACGATAGCTACAATATTAGTTAAGCGTATGGGGATAATAAAAGCATTAATGTTCAATATAAGGATAGCAGTCCTTATAACATCAGGAGTAACCTCAAAAAGGTTTGCAACCGATGGTGCTATAAAATATAGCGCTCCTCCTAAAACTACACCCCCATAAATACATAAGGATACAAAGTTCCATGCATACCGTCGGGCCTTGTGCTCCTCTCCTGCACCTATGGCATGGCCCATAATTACCGCCGAAGCACTGGCCATTCCGAAGCCTGCAACCAAAAACAGATTTGTTATGTTATTTGTTATTTGTACTGCTGCAAAGGCTTCTGTGCCGATTCTGCCATATGCCACCGAATAAACAGCAAAGCCCAGTCCCCAGCAAATTTCATTAAGGATTACCGGAACCATAGTTGAAGTTACACGCTTGAACAGGTCTGATGTAACAGTTTTTAATACTTTCAGTCTTATACGCAATATATCATAGTATCTTCCGCTAACAACCAGGAAAATAACCATTTCAATAATTCTTGAAATCAGTGTTGCGGTAGCTGAGCCCTTTACTCCCATGGCAGGGAACCCCCATAAGCCAAAAATTAAAGCAAAATTCAGCAGAGTGTTTATACCCAAAGCGAATCCGCTTATTACCATGGGCATGGTGGTCTTTCCAATACTTCTCAGGTTAACACTCACGCCAAAGCTTATTGCTGCAAATGCAAAACTGAAGCTGAAAATTCTTAAAAAATCAGAACCAAGTTCAATAACCAACGGTTTTGTATTGAAAATAGCCACAATCTGAGCCGGAAAAATGATTCCCACAATTGAAAACAATATGGAAATCCCCACTCCCAATGCTGCTCCAATATTGACCACCTTACCAATGTTTTCATAGTCCTTTTTTCCCCAGAACTGTGCAATATAGATACCGGCCCCGCTATGAATGGCAGCGTATATAAGAAAGACCAGCAATCCGTACTGATTGGCTATTCCGACTGCCGCCACAGGTTCGTTCCCAAGTTTCCCCACCATTACACTGTCAACCATACTCAATGACGAAGTTATCAAGTTCTGAATTATTACCGGTATGCCGAGGGTTATAAGCTTATAATAAAAGGACTTGTCACCAAACAATATATTTTTCATTAAATCCCCCAAATAACTGTTTTTAACTCTATATTTGACTAAATATTTACCTCACGTGATTATACTACACAAATAATTAAATTACTATAAACCAATCTAAAAAATCCGCCGTCAAACTGACAGGCGGATTTTTATATCAATTCATTATACTTGGAGCCTTTCTATCACCTTACCATTTGCTTTTCGCATATTCGTATCTGCGTTCTTCAGTTGGTCGGTAACCTTGCTGTATTCCACGGGTCGCTTGATCTTCAAGGTCGTGGTTTTTATAAGCTCCTCGTAGCTCAAAACAAAATACCTTATTATTTTATACTGAGGAATGTCCTCATTTATTTTTTTGATTTCCTTTTGAACCATATGGGATATCTCTTCAGCAGTGGGTTTTCTGCCCCACGCTTCAGCAAGTACTGCTTCATTTACAACAATCTTGGCACAAACCTGAATATCTCCGTCAGGTGCGGTATTCCCCCAGGCAAAGGATTCCTTTACTCCTTCAATGTTGTTCAGCAACATTTCATACTCTTCCGGGAAGGCTTTCTTTCCATTGGTAAACACTATCATGGATTTGGCCCTGCCTGTAATGGTTGTAAAACCTTCGTCATCAATAAAGCCCAAGTCTCCTGTGTGAAACCAGCCCTGTTCATCTATGGCTTCTCTTGTTGCAGCTTCATCCTCATAATAGCCCATCATAACATTGGGACCTCTCGTTATTATTTCTCCCATGCCGTTTTCATCAGGATTGTCTATGGCTAGCTCTATTCCCCTCATGGGCTGGCCTATGGTTCCGGCCTTATTATAAAAGTCATTATTGGCCGCAACCACCGGTGAGGTTTCAGTAAGCCCGTAGCCCTGTATAACCTTAAGTCCCAGTGTTCCGAAACCATTAATGATTTCCTTGTCAATAGGTGCTGCTCCCGAAATGGCCAGCCTTAAGCCCGGACCAATCTGTTCAAGTACTTTTTTAAACAATTTTCTTCTGATATCAATACCAACAGCAGATAATGCATTTGAAACCCTACCCAAAACCTTGACGGTACCGGCCTTACCAGCCTTCCTCAAACCCTCTTGAAGCTTTTTATGCATTGCTTCCAATATCGCCGGTACTACAACCAGCAAAGTAACATCAAATTCCTTCAGGTTTTTAGCAATATGCTTGATGCCTTCTGCATAAGCAATGGTGACACCGTTCTTAACCATAAACAGCATACCCCCTGAAAGCTCAAAGGTGTGGTGAAGCGGCAGAATGGACAAGTGTACATCATTGGGGTAAACCTTGATTATTGAAGTGATTGCACTTACATTGGAACATACATTCCGCTGATTAAGCATAACTCCTTTGGCCATACTGGTTGTCCCTGATGTAAAAAGCAGTAAGGAAAGTTTTTCCGGGTCAATAACTGCATTGATAAAACTCTTATCTCCTGCCTTCAGCAGTTCATTTCCCTTTATAATTAATTCCGGTATGCTATGGAAATTCTCAGGATATTCTCCATCCAGCTCATCCATACTGATAAACTGCTGTATTCCGGTATTCTTTTTAGACAGCTGCAGCATTTCAGAATCAAACTGCTTACTGTAATATATGGCATCTACTCTTCCTCTTCCGATCAGGTTTTCTATCTCGACCGCTGGTAAATGCTTATCTAACGGCACCGCTATGCCTGTACCGTTAACTATTGAAAAAAAGCTGATTGCCCATTCATATCTATTTTCGCTGATTATAGCTACACTTTTATCCTTTAACCCCAAATTAAGCAAAGCTGTTCCCAGAGCATCAACTTCGGCTCCAAACTCCTTATAGGATTTAACTCTGATATTATTATCACGTTTAAATTTAAAAGCAACCTTATCTCCGAACTTCAGTATACTGTTTTGCACCAACTGCTTAAAATCCACCACGCTATCAGTATCATAATAACCCAGCCCGGTTACGGTCTTTCTGCCGTTTACATTGGATAATACAATTCCTTTTTTGCTCATATGGGTTCTCCTTGGATTTGGATAATAATAATTATTACCTGGTTATAATTATTATATTCTATTCACGAAATTCTATCAATTAATTCTATCAACATATTCCAATTTACCCTTTTTCTTTAAAATATATTTATTAATTTGACGATTTGGAGGTTCTTATAATATAAATTAAGATAGATAATTGTATTTCGAGGGTAACAGTGCTAAATTAATAGATATACCTGTAAAATCCATTTCAGGAGGGAATAACTATATGGCCAGAAAAATAGTCAAGCTTACTTTTGGAGAAGAAGTTGCCAATGCCATTACGCATGGAGTTTCGGCTCTGCTTGTTTTAGCTGCTTTTCCGTTTGTTATAATCACGGCCTACACCAAGGGTAGCCTTGTTGATGTGGCCAGTGTTACAATATTCAGCATCTGTATTTTCCTTATGTTCCTTATGTCCACCTTCTATCATGTGATGGAGCACGACACAACTCATAAGCGAGTTATGCAGATATTGGATCATATATGTATATACATAGCAATAGCGGGTACCTATACACCAATTGCCGCCTCGGTCATTGGCGGCTGGCAGGCTATAGTGCTTCTGTCGGTTCAATGGGTAATGGTACTATTCGGCATTCTTTATAAGTCCATATCAAAAAAATCCATACCCAAATTATCATTAATGATATACCTCGTAATGGGCTGGAGCCTTGTAATCTTCATGCCGCTTTTCTTTCAGAAGGCCAATCCTCTTCTGTTCTGGCTAATCCTTGGCGGGGGTATTTTCTATACGGTGGGTGCTGCAATCTACGCAAAAAAAGGTTTCAAATACCACCATATGGTATGGCATATATTTGTATTTCTAGGTGTCCTGACACATTACATAGGGATCTGCTTTTTTATGTATTAATACAACAATTAAGTTATGATTGATAGAATTATCAGAATAAGAAAAGCAGCTGCATTACCTACCGGTAAGCAGCTGCTCTGTTATATTAAATTATTAAGCTTTCCTTACACCAATTAATACACCAATTAATACTCTAATCAATACACTTATTAAAGTGAATTTGTATATATGTTTCTTACTGCGTCCCTGGTAGCCTTGACAGGAGCTATTGCAAGCAGACCATCAAGACTTGGAGTTTCAAATGCAAGATTAACCAGTTTCTCAACCATACTTTCATCAAAGCCTTCATCCTTAAGACTTGAAGTAACACCAATCTCATTAAGCCACTTTCTGATTCCTGCATAAGCCTTGTCAGCTTCATCGGCTGTTCCCTTGAAGCCAGGAAGAATAGGCTCAAATATTTCAGCCAGAACCTCTCCAGAAGCAGGGTATATTTCCTTAACAACTGCCGGCAGCAGCATTGATAAACCCAGACCGTGTGCCAATTCAGGCTTAACTGCACTTAATGGATGCTCAAGGGCATGTGTGAAGTGGAGTAAGCCATTGTCAAAGGAGGTACCGGCAATCAAGGATGCATACAAAAGATAATATCTTGCAGTAAGGTTTTCCGGTTCCTTAACCGCTATGGGCAAATACTTTGCAACGAGTCTGATGGTTTCCTTTGCAAGTAATATGGCAAATGGATTTGTTACTATAGTAGTTGAAGCTTCAACTACGTGGTTTATTGCGTCAACGGATACATATAAAGTCTGGTCCGCAGGAAGCTTTGTCATTAATGAAGGGTCATCAATGGCATATATCGGATAAATGCAGTCGTACGCTATAGCAGGCTTATATTCCTTGGAAGGAATACTTACAACAGCAAATCTGTCAACTTCTGTTCCGGTACCATGAGTCAGGTTAATTGCAACCAGAGGTACTGCAGCATCAGGAGCAAACTTGAGCTCATAAAGCTCAGTAGCATTCCTTTCAGGATATGAAATAAGGATAGCTACACTCTTGGCAGCATCAATAGGACTTCCTCCTCCTATAGCTATAACTGCCTGTGCGCCAAAGCTCTTTGCTTCAGCTGTGGCTTCATCAACCTGTTCAACTGTAGGGTTTGGAGTAACCTTGCTGTAAAGGAGATATTCAATCCCATTAGACTCAAGGGCTTTTTTAGTAACATCCCATGCACCGGTCTTAATATGAGAGCTTTTTCCGGTCATTACAATAACTTTCTTTATTCCTCTGGAGGATAGGTTTTTTGCTACATCCTCCATTTTATTAATAGCTCCTACTCCAAAAAATGTTGTTGTCTTAGCTCTGATTTCCACAACCTGATTAATATCAATTTTATTTTCCCACATAATTCTGGACCTCCTGTTTTATTTTAAAGTTTATTACAAACTCAATTTACCTACATTTACACTTTATTTATGTTTTTACTTCAAACCACCCCTGAGCATACTTACATACAGGGCAAATACCCGGTGCATCGGTTCCCTGATGAATATGTCCGCAATTGGTACAAATCCACTGCTGGGGTTCCTTTTTCTGATATAAAGTCTGGCTTTTTAATTCTTCGGCAAACTGCTTAAATTTATTTTCATGCTCCTTTTCAATATTAGCAATCATTCTGAAGGCAGCTTCGACTTGAGGGAAGCCCTCTTTTTTAGCAATATCTGCAAAAGTAGGATATATTGTTGTATGCTCTTCATGTTCACCGTGAGCTGCTGAATAAAGGTTGGCAACAGTATCACCCAGTTCAAAGGGGTAGCCTGCATCTACTTTAACATTGCTTGGACCACCCATACCATCAACCAGTAAATCATAAAATACTTTGGCATGAGCTCTTTCGTTTTCGGCTATCAGCTTGAATTCTTGTTCAAGTACAGCATGTCCTTCATCTTTTGCATATTGGGCATATATAGTGTACCTGTTTCTAGCCTGTGACTCGCCTGCAAAGGCTCTTGCAAGATTTTCTGATGTTTCTGTTCCTGATAACTTGCCCATAAAATCCTCCTGTGACGGGAAAGCAAAAATAAGTTATTATTATTTTTGCTTTCAAATATAATTTAGCCTATATTTTTACCAATATGAAGCAAATTATTCTATTAGGAGGTGGCACTGGATAAATATGCGTATTATAGATAAGGCTTCAATAGAAGTTTTAGACATGAGTTCACTATTTTCAAATTAGGTTGTAAGTTGAATTTTTCTATAGTTCGCCACTAAAAGAACCATTTATTGATGAATGTGCTATTTCGATAAAATTCCGGAATTCCATGCTTTCTTCGAGTTCGGGATAGTACATAAGCTGTATAAAAAACGGACTGGCCATTCTGTGTTTTATAATCCCCAGCTTATCCTTTTCGTGAATTGTGAACTGAGGCAGAAACCCTATACCCCAATTATTGATGACCAGATTTTTTATCGTATCCACATTACTCAATACCATAGAAATATTATATTTCTGCCCGGATTCCTTGAATTCAGACATTAATGCTTTGCGATAAGGGCACTCTTTACCGGTCAGTATAAGTGATTGCTCTTCAAGTTTTTCCCGAATATTCGATTCTGAATTGGTTTTTGGATTGTATACAAAACACAGGCTTTCTTCCTTGATCTTTAATACTTTAATACCATCAGACTTGATTTCCTTATTAAAGACTAAAATAAAATCCAGTTTCTGTTTAGAAAGTTTTTCCAGCAAACTAGCTTCATCTTCAATTGAAAGGTGAAAAATTATATTTGGATATTTAATTTTATATGCTTCAATAATATCCTGCAAATAGTACAGGGCAATGGACTCTATTGTACCAATATAAATTTTATTTACCTTATGTATTCTCAATTCATTATCCAGCCTCGCCATTGAATCTAGTACCTCTTTAGCATATTGGTATATTATTTTCCCTTTTGGCGTTAAAATCAAGCTATTACCTTTTCGATAGATGATTTTGTCACCATAAATTTGTTCCAGCCTCTGAATATGTGTGGAAATACTGGATTGGGAGTATCCCAATACCTCTGCGGTTTGAGAATAGTTGCCCAATTCATACAGATATAACAAACTTTTAAAATATGTAAGCTCCATATTCGCCCCAAATATCAATATTTTTGATAAATTTTATCAAAGTATATCTATTTCGTCAATAATACTAATGTATTATAATGAGGGCAGATGGTTAAGGGGAGCTCCTCAACTTCATAAATATTTAATTGAATAATATTTAATCCAGTATATTTGATAGGAGTGATGGCATTATGCTCGAAAAAGTAAACCTTAAAGCAACTGTAGATTCAATCGGTAAATTATACATATATGACAAGGTAGGTCAACTTAACGGTCATGTCCTAAGCGTTGTAAATGTAGAAAACCGTACTTTGGACTTTCACATTCATGAGAGATCTGATGAGCTATTTTACGTGATAGAAGGCAGCTTCCATCTGGAAATCGATGAAGGTCTGGTCAAAGTGGATGAAGGTGAATTTATTATTGTCCCGAAAGGAATTAGACACAGACCTGTAGTTACTGCCTTGACCAAATTTTTGATGATTGAATTGGAAGGGACACTAAATAAAGAAAACAGTGGTGACCTGTATGAAGCTTAAATAAGGCAAGCTTAATGTATTTATCTTGAAAATAAAAAATGCTGAGGCAGATTTCTCTGCTTCAGCATTTTTTAGGGTTATTCTAAATAAGTTTTGCTTTCCTCAGAAGATTTATTACTACGGTTGCACTTTCTGCTCTGGTAAAACTATTCTTCGGAGTTATATTTCCTTTATTTCCTCCAAAAATACCGTTCTTAATGCAGATTGCTGCTCCCTCTTTCGCATATGAAGAAATGTTAGCTGAATCCTTAAAGAGCTCTAATTGATTTACAATCTCCTCTTGTGATACACTTACATCCATTCCTGCAATCTTCATAGCTTTTGCAAGCATTGTCATTGCTTGTTCTCTGGTAATCAAGTCATTTACTCCAAACTTTCCGTTTGAATAGCCTGAAATTATTCCATATTCATATGCAGTGTAAATTAGCTTACTTTACTGATACCTCTGTCCAAATTCTGTCGTAGTCCTTTATGGAGCCTGCAAGGTCCTCAAATACTTCGCAATTGGCTATCTGCTCGTCGGTAGGGTATGCCGCAATGTCTCCCAAAAGGTCAGGTGACATTTTTTTCTTTGCTTCGGTATGAGGTGTCGAATAACCAATATAATCAGCATTGGCAAAGGCTATATCTGTTTCACACATAAAGTTTATAAACTGCTCAGCTTCCTTCTGGTGCTTTGTATTGCTTAGAACAACCATCGAGTCAAACCACAGGTTACTTCCCTCTTTTGGTATAACATAATCAAGATCAGGGTTTTCACGCTTCATAAATACTGCGTCTCCGGACCATACCACAGCAAAGGCAGCCTCGCCCATAATCATTTTATCCTTTACTTCATCACCAACATAAGATTGAACCATTCCCAATTCTTTTTGCTTAATAAGCTCATCTTTAGCCTTTTCAAGCTCTTCTTGATTTTTTGTATTCAGAGAAAATCCCAGCTTTTTAAGAGTGATCCCGATGGAATCTCTCTGACTATCAAGCATGAATACCTGCTTTTTATACTTTTCATTCCAGAGGATATTCCAGCTGTCAACCGGGTCGGTAACCATGGTTTTATTGTATATTATTCCTACCGTTCCCCACATATATGGTACAGAGTATTCATTTTTAGGGTCAAAAGCAAGGTTCTTGAACTTTTCATCAATGTACTTGTAATTAGGTATATTGTTTAAATCAATTTTGTTGACCATACCTTCATCAATCATACGCTTAATCATATAATCTGACGGAATGGCCACATCATAATCACTGCCGCCTGAACTAAGCTTTGTATGCATAACCTCATTGTCTGCGAAGGTATCGTATACAACATCTATATTGTATTTCTCCTGAAACCTATCAATTACATCTTCTCCGATATAGTCACCCCAGTTGTACACCTTCAGGGTTACCTTTTCACCGGAGTTATCTCCTGTGGATTCTGATGCTCCACAGCCTGCTAACACTAATGTTGAGAGAATTACTGCCGAAACCAGTAATTTAGTTAAAAGTTTTTTCATATCTCGGATACCTCCAAATTAATTTCTTGTATATGACGGTAAAGCATCAGGCGTCATACTGCTTTTTTCTTTTTTCTTCCCTTGCAGAACGTATATTAATTAATATTAATAACAGTAGGACACTTACAAACATTAATGTTGATAAAGCATTTATGGTTGGCTTTACTCCTGTTCTGGCCATAGAGTAAATGGTTATGGACAGATTTGAGACACCCGAACCTGAAGTAAAATAACTGATAACAAAGTCATCAATGGAAAGGGTGAAAGCCATTAAAAAGCCCGAAATAATACCGGGCATTATCTCCGGAATTATTACTTTTCTAAGGGCATACATTGAAGTCGCACCAAGGTCTAAAGCAGCCTCATACATATGCTTGTTCATCTGCCTAAGCTTTGGCAAAACAGATAATATTACATATGGTATGTTGAAGGTGATATGAGCCAGCAACATGGTGATAAAGCCAAGCTTCAAACCTATGAGGGAACCTATGAAAACGAACATTATCATCAGCGATACACCTGTTACTATATCAGGGTTTAATACAGGTAAATAAGTCAGGTTCATAACCATAGTCTTTTTGAGCTTCTTCATATTATGTATACCTATAGCTGCAAAGGTGCCAATTATAACTGCTATAATTGAAGAAAGTATTGCAAGCAGTAGTGTGTTATACAATGAATCCATTATCTGAGAGTTCTCAAAAAGCTCCTTATACCATTTCAGGGTAAACCCCGACCAGTTTCCACGGGATTTTGATTTATTAAAGGAAAAAACTATAAGCACTACAATGGGAAGGTACATGAAAAGTAAAATCAACCCAAGGTAAGATTTCATTATAATTCTTTTTACCATAGAGCTGCTCCCCCTCCCTTATCCTCATCAAATTTGGACATAACCCCAATACTGATAAGTATTAATATCATCATTACCATTGAAATGGCTGAGCCAAAATTCCAGTCACTAAGCTGTATAAACTGCCTTTCTATAAAATTTCCTATAAGTGTATACTGCCCTCCACCAAGAAGCTTTGATATAACAAAGGTTGTTACAGCAGGCATAAATACCATGGTTATTCCCGACATAACTCCAGGAATGCTTAGAGGAAGGGTTATTCTGCGAAATACCGTCAAGCTGTTCCCTCCCAAATCCTGAGCTGCTTCAACCAGCTTACTGTCTATCTTCATAAGCACCGTATATATGGGCAGTATCATGAAAGGCAGAAAGTTGTATACCATACCCAAAACTACAGCTGCATCCGTATATAAAATATCGATTTTCGGTAGGTTGAAAAAGGATAATATTGAATTAATTATTCCGTTTTTCTCGAGCAATGTAAGCCATGAATATGTTCTAAGTAAAAAGTTCATCCACATGGGGATAATGAACAACATGGACAACGTAGCATTTTTACTGAATTGCTTGCTGGCTAAAATCATGGCTACAGGATACCCGAGTATCAAACAGACAAAAGTGCTGAACAGGGCCAGTCCCAATGATTTTAGCAATACCGATACATATATCGGTTCACAGAATTTATAAAAGTTATCCAGAGTAAATCTTATTCCCTGTTCATCTCTTACGGTAAAAGCATAAAAAAGGATCAGGAATGAGGGAACAACAATAAAAATTATCATCCATATCAGATATGGATAGGAAACCCACTTTTTGTTCATAGTACTTTCCCATCAACCTTTCCAGTTTTTTTCATTATATGAATATCGTTTGGATTCAGGAACATTCCTATTGTTATTCCCGCCTCAGCCATTTCAGTATTGTGCAGAGTCCAGGTTACCCCCTGTGCCTCAACCAGCATTTCAAAATGTACTCCCTTAAAGGTGACTGATTTTACAAGTCCTGTTATCATGGCATTTTCCGGGCTGACCAGCTTTATATCTTCAGGTCGTACAACAACATCAATATCTTCATTGACTTCAAAGCCCTTATCCAGACACTCAAATACATGTCCTGCAAATTCAACAGAGTAGTCCTTCAGCATTTTACCTTCAATAATATTACTCTCACCAATAAAGTCTGCTACAAATGCATTCTTGGGTTCGTTGTAAATCATTTGAGGTGTACCGATCTGCTGAATTTTTCCCTTGTTCATTACAACTATTGTATCTGACATGGTCAGAGCTTCCTCTTGATCATGAGTAACATACACAAACGTAATACCGGTACGTTTATGTATGTTTTTAAGCTCTATCTGCATTTCCTTTCTAAGCTTTAGGTCAAGTGCTCCCAAAGGCTCATCCAGCAAAAGAACTTCGGGCTGATTTACAAGTGCCCTTGCTATGGCTACTCTCTGCTGTTGTCCTCCGGATAAGGACTCTACAGATCTCTTTTGAAAGCCCTGTAGGTTAACCATTTCAAGCATCTCATCTACTTTTTTACTGATTACTGTCTTGTCTAGCTTCTTTATTTTAAGACCGAAAGCAATATTCTCATAAACATTCATATGCGGAAACAGCGCATACTTCTGAAAAACAGTGTTAACCTTCCTCTGATATGGGGGAACATTATTAATCCTCTCTCCTTCAAAGAAAATATCTCCGCTGTCCTGGGTCTCAAAACCTCCAATAATTCTCAGGGTTGTGGTTTTTCCGCAGCCACTGGGACCTAACAGTGTCACAAATTCATTTTTTAGTACATACAGATTAAGGTTATTCAATACCTCTGTTTGTCCAAATTTCTTACTAATATCTTTTAACAAAATAATTGGCTGACTCTCGTTCATACCCTTCCCCCAAGTCCTCATATAATCAGGCAGATTTGTCTCTGCATCAACTAATAACTCATTAATTAATAAATAGTTTGTATAAGTCAGTATTATGGCATTATTAAAAATTAGGAGGCGAAGAAACCCATAATACCACGGCCTCACTTTTGCCGGCATTCACAATTTTGTGAGAAACACTTGGCTTGAAATAAAAGCTTTCACCCTTCTTTACCTTAAATCTCTGAGTTCCCAAGCAAACTGTTATTCCTCCGCTGACCACATAACCAAATTCTTCACCTTCATGTGGGTTTTCCGTTTCAGAACTTCCCGAGGGTGATAGTGTGATCAGAATAGGCTCCATGGTATTTTTTTGTGCATTGGAAACAAGCCATCTTATAACGTAGCCTGAATCCTTATCTTCCTTTACAAAAACATCATCTTTTTTAAATACAACCTTTTCATTTACTGAATCATTGAAAAAGTTTTTCAAGTCGGTGCCGAGGGATTCAAGTATATCCATAAGCGTCGCAATTGAAGGAGATGTCAGGTCTCTCTCAAGCTGTGATATAAAACCTTTTGAAAGTTCACAACGGCTGGCCAGCTCCTCCTGGGTCAGACCATTTTTAATCCGCAGCTGCTTAATCTTTTCACCGATATTCATTTGCTACCCCATTCATTCTTATTATCGCTTTACCTCTTATATTTAATACCTTTGCCTTTAATTTCAACTCGTAAAGTTGTTTGGGCAAAGTAAACTTTCAGTTTACTTTTGGTAAACAAGAAATAAGGTATCACATAATAAAAAATATGTCAATAATTACACTGAACAAAAAAGCAGACATTTTTTCTACGCAATAATCTCATATATTTGAGAGGCCATATAAGTTCTTATTTTAATTGAAGTATTAAAGTTCTATAATAAAAGTAATAATGAGAGGTTAGGTAAAGCTATCTTCCGTTTTATCGAAATAAATTAACTTGAAGGGTGTTTTATGGAACAACTATTAATGGGAAAAATAATAAAAATCACCGGTATAAGCAGAGAAACTCTCAAGTTCTATGAGAAAATCGGACTCATACCCCCTCCCCAAAGAAACCAAAGTGGCTACAGGATATACCCTGAGAGTATTTTTAAGAGGCTTGACTTCATAGCAAGGGCTAAAGAGGCAGGTTTTACGCTTTCTGAAATATCTGCCACCTTGCTTCTTGCCGATAAAAATTTGATAATTGAGCCTAAGGAATTTAAAGACTGTATAGACAAAAAAATCACTGACGTCAAAAGTCGAGTAAGAGAACTTGAAATCATGATTAACGAACTGGAGAAAATCAGAGAAGCCTTAGACAGTGAAAACATCTGTCCGTTGATCCAGAGTATTGTGGGGTAAAAAACTCTTAAGAAAAATACTCAAATAATTTATGCTGATATTTTCAAGATTTACAGCGATTGGCAGGGCGATTTACGGGCGATTGGCAGGAAAGTATTGACATGTTAGTGTACTACCACCTTTATAATGTTCATGTAAACAAATTATGGAGGTGTTTTTTATGGTAACAAAAATTTATTATTTTTCGGGCGCCGGGAATTCTTTATGGTTGGCAAAAGAACTAAAGTGTATTTTAAACACAGAAACTGAGCTTTTTAGAATTGCTAACTATAAGTATGTAGGCCATGAAATTGATGCGAATGTCGTAGGCTTTGTATTTCCGGTATATTTCCACTCAATACCAGGGATGGTAAAAGAATTTATAGAAACTGCGCAAATAAAAGGTAATCCGTACATCTTTGCTGTTGCAGCCTGTAACGCAGTCCCGGGGCATGCACTTTTTGTAATAGATAAGCTATTGTCAAAAAAGGGGTTCAGGCTATCTGCCGGTTTCAAAGTTGATATGCCTGGCATAAGTGTAGTGGATGGTTATCTTACTTCAAAAGAGGTTAATCTGGATCGTCTTACAGCTTCAAAATCTATAATAGCTGATATTGCAGCCACTATAAATAACCGGTTACCAGCTGCACCACGGGGTGACAACAGTGTGAAAAGTCATCTTGCCAACCTGTTTATGACCTTCGCTGCAAATAAATTGCTGAATCCAAAGTTATTCTATTGCACAGACAATTGCACCAGCTGTAATACCTGTGCAAGAGTATGCCCAGCAGATAATATAACTATGTCCACCGACCGAAAGCCACTATGGGGAAGCAACTGTCAGCATTGTCTGGCGTGCCTGCACTGGTGTCCTCAGGCTGCAGTTGAATTAGGAACACACAGCCCAGGCAAAGTAAGATTTCAGCACCCCTGTATCGAAGTAACTGAAATGCTTAGGAGAACCCCTTAATAAACATTTTAGTTCTCTCATTTTTGGGGTTGTTGAATAGTTCGTCGGGAGAACCCTCTTCAACAATTACACCGTTATCCATGAAAATTACTCTGTCTGCCACTTCCCTGGCAAATGCCATTTCATGGGTAACAACCACCATTGTCATGTGCTCTTCTGCCAGTTTTCTGATAACCTTCATTACTTCAAGGGTAAGCTCAGGATCAAGGGCGGAGGTTGGTTCGTCGAAAAAGAGCACATCGGGTTTTAATGCAAGAGCTCTTGCGATGGCAACTCTCTGGCTTTGTCCTCCCGACAACTCGCATGGGTAAGCATCGGCCTTGTCCTCCAGCCCCATCTTCTCCAGAAGCTGCCTGGCAGTCTGCTGCGCTTCCTGTTTACTGATACCGGCAACACTTACAGGCGCCTCGGTAATATTTCTTAATACATTGAAATGAGGAAACAGATTGAAATTCTGAAAAACCAAACCTATCTTTAGCCTTATATTCCTCAGTTTATTTTTATCTGCATATTCGGCTCTTCCATAGCTGTTAGTAGTGACCATTATCTCGTCCTCAACGGTTATTCTGCCTCCGTCAATCTTTTCAAGCAGATTTATGCATCTCAATAGTGTACTTTTTCCCGAGCCCGAGGGGCCTATGACAGCAACAACCTCTCCTTTTCTAACCTCCAGTGAGATACCCGATAAAACTTTTTTTCCACTAAAACTCTTATATATATCTGAAGCTTCTATCATCTTCATCAGTATTCAATCATCCTTTCACACGACCATTATGTAAAGTAAATCATTTATAGTAGCTTAGCTTTTTCTCAGCAAAACTGAATGCCTTGGCTACCATAAGGTTCATTATATAGTAGAATACACCTGCAACAACTAACGGTTGAATTGAGGCAATCCTGCTCATCTCATTGTTAGCAGCCCTAAACATTTCAGAAACTCCTATGGCTGTTGCCAATGCAGTATCCTTAACCAGTGTTATTACTTCATTGCTTACGGCTGGAAGTATCCTTTTAACAACCTGGGGAAGTATAATCTTGAAAAATACCTGAGATTTTGTAAAACCTAAAACTTCTCCGGCTTCATATTGCCCCTTCGTTATTGACTCTATTCCGCCCCTGAATATCTCCGCAAAGTATGCCGCGTAGTTCAATGAAAAAGCAATTATAGCAGCAGTAAATCTATCTATTTTGCCTTCAAAAAGATAATATGGCCCAAAATATACTGCTACCAGCTGGAGCATGAGAGGTGTTCCTCTCATAATTGAAATATATAAACCTGTCAGTCCATTTATAATAAAGTTTTTTGATCTTCTGCCAAAAGAAATAACCAGACCCAGAGGAAGGGCAAAAATAAGCGTAAGTAAAAACAATTGGACGGTTACTATCATACCTTCTCCCAATAACAATAAAAGCTTCACGAATAATCTCCTCTCATAAATACAGTACATGTAAACATAATTATATATAATTTTGTTATTATTATCTACAAAATATTTCTATTAACAACACAAATATAACGCAAAATATTATTCCCTATGTTAAGTATAGTTACAAAAGCAAGGCTGATACCTTTCGATATCAGCCTCAGCTAAGTTTTACTTATTTCTCTATAACTTATTTTCCTATAATGGATATATCCTTACTGAACCATTTGTTTGATATTTCAGCAAGCTTACCATCCTTTGCCATTTCCTTCAAAGCCTCATTAACCTTGGTCATAAGCTGAACATCAGCCTTTCTGAACCCAATACCATATTCTTCACCTGAAAGGCCTTCGTCAAGTACCCTGTACTTTTCACTCTTCATAGAAATATAGTATCTTGCAACTATCTCATCCATTGCAACCGCATCAACATTACCTGTCTTTAAATCCATTAGGCAAAGGTTATTATCCTTCAATTCAACTACTTCCTTAAGTGTTGACTTAAAGTCTGTATTTTTGTTCAACGCATCAGATGCACTTGAACCTGCCTGCAACGTAACTGACTTATCCTTTAAGTCGGCAAGAGTATTGAATTTTGAATCAGCCAAAACAACCAGCACCTGTTGGTTATTCATATATGGGTCCGAGAAAAGTATGTTTGCTTTTCTTTCTTTAGTTATAGTGAAACCATTCCAGATACAATCTATGTTTCCTGTATTGAGTTCCTGTTCCTTGGTATCCCAGTTTATAGGTTGAAGTTTTAATTTAACGCCAAGTCTGTTGGCCACTTCCTGAGCCAGATCAACATCGTATCCTACAATATTGTTGTTGTCATCTCTGAAGCCCATCGGAGGAAAGCTCTCATCCAAACCAAGTACAAATTCTCCCTTTTCCTTTACCTTCTCCCATGACAAATCAGCTGCAGCAGTTGATTCTGCAGTAGTTGAAACTGCCGCTGTACTTTCTGAAACTGCTGCTTCTGTAGATGATGCTGTTGATGCTCCCTTGTCTGCCCCACAGCCTGCAAAAGTAAATGCTGCTGCCATTACACATGCTAAAACCTTAATTAATGACCTCTTATTCAAATTAATCCATCCCTTCACAATTGCCTTAACTGTCTATATGTAAGGCACAATAATAATTTTTACTTCCCGCCAAAATTCTCTATGGCGCTTTTCTCTCTAACTGTTTTATTTACATAATTGCTTATTAAATTACTTACATATGGTATTTTACTTCATAACTTTATTAAAGTAAATCATTAATTTATTGAAAAATATTACAGAAGATTTTTACCGTCCACAAGGATATGTTTTGACTAAACAGCATAAATTTAATAGTAGCTTGTTTTATCAATATTTCACATTGGAAAGGTGGCCCTTAATTGCTTAATATCTTTTACTCCGGAAAAAGAGTATACAAAATAATAATTGCCTTCGTATTGATACTTGCACTGCTTACAGCATCAACCTTTGTTATATATAATGACAGCAGCCGGACCTTTTTAGTTACCTCCGATTCCACTGATTCAAAAGAACAAAAAAAGTTTATCAAGTGGGTTGAGTTCAATGCATGTTATTCTGCCATGGAAAAAGCTCTCACTCTTGATGTAAAATCCTACGGCAAGGATGTCAAGTTGAATTGGGTGGAACTGCTGGCCTACCTGGCCACTAAATACGGAGGAAATTTTGATAAATACAAATCCAAGGATATGGATGAGCTTGTTTCAAAGCTCAACAAAGGTCAGACAATGGAGCAGTTAACCGAAAAAATGAAATTATACAACTATTATCATGAAGCTTATAATGCGATTCTAGGTAATTTTGTCGGCGAATATGAAATTCAGGTTAAAGATTCCAACAGCGACGGCGGGGTGAAGTGGGAAAAAAAATATGGTTTGAAGGTGTTCTCACCTATTGCCAGAGGCTATAGCTTCAGCCATTATGACGATTTCGGCAGCGGCCGCACTTTCGGGTATGCCAGGAAACACCTTGGAAACGATCTTATGGGGTCAATCGGAACGCCAATCATGGCGGTTGAATCAGGAATTGTTGAAGTAATGGGCTGGAATATGTACGGCGGTTGGAGAATTGGAATCAGAAGCTTTGATCAGAAGAGATACTACTATTATGCCCATCTGAGGAAGGACAGACCTTTCCACTCCGACATGTATGAAGGGAAAATTGTAAAAGCCGGGGATGTCATAGGTTATCTGGGTATGACCGGTTACAGCACCAGGGAAAATGTAAATAACATCACCACCCCCCACCTGCATTTCGGTATGCAGATCATTTTTGACGAGTCACAAAAGGAATGTGTAAATGAGCTTTGGATTAATGTATATGAAATTGTAAACCTTTTGCAGAAAAACAGATCTGCTGTGGTTAAGGATGAGGAAACCCGTGACTATTACAGAGTATATGACATTATGGAATCACATAGCGGCTACGATTTTTAAGCTATACTATTTTGTGTTTAAATTTGAGGTGGATACATGAAATTGTTAACGGGCATAGATAAGCTGAAATATTTATCCCTTGTAGTTATGATATTTTTTACGTTAAGCCTGTCGGCTGTATTGCTGCTGTCAACAACAACTAATGTATTCAATGACGTTCAGGGCGGACAAATTTCAGAAGATGGCATTGCTGTACCAATTATTATGTACCACAGTATTCTTAAGAATTCAAACGAATTGGGAAAATACGTAATAACACCAGATGAATTTGAAAGCGACTTGAAATACTTGAAGGAACATAATTACAATGCCATCACCATGTCCGATCTGGTTAATTATGTTTACAACGGAGGTGATATACCCCTCAAACCAATCGTTATTACCTTCGATGACGGAAATCTGAACAACTATCTTTATGGTCAACCCCTTCTTCAAAAGTATGGAATGAGGGCGGTTATATCCATCGTAGGCTCTTATTCTGAGAAATTTTCAGTCCCTCCCTATCCAACAAAAGACCCCTACTATTCCTTTGCATCCTGGGATCAGTTAAGGATTATGGCAGATTCGGGATATTTCGAAATACAAAACCATACATACGAGCTTCATAGTGTGAATAAAAGAGACGGGGCAAAGCGGCGTGCAGGAGAATTTTTCGATGACTACCGCAAGCTTTTAATAGAGGATGTTGGGCGCCTTCAACAGAAACTGACAGAAGTTACAGGTGTTACACCCAACACATTTACATATCCCTTCGGAGCTATAAGCAAAGAATCCAGAGAAATACTTAAAGAATTGGGATTCAAAGCTGCTCTTACATGTGCCGAGGGAGTTAATCTAATAAACAAAAACAGAAAAGATCCACTTTTTGGGCTAAAGCGATATAACAGGCCCCACGGTATGACTTCAGAAAGGTTTTTTAAGAAAATTTGTCCATAATTCGCTTTTTTACTTGCTTCTATAAACTAATCCAAAAAATTTTAACCAAATCCCTGCCGGGTCTATATACTGTATTAGAAAATAATTTGTGTTCTAGTCGTGGCAGGAGATGATAAACATTGTCTTACATAGTTGAAATAAATAATATAGGTATGAACTACCAGTCACCCAATGGCGAAATACCTGCCATAACCAATATAAATCTTGGGATTTTGAAGGGTGAGTTTATTTGCATTGTAGGCCCCAGCGGTTGCGGGAAATCCACCCTGCTGTCCATAGTGGCAGGCCTATTAAAGCCTTCTACCGGCAATGTCCTCATTAACGGGTGTGAAATAACTGGCTCCATTGACAATGTAGGCTATATGCTTCAAAAAGACTACCTATTCGAATGGAGGACCATTCTTCAGAATGTAATGCTTGGTCTGGAAATCAAAAAAGCAAAGACAACTGATAATATTGAATACGTCAGTCACCTTTTAAAAACCTACAATTTACATGATTTCAGAAACAAGTATCCCTCTCAGTTATCAGGTGGAATGAGACAGAGAGCTGCACTCATCAGAACTCTCGCCCTTAAGCCTGAAATACTGCTTCTGGATGAAGCATTTTCTGCTCTGGATTACCAGACCAGACTGGCAGTTGCAGAGGATATTTACTCAATAATAAAAAAAGAAAATAAAACCGCTATTTTGGTAACTCATGATATAGCTGAAAGTATAAGTATGGCAGACCGTGTTGTTATTTTGTCCAACCGTCCTGCTACAATAAAAAGCATACATGAAATCAAACTGACCTGTCCGGTCAGAACACCTTTCTGCAGCAGAGAAGCTCCCGAATTCAGACATTATTTTAATACCATATGGAAGGAGCTGGATGTACATGTCTAAACACATTGAAATTAATCCGTCAAAAGAAAGAATAGAATATCTCAAGAGCAGAAAGCGGAGAAAATTTCTTATAACGTTAACACAGCTAATGCTTTTGATAGTATTTGTTGCTGTCTGGGAAATTGCAGCACGTTTAAAAATGATTGACCCATTTATAACAAGTCAGCCCTCCAGAATTATAGATACTATAGTACGCCTCTACCATGAGGGTCAATTGTTTCAGCATATTGGGGTAACCTGCTTTGAAACTATTGTGGGCTTTATTTCCGGAACCTTGCTGGGCACAATCATAGCAGTTGTGCTATGGTGGTCTGACTTCCTGTCAAAGGTGCTGGAGCCATATCTGGTTATATTGAACAGTCTGCCAAAAATTGCACTGGGTCCAATATTTATCGTCTGGTTTGGTGCCGGAACAACGTCCATTATTGTAATAGCTCTTGCAATATCTTTAATCGTTTCCATTCTGGAGGTACTTAACGGGTTCATGGCAACCGACGAGGAACAGATCAAGCTTGTAAAAACCTTTGGAGCACGCAGACCCCAGACCTTTTCAAAGGTTGTCTTTCCTGCAAACCTGCCGGTAATTATCAATTCTCTGAAAATCAATGTGGGACTTTCCTGGGTTGGAGTAATAGTTGGAGAATTTCTGGTATCTAAATCCGGATTGGGGTATCTTATCGTTTACGGTGGTCAGGTGTTTCAGCTGGATCTGGTTATGGCCAGTGTCATAATCCTATGCATAGCAGCCGGAATAATGTATAAAGCCGTTGTGCTGCTCCAGCAGCTGCTTATAAGGAATCATATATAGCATGTAAATAAAAGATAATCTTTGGGTATCCATCAGGATATCTGTTTAGATATTTAACGTTAGTAATCAGTGGAGTGCACCGACACACAGATTGGAGGTAAGTGTGAGAAAATTATGTCTTGTTATGGCGTTTCTCCTATGCGCAAGCTTTGTTTTATGCGCATGTGGAGCAAATGAGCAAAAGACGAAAGTAGTGTTAAGTGAAGTGACCCATTCAGTATTCTATGCACCTCAGTATGTTGCAATCAACAAAGGCTTTTTCAGCGACGTTGGACTTGAGGTTGAGTTACAGAATGGCCAGGGTGCTGACAAGGTAATGACAGCAGTATTGTCGGGACAATGCGATATAGGCTTTGCCGGTCCCGAGGCAAGTATTTACGTTTATAACGAGGGCAAAGAGGATTATGCTGTCGTCTTTGCGCAACTAACCAAAAGAGACGGTTCCTTCCTTGTAGGCAGAGAGCCTGAGCCCGGCTTTAAATGGAGTGCTCTGAAGGATAAGAGCATTATTGGGGGCCGTAAGGGCGGTGTTCCCGAAATGACCCTTGAGTATGTGCTTAATAAGAATGGACTGGTACCCGGCAAGGACGTTGACGTGGACACAAGTATACAATTTGCATTAATGACCGGAGCTTTCATGGGAGGTAAAGGAAATTATGTAACACTTTTTGAGCCCACAGCCTCATTACTGGAAAAGGAAGGTAAGGGCCATATCCTCGCATCAGTGGGTCAGGAAAGCGGAGAAATCCCTTATACGGCATATTTTGCAAAAAAGAGCTACATAGAGAAAAACAAGGATACCATCCAGAAATTCACCGATGCCATTTATAAAGGGCAGAAGTGGGTTGATACCCATTCTCCAAAGGAAATAGCCGAAGCAGTAAAGTCCTCCTTCCCTGACACAGATCTGTCTATATTGGAGACTGTTGCAAAGAGATACAAGGATATTGATGCCTGGTGTGAAGACCCCATTATGAAGGAAGCCTCCTTCAATCTGCTGCAGACAGTAATGGATCAGGCAGGTCAGCTCAAACAGAAGGCCCCCCATGATAAGGTAGTCGACAATACCTACGCTGAAAAAGCTATTAAGTAGTATGCTAAAAGCAGAAATGTAAAGAAACCCCCCGGGATGTGAGGTGAGCTCTGAGGCTCGGTTTATCCTCGGGGGTTCACAACTTCTTATGCTTTTTGAAAGATGAAATTATTATTTATATAACTCCTTATTGGTTTACAACCTCTTCTCATATAGCCGTAAAGTAAGCTTTTCGGTTATTTCTTTATCTTCAACCTTTATAAAACCCATTTTTTCATAAAACCTGCAATTTCTTTCGTTTTGGACCGGGGTATCCAGGCCCCACCTTTTTACATCAGGAAATTGTGTATCTATGTAGCTTAATACTTTTGATCCAAGACCTTTATTCTGATATTCCGGTATTATTTGAAGACAGCCTATCCAATAATAACCCTCTCCAAGCTTATTTACAGATATATCCCCAATAATTCTGCCTTCATACATCACCTTAAATACAGTAAAGTTTCTTATCTTTTCTATCATGTCTTCCAAAGGAATATTATAGCCGGGACAATCTCCAAATTTGACGTAATCGTCATAGAAGCTCTTATTTCTTGCTTCAATAAGGTCCGAAGCGTCCGCTTCACATGCTCTGTTAATTTCCAAATCCATAAATAACCACTCCCCGCTAATGATTATAACCTTATTTTCTTCAGCTGGCTACCATTTACTGTAACAAAACACAAAAAGCGAAAAAAGCTAAAATAGCAGTAGAACCTACCGTTTTAGCTTTATGTTTGAGAAATACATAGCTCATTTACGACTGAAACCCATTAGAAAATGGCAACAACCGCACCTTTATATTTTTCATCAATAAATTTCTTTACCTTGTCACTCTGAAGAGCTTCTATCAAGGCTTTGATATCTTCCCTGTTTTCATCGCCTTTGCGTACAGCAATAATGTTTGCAAAGGTCTTAGCTGCAACTGAATTTGCTTCTTCCTTTGCAAGTGCATCCTTGGCTGCGTTAAAGCCTGCTTCAATTGCATAGTTTCCGTTGATTACAGCAAGGTCAACATCCGGTAAAGCTCTGGTAAGCTGAGCAGCTTCAAGTTCTTTAATAGTAATATTTTTAGGATTCTCAGTGATATCCTTTACGGTCGCATTCAGCCCTGCATCAGGCCTTACCTTTATTAAGCCAATGGTTTCAAGCAACAGGAGTGCTCTTGCTTCATTTGTTGTGTCATTTGGTACGGCAATTGTAGCGCCATCAGCTATTGCATCCAGTGATTTAACCTTACCGGGATACAAACCAAGTGGTTCATAGTGAATATGTGCTGCAGAAACAAGATCTGTCTTGTTTTTTGCATTGAAGTCATCAAGGTAAGGTTGATGTTGGAAGTAGTTCGCATCTAGATTTTTGTCCTGCAAGGAAAGATTTGGCTGAACATAATCTGTAAACTCCTTGATTTCCAGTTCTATGCCTTTTTCTTTAAGTACACTTTGAACCTCCTTAAGTATCTCAGCATGAGGTGATGGTGTAGCACCTACTACCAGCTTGTTGGATTTTGAACCGCAACCGGTCAATACTCCGGCAACAGCAAAGGTTAAAGTCAGCACTAATGCTAATAATCTCTTTTTCATAATAGTCCTCCTCGTTTTGTTATTTTTTGTTATTTATGAATTATTTATTTGTTAAATGCTTATACACTATGCATCTGAGCATACATAAAATAAATGTGTACTACTTTCTTTTATCCTGCTTTCTGGCAATCCTCATTCCAATTTCCTGTGCAATTTGCACTACAACTACCAACAGTGCTACGGTTATGATCATAATATCGTTCTGGTATCTGTAATAACCGTAACGGATGGCTATGTCGCCAAGTCCGCCTCCTCCAACGATACCTGCCATTGCACTGTATCCCAGTATTGTGGTTGTAGCAATGGCTGCACCTACTATAAGTGAAGGAACAGCTTCAGGTATCATTACCTTGTATATAATCTGAAACGGACTGCAGCCCATTGAGATTGAGGCTTCTATAACCCCTTTATCAACTTCCTTAATTGACGACTCCACAAGTCTTGCTATAAACGGAGCAGCGGCTATTACCAAAGGTACTACGGTGGCTGTTGACCCTATTGTTGTTCCAATTACGAACCGGGTAAAGGGGAGTACAGCAATAAGTAAAATAAGAAACGGTATTGAACGAAGTAAGTTTACCACCAGGTTCAGAACCTTATTCAGCCTGGGTAAAGGTAAAATCCCGTCATTCTCACTTGTCACCAGAAGTACTCCAAGGGGCAGCCCCAGTACATATGCCAACAGAGTTGAAAACAGCGTCATATAAAGAGTTTCCAGAAGTCCCATTAAAATCATACTAGCGGTTGAACTATCCCACATATTCGTTTACCTCCTCTACCGATAAATTCTGTGATCTGAGGTAATGGATAATCCTGTCGGATACTTCATCCTCCTGGGGCAGTTGAAGTACAAGCTGCCCAAAAGCTTTCCCGTCTATATCCTTCATATCGGCAAACATAATATTTACCTGGGCTTTGCATTCAAGAATCATTCTTGAGATAACCGGATCAAAGGAGGAGCTGCCCTCAAATACAATTCTGCAACATCTCTTCCCCAAGAATTGCTCCATCCTCTTGCCGTCCGGAAAAACAAGTCTCTGGGCAGCAGCGGTCTTGGGATGTGAAAACACCTCTGAAACAGCTCCGGTTTCAGCTATTCCGCTTTCATCAATAATTGCCACGTGTGAGCATATTTGCTCAATAACACTCATTTCATGGGTTATTATTACTATTGTAATACCCAACCTTTTGTTTATATCCTTCAAAAGCTCAAGAATTGCTTTTGTTGTTGAAGGGTCAAGTGCTGATGTTGCCTCGTCACAAAGCAATACCTTGGGATTTGTCGACAAGGCCCTGGCTATGGCCACTCTCTGCTTTTGACCTCCGGAGAGCTGAGCCGGATAGGCTTTTGCCTTATCTGAAAGCCCCACTATCTCTAAAAGCTCCTTTGCTCTTTTCTTTGCTTCACTTTTTTTAACTCCTGATATTTCCAAAGGAAAGGTAATATTCTCCTCTGCTGTTCTCTGCATAAGCAAATTAAACTGTTGAAAAATCATTCCCATGGATCGTCTGACTTCTCTCAATTCCCATTCACTTAATTTGGAAAGGTCTTTTCCGTCAACAACTATTGTTCCGCTTGTAGGCCTTTCAATATAGTTAATACAACGAACCAGGGTACTTTTTCCGGCACCGCTCATACCAATGATTCCGAAAATAGCACCTTCTTCGATGGAAAGGTCTATATTTTCAAGGGCCCTTACTTCTCTTTCCTTAGTCGAGAAAATTTTTGTAAGCGATTTTATTTCTATTATCTGCTTTTTCGTATGCATACAACCTCCAGCACTATTCATACAATTCATATATGTTTTCGCTGGTTTTCTATAGTATAGACCACCTAGAAACTTTTGTCAACAACATTTTTTTATAAATCATATATGAATACTATGATATTGATAATTCCCTTATATTAAAGTATATTTTTCATGTGTTTATTTGTCAATGAGGTTGACACTTATAATCTTATGTGTTTTAATAAAACATATATAATTACTATGACATATTTATCAATACAAGATGATAATAATAATTTTTAAGCAAAGATGGCAGAGTATTAAATACTATTTTTCTCTGCACAGCGACGGAAGGAGACCAATTACCATGAGAATTTCATCCAAAGGAAGGTATGGCCTCGCAGCAATGATTAGTGTTGCACAGCTGGGTAATACCGGAGATTTTGTTACAGTTATAAGCATTGCAGAAAAGCTTGGTATATCAAAAATATATCTTGAGCAGGTTTTCTCTTTGTTAAAAAGATCAAAGCTGGTCACATCCATCAAGGGTTCCCAGGGAGGATATCAGCTTTCAAAGCCTTCTGATAAGATGACAGTATTGGAAATACTTCAAGCTGTTGAGATCAGTCTGTTTGAAAAAACTGATCGTTCAGTATCGGAAGAGGCAGTTGATATTGAGAATTCCCTTAAAACCCTTATTTGGGATAACCTTGATGATGCAATTGTCACAGCATTAAAGAAGGTTACCCTCGCTGATCTGGTTACCGAAGCGGAAAAAGCCAAAAATAGCGAGGATTTCATGTTTTATATATAATTACCGGTTTCTATATACTGAACACTTAGTTTATCCTTCCAGGGCCTGTTCCAAATCGGAAATAAGGTCCTGTATATTTTCTATTCCTACAGATAGTCTTAACAGTCTGTTATTTACTCCAAGTCTGTTTCGTATCTCTTCCGGTACCGATGCATGAGTCTGTAAAAACGGATAGGTTATCAGGCTCTCAACTCCTCCCAGACTCTCTGCAAATAAGATCAGCTTAATTCTGCTCAGAACTTTTTCAACCAATTCTACCGAAGCTACCTCAAAGGATATCATTGCACCAAAACCCGAAGCCTGTCTAACTGATATTTTATAACCTTCATGTTCGGGAAGGCCTACAAAATACACCTTTTTTACATTCTTATTACTTTTAAGCCACTTAGCCAGTTCCAATGCATTCTGCTGCTGTCTGTCAAGCCTTACACCAAGGGTTTTTATACCTCTGAGCAGGAGCCAGCTGTCAAAGGGTGAAAGCACTGCTCCCTCAGATTTCTGAATAAGCTTGAGTTTTTCGGCCTGAGTATCATTATTGAGGATTACAAAGCCTGCCAGTGTGTCATTATGACCACCAAGGTATTTTGTTCCGCTGTGCACCACTATATCGGCGCCCAATTCAAGAGGTCTCTGACAATAAGGAGTTAGAAAAGTATTATCTACTATAAACAACGCACCTTTGGACTTTGTCAGCTGTGAAATTAATGAAATATCTGCAACCTTCATTATTGGATTTGTTGGAGTCTCAATAAAAACAGCTGCCGTATTTTCTCTAAATTCCTGTTCAATTGCTTCTATTTTACAGGTATCCACATAGCTGAATTCCAGCCCGTAGTTTTTATATACCTCTTCAAATATTCTGTAGGTACCACCGTAAAGGTCATCGGAGACAATTATATGCTGACCCGGAGAAAACATTTTAAGAACCGAAGATATAGCAGCCATACCGCTTGAAAAGGCAAAACCGTATTTACCATTTTCAAGAATGGCCATTGTATTTTCCAGTTCCTCACGGGTTGGATTCTGCAAGCGGGAATAATCATAGCCTGTTGACTGGTTTAGTCCGGGGTGTCTGAATGTTGCACTCTGATATATAGGAAAGCTCACAGCACCTGTTTTTGAGTCGTATCCCGTGCAGCCACGAACCACATGGGTGTCTATTTTTCTATTTGCATAAGGCTTCTCCATATTGACCTCCTTATGAGTCTACTTTTTTGAACTGTCCAGGCCTTCATTCATACTGCCTGTTCTATACCCCTTCAAATCCAAGGCAGTATACATAAAGCCAATATTCTTAAACTCAGAATATATCTTTTCCCTAATAGCAGGCTCAATTATTTTTTCAAAGCTTTCCTGTGTTACTTCTATTCTTGCAATATCCTTATGAAATCTTACTCTTACCTGCTTAAAGCCCAGATCCAGCAAAAGCTGTTCAGCACGGTCTATCATCTGAAGTCTTTCCTTTGTTATTTTTTCTCCATAAGGAAATCTTGAGGAAAGGCATGCAAATGCTTGTTTATCCCAGGTTTCAAGGCCCATTTCCTTAGATAAAATGCGAATTTCCTCCTTTGTAAGCTGTGCTTCCCTGAGAGGGCTTATTACCCCATGTTCACGGACAGCCAGCATACCGGGTCTGAAATCCCCAAGATCATCAACATTTGAACCTTCAAAAATGCATTCCATTCCTTCTTCTGCTGCAACAGCCTTTATCTTTTCATAAAGTTCATTTTTGCAAAGATAACACCTGTTGACAGGGTTATCTGAAAAACCATCTACATCCAGTTCCTCAGAAATAATTACTCTTTGCCGTATAGAATTGTTTTTTGCAAACTCTATAGCTTCACGCAATTCCCTCTCCGGATAGGTTGAAGAATGGGCAGTTACGGCTACTACTCTATCTCCAAGAACCTCTGCAGCCACTTTAAGCAGGAAGGTTGAATCAACTCCACCTGAAAAAGCCACTGCTGCGCTTTTCTGCTTCCCAATAATTTCTTTTAAGTTTTGTAATTTATCTTTTAAATCCATAATCAAATCATTCTCCTTAGCTAAGTAAACTAATTATACTTGACATAATTCCGAGTATTCCTATGTAAATTATTAAGATGATACTATAATCTACTTGCCATGTCAATTGCAAAAGCAACTATTTCTTCCACTTTGCCAGTGCATCGGCCAATGCTGAGTTAATGGGTTCACTTGAATCCTGCTGTTTCATAAATCTGGCTACTTCTCTTTTATCCACCTGTTCGCCCTTGCGTTTTTTAAAGGCGTCAAGCTTTTCTCTATACCCACAGGCACAATAGAAGGATTTATTGTCACCCTCTCCGCGAATCTCCATTTTCTTGTGACATTCAGGGCATCTGGCATTTGATATTACAGTTACGGTCTTCCTGAAGCCGCATTCCCTGTCTGGGCATACAAGCATTTTCCCTTTCTTTCCGTTCACCTCCAGCAGATATTTCCCGCACTCAGAGCATTTTTCCCGGGTGACGTTGTCATGCTTGAACTGCTCCGAGTTTGCTATTACAGCACTTACCAGCTTTGAGGCATAGCCCTTCATGTCACCTACAAAAGCAGTTGAGCTTACCTTTCCCTTGCTTATCAGCGCAAGCTGTTGTTCCCATCTTGCGGTAAGCTCAGGGGACTTTAAATCCTGAGGTACAAGGCCTATGAGCTGTATGCCTTTCGAGGTAGGATATATTTCCTTACCCTTACGCTCTATATAAAAGGTATTAAACAACTTTTCAATTATATCGGCCCTTGTAGCCGGGGTTCCCAGTCCACTGGTGCTCTCAAGGGTTTCCTTCAAGGCCTTGTCGTCAACGAATTTCCCAGGGTGCTCCATGGCAGATAGCAGAGTGGCTTCGGTATATCTTGCCGGAGGCTTTGTCTTTCCGTTTATAGCTTTTGGTGAGAGCACCTTTGCCTTCTGTCCCTTTTGTATATCGGGGAGAGCCTGATCGTTCTCCTCGTCCTCAACGTCCTCCTCCAGCTTTCCAAAACCTTCGTAAACTGTTTTCCAGCCCCAGGACTTAACTATTTTCCCCCTGGCGGTAAAGGTTTCTCCTGCAATATCCAGCCTGACATTGGTCTGCTCATACTCAAAGGGATTGCTTAAAACCACGATAAAGCGCTTTACAATCAAATCATATATGTTTCTCTCTTCGGTACTGAGAGCAGAAAGGTTTACATACTGCTCAGTAGGAATGATGGCATGATGGTCTGAAACCTTGCTGTTGTCCACAAGGCGCTTTGTAACGTTCAGTTTGTTTCTCAGAATTCCCTGTACTGGTTTTGCATACGGCCCCACAGCTATGCTTTTTAACCTTTCGGTAAGGGTTGGTACTATATCCTCGGTAATGTATCTGGAATCAGTTCTGGGATAGGTTACCAGCTTATGGGTTTCATAGAGCTTCTGCATTATATTAAGAGTCTGTTTGGCCGAATAGGAGTACCTTCTGTTGGCATCCCTCTGCAGCTCGGTCAGATCATAGGCCAGTGGAGGAAGCTCCTTTTTCAAATCCTTCCTAACCTCAACAACTTCACCATTCTGACCGTTCACTTTTTTGACTATGCTGTCTGCCTGCTCTCTGCTGAAAGTTCGTACTTGGCTGTTTTTGTCCTGCCACTGAACCGTAAAGCCGTTAAACTGTGCGGTAACAGTCCAAAAATCCTTTGGTACGAACTTTCTGATTTCCTCCTCACGGGCGACAATCATTGCCAGAGTCGGGGTCTGAACCCTTCCGGCAGACAGCTGTGCATTGTATTTACAGGTCAGTGCCCTGGTAACGTTCAAACCTACCAGCCAGTCGGCTTCTGACCTGCTTTGAGCAGAATAGAACAGATTGTCATACTCTCTTGCGGGCTTCAGATTTGCGAAACCTTCCTTAATCGCCCTGTCGGTCTGGGAGGATATCCATAGCCTTTTTATGGGTTTTTTGAAGCCCGCTTTAAGGATTATCCACCTGGCTACAAGCTCTCCTTCTCTCCCGGAATCTGTGGCAATTACCAGCTGGTCCACATCATCCCTGTGCATAAGAGCCTTAACTGCCCCAAACTGTTTGGATGTCTGTTTAATTACAACCAGCTCCATTTTATTTGGCAGCATGGGGAGATCCTCCAGATTCCATGCCTTATATTTATTACTGTAAACCTCGGGGTCAGCAAGTGTTACAAGATGTCCAAGAGCCCAGGTCACAATATATTTAGACCCTATGATACAGCCGTTTCCATTTTGACTACAGCCCAATACCTTAGCAAGATCTCTTGCTACAGAAGGTTTTTCGGCAAGTACTAACGTTTTACCCATATATTCTCATACCTCACATTCATGCTATATTTATCAGAATTACTTCTAGTTTAATTCATTTAGTTTTTTCACAGTGTTCTTAATTTCCTTAATAATTTTAACACATATGTGGCATTTATTCACAAATTTAAATTAAAAGGCGCAGAATCAGCTAAAGCGCCGTTTTCTACGCCATATTTATTAATAGATTGATTTATTATCTAAGTAAAAGTCTCAAAAACCAGAGTCTTTATTTGATAACCGGCTTTGAATCCTTCCTGAACAAATATACAAACCAATAGGCCATTCCGGTAAACACTACTCCCCCCACAATATTTCCAAGTGTAACGGGAATAAGGTTATTAGTAAAAAAACTGCTCCAGGTCAAGTGATTTATTTTATCAGCCGTTGCACCAAGTGAAATTGCCTGCTTTACCCATTCCGGATTGCTCTTTGCGAGTATTCCGGCCGGAATATAGTACATATTCGCAACACAGTGTTCAAAGCCTGAAGTAATAAATAGCCATATGGGGAAAAAGATAGCCAGCAGCCTTCCTGCCATATCTTTTGAACCATAAGCCATCCATACGGCAAGAGAAACAAGCCAGTTACAAAGAATACCCATAACGAAGGCCTTAGAAAAACCAAGAGATACCTTATAGGCGGCTGTTTTTATTGTAAACCCGCCCAAAAGTCCGTCAGTAAAGTCGAGCTGACCCGAAAGGTAAATAAGCCAGGCTATGAGAAGAGCTCCTACAAAATTACCGGAATAAACGGTAACCCAGTTTTTCAGCATTCCTCTTAAAGTTATTTTTCTTTGAGCAAGTGCTGCCACCATCAAGGTATTTCCTGTAAAAAGTTCACTGCCTGCCACTATAACCAGCATCAACCCTGTTGTAAAAAGAGCACCTGCCAGAGCTTTCCCTACTCCGGCCCAGGGGATATTATAGATTGCAGCATTGGAGCCTTCCGACGCAAAAGCAATAAATGCTCCTGCGAGAATACCAAGTACAAAAAGCCTTGAAACTTTGGTGTTTGCTTTCTTATATCCGTTCTGAACGGTCTGTTCAGCTATTTGATCAGGTGCTAATAAATTATTATTAGTGTATGTATTATTCGGCATAATATCGTCCTCGTTGAATAAGTATAAACTGCACGTCTCTTATTATACCAAATATTTATCAAACATAAACCCAATTTTGGATGGTTACTTCCCGGCTAAAAGATTTCTGACAACAGGAATAAGTTTTACCCCTATAAGTGCTGCGAGATAGCTTTTAATTATATCTCCAGGAATAGTCAGAATAAACCCTCCGTATAGCACTTTTGACAGTGGAGTCTCTGCTCCCAGATAAAGATTCTTTATCAGATACAGGTATGGTACTCCAATTGCATAAATTATAAGTACTCCTGCCATGTTTATTAAAAATAATCTGGTAATTGTAAGCTTTGTTAAGCCTTCTGAAAGTTTTCCGATAACAAAGGCACAAAGGATTAATCCTGCAAGATATCCAAAGGTAGGATTAAGTACATATCCCGGCCCTCCTCCACTGGTAAAAACCGGAACCCCCACAAGTCCTACAGCAATATAGACTATCTGAGAAATCATGCCTATTCTTGCGCCAAGTAATATACCCGACAGCAGGCAGAAAAATACCTGAAGTGTCAGCGGAACGTAGGGTAAAGGAATCCTGATATAGGCACCTATAGCCGTAAGAGCGGCAAATAGGCCTGCAAAAATAATATGTTTCGGTTTCATTGGTTTGCCTCCTAAATATGTATGTATATTTAGTATTGTAAACCAATGGCAATCAATTGTCAACCGATACGTCTACTCTTGGTTTACAATCAGGTTGACAATATAATTCAATATAGTCATTATGTAATCAGAAATGTAATTTATATAGCTGAGTCAACAGCTTATGGATTTTCAAACCTGACCTTGTATAAATCCATATTTCGCAAAGGGTCCAATTCTTTGTCGTTCCGCATATACTCCTCCAGTTCCCGACTTATGTCTGCAGCACGAATAAGATCTTTAAGAGCCAACTCATATTTTTCAAGATAAACATAAAAACAAGCCCGGTTATAGTAAAGAAAAGAAGCGTCAGGTATATATTCTATCCCATTTGATATTACCTCAACAGCTTTGAGATAATTTTTCTCCTCAACATATATAAGGGATAAATTCAAATATGTGTAAGAATATTTAGGATTTCTGTGCAGAGATTGGTTATAGTACTCAATAGCCTTTACGGGGTATCCCAGTTTATTCATTATGACACCGGCATTGAATAATGCCTTGAAGTGTTCAGGTTCCAGTTCCAGACCTTTCCTGATAGCCAGAAGTGCCCTATCGTATTGTCCTAACTCCTCATAAACAGCTGCAAGATTATTAAAGGCCCAAAAGTGATTAGGTTCAAGTTCGGCTGCTTTTTCATAATATTCTGCTGCCTCCTGCTTCTGTCCGTTTTCATCATATGCATTTGCCATAAAAAAATAGGCTTTAGAATAGTAGGGGTCAAGTTCTATAGCCTTTGTATACAATTCGATGGCTTTTCTATATTCCTTGTTATCGTCATAAATAATGGCCAGTCCGTAATACGCCCTAGCCTCATATGGATTTATTTCAATTATCTTCTTGTAGGATTGAACAGCTTCATCTTTCATTCCCAATATGTCCAAATTTACTGCTACATCCAGAAGAATTTCAATAAAATCAAAATTCAGACCTTTTTTTAAATATATGTTTATTGACCTGTTATATAAGTATAGTGAGATTTTCGGAAGAGTATTAACCAATGCTCCCGCTAAAAAGTATAACAATTTAAATAAATAAAAATACAAATTCATCACTGTCCTGTATTAGTTAGTCTAGATTCTCCAGAATTATTCTATGTTCCACCAGTTCCATAAGTTTTATTCTTGCTCTTATTGTTTTTCTCTCGGAATATTTATTTTGAACTCCAGCAACTCTCCAATCAATTCCATTGCATCATCAATGTAATGGGGAAGTGGTTCGTCTTTTGTTCCAGCTACTAAAATATTACACCTGTTAAGGGGTATCAGTACCTTTGAAGCACTGCTCTCCGAAACAGCTCTGGCCATGGCCGGAGTCAACTCTCCAAGCATGGAATTAGCACATACAATACCAATTGAGCCTACAATAATATCAACCCTGGAACAATTATAAACAATGGCATTCTCACCCGATGCCCCTTCATTGGCTCCTGCCTTCAGCATTAACGATACTGCCAGAGCGTTTGTTCCCAGTGCTAGTATACTTATTTCATCACCAAAAGCGGCCCGGAGCTTTTCAACAATATGTTTGCCTATTCCTCCGCCCTGACCGTCTATGACTGCTATTCTCATCTTTTAACCATCCTTAATTTTCTTGTCTGAACGGCAAACTGGACAATTCTGAAGGGCCAGAGGAATCTCTAGGCCGCATTCTTCCATCAGACTTTCATTGCTCAATATTCCCATTGTAGGTCCATCCGCTGCTATTCTGCCTTTTTTAAGCACGATAGTCCTCGAACACATATCCATTATCATGTCAAGGTCGTGACTTGTTATAATTTTTGTATGGTTGAAGCCTTTCAATATCTTCATAATTTTTCTCCTGGCTTTAGGGTCAAGAGAAGCAGTCGGCTCATCCATAATCAATATGTCAGGCTTCATTGAAATCACTGCTGCAATTGCTGTCAGTCTCTTTTCTCCTCCCGATAGCTTGTAAGGCGGCCTATCCTTCAAATGAGTTATCCCCACCTCATCCAGGGCCTCCATAACCCTCAACCTGACCTCTTCCTCATCCAGCTTGTAGTTCCGCGGGCCAAAAGCAACATCATCATAAACCGAGGTCATAAAAAGCTGGTCGTCAGGTTCCTGAAAAACCAATCCGACACTTCTTCTGACTTCAGACAGTGTTTTTTTGTTAACCGGCAAATCGCCAATCCTGACCACACCCTTCTGAGGGAATTGTATTCCGGTTAATACAGATAAAAGTGTGGATTTACCGGCACCATTTGCACCAACAATTCCTACCGCCTCACCGTGCCCCAGAAGAAAGGAAACATTGTCCAGTGCCTGATGCCCATCTGCATATGAAAAACTTACATCCTTTAGTTCAACTTTATGATGACTCATTTTCTTCCTTTCAAACAACGTTTACTGAATTTATACTAACTCAAAATATTGTGACAGTCCAGTCCTATATGAATAAAGTTGTAAGTCCTCGCATGTAAAAATTTATAGAAACCACCCTTGCATTATGCTATACTAAACCGGGTAAGTTCAGAGTATTTCGGTCGTTCTTTGGATATTTGATATTACTTTATATTTGAATTTACTTAATATATATATTTATTTTGAATTTTTAATTTGAATTAAGATAGGATGATCATTATATATGAGTACTAATAGTCCTGTTTTGGAAACAAGGGCTGAAAACATCAGTGCTGCTGAAACTCAGAAAATTTTCAGGAAAATAAACTCTATCGATATTTTAAGGTTGATATGTGCAGTTATGGTTGTAGCTATTCATACTCAGCCTTTAATGGAATATAATAATCTTGCAGGGTATTTCGCAACCTATGTATTCCCAAGACTGGGAGTGCCTTTCTTTTTTGCTGTGTCAGGTTATTTTTACATAAGCGGGCTGATTCAGGAAAAGAAAGTCTTTGTAAAGTACATAAAGAGATTACTGACCATTTACATCCTTTGGAGTTTTATTTATTATTCTGTGGATTTTATTCAGGTAATGCGTAGTAACGGTTCCATTACCGGATTTTTGAAAAGCTGTATTTTTGATTTCTTTATTACAGGCTCACACTATCAGCTATGGTTTTTTCCGGTATTGATATTCTGTGTTATTCTGGTTACTGTGCTGCGCAAGCATCTGGTAAGTTTAAGTATATTGTCGTTCCTTTTATATGGTGGAGGCTGCCTTTTTGGAGCATATTATTATAAAATCGGGTCAAAAGTACCTCTAATTAACAGCTTGTATAATTGGCAGCAGCTTGAAACGGTGAGACGCTACCTATTTATGGGTTTACCCTTCTTTATGTTGGGCTATATACTGATCCACGCTTACAGGAAACTGGGGAACGTCAAAAGTAAAACACTATTACTCTCAACCGGGATTATTTCTGTACTTTTTCTTATGGAAATATTCATTGGAAAGGCATTAGTTCTTCAAGCCAACATAATTACAACAATTTTTCTATATCCTTTACTGTTACTTGTTTTAACTCTATGCCTGAGGTACCCGCTGACTCAATTTGAGAAGGCCGCTCGTTTTTGTAAAACAAGTGCGAATTTCATGTATTACTCTCATCCGCTATATATGTTCGTTATGTCAGAGGCCCTATCCAAAATGTTTTCTATAAGTCCTGGCAATACTTTGGAATTTGTGCTGATATGTGTATCAACGGTTATAAGTTCCTACATAATATTTAAAATAGACAATAAATACCTGAATAGGCTGGTTCAATAAAAAATGAAAAAGGAAGCTATAACCTGCTGACAAAATCTGAAATCACCAGGGGTATGTTGAATACTCTTGCAGCTGACAGGAATGTTAACCAGGCAGCAAAATAAATAATATCTCCAGCCTTTACCGGTTTTCTGTTTAAGAAACTATATCTCCCGTTGTAGCCTTTTAAAATCATAGATTGGTATATGGTCTGTGCCCGGTTAAAAGTTCTTATCAGCAACTGCCCTACCATTGAACCCCACACCTTTATTTTGACACCGGACTGGCCGGGAGCTCTCATGTAATAGGCCTTTAAAAGTCTTCCCGCTTCATCCATAAGTACAAAAATGTATCTGTATGTCAACAGGAACAAAAGTACGAAAACAGAGGGTACTCTTAGCAGGCTCAAGGTGTTGGCAATATCATCAATACCAGTGGTTGCAATCAGTAAAAAACCCGCCGTCACCATAAGGGTGCTTCTGATTAACAGTGAAAAAAAAGTAAGCCACCCTCCGGAAAAGGACAAGCCTCCAAATTCAACAAAGCTTCTGTCAAAAACAGGGTTCAGTATACCGGTAACAATAATAAACGGCTCTATAAACAGCACTCTTTTAAGTATTTTCCCAAATGGAATGTCACATACCACTATCACAATCACCGGGTACAGAATAAAAGGCAGAAGTCCAACCACCTCATACCTGCTGAAGGAAGCAAGTATGCATATATAGGCCAAGGTTAATACAAGCTTGATCAGCGGGTGAATACTATTTATTGGATTCTTTTGTTTTGATAGCTCGTCAATATGCTTTACTTCCAGTACTGAGCCTATTATGTCTGCCATTTATACCTCCATGAAACTCTTCGGCTATATCAATTAGTATCAGTTAGTTTGTCGGTGGCTTTTCCTTTTTATTAATTTTATCACAAAACCTATGGCAACTATTATACCCACAGTTACTGCCGAGCCGACTATACCTGAAACCACTGTTCCTGCCGTACCGTCCTCTGTAGTCGAGGAACCTTTAAAGCTGTAATCGGGCAGCACAGCTGTCTTTTCCTGAACATTTTCCAATGTTTCGTGAACCGGTGATTCACCTTTCAGTTCCTCACCTGTCACTTTCGCTATTGACCACTCCAGGCCATCCGGGTTTGTAGACGCAAACAGTGATACCAGGCCACCCAGTGCCAACGCCGCCACGAGGAAACCAATGATTAATTTTTTGTAGCTCTTTCTGCTATCCTGTTGCTGGTCATCGGTTATTATATCAGGTCTTACCTTCAACACAAAGGACACAACGGCGGCAGTTACAACACCTTCAACCAGACCTATCGCCATATGGATTCCCTGCATTGCCAGTACAAACTCGGTAAAAGGCAGCTCGGTTTTTCCCGAAAGCATGGTTTGTAAAGCAACGCTGAAAGCACCCAATTGCAGGGCTACCACGCTGGCTACTATGCTTCCGATTGTTATTCTTGTTTTTGACATTTTAGTTCTGGTTATCAATTTATATATCAGCGGGTATGCAATAAAGCATGCATAAGCACCCATGTTTATCAGATTACAGCCAAAGGCCAGATAGCCTCCGTCTGCGAAAAACATTGCCTGAATCAGCAGAATAGCCGCCATGGATAAAAATCCAGCATAGGGACCCAGCAGTATAGCCAGCAGTAGTCCGCCCCCCAGATGCCCGCTGGAACCGGTGCCGGGGATTGTAAAATTAATCATTTGGGCTGCAAAAACAAAAGCCGCCATAACGCCCATCAGAGGAAGCTTTCTTTCATCCATTTCCTTAACTTTCTTAATTGAATAGGCTGATACCCCAACCGCCGCGGTCAGCATTGTACCTCCAACCTCCGGTGATATCAGAACGTCTCCCATATGCATAATAATTCTCTCCTTTACTGAACCCACATATGTGCCCAGTTATAATAATAGACCCAAAAAGGGTTAAATCACCAGCCCTTCATGGGTCTATTCAAGTTTTAAGTCAAAATTGTTTACATTAAAAGTAACTAAAATTCAGTTATGTATAGATATTAACCGTGAGACCTTCCTGATCTCATTTTCACTGATATTCTACAATACATTTTTCCATGTGTCAAACTTATAGAAAATCTAAGATAATATATAATATATATAAAATATAAGGAAAATGAAATCTATGGCTCCTGAATATCAAAATCATAGTTTTTCAAGCCTTGATAATAATTACCTTTAAGTGCTGTAAACTTCACCAGCGCAAAATCCGGATCATGGTAGCCCAAAGGGTAGTACATCTTCATCTCCTCATGCCAGAAGCTTTTCCTTTTGTCATCATCGTAGGAAATCTCGGCAATGCCTGTTAGCATCAGGCCCTCAAAGGTTTTCTCATCATAGAAATAGAGGCTTGCTCTAGGATTATCCATAATTTGTTGTACCCTTTTTGATGAGGTGTTGGAGCAAAACCAAAATTCCTTCAGCTCCTTGGCTTCAGTTTTTATCATTGCTTTTTGCTGAGGCATGCCCTCTTTCTCAACTGTACCCAGAACACCGGTGAAGCTGCGGTCTACAAGTGCAAGTGCTTTTTCATAAATTATATTATCCATTTTCTCCTCCAAATTATGGCTTGGTATTCCTACTTTGAATAATTAATATTATTACACTGAAATTTATAATACTCTTCTCCAATCACAGTTAAGCCATTATTTCGCTCTTTTCAAAAATCCCCCTGCTGAGGAAAGCCAGCAGAGCGCTTGATACAAGATTGGTTCCAAGCAGGCACAGTGAAATTGTCAGCATTCCCGGCATATCCTGAAGCAGAACCATAATAAGAATTAAAACTATAATTGCAGGTATACAGGTTGCAAAGACAAAAAACATTCTTATGAAAGTCAAAACTACAGCATTGGCTCCCGCACCTATTATTCTGTAGGTGAAAACCTCAGCAAAGATAAACAGTATTGAAAAGCTGATAAATAATATTATATATGCAAAAATCGTTTGAATACCAATATTAAATACCAAACCTCCGATTATAAGTGAAACACTTCCGCCGAGGATTGTCTTTATCAAACCCGGCAATACAGAGAATATAACCTTCTGAAACGAGCTGGCAGGAATAAGGTATATATAAGGTTTTTTAAACTCTCTGTGCCATGAATCATTCAAGGACATGGAGAGTGAACCGAAGCTGAGCATTGCAAAAACAAAGGTGAATTCCAAGCCGAATACCTTTCCGAATACAACATAAAACAGTCCCATGAATATATCTCTCATATTGTTCATGACACTTAACTTTTTATTTTCCAGTATCTGTCTTGAAAATATTGCAGCTGCACCGTCATAATATCTTATTGAGGAGCCTTTTTGTTTTAATTTCGCAACCGATCGCGCATCTGCACTGCCATGTGTCTTAATATCCTCAAGCATTTTTTGAAGATTGACAGAATCCTCAAGTGCTTTTTCGTAAAAATCAGCTTTACAATTATACATTGCAATACATAAAGCAGCATTTGTTATAGCCAAAAGGGTAATTGCCGGTATGAGGCCTACAAGAATATTACCAGCCAATAGAGAACTTATAGCCCATTTTGTCCATCCAAACAGGGGTACCCAGTTGTACCAGCTGCTTGTAAAATAATTGTCCACGGTGGCCTTAAAATCAAATCCGCTACTGAACAGCATCCCCAGGAATATGGCAACAAGAATACCTGCAAACCCAAGGAACACATATTTTGCTTTCTTTTTAAAACCGGTTTTTTCGGTATTAATTATGTAAATATAGTAATACGACAAATAAATACAGCCAAACATCAAACTAATAATTAACAGTACTACTAAAAACTTTGGCACTGTCAATGCAGGACCTAAAAGATATGGCATGTAAAAACATATAAAAAACCCGGTCAGCGCCGCTCCAGGGGCAGTTGATATAAGAATATAGGCAAGTACCGTTCTTCTTTCAAAAGGTCCGGTAAACAAATAGGTGGCATCCGCCATTGTCAGAATCCCCGTGTCTCTTGAAAGAAAGGTGTTATAAAGCAGCATTCCAATCAAAAGTACAACTCCAGCTAATATAGTTTCTGCTGAGCTACTAGACAAAGCAGGTTTATCTATAATAAATGCCATAACAAACAAGAAGCCCATACCTAATACAGCAATAACTGTGATAACGGCTGATAATACACTGGAGAAAGCACGTTTTATCTTATTAATATAAGATTTTCGTAATATGTACATTATTGCCTGCATTCTTCTTTTTCTCCTTCCGTAAGTTCGAAGAAAATATCCTTGAGTTCCCTTTCTTTAAGCTCATCTCGTGAAATATCAGAGACTATCTTACCCTTGTTCATTATATATGCTCTATCCCAAATATCACTAATTGTGTCGATTATGTGGGTGCTAACAAGTATGCTCTTTCCTTCCGACTTTAATTCCTCAAATATTTTAAGTACCTCATTTATGGCTTTGGGATCCAAACCTACCAGAGGTTCATCAAATAAAACTGCCTCGGGCTCAATCAACAGAGCAACGGCAATACTAAGCTTCTGAGTCATTCCCTTTGAAAGCTCACGTACATATTTATCCTTTTTATCATAAATCTCCAGACGCTCAAATATTTCCTTTATTCTCTTCTCCCAGGAATCCTCCAGCTTGTATGCTTTAGCAATAAACTGAGCATGTTCCCAGGGAGTAAGAAAATCGTACAATGCAGGAGTTTCAGGAATATAGCCGAATATTTTCTTTGCCTCTACAGTTTTGTTATGATGCCCGCAAATTGTTATATCCCCTTCAAATTTAAGCAATCCGGCTATACTTTTAATTGTAGTTGACTTTCCGGCACCGTTAGGCCCCAGCAGAATGGTTACTTCTCCAGGTTTTGCTGACAAAGATATTCCATCTACCGCTTTAAATTTTTTATATGTTTTGGTCAGATTATTTATTGTTATCATTTTCTCTCCAATCTACGCCCATAACGCGTGTATTAATATGTCGTGAAAAGACACTATTATTATACACTAAAGAGTAAAATTTTGTATGACTAACAGAAAATTTCCTGAATTGTCTATTGGTTCATCGACTTACCGCCGGGAATATCCCTTGATGGGATCAACGGCTCAACACATGGAATATCTCTTGATCAGTACAGCCAGCTTCTCTCATGGGCTCAACTATATCCTTCAATAAATCCGGTATATAAGTTTTAAGAGAAGTAAAGGTTCCTTCGAGACTGTACTCCCCCATGGAAGCAGGTATAAATATTGTTTCGCCGGCCTTGAAATCTACTTTCATGCTATCTGAAATAATAGTCCCCTGCCCGTTCAGACATATAAATACATAAAATTTACTTCCATCAGTACTTTCTATAATACTGCCCTTTACATTATATCTTTCACAGGCGAAGAAGCGGTTTGCCAGAAACACTGTTTTTGTAAAGTCATCACTTATATCAAGCTTCACTCCGCTCACCTTTGCTTCCCGGTCAGCCAAACAGAAGTTGATAACATCCAGTGCCTTATCCAGA
This sequence comes from Bacillota bacterium, assembly GCA_023393115.1. GTDB lineage: Bacteria > Bacillota > Clostridia > Acetivibrionales > DSM-1351 > Ruminiclostridium. The sequence continues at coordinate 48,685 of JAEWMS010000034.1, forward strand.
TGCAGAGCGCGCCCGACGCCATTGCTATCCACTCTGTTGTAATCGTAGACCCTGTATGTTGTATCGGAACACTGCTGTATTTCAGCTATGACTATGCCGGCGCCAATGGCATGAAGCAGACCGGCAGGTATATTTATGACATCTCCGGGCTGTACCTCGACCTCCAGAAGACATTCCTCTATGCGGTTATCTCTTACGGCCTGTTCAAATGTCTCTCTTGTGACTCCGGACTTCAGACCTGCAACCAGCTTAGCGCCTGGCTTTGCGTCAATTACATACCACATCTCGTTTTTTCCAAAGCCGCCTTCATAAACTGCGGCATAGTTGTCGTCTGGATGTACCTGAACCGACAGTTTGTCGTTGGCATCAATAAATTTAATCAGCAGGGGTACTTCCTGACAATCTGCAGGAATCCTGCTCCCGAGTATATTTAGCGGGTCGGCTTTTATTATATCAGGCAGTGATTTTCCCGCGAGTTCTCCGTTGGCAGCAATGCTGACACCGTTTTTATGGCAGGAAAGCTCCCAGCTCTCAGCCAGTATTCCTTCGGGAAGCTGACGGTCAAACTTGTCAAAATAGCGGCCTCCCCATATATAGTCTTTATAAACCGGTGCGAATTTGATTGGATAAAACATATTGACCTCCGTAGCTGAATAAGTGTGTACAATAATTAGTATGAAATTTTAAGATGCCATGTGAATAATCATATGGCATCTTAAAAACAGTTCTCTATCTATAATATTCAAAATATGTGAAATCAGCAATACAAAGTACAAATTTGAATTATTTCATCCCAAATTTAAGCACCTTTGCAAATATACTTTTCTTAAAATTCCTTATTTTGGTTATATCATGACTATTTGCATAAATTCCAACAAGTGTCAGTCCAACTCAAGCTTTCTTCTCAGCTTTTGACATTTGAAACAGCTTCTTCATTTGCAGCCTGTCACCGTAATGTAAAACTGCGAAGGAGTACAATTTGATTGAAAGAGTTCCAATAAAGAATATTGAAACTATAAGTATCAATAAGGATAATACTATTTCCATCGGTGGTATTTCAGTCGACATAAGTCTTGAGGGAACTGAGAAGGGTGATGTAAACGGTATTAACGAAGCAATTTTTGCCATGGTACTGTCAGGTATAGCAAAAGTACTATATGAGAAATAGAAGCAGAAAATTGACAGTAAGGACATAGGCATCAGTGCTGATTGAACATCCTCGGCTTTGCTGACTGTAGCTCCAACCACAGCGTTCATCAACGCAAACAGTGTATACCCTAGTATAAAGTAAACAATTATCAAAACTACTGTAATCGGTGTCAAACCTGAGAATTCAATAGTTATACCACCCACAGACAATTTATCAGGAAAAACCAGAAGATATGTGGTAATTCCTACAAAAAGCAGTGTCGCCAGCTGAATTAGTCCAAGCAAGCCCATACCCGCAGTCTTTCCAAGGATAATTCTTGAGGGCTTAACCGAAGTAACCAGAAGCTCCATTACTCTGGAGGTTTTCTCTGAAGCAACTGACATTGAAACACCATATCCATAGAAATATACCGCAAAGAATAGTACTATAACGACTGCTATACTTAAGATGAAGCCTCCAATCTTATTTTTTCCCAAAGCATTTACATTTACATTCAAATCCCCCAATGCCTTGGAAATTGTATCATCTGATACATTTGCCTCTTTCAGGAGCTTTGTTGAATAAATATCGCTCAGTACCTTGCTAACAGTATCAGGGTTGGGGCCCTCCGAGTATTGCTGGGTAAAATAATCAATCTGTATTGCATTGTCCTTTCCTTCAATAACTATCAGGTAGCTTTTACCCTCTTCCTTTATATCAGCTTTAACGCTTTCAAATTTGTCCTCGGAAAGAGGCTTTACATCATACTCTGTAAATTGCTGCTGCAACACTTCAAGTTTATCCGAATAGTTTCCACTCTTATCGAGAATGAATAAGATGTTTTTTGGCTCACTGCTGCTGGTGGTATTTGCAGAGGCTGTGTTATTTCCGTCACTACTGCCTAGACTTGACATAACAGCCGGAATAACCATGGCAGATACAATTACTATCAAGATTATTACAGTAGAAACTATAAATGATTTTTTTCTGATATTTTCTTTAAATGTATATTTAAATACTTCTAAAAATTCTCTCATTTTACTTCCCCCATCTTCTCAATGAATATTTCATGCAAGGATGGCTCTCTGATTTCAAATTTGTCAAGTATAAGCCTCTTGCTCAATATCTTCTCAAGCATTCTGTATGCCTGCTCTTCACCGGTGATTTTAAATTCAAAACCGTTTGCACTCTGTCTGTAGGTGGTTATATTTTCTTCTGCAGCAAGTTCAGGGATATTACCGGAACAGCTAATGATAAGGTTGTTTCTTCCGTAACTGTGCTTTATCTCCTTCAAATTGCCCTTCAAAACTGTATTACCATTCTTAAGCAGGACTATATCCTTACAAAACTCTTCGACTGTTGACATCTGATGACTGGACATTATAATTATCTTCTGTCTGTTAATAAGCTCGTATATTACTCCTTTAAAGAGGTCTGTATTAACAGGATCAAGTCCACTGAAGGGTTCATCCATAAATATTAGCTCGGGATCATGAATGATAGAGGCAATAAACTGAATTTTCTGCTGGTTACCCTTTGAAAGCTTTTCAGCCGGCATGTTTATGTATTGTGTGGCTTCCAATCTCTCCAACCAGTAGTCAATGTCTTTTTTCGCTTTTTGTTTTGCAACTCCCCTCAGACCTGCAAAATATAACAGTTGTTCTGATATTTTTACCTTAGGGTAAAGTCCCCTCTCCTCGGGCAAATAGCCAAAGCTTTTGATATGTTCTGTTACAGGCTTATTATCCCATGAAATGGTACCGCTGTCCTTCTTTACAATGTTCAAAATCATTCTTATAGTTGTAGTCTTTCCTGCACCGTTTGTACCCAACAATCCGAATACACCCGGCTCCTTTACATCGAAACTGATATTGTCAACTACCAGCTTTTCACCAAACTTCTTAGAAACATTTTCAACCTTTAAACTCAAATATCTCACCTCTTGTAAATTATTTATTCGTAAGCATAACCCTACGAGGAATATATTAATTAAGCATTACTGCTTCTTTTCTTTAAATTTCCTTATCTGCAGCACCAGGTTTGTAATAATAAACACAAAGAGTGCTGTTACTGCTGATCCAAATATTGCCGTATAAGCTATCCAGCCCGTACTTGGGTTCATATAAGCGTTAAACACAAGGTTTGCTATACAGAAAACCTCAATAATCGCTAAGATTAATGCTATATTCAGCAAAGATTTGTTTCTGGTAATGAGTCCTTCGAAATCGGTGTAGAATTCAGGCCTTTCCTCGTCATATTCCTTTCTTAAAATGTACCAGCCCATTCCTATCTGATAAAGCTGCCAGCCATCATCATTTACTATTGTCAAATAATCAGGGGTGAGCTTATTCTGGAAGTCTATACAATATCTTGCTTTTGTGGGCTTACATTTTTCAAAATAAAAAACTACGCCTTTACAATGAGTTTCTACCAATCGGAGACCTCCTGCCTCCATTTTTTCCAGCCAGTTTTCAATTTCTTCATGGTTCCAGGCCCACCACCATTTAAAAACTCTGATCATAAATTGCTCCCCCCTAAAATACCATGTCCATTTCTGTATAATTCATCAATTCTTTTCAGTTCCTGCTCCAGCAGCCAAACGCCATCCTCTGTGAGTTTATAGAGCTTTCTTCTGTCCTCTTCCCCGGCTGTCTCTATCAATCTGTCCTTCTCAAACTTTGTAAGGGTACCGTAAATTGTCCCGGCACCAAGACTAATCCGTCCATCAGTAATTTCTTTTACATACAGAATAATTCCATATCCGTGCATGGGCTCTGTAAGTGAAAGCAGTATATAATAGGCTGATTCCGTCATAGGCATGTAAGTTTTTTTTAGTTGTTCCCGCATATATATTCTCCTTTGATCCCACCACTTTATGTCTTTACATGTTCCTCTAATAATATATAAGCCAAATATATCGTGTTGTGATATATCATTTATTGATTATATCGTATCGTGATATATCATGTACGAAGTATATCACGCTGTGATATATTGTGTCAAGATGTAAAAATACATTTTTTTAAAAATTATAATAGATCGGATAATCACCGAAGAAAAAGCCGGTATATAACATACCGGCTGAATCAATGCATATTTCAGTTATATCACTTTATTTCATTAAGGAGACCTGCTTTTTTCTTGCACGAAAATGCTTTTTCAATTTAATAAACGAATAAATTATTGCAGTTATGACGAAGAGCACCAAGGCAGCCACTATATAAATCTTTATTGCTACCCTGTTAGGGTTGAGTAAAATGGCTCCGAGACTTTTGTCACTATCGATTATTTTCCGCCCGTGAACAGTACTGTAATAGTCAGGTACTCTACTTGTGCCATTTACCTCCGGGAAGCTTTTAAGGTACCGGGCAATAGCAAGCCATTCCTTTATCTCAAACTTACCATGATCTGAACTGTCATAAATAATATGCTTTTCGAAATCGATTATGGGGCTTCCTTCTTTACTTTTTGGAACAATGGACAAAAGACCAAAGGATTTCTCACCAACAACAGATAGCATCTGAGCATTGTAAAGACCAGTAACCACCCTGTAGAGCTTGTTTTTATCAAGTCTTTCAGACGTCCCGTCTGTTTTGACAAAATGTGCTTCGGTAACTCTGTTAAAAATCATTCTGTATGGGTTTATCGTATACACAATTCCTGACATATATAATTGCGCACTGCTCATCATAGGCGATACCGATGCATCGACCTCACATAAATCCATTAATTCTCTCCCGGTCAGATAAACTGATATCAGAGGATAGCCTGCCATTTCATCAGGGCCTGTTCCAAGGGAACTGGCTATAAAAGCATCTTCTACAGTGATATCCCCTTTGATAAAGGACCCTCTCATGGTTCCTGCAGCTACTACCGCAACGTCTACCGGCTCATAACTGCTGCCTTCAGCCTTCTTCACAGAATACATGTAGCCATCGGAAATCAGGTTCCCCAGTGGTTCCTCCTCAAGCTTAGCACCTATTTCAGCAGTAGGTATAAAACTAAAATCAGTCTGTGCCAAAGTCTCATCATATTTCAAACCAAATTTGTTAAGATAGTTTTCCTCAATAGTTGATTCATATTTTTCTATAGTCATAGTTATTTCATTATTTGTGGGGATGTCGGAAGTAATTGGCTTTAGTTTATAAGACTTCAGCTTCCATCTTCCCGAGTCCTGTTCCAGGTCCAATACTCCGAGATAATTGCTGTACTCGCCACAGGAACCAATTATTGTCTTACCTACTGTAATAGGTTTATCCAGCTTGGTGTGGGTATGCCCACTTACAATAACATCAATATCCGGCACCTTTTCTGCAAGCTGCTCATCCTCGGAATCAGACTTTTCTTTTGAAGTCCCGGAATGTGAAAGGCATATTATTATGTCAACCTTTTCCACATTCTTTAGCTTGTGTACAATTTTTTCAGCACTCTCGGAAATGTCCTTAAAGGTTACCCCTGTCATGGGTGAACAATCATCCGCATCCTTCCCCATTAAACCGAATATTCCAATTTTCAGACCGCTTCTTTGTATAACGGTGTATTCCTTTACACCATAGGTATCCATGGAATTTTTCAGGACAGAAAGCTCTTTAGTCATTTTGCCGTCGGACGGAAAGACTATGTTGGAGGCAACCATCTCCGGCAGCCTTTCTCCACTGTTCACTGCAGCATATAAGTGTTGTGCCAGGCCATTGTCCCTGTAATCGAATTCATGGTTTCCAAGTGTTACTGCATCGTAGCCCATTTGCCCCATTATACGAAGTCCTGGCGCATCACTGGAAAACATGGTCTGGAACAGAGTACCCATCGAATAGTCCCCACCATCCACTAAAACAGTCCCCGGATACTGCTCTCTTTCTTGATCAATTGCCGTTTTTAGTCTTGAAAACCCTCCAGTTGCAACAAGCTTACCGTCTACTTCAGCTTTATTGGGTAGAAAGTGATCATGCATGTCATGAGTAAAAAGTATTCTTAGCTCTTTACCGTCTTCAGCTGAGACCGATAAAGTAAGACCTACTGCAAATATCAGCATTATACACAAAAGACAGGCAGTTTTCCTAATTTTCATATAACCTCTGTTCATACAACCTCCAACAAAACAAATATCAACAACTCAGATCAATCCCAATCATGAACACTATAATCTTAAACACCAACCCATGCATTGATTAAGTAAATCCAACATGATTTCATTTTTCATGCCTTCATCTCGGTGTGTAGGTGTAAGACAGCACACTCTCCCTTTCCCATACTGATGAGCCCAACCGGCTGCCGAGCTCCCCTCAGTGGATTCAGACCTAAGAAAAAGGCTGTTTTCGGAGGGTTCCGCCCTGACAAAATAGTGTTCATCCATAACCTCAAAGGTGCTTCGGGGCTCTATACCGGTGTCACTGCTAACAGCAGTATATTTTACATTTCTTTCGTCTGGATGATAATCAAAGCAACCTTTTAGCATATTAATATATAACTCATTGTGATCATAGCTTGCAAGTCCTGCGTGCCATGCAAACCAACTACCTCCGTCTTTGACATACTGAATTATCTGCTGTTCTCTTTCGGAGTCCATCCAAGTGTAAACAATTTCATCTGTAGGATTTATCCTGTTCTCCTTGTAAAGAACAATCAGATCATACTTCTGTTTGAGAGCCTCTCCAAGTTCTTCCACAGATGTATCCACCAGTTCTATTTCTGAGCCGCTGGAATTTCTTAATATCTCCACCGCTTTCAACATTACATTATAAGCCATATCGTGGCTGTGATAAAAATCACCAAGTATAGTTAGTATTTTCTTTTTCATTGGTTTCCATATCCTCCGAATACAGTTAAAGAGTCATAAAACAATTTTATTTATCGTGCCTTGATATCATGTTATTTTATGAGTAAAATTATGTCAATATAACACCACTTATATATTAATATAAATTAATAATTAACTTATAATCAGAGAGGGTATGTAAATGTCAGAATTCAAGAATAAAACAGTAATTGTCACCGGGGGCGGCCAAGGTATTGGGAGAGTTGTTTCCAGAGTATTTGCAGCTGAAGGTGCAAATGTAGTGATATCCGACATCGATGAGGAAGCAGGTCTGGAAAATGAGTGTTACATTAAGAGCTCCGGCTTTGAAGCAGCCTATATTAAAACAGATGTTTCTGATGCTGCTTCGGTCAAACAAATGATTAATGAAACCTTGAAAAAGTATAATGGAGTTCATGTCCTTATAAATAACGCAGCAGTTTCAGGCTTCGGCAGTATTTTCGATACATCCACAGAAGAATGGGATAAGGCCATAGGTGTTAATCTGTCAGGTATGTACTATTGTGCGAAATTCTGCGCTCCCGTAATGCGCAGTCAGAACATCGGAAATATCATAAACATGGCTTCTACCAGGGCTTTCATGTCCGAACCCGATACAGAAGCATATTCAGCTTCTAAAGGCGGAATCATTGCCTTGACACATTCGTTGGCAATTTCACTGGGGCAGTATGGTATCCGGGTTAATTCCATTAGTCCGGGCTGGATAGATGTATCTTCCTGGAAAAAGAGCTCATTGGCAAAGCAGGATACTCTTTCAGAACAGGACCACAAGCAACATCCAGCGGGAAGAGTCGGTAATCCCGAAGATATAGCGCAGGCTTGTCTGTTTCTGGCTTCAGATAAATCAGGCTTTATAACAGGCGAAAATTTAACAGTGGACGGCGGTATGACGAGAAAGATGATATATATCTGATATATGTATACGATTAATTTTCCCGGCCGGTGAATTTGCCGGCCCTGTATCATTAACCCTCGATCTGCACCCAGCCGCTTTTATCCTGCTTTAAAGCCTTATAAAACTTTTTAGGTGGGGAGCCGTACATTTTTGAGAAGGCCCTCACAAAGCTGGAATAATCGTTAAACCCACACTTTACCGCTGCTTCTGAGGGAGCCATTCCCGATTTAATATATTCAGCACTCTTTTGCATCCTTTTATTGTTTACATAATTATGAATAGAATAGCCCGTGTTGGCTTTAAATTTATGCATCAGGTAATATTTATTTATATAGAACATGGCTGCAAGGGTGGCTATACTTAAATCTCCATCCAGATTTGCATTTATATATTTGATTAACTTTTGAATCTGCTCATCATATTCAACCTCTATGCTCTCAGCCTGCTTATCCGGGTGAAGATGAAGCCGGTTGACATATACCATAAACTGAACAAACAAAGCATTTCCCATTATGCCCGAACCGAATTGTGTGTTTTTTATTTCATGCTCAATTCTAGTCAGAATGGCTTTAATTGAATTGAGGGAATTCTCTCCCAACCTTACAAGATGCCTGTTTTCTCTGGCAAGGTTAAAACAGGTCAGCATATCGTTTTCGTTATTACCATGCTCCTGCAGAAAAGTATTGTTAATCCAGATAACTATTCTTTCATAATCCTCATCGGGATCTATAATTGGCTTATGTACTTGATTACCCGGTACAAATAGAATATCCCACGGTTTAAGTCTGTAGAATTTACCTTCAATGTTGTAAATCACATTGCCATTAATAAAAATAATTATTTTATTAAAATCATGATAATGGTGTTCAAACTGAATATTATTTTTATCTCTTAAATGAAAGAACTTAAAATCATTATTCAGATAACCTCTCTTTATACCCTGTTCCATTTACGCCCCCACATTCATTTCTCTATAAACGCTACTCTCAGGTCGCGGTAACATTAATAGTGTTAGTTGAGTAGTGTCAATTGAATACTGCAAGTAATTACTTCTTTATTCTAGTATATGTTTTATTTATAGTAAATGACTAAAAAGCAGCTTTTGCATATTTTTTAACATTATATGCAATAATCTTTGCGAAATCTTAGAATATAATAATTATGTAAAGTAATTAATTGGAGGCAGCCATGAGAATTATAACCATAAAAAATGCTCAGTTCTTTTTACTTCTAAACGCTATATTCTGGGGTTCATCGTACATATGGTCTAAAATGCTGTTGAGTTTCCTGCCCTCATTTTCCATATTGTCAATCTGTGCTGCCATTAGTCTGGCTGCAACCTTTGTTATTTTCAGAAAGCAACTCAACAGCTTCAGTAAAAAAGTCATATTAACAAGTGCCCTAATCAGTCTCGTATCGGTTGTTAGCAATACCTTTTGCATGTTGGCATTGAAAAGGACCTCCGGATCCAATACCGCATTTATTGTTCAGCTTTCCATTGTAATAACACCTGTAATTATGGCTATACTGGAGAAAAAACATCCCACAGTCAGGACTATTCTTCTGGCACTTTCGGCTATTGTGGGCATATACCTTATTACCTGTGCAGGTAAAGGCTTCAATATTAACACAGGTGATATATTTGCCCTGTGTAACGCCTTATTCTTTTCCCTATTCATTGCATTACAGAACAAATTTTCAAACTTGGTCAACCCAGTACAGTTTACTTTTATTCAGCATTCAACAAACTTTATCATGTTTTCTCTACTGGCCCTTGTCTTTGAGACCGGAAGTATAAATTACAGCAATATACTAAATCCTATGTTTTTCCTGCTAATCGGGTTAAATTCGGCGGTTACAATCTTCACCTCATTATTTCAAAGCTCAGCCATTAAATATGTTCGACCTGAAAGCGCTACAATAATATACGCTTTTGAGCCGGTAATCACTGCCCTATTGGGTGCAGTTCTCCTGGGAGAACGCTTTACCGGTATAACTTCGTATATAGGCTGTGCAATAATACTGTTAACTGTTATAGTATCAGCCATACAGCCCCGCAAGCTTTTTGCTAAAAGGAAATATAATCCGCATATTAACCTCAATTAGTTATAACGCAAAAGACACGTATGAAACCGGTCAAGTCTACATACGTGCCTTTTATTTATTTTAGAAACTCAATCCTTATAGAATCTTAATAGGAACTCAATCCTTGTGTTTCTTAAGATTATGAATAAACTTCGGAGGTTGCTTACCATCCCAGCTTTCGAGCTGTTTGTTAAAATCGGCCAGCAAATTTTCTCCCTCTTCCTTTGTGATCCTTCCATCCTTAATTTGCTGTTCTAAGCGCGAGTTGAAATTTTTTGAGAGATGCTCCTTCTTTTCAGGTAGGGTAAGACTGTTGAACTTCTTGATTTTCTCTATACGTTCGTCAATTTTCTTTGTTAATTCGTCAGCCTTCTCCTTTGCTATCTTACCTTCCTTTAGATCTTTCTGAATTTCCTGCTTTTTCTCTTCGAGCCTTTCTATAGGATCCTTGTGACAATTATCACATTTATCTTTGTTTTCAATATCAGTCTTTTCAGAGTCCTTATTACCGGCTTTACTATTTTCAATATTATTGTCAGGTTGAGGACCTGCCTCAGGGGCTGCAAAAATATTTATAGATATCATTGAAATCATAAAAGCGATAGTTATCAGGATTAGTAGAAGCTTTTTCATACTATCACCTCCTTCCAACAATATCATTCTCATCTATTGTGAAAATATTGTGTACATTTTGTAAATTCCGTTTGCCAATTTAATCCTGTCAAGTCAAATCACACTCGAACCAGAAGAGTACACCACCGGGTTTGTTATCTACTCCATATGTATTATTATGAGCTTTTTGAATTGCCTTAACTATGGACAACCCCAATCCTGTTCCGCCATATGCCCGGGTCCTGGCTTTGTCCACCTTGTAAAAGCTCTGCCAGATATTCCCCAGTGCTTCTTCAGGTATTTTTTCGCCGGAGTTGTATACCTCAACCCGGACTTTATTTCCGTAAATCTCAACATTGATATCAATTTGCTTCCTGTCATCCAGATGATTTAAAGCATTGTTCAGGTAGTTCATAAGTACCTGTTCGGTAAAGTAATAGTCTGCAGAGATATGGATACAATCCTGACCGTTATCATTAAAATTGACTTTGGCTTCCTTTTCGGTAAATAACAAGGAATTTTTCTTCAACAGGTTTCTTATTAGTTCACATAAACAGAAATCCTCCTTGTCCAATGCTATGCTGTTAAACTCCAACTCAGATAATTCAAGCAACTTTCTGACCATATTATTCATTTTGTTTGCTTCGTCTATTATAACCTCGCAATAGTAATTCTTATTTTCCTCATCATCATTTATATTAAGCTTCAATCCTTCAGCATAGCCCTGAACCAATGCTATCGGGGTTTTTAGTTCATGGGATACATTACTTATAAAGCCCTTTCTCATTTCATCTATTTTTCTTTCCTTTTCAATATCCTGCATTAACTTATAATTGGCAGATGTGAGTTCTCCGATAGATTGTTCCAGTTGAGTCGAAAGAGAGTTTATACTTTCCCCCAGAGTTCCGATTTCATCTCTGACCTTACCGTCAAATTTCTCCTGAAAGTCAAGAACTGCCATCTTTTTAGCAATTTCATTAAGCTTAACAATAGGCTTTGTTAGTCTTAAGGATAAGAGGTAAATAAAAATACCTCCGAAAATAACCATAATTATACCTGTAAACACATAGAATCTTACAGCAATTTTGGCACTCTCCTGAATTGCCGCAACAGGCGTTCCCAGGTACACAAATACATTATCGTCAAGCTTTCCGTACAGTGATACAAAACTTGACTCTGTTCTCTTGTCAAATCGATTTTCTATTATGGGTTTGTCCTTAGTCACCTTTGAGATCTTGCTTTTTATAACTCCAAGGTCAGGAAACGGTTCCTTTGGTACAAATCTGAATTTCCTGGCACCAGTATTCATAACCCTCTGTCTGGATTGGTAAAGTATGTTAAAATCCTTGTCAAAGATAGTTAATCCTATACTTCTTAGATTCTCGATCTTCTCCAAATCTATTAATACATTATTGGGGTCAGCCTCATAAGCCTCCCTAATAGAATCAAAGGTCTGGAGCATGGCATCTTCTTTTTTACTGTAATAATACTTTTCCAGCAGAGTACTGCTTAGAATAAGTGAAATAGCCACAAAGATGATAATCAGACCGAAAAAAGCTGAAAAAAGTTTTGTTTTTAAGGATATTCTCATTTCGACACCTCGAATTTATAGCCCAGTCCCCTTATAGTTTGTATGTAATCCCCTTTTTTGCCCAGCTTCAGCCTGAGCTTTTTTATGTGGGTATCCACCGTTCTGGCATCCCCGAAATATTCATAATCCCAAACCGAATTCAATATTTTATCCCTGGATAGGGCTATTCCAATATTGTCACAAAGGTATACCAACAGTTGAAATTCCTTTGGAGTCAACTCAACCTCTTCTCCTTCACAAGTAACAGTATGAGCTGTCTGATCTATTTCAAGTCCATTGTAGTTCTTTTTTTCACTTATCACCAGGTTATATCTCTTCAGTACTGCCTGTACCCTTGCTATGAGAATCATGGGACTGAAGGGCTTGGTAATATACTCGTCAGCACCCAGCCCGAAACCGAACAATTCGTCAGCTTCTGTGCTTTTGGCAGTAAGCATTATAACAGGAAGTTTTGAATGCCTGCGAATATGCCTCAGAACCTCCCAGCCATCCAGACCCGGCATCATTACATCCAGAATTATCAGATCCAGAGTATCCCCTATTGTATTGAATATATCAATAGCCTGCTGTCCATTCTCAGCTTGAACAACCATATATCCCTGTCTTTTCAGAAAGTCTGAAACCAGCCTTCTCATTCTTTCTTCATCATCGGCAATTAATATTTTAACCAAAACCGCAGCCTCCTGTAACTCTCAAATTGGAAACCGGCGTATATTTACACCGAGAAACTCTTAACAATTGCATAATTTTTCATTTCTTTATTAAATTATAAATAAAAATTGTGAACGCTAGGTGAACTTTTATGATTTAATTTAAGATATGTAAATTAACATCAGAGACATTGAGAATGGAAAAAGACAATAAAAAACCGGCTGCCATACCATTATATAAATGTTATCAGCAAGCCGGAGTTTTAATTTTCATCTTTTTCAGTTTATTATCAGCTACTTGACAGGTGTTGATTTTCTTTCCTTTAAAAAAGTAACTACACCGGGTATAAGAGAAATAAATATTATGGCAAATATCACAAAAGTGAAATTGTTCTTTACAACTGGTATGTTTCCAAAGAAGAAGCCCCCGAAGGAGAATATTGCAACCCATGAAATTCCGCCGATAATATTATAGCTTATGAATTTGGGGTAACTCATTGAACCCATTCCCGCAACAAAGGGGGCAAAAGTTCTTATAATAGGAATAAACCTAGCAATTATAATGGTTTTTCCCCCATGCTTTTCATAAAAATTATGTGTTTTGATGAGGTATTCTTTTTTAAGAAATTTTACGTTGTCTTTTTTAAAAATTGCCGGACCAATGAACTTTCCGATATGATAGTTACACGTATCTCCTAATATGGCAGCTGTAATAAGTACTGCAATTATTACCGGGAAATTCAATTCACCGCTGGCGGCCAGTGCACCGATAACAAATATCATTGAATCACCAGGTAAAAAAGGTGTAATGACAAGACCAGTTTCACAGAAAACTACTAAAAATAGAATAAGATACGTCCAAATCCCGAAATCATTTGCCAGTTGGGTCAGATTTTTGTCCAAGTGCATTACAAAATCAAAAAACTTAAGTATTAAATCCATAATCAGCCTCTTTTTATTTTTTATACATACAATTTAACCTAAAAGTCTGAATATGTACACCCTTTTAACATAAATTTAACTATTATTTATAAATCATCAAGGATATTTCCCGTATATTACCTCTATTTCAAAACATATAGATTCTATATGTTAAAAAACAGCCAGGTATAAGCCCGGCTGCTTTCAGTAATTCGTCTGAACCTTATCAATACTTGCAATCATTATTATGAATTAACAGATTGTATAATGAAGCGTGTCTTATCTCATCAGTTATAATTTCGGTTAGTATATTTATATGACTTCTATCCTTCATGGCAAACAATATCTTACGATATTTCTTGACAGCATTTTGTTCACCCATCAAAGCCCTTATAAGTCCCTCACAATAAGTTGATGGTCTTTCGAATTCAACCTGCTGTTTCGGACTGATAACCTGACCGGTATGATCATAATATAGCTGGCGAAACAGTTTTGCATGTTTAATTTCATCATCTCTGATACCCTTAATTATTTCTCTGTCCTTGTTACTTGGAGCATTGTTTATTAGGAAATCATAGAACATCCTGTCTTCTCTTTCACCTTCAACTGCTTCTTTAATAAGGTTCAGAGCTTCGGTCATACTCACCTGGGTATCTGACTGGTCATCCAGAGTGTCACCCTTCATGGACTTTCCAACCATACTCTCATCTTTCATATGCTGACCCATCATATGATGATTTTCCATTTTCTCTGATAATAAATTACTATTCTCCATATGCTGTTGGCCCATTAAATTTGGTTTATTCATATACTGACCCATAATATCATTATTATTAGGACTCATTTTTATGTTTTTGACAGGGCTTAAATACATGGAATTATCCTTGGGCGCAGGCACTGTAGGAAGGGGCATGGTCATGTTGTTGGGCATGGCCTGCTGATTGGGTTTCTGCTGCTGTGCAGGCATGGTCATGTTGTTGGGCATGGCCTGCTGGTTGGGCTTCTGCTGCTGTGCAGGTTCCTGCTTCTGTTCAGGTTGAACTGGTTGAACTTTGGGTTTATTAAAAAATGGCCATTTTTGCACCTTGGAATGCCTCCTCTGATTAACATAATAGTATACTACATACTATGTAATGCCGAAAATAAAGTGCTACGCCATAAGCCTTTTGTTAAATCCTTTTCTCATAAACATCTTGACAATATGCAACCAATTGCATAAAATATAACATATCAGATATGCAACTAGTTGCATATCTGTGGTTAGCGGGAAAAATGCATTTTACAAGTCATCGTATTTCACACAGATATTTGTTTAAGCGCTATGCGCGTATCAAAGCCGGTAATGCAGCTTAGACTAACTATATGAAGTCAATAGAAAAGGATTAAAACGTTCAAAGCTTTATATGTTTTTTTTGTACATTGAAAACTGCATGACAAATAGAGCAACATTAGTTGCCCTCACAAAAATTGGGT
>JAEWMS010000081.1 GCA_023393115.1 Bacillota bacterium
AGATCGATTGCACATTATCGAAATGTAAACTAAACTTTCAGTGCGAGAGCACAACTTATCATCAACGTGGAAGTACGGTAGAAAAAAATCCACGGCACGTGGATTTTTTTCGTGTACAACACGGAGATGTAAGTTAGTGCGGAAGTACTGAAAGTATAATATATTAAAAAATGTACAAAATAAATCAAGCCAACACAAAAAATATTAGATAGTTTGAGAAGGGTACCCGAAAACCAAACAAATTTGACTCTGAAATTAAGTCTTAAGTGATATCGGCCAATACACTTATGAAATAGCAGCCACGTTTAGAATTATGTTAAACGGGCTGTTTTTTATTGCCTTAGATAGCTTTTATTTATATGTATGAAATGCAGTTAAATTGTGCAGGTGTTATAGATAACAGCTTAATGTAATAATACTCCAGATGTAGTATTATTTGTAATGAATTACTTCAAATCTGAGTTGTTACTTTTACAACGTGAAGAGTATTTATAGTACGATTAAATTATTGAGGTGTGTATGGCGGTAAGTGAAAAAGCAATATTAACTGTATTATGTATGATTTATCATGACAATTATATACTTTTGCAAGATAGGGTGAAAGAGGATTGGCGTGGATTAACAATTTACAATCCACAATTATGCGGAATAAAGCAATTTCCTACCGGTAGTGATGAACGATATGTTGTTTTGTTGTTTAAAACAAATCAGTTTTCCGGCGAACTCTGTTCATCTTATGAAGGTGAAATGGTTTGGGTCAATAGGGATGATTTAGCAAATAGTCCTATTGCCGAAGGTTTTTTCGATACGCTCAAAGTATTCGATGACATGAAACTTACTGAACTTTTTTACGAGCATAAAATAGAGAGAAAAACCAGTGGACATCAAACTTTTACTAACTCTAAAGTTAATTCCAGATATAGTGTTTACTGTAAAGTGTAAAGTACTTTGGGAGGTTTGAAATGAATAATAACTTATTCCAAATAAGAGTTACAGGAATACTCGTTGAGAATGGCAAGATTCTTTTAGTTAATCAAAGGGTGAATGAAAATAGGTCATGGTCTTTACCCGGAGGAAGGCTTGAGCACGATGAAACACTTGAGAATGGTATTAAAAATTATATTTTTGAATACTCACCGTTTACTAATCAGGGAGAAGTATATGTCAGCTTTAAGGTTTTCAATTTTGACGCCAACAATGAAATGGCTGTATTGGAGAGTGGAAGCTGTACCCCAAAAAACACAGATGCTGAATTTTCGGAACTAAACAAAAGGATTGAGCACTATATGAAAAATAGCACAGTAATAATTGATACCATTTGGCACGATCCGCCGTTGTACAGTACTTCAGACAAAATATTAAATTCATATCAATAATATAAATAACTGTTTTAGCCAAAATAAGCATAACTTTTAGCTCGAAATGTTTATATTCTAAATTACAGCCATGAATGAAGAAATTTTACCAAACAAATATATAGGATTCTATAAGTCAGTACTGCATTATTCTGTAAATGAAAACGTGGTACTTTTTTATTAGTGAGTTCGCATTATAGCGGGATAGCGAGTAAAAAATTGAACTTTGATAGCTGAATAGTGCGGTAGGGTTGAATTGTGATTTTAGATATAGTAATCAATATAACTAATTTTAACATATATGGGGTAAATTACATGAGTGTGATGATATTACTACTAGCAGGATTGACAGTTTTTATAGTTGAGAAAAAAGCAAAGTTTCGCAATAAGTACCAAATATTTTCAGGTAAGTTTGCTATACATTATATTGATTTTTTTACATTAATTATCTTGGTGGGTATTAGTGTTGGTGTTACCTTTATATTTTCCCTCACACCATTACATGACTATACATGACTATGTGATTGATTACATAAGAGATTTTTGCTTAACATATTCAATTATTATATTACTTCCAAATTAATAGTTTGGAGTATCTACTTAATGTATGGCTATCAACAAAAATACCGCACATTCAGTAAATCGGATGTGCTTTTTAGTGTACAAAATCGGTCTAAAACTAAAACCTGTTGACTCCAGTTAATTCCAAATATACTATAGATGTAATGGTTTCGTGAAATAAAGCAAAGTTGGTTTAATACTAGTTGAATATTATTTATACTGAGGGTGGAATAAAAGATGAATGCATATGAGCTTATGATAAAAATAAATCACTATTTAATAAAAAGTGGGAGCTTAACTGATTCACAAAAAGATAGTATTGTTGGTCAGCTATTATCGGCACAAACCGAACCAGAACAGGCTATGAGGTTTTATAAAAGTGTAAAGCTTCCTAATAACATTGACAGGGAAGGGCGGCAGATGTACCCGATTTTCTTTATCCCACCATACAATGATGGTGGAAAGCTCAAAACCATTTACAATCAGAGACCAAAAACTCATCTTTTCTCTGCTAATATGTACGAACTTGAAATTATTCGTATACTTCATATTCTTGCACCCAATAACCCAACTGTAATAAATATGGTAAATAGGACTCTTGGACGTCTGAAAACCACTTGCTTTGGTAATTTCGAGGACGGAGTAGGGGAATGCTTTGATACATCGCTTGTTGTATTACGCTTTCTTGCAGCAGTTGCACCTAAAGAAACAGATTGGATAAAAAGCAGGATTGATAATTACAACCGACATGTTGGAGACAGAAAACGCCCATGGTTTGCAAAATGGTATTTTTGGCTTTGCCTGTCTGAACTGCAATTTGAGATCGCTGAGCCTGAGATAAAGAAGTATCAAGGTGAAATTATGTCCTGGCTGACAACCAAGAGTGCGGTCATGAACAGCGAACATGATAAGACGATCCACCCAGTGATTTTCTGTGTGCTTCGTAACCTAATGGGCAGATATCCAGAATACGCATACATAAAAGAACGCAAACCTTACATAAGTGACAAAGACGGAAGACTACATTTTGATATGGCCCGAGTAAAATAAGCGTAATATTTTAGTTTGCAAAATCAGAGTTTGACATTAATTATTAGGAGAATAAAATATTGAAAATTGAATATGTACCATTTTGTACAATTGACTGGTCTACAGTAAAACCAACAATACATGCTAGTGTGACTGGAGAAGCTTATTGGCGTACATTTGAGATGAGTAATATACGTGTTCGTATGGTAGAGTATATACCTGATTCACTTTAACACCAGGAATTAGTTATCAGGTAGCAGATAATGCTAATCCACATGGTTCATATACAGAAAAGGGAGCTAAACTATTTATAGTAGATTGAGTTATAGGCATTTTGAGTAAATATTTATCTGATGAGTTATGTATCTGATAAGTTATGTATCTGATAAGTTATGTATCTGATAAGTTCTCTTTAAATATATAATTAGTTCTAGTATCGCACATTTGATTAATTGGATGTGCTTTTTTATTACACATTTTATAGCCGCTAATATAAGAATATTGTGTGGTATAATTACCTTGATAAATATTATGAAAGGTGAATTCAATGAAGAAAAAGACCATATCCGCACTAGCAACACTAGCAACAGCAGCTATTATCGCAATAGGAAGTATGATTACCAATCAGGGAGGAGCCAATATACCGGAGGGCTCATCAGTTGACAGCGCTTTATCCGGTAATATCAAGAGTAATTACACTAAACCTGCGGCTTCAAAAGAGGAAACACACATAGAAACACTCCTAAAAGTTACTTTCCCTTCGGAGCTAATAAAATCAGAACAGGAAGGAATAGTCCCCTTTGGCTATATAAACGCCCTGGTTACAAAAGTTACCGATGGTGACACATTCCATATCAAATACAAAGATAATGAGTATAAGGTGAGAATGCTTGATATAGATACACCGGAATCCGTTAAATCGGGAGTAGAGCCGCAGCCTTTTTCAGAAGAAGCTTCAGCGCTATCAAAAGAAATGCTTACAGACCAAAAAGTAAAACTTATTTTTGAGAAGGATACTACCGATCAGTTTGACAGGCTTCTAGCTCACGTTATTCTTGATGATGAAACCTATTATAATGGATTTATGATCCTAAACGGATACGCAATAAGCGTATTTTACAGTCCCAATACTCTGCTTAAGGCATATTTCAACGATTTGCAGGATACTGCAATAACTGAAGAAAGGGGATTCTGGCAGCTCCCGGAAAGTGATAGGCCATTCATAAAAGACAGCAAGGGTAAATATGTTGCTGCCTACAAATCCAAGGGAAAGGCAGCATAAAATTGTGTAGATTTTTAAGGAAATACCTAAAAACTTACGGGATTTTGTATTGTTTTATACCTAGTATTACATGGGACTCAAGGACTAATTAGATTGGTAGCTATAGTCTATTTCAATAGCATATGGGATTTGGTAATATAAGGTTGAACATTAGCATTTCTCCTTTTAGGGGCATGGGGCCCAAAAAGCTCCATGTTTTTTTGTTGCCATTTTATCGTACTTTGTTGCCTGCCTTGATAAAAAACTTTCATTAGGCTATTATATTTCATAGAGTATATGCCTCCTTTTTTGTCAGTTATTAAGCTGGAGGCCTATTTGAATATTTTGGAGGCAAATCTGATGGATACACTTATTCTTGGAATAGAAAGCAGTTGCGATGAGACTTCTGCTTCAGTCATAAAAAATGGCAGGTATGTATTGTCAAATGTTATTTCTTCACAAGTTGATCTTCATAAAAAATATGGGGGCGTTGTTCCTGAAATAGCGTCCAGAAAGCATGTGGAGCTGATAATGCCGGTAATAAATCAATCGCTGGAAGAAGCCAATGTTTCATTGAACGATATAGATGCCATTGGTGTAACTTATGGTCCCGGGTTGGTAGGTGCACTGCTGGTGGGTCTTACAGCTGCAAAGGCAATTGCCTTCACAACAGGAAAGCCACTCATCGGGGTTCACCATATAGAAGGGCATATAGCAGCAAACTATTTACAGTATCCTGAGCTGGAACCTCCGTTTATATGTCTGGTGGCATCAGGCGGTCACAGCCATATTGTACAGGTTCAGAGTTATAACAAGTTTGAAATTCTGGGTCAGACCAGAGATGATGCTGCAGGAGAGGCCTTCGATAAAATCTCCAGAGCGATAGGACTTGGTTATCCCGGAGGTCCCTTGATAGATAAATATGCTGCCCGGGGGGATAGCAAGGCAATAAAATTCCCGAGAGTGTATTTTGAGGATGGCTCATTGGATTTCAGCTTCAGTGGTTTAAAGACAGCTGTTTTGAACCATATTAACAGGCTTGAACAAACCGGGGAATCAATAAATATACCCGATATTGCAGCCAGCTTCCAGCAGGCGGTGGTTGATGTTTTGGTTAAAAACACAATAAGTGCCGCTAAAATGAAGGGTGTTGGAAAGATAGCTCTTGCCGGTGGTGTTGCAGCTAATTCACAGCTTAGAAGTGAAATGAAAAAAGAGGCAGAAAAGCATGGGATAGAGGTTATGTATCCCGCACTGGTTTTATGTACTGATAACGCTGCTATGATAGGCTGTGCAGCATATTATGAATATATAAGCGGGAAAAGATCTGGAATGGATTTAAATGCAATTCCCGGACTAAAATTGGGATGATCAGACAAGGATTTACAAAAGTTATCCACAGCTTGTTTAAAAACATAAAAAAACTTGTTTTGCTGTAATAATAATGGGTATAAGGTCACACAATGATTTTACATATTATGTAAATAAATATGTAAATGCTTGTGTGCAGCGGGTTTGAGGGATTAACGATTCTTGTGTGAATAATTATCTGTGAATAAAATAAGATTTCTGTGGAAATATCTCGAAATATAACAATAATCATTGTTACAGAGCTGTGGATAAATATGTGGATATTGTGAATAAAAAGTTGTACAAAAAGTTCTAATTTTCAGGAAATATATTTTTAGCGACAGATGGCCCACCATTACCTGATTAAAAAAGAAAAGCCGCTGTATCAGCGGCTTGTTAACATCTTATATTGATTATAGTACTCTGTCACTTTTTGAACATAATTTTGAGTTTCGGTATAAGGTGGAATTCCGTCGTACTTGTCTACGGCATTCGGTCCGGCATTGTAGGCTGCCAAAGCCAGACTAACATCACCGTTGAATCTTGTAAGCTGATCCTTTAAGTATTGGGTTCCTCCGTTGATATTCTGATCAATATTAAATGGATCTGACACATTAAGAGAATCTGCTGTTCCAGGCATTAATTGCATCAGACCCTGAGCACCTGATGAAGAGATTGACCTCGGGTTAAAAGAGGATTCCTGCTTCATAACTGCCCTTATAAGGTCTTTGTCAACCCCATATCTCTGAGATGCGTTTTCTATGGCATTGTTTATAATGCTCATCAGTTCTGTCTGATCCTTTGGTATATAAGCACTTGATTTTGATAATGCGGCTTCAGCTCTTAACACGTTTAATGAAGTTGTGGTATCATCCTTATCCAGATCCTTTAATAAGCTTGTCCAGCTGTTTGAGTCTATTAATGAGGATGAGTCATCATCCAGAAGAGTATCTCCCAATCCTAATAAAGAAGCATCAGCCAGGTATTTTTCAAATGGAATTTCAGATGTCTCTGAATTTCCTGAAGCTAAGCTTGGATCTATGCTTGCTAACCTGCTTTCAATCTCTGCAAGCTTTTGATTGAAAATGGAATTAATATCTAAATTCATAACCCCTCCATGCTCCCCTTCAATATGCTATTAGTCCAGGTAAAGTTAAAGGTATATCTGTGACTGGCAAGCTAATAGCTAAGACTATTATACAATAAAATATGCATCTGTTACAGTACAAAATATTTCATACTTATAATCAAGATTTACGTCTATATTTATATCGGAAGAACACCGTGGGAAAATAACACAAAATAAAACTTTTAAGAGCTTTTTATGAAACTTCATCGATAAGAATTTTTTTTGTGAATTTTGAGCATGTATTTCTCGTATTACAATCATATTCTCTGGCTGAGAATAACTTGCACTTGCCTATATTTTGATTGGGGGAATCCAACTGGACTAAAAAATACTCACAATGAACACACTTATATAAAACCTGCTGATTGGAGCCCTTGTCAGCCGAGTTCTTATATTTGAAACAAACATAATCAGGAGTTACAACCCCTCGATATTTACATAATATGTCTTTAGTTAAGAGCAAGGGAGTACCCCGCTCACAATTGCCGCAGCATTTTGACTGCTTCATAATCAGACCACCCTCTAAATCCGAAAGTTTACTTACATTATAACAAAACTACATTTAATAGTAAAAAAATGGGAAATATATAACGTAACTATTTGCGCACCTGAGAATAATTTATATAGTGAAGCGATAAATGATTATAATATAATTAAACATAGTTTATTAAATATATAAATCTTCAAAAACCATTGATTCTAATGTATAATAACCATAAGCAAATTTTGACGATTTTAGGAGAATATATGAATAAGCCAAGTATATTAAGAACAAGATTTATACCCTTTGAAACTGTTGATATTTCAAGCGATGAACTGCTATACCTTGACGAGGACATATTAATTACACGATGGAAGGCAATTAAACCCAGAGCTGATATATCGGGTGGGATTTCATACACCTTCCTAAAAGAAGGCATTAAGATCAGCAGGTTTTATGATGCTGATAAGAAATTTGCATATTGGTATTGTGACATAATTGATGTTAAATTTGATAAAGATATTAACCAGTACACATTAGTAGATCTGCTGCTTGATGTAAAACTCATGCCTGACGGAACTATGAAGGTTCTGGATGCGGATGAACTGGCTATAGCCCTTGAGCAGGAGCTGATTACGCAGGAACAGGCTTGCAGATCGCTAAAAAAGATGGACGGTATTTTGCAAAGTATATATAAAAACGCCTTTCCTCCCTCAATTTGTATGGATCAGAAGTACTGGGAGGTTTAGAGTATATTTAGTTGTCTTAACAGATGTAATGTTATTTAAAAAGGATTACGGAGGAAGTTTTGAAAGAAGTTATAAACCAAAGTAATGAAAAAAGGTTTATTGACCTGCATACGCACAGTACTGCTTCAGACGGAAGTATGAGTCCCGCTGAACTGGTAAGGCATGCAAAGAAAAAGGGATTGTCGGCAATTGCCCTGACTGACCATGACACCGTAGATGGGGTCGGTGAAGCCCTTGAAGAAGGAGCACGAGCAGGTATTGAGGTGATTCCCGGAATAGAAATCAGTGCTGACTTCAAACCGGAAATGCACATTTTAGGTTATTTCCCGGGGATAGACGGTTATACTGATATCAGAAAAGAGCTTGAAGCTATCAGGCAGGGAAGAGAAGCAAGGAACAAGAAGATTATCAATAAACTCAATGAGCTGGGAATAGAAATTAAGCTTGAGGAAGTGAAGGATGTAGCTCTCGGAGATGTTTTGGGCAGACCTCATATTGCGAGAGTATTGCTTAATAAGGGCGTTGTAAAATCTATTGATGAAGCTTTCGATAAATATTTGTCCAGGGATGGACTTGCCTATTTTAAGAGGTTTGAGCTTAAGCCTGAAGATGGCATACGCGCAATTCGAAATGCCGGGGGACTGCCTGTTCTGGCACATCCCGTGTTTTTAAGGAAGACCTATGATGAAATGGATCAACTGCTGGCAGAACTTAAGGGGTTTGGTCTGGCCGGGATTGAGGCTGTGTACAGTGAAAACTCTAAAGATGAAACCGGTAACTTCCTGAGACTTGCTATTAAGTATGACCTTATTGTTACCGGAGGAAGTGACTTTCATGGAAGTTTTAAGCCGGGGCTGGAATTGGGGAGCGGAAGGGGAAATCTGCAGGTACCTTATGAGTTTCTGGAGAAGCTGAAGAGAGCTTAAAACTTCTGAAGAAGCTAGAAGAGCTTATAACTTCTGGAGAAGTGAAGCACTAAAATCTTCTGGAGAAGCTTAGAAGAGCTTATAACTTCTGGAACTTGACCTTTAAGTACGGCGGTGCTATAATAGTTACAGTCAGTTAAATACTTGAGTAAAAAAGCCCTTTTTCGAGAGGGTTATTTTTGTCTGACAGGCGCAATGGATTGGTGGTTAGAATGGTAAAGGAAGCATATAAAGTTGTTGCACAAAATAAGAAAGCTCGACATGATTACTTCATTGAGGAAACAATTGAGGCTGGTATTGTTCTGTCCGGAACTGAGGTTAAGTCTATCAGACAGGGCAAGCTGAACCTGAAGGAAAGCTATGCTTCTATTGTTGACGGAGAAGTAATATTGAGCGGGATGCATATAAGCCCGTATGAGCAGGGCAACATATTTAACAAGGATCCTTTACGTGACAGAAAGCTTCTGTTGCACAGGTCTGAGATTAACAGGCTGATTGGATTGACTCAGCAGAAGGGTTTTACCCTTGTTCCTACTCAGGCATACCTTAAGCGGGGTATGGTTAAAATTGAGCTTGGTGTGGCAAGAGGTAAAAAACTGTACGACAAGCGTGATGACATCGCCGCTCGGGATGCAAAACGCGAGATTGACCGCCGACTGAAGGAACAGCAGAGGTAGAGAAGTTTGACAAATTAATATTTATGTAGTAAGCTTAAAAGCCCAGTTTGATACAATAATTACGGTAGAGGTACAGTCTGTGATTTCAGTCAGGTGCACCTGTTGCCAGTAATTTTGTCAGGTATGCTTAGCATACTTTATACATGGGGGCGTAATGGTTTCGACGGGATTGTTGAGACTTGATAAGCGGGTAGAGGATTCTCGTTGGCCTCTTAAAAAACGAGAAACTAAAATTAAACGCTAAAAACGATAATTTCGCTTT
>JAEWMS010000026.1 GCA_023393115.1 Bacillota bacterium
CTAGCCGTACATGGAAACCTAATGTAAGAAAAATAAAGATAATTGATAATGGCACACCAAAATCAATTAACATATGCACAAGGTGTCTTCGTTCAAACAAAGTTACCAGAGCTATCTAATTTGATTATATCAATTTATTAAAAATAAAAAAGCGTCCTAACGCTTTTTTATTTTTATCTTTATTTTTCCTTTATTTATCTCAAAATTTGCAGCTTAAAGCCTCATCTATTCAGACTGGAAAAGCTCTTATTTATCATCAGTAATTAATCAGCCAATTCTAAACACCTTTTTCAATATGCTTCCGAAAAATTTTGGCATTTTAACAACTACTATCTTCATTATTACACTCCCCCCACAATGGCTCCTTACTATTTATCATATTCCCCAAACTTTAATTTCGTGTATAATAATAAAAATCTTTTTCTAAAACTGTCTAATTCAGATAGAAGGTGAATAAATATATAGTACAAGTATCTTTTCAAATTCGCTTGTGTACGCGCCTATAGGCTAGGATGGGAGATTGATATGAACGTCATAATTATTTCAAATTATAAAAGAAAATTACTTATATTAATAGCAATATTTTTATTATGGATAATATTTTTTATTGGAGCAAAACTGTTATATGATAATACTATTCAGTACACTATAAATGTTAATAGTAACTTATCTCTGTCCTACCCATCAAAAATGAGCATCAAAAATATCTATTCCAAATACAGTGACTCTTCACCATACATTCAGGCAAGTAACAATAACTATAAAAACTTTGTTGAATTCAAGTCTGTTGAGGAGGGTTTTGTGTTTAGCTATCCTTCCTTGTTTAAGCTTGATCAGCAGAGTTTTCCAGGTAGTGAGATATTATATCACATAGATTTTCAGAACACTGATGATAAGCAATTCTATGGTTTTGTTCAAGTCTGGAACATGCCCCAGTCCCTTGAAAGCTTTCTTGAGTCATCTAAGGAAGCTGCTATGAATGAATTTATTGATTTTGTCTCTAAAAAGATTATAGTAAACGGCTTGAATGGCTACTTTTGGGAATATACTACCGAAGGTGCAAATGAAAAATACAAAAACCTGGAGGTTTTCCTGACTAAAGGCTCCAAGTTTTATAGAATCAGCTTCTATATTCCAGAAGAAAATTATGATAAAAAAGACTACAATATGTTTTGGAAAATGGTTAATTCCTTTAAGGTAAAGTAATTAGCCTTCTTTCTTATCTGCAGTGGTAGCGATTTTAACACAGTTTCTTCCGTTCTCTTTAGCTTTGTACAAGGCATTATCGGCATCTTTTATCAGCTCCATGTGATTTGCTGAAATGTCCGGGAAGCAGGAAATGCCGAAGCTGGCTGTAACTGAAGCAGAAATAAGATTATCTCTTACTATGTTATTTGCTATTTTAATTCGTAAATCCTCAATCTTTTCATAAGCCTCCGAAGCAGTTGTTCTTGGAAGGATTATGACAAACTCCTCTCCACCAAATCTGGCTATGGTATCAGTAGATCTAAGATTACTCTTAACAGTTTGAGCTACACTTTTTAATACCACATCTCCAAAAAGATGACCAAACGTATCATTAAACTTCTTAAATTTGTCAATATCAAGGATAACAAGAGTCAAATCATATCCAAGAGTTTTTGCTGCATTATATTCATCAACGAATTTCTGATGAAAGTATACCCTGTTAAATACTCCTGTAAGCCCGTCTATTGTAGCCATTTCCTGCAGATTAGCATAAAGTTCGGCATTTTCAATGGCCATACTTACTTGCTTCCCAATAGTGACTAAGAGTCTCAGGTTGTTTTCATCAAAGGTATTAGCGTTCTTGTGTTCAATGAGGGTAACACCAAACTTTCTGGATTTTGAGCTTAAAGGTAAACATATGAAAGAACCGATTTCACGGGTTTTAATAAAATCATAGTTATTGGGAATAACAGAATTCTCCATGACCGGTTTTTCGTTTTCCAAAATATCAAGTAAAAATCTGCAATTAATATTATCATTTAGTACTGCTAGATCTTCCTTCTTTTGAATATTCGTAAATTGAACCTTTAGTCGGTTCTTTTTTTGGTCAAGTAAAACTATGGTTGAGTAATTAACTCCCATAACTCCAATAATTACATCATTAACAAAATTTAACAGATCATTTATATCCAGAATCGACCCTATAGCTTCACTTATCTGCTGAAGTGTATAGAATTCGGCAATACTTGAAGTTAACCGACGATTTGTTTCTTCAAGCTTTTGATTTGTTTCCATTAACTTGTCGTATTGTTGCTTAGCTTCGTTCTGAGCCACCTCAAGTTGTTCATACTTCTCTCCGAGTTCAACAACCAGTCGGGCATTCTCCATTTCACTTTTGAAGTTGTTGGTATAAACAGTAGAACTAAATTTAAGTATCATAAATAGTATAAAATACACAAAGAGCCCTATATATAATTCGTATGTCAACAGGCGGAAGGAAGGATTGTTACCTAGGATGAAATCTGCAAACAGGTATCCGATTTTAATAATTGCACTAAAGGATAATAACATATATCCTGCTTTCTCACCTTTATGTAAACTTAAGAAAATCAGAGGAATCAATAGAATTGCAGAATCTATGCCTCCGTACATATTCGATGTTAAAACCGATAGAATACCTACTTCACAATATCTGAAAATGATGAATACTTTGTCTGTGTATTTGGACAAACTATTAATAGTTGTTGTTTTTATCACATTAAAAACAAATAAAGTAATAATTGATACATTCAACATTAATCCTTGCTTAATCAATATTTTCGATTCAATGTTAAAAGCATCTCTGATAGCATAACCTACTATCAGTAATACAATAAATACCCAATAAAGGTTAATTAAAACCTTTTCATATTTTTGTATTTTATTCATAGTTCCTCCACGTCCAGTAAAATATATTTTTAGGTCCTGAACTTTTCCCAATATATCTCTATCTCATCACCAGATACTATGTTGTCAGTAAAATTCGCTACTCTACCGTTTAATTTCAATACAATATTCCCTTTAGGTGACGTTAAATCAAAATTTATATAACTAAATACGTCGACAAAAATGTATTGTCTATTATCTTCAAGTTTGATTTTGTCACCGTTCACAGTTATCACAAACCCCTTATCCCTAGTAGTGCCTACTGCACCAGCTTCGCTTAAAACTGTTTGGTCTGAAAGTTGTAAATATGCTTGAGCAATGTTATCTCTCTGCTGATTATCTTGATTCCCTTCTTTCTCACTGATAGTTATCCTATCATTTTCTTCAAGCACATACTCCTTGTCCTTTGGCTCACCATTTACCAATAAAAGCCCGTCTTCCACATTCAGGTTGAATTCGGCAGCAAGTTGACCAAGCTTGATAATTTCATTAAGAGTTATGTCATCCCCATCATTGATTTCCGCTTCAGAATTCCTTATTTCACCATTAACAATTACCTTTGGAACCAGCTTCAAAACATCACCATTTAGGCTTATTGTAAATCCATTCGGGTTAACAGTATAGTCACTTATTCTCTTCGTTGCACTCTTTCCGTTGATTGCCGGTTTTACATCGATATTATCTCCAACAGATATGATGGAATCAAGGCTGGCAGGTGAATTATTGACGGTTATTTCTGCAGCAATTCCATGTTCTCCTTTAACAAACATCGGATTTCCGTTAATATTGAATTTTAATGATTTACCTGTTCTTCCTATCAGCTTGTCCGGATTAAAACCAATCAATATTAAAGCATCTGCAACTGTTAGCTTTTTAGAGTTTAACAGCTGAATCTTTTCTCCATTAACTGTTACAGATAAGAAGTCCTGTCCCTTTTTTGAATGAGCCATCATAGCTATTCCAAAAGGAGTAATGGATTCCGGCCCTGATAGCTTCTTCAGCTTTGTCTTAATATTTGGAATGACATCTCTTCCTCGTACTGCAACTCTATCGGAATTGATACCCAATCTGTTTGCTATCTTTTCTGTGAGCCCCGGAATCTGACTTCCTCCGCCTATTAAAAATACAGCATTTGGAGCCTTTTGATTATAATCCAGAATTTTCTCAGCAATACTATTTGCCAGTAATTCAATAGAAGGCTCGAGAACTTCCAGAGCTTGTGCTCTATTAATCTGGTGTTTCTTTCCCAAAATATCGGTATATTTTATTACTTCTGACTTTGAAGTTATGGATATCTTTATTTTTTCAGCTGTGTTGAAATCAACAAGATATTCCTGAGCAATTCTTTCTGTTATCTCATCTCCGGCTGTCGGCACCATACCATAAGCAACTACGGACCCGTCCCTGGTTATGGCAATATCGGAAGTACCTGCCCCAATATCTACCAAAACTAGGTTAAGCAGTCTGAGGTCTTTTGGTATTGTTACACTTATAGCAGCTATAGGCTCAAGAGTAAGACCTGCCACCTCCAAGCCGACCCTGCTCATAACTGTATATAAGCTGTCTACTACAACGTGCGGTAAAAAGGTAGCCAAGACCTCAACGCCTATTTTTTTGCCTTTATGCCCTAACAGAGAAGATATAACATATCCGTTAAGAAAGTAATTTACAACACTATAGCCTACACAATAAAACGGACCCTTCTCCTCATTTGAGAGTTCATTGTCCAACTGTACCTGTGCGTTCTGGATGGCGTCAACCTCCATACTGCCAACTATATCTGCTGTTATTTCCCTTCCCTGTTCAATTTCATATTCAAGCTTTGTCTGACTGGTCTTTAATACTCTTCCTGCCGCAGCAATGGCAACTTTTGTCAATGGCAAGCCAAGTACAGCCTCTAACCTGTCTTTTACCTCCCTGACAACTTCGGCAACCTTATTTATATCATGAATCTGTCCATCAAGCATTGCACGGCTTTTATGTTCATAAACTTCTGCTGCGATTACTTTAAAAATTTCCTTTTCATAGTACCCGACAATACCTACAACAGTCCTCGTCCCTATGTCCAGTGCAAATATCAGATCTTCCGGGTTATAGTTATCTTTTATTTCTTCCTGCTTTGCTGTCTTTGGTTTACTAGGCATTTACCATCCCCACTTTAATAGTAGTTTAAACCTTGATTTTTTTATAGTGATCACATAAGCTGTTTATTTTACAATTCTCACAGTCAGGTTTTCTGGCGTTACAAATTTCTCTTCCATGAAAAACAAGCTTGTGACAAAAATCAGCCCATCTTTCCTTTGGTACAATTTTTTGCAAATCATATTCTATCTTTTCAGGATCTTCATTCTTAGTTAGCCCTATATGGTTTGAAAGCCTTTTAGCATGTGTATCTACCACTACTCCCTGAATACCATATATCTCGTACAGTACAAGATTTGCAGTTTTTCTTCCCACACCAGGCAGTTGGAGCAGCTCCTCCATATTGTTAGGGATCTTGCCATCGTATTTCTCAACGAGTTGCTTACAGCAGGCTATTATGTTCTTCGCCTTATTTCTGTAGAAACCGGTTGATCTAATATCCTGTTCCAGTTCAGAAAGATCTGCATTTGCAAAATCCTCAGCGGTCTGATACTTCTTATATAAATCCTTGGCGACTATATTGACTCGCGCATCTGTACACTGCGCAGCCAACTGGGTCGAGATCAACAGCTGTAAAGGATTCTCATATTCAAGGGAGCACTCAGCATTTGGATAGAGCTCATCTAACACTTTCAATATTTCAACAACTTTTTGTTTTTTATTCATGAGGTACTCCCACTTTCACCCGGTCAATAGCAAGTTGATACAGTTCAAGATAAGCCCTGCTTGGTTTTTTCCAGGAAAATTCACTTTCAAGAGCCAGATTAACCAGGTCTCTCCAAACGGCAGGTTTATTTTTATAGGTGTTAACTGCTCTTTGCAGCGTTTCTCTGAAAGCAGATACGCTAAACTCCTCAAATGAAAAGCCATTCCCCTCTTTATTATCTGTATCATAATCTATAATTGTCTCAGCAAGACCTCCAGTGGCCCTGACAACAGGTATAGTACCATACCTCAAACTTATTATCTGTCCTAGACCGCAAGGCTCAAATCTGGATGGCATCAGAAACATATCACAGGCTGAATAAATTCTCTTAGCCAGATCGGTGTTGAATTCAAAAACTGCTGAGACATTATCAGGATACTTCCTTTGTAATCGGGCCAATATTTTATGATAATAGTCGTCACCCAGGCCAAGAACAGCCAGCTGTGCATCTTCCTTTTCAATAAACTCCTCTATACAACCCGTTAACAATTCCAATCCCTTCTGTCCCGTCAGCCTGGTTACTACTCCCATTAATGGTGCTGTACTTTCCTTAAGGCCCAATTCCTTCTGTAAAGCTTTTTTATTCTCGCTTTTCAGTGCAGCACTCTTTTTATTGTAGTTAACATACAGGCACTTATCTTGTTCAGGATTGAATTCTTCATAGGATATACCGTTTACTATTCCAAATAGGTCTTTTTGTCTTTTAACCAAGACGCCTTCCATTCTTTCGCCATAAGCAGAGGTCAAAATCTCCTCGGCATACTGTTTACTGACAGTATTGATTTTATCAGCATAAACAAGTCCGCATTTCATAAAGCTGAACATACCATAAAATTCGGCTTTGTCAGGGACAAAAAATTCAGTCTCCAAATTCAAAAATTCATTTACCTCAGCTCCGAAATTCCCCTGGTACTCAAGATTATGAATAGTATATATTGTCGCAATATTACTATATAATTCCTGTTTACAATACTTTTCCTTCAATAACAGGCAAATTGGGCCAGTATGCCAATCATTACAATGAATGATGTCAGGTATGAAATCAACATACTTAAGCATTTCCAGAGAAGCCTTACACATTAATATAAACCTCTGAGCATCATCATTGTAGCAATAGATGCCTTCTCTGTTAAAATAATGATGATTCTCTATGAAATAAATAGGTATGGATCCTTTTTCTGAACTTTCGATATTTCCTTTCTTAATTATGCAGGTTTCTTTCCTGTTTCCCATCTCCACAGGGAAATCACAAAGATAATCCATTTTGTCATTTATAAAACCATATCGGGGCATTACAATCCTTACATCATGCCCGAGCAGTGTTAATTCTTTTGGTAATGAGCCGGCCACATCAGCCAAACCACCTGTTTTGGCAAAGGGTTCAACCTCTGCTGAAACAAAAAGGACTTTAAGTTTTTTATGTTCTAAATTCACACAGTTACCTCCCAGCTATACCTAAACTAATTCTCTAATCATCTTAATAAATACATCAGAAATTTCGGGGTCAAACTGAATTCCCTTACAACGTTCAATTTCATTGATGGCCAACTCCATTGTCATACCCTTCCTATAGGTTCTGTCACTGGTCATAGCATCAAAAGCATCAGCTATACATAATATTCTTCCCAACAAACTGATTTCCTCACCCTTAAGTCCATATGGATAGCCACTGCCGTTATATTTTTCATGATGCTCAAGAATTGCTCTTAACCCCTTACCTAAAAATTCTACATTTTTTAGTATATTATAGGATATCTGAGGATGTTTCTTAATTTCTTCATATTCCTGGTCTGTCAGCTGATCAGTTTTATTTAGTATTGATGCTGAAATACCTATTTTACCAATATCGTGAAGTATTGCAGCATATCTTAAGTCCTCAATAACATCCTCCTCAAGATTCATGCTTGCTGCAATCTCGCATGATATTTCCATAACTCTCTGGCAATGACCGCTTGTATAAGAATCCTTCGCCTCAATGGCATTAACAAGGGACATTACAGTTTGTATGTAACCTGTATTTAAACTTTCAGAGTACTTTAGCAGCTCCTCATTCTTAATACGAAGTTCTTCCTTGGCAATATTAAGATTATTTATATTATCGTTGAGATCATCGTTAACTGCAGCTGTTTCTTCATACAAGGCCTCAATTTCCTGCTTTTGTGCATATACATCGTTAAAGAGCTGAGATTTGTTCATGGCAACAGCCGCGTAATTTGCAATACTCATCAGGAAGGACAGGTTTGCCTTCTTAAATGAATTTATCATAGGTGTTTCAATAAAAATAACACCAAGCTGTTCGTTGGAAATGCTTAGAGGAATTGCGAGTTTATCCCCGCGGATACCCCTTTTTTTTATGATAATATTCGAATTAACTACAATTGAATTTGTTGCAAAACATTTAGTAACAACAGAATCAGTATCAAAGGATTTACCGACTTCGTCAAAACTAACGCCTAATTCGTACTTACAATATACCTGAGGGGAATCCATATCTTTAAAACAAATCAAACACCTGTCACAACCGGTGAATTTTCTATATACATCAAAAACATACTCTACAATATTATCCATATCCACAGTTGAGTTGAACTTTTCAGAAGTGACCCTTAGAACCTCCAACTCATTTTGCTTTTCAACCAACAATTTGAATGTCTTTAATGCATTTCTTTCCCTGCCTGGGAACAAAAAACGTCCGTGTATATTATATATGTCTGTATATTTATTTATAACCTTTTTAGCTTTTGAATTTCTTTTGATTATCAAGGCAATAAATTCCATAGTATTCAGTAATAGAATTACAATAGCCAAAGAAAAGCTAAAATAAACTAAATTCTTAGCCCCAGTATTCATACCATAGAGAAAAAAGGGTATAGCTATTATTCCTGCCAATAACTTGGCAATATGGGAATAATACTTAAAAAAATTCATGTATCCCTCCGCCGTTTATATAGACATAGTAAATTTTACTACAATCTAATTTTAAAGTTTTTTAGCAGTATTGGCAACATAAATAGTTATTTTTCTTCAATTAATATATATAGCTTTGTAAATAGAGAAGATACTGCTGATTCCAGCAGTATCTTCTTATATAAAGCACTTTCACATAGCAATTATTTTGTTTCACCAAGCTTAACCTGAACTGTTTTGGTCTTTCCTTCCCTGAAGATTTCTATTGAAACAGTATCTCCGGCTTTATGCTTGTTTTTCTCATCCTCTAAATCAGCATATGATTTGACAGCTTTGCCATCGAACTTGGTTATAACATCACCAGCCTGAATACCTGCTTTTTCAGCAGCACCGAGTATTTCAACACTTGCTACGTATACTCCCATTGGCATATTATTTTCTTTGGCTATATCCTCGGTATATCTCTGGTCAACAGAAATTCCAAGATAAGGCTTTGATATATATGTGTTTTTTATTAGTTCATCTGCAATTCTCTTTGCATCATTAACGGGAATCGCAAAGCCTAATCCCTCAAAACCTGTAGCTACCATTTTTACTGTGTTAACGCCGATAAGCTGACCTTTAAGGTTAACTAAAGCACCGCCACTGTTACCAGGGTTGATTGCGGCATCTGTCTGAACAAGTTTTATTTTTCTGCCGCCATCAAGCTGAACAGTTCTGTTTAAACCACTGATTACACCCTGAGTTACAGAACCCATATACTCAAGTCCACCAGGATTTCCTATAGCAATTGCAGGTTCTCCAATTTTTAGGTTATTAGAGTCTCCAAATTCAATAGCATTTAAATTTTGTTCATTGATTTTTAGAACCGCAAGATCTGTTTTAGAATCATACCCCTTAACCTCGGCCACGTAGGGTTTATCAATCTTGTTGGGAAGATATACTTCTATCTTTGCCCCAGCCTGGACTTTTCTAGTTTTATCGTTCACCGCACTTTCAATTACGTGATGATTAGTCAGAATATATCCATCAGTACTGATAATTATTCCTGAGCCCTCTCCACCATCTTGTTGAACTCCAAATAGATCATTCATATTCTGGTAAGTTGTTCTGATACCAACAACAGATGGTCCAACTTTTTCAGCGACACTTGTAACGGCAGATTCCGCTGTTTGTACTATTTCCACTCTTTTAAGCTCACCGACTTGAGACTGTGAATTTGTGGAACCACTTTGTCCATTAACTCCGAAAAATCTTTTTAATTCAGGCTGTACCAACGGTGCTACACCCAGGAGCATAACTGTAAGTATTGCTCCACCTATTATTGAGCTGATAACAGAAACAAGAATATATTTCCAGGCATCAGATTTTTTCTGGTTTTTTTTGTAGCTTTCTCTGTAATAATTATTATAAGGCTGCGCACTATAATTCTGAGGCTGTGAACTATAATTCTGAGGTTGTGCTGTATAATTCTGAGTAGTTGCATTAGTACTCTGGAAGTTATTCATCTGCCACACTCTCTGAGTTTCATCAAATCTGTTTTGATTCTCATAAGGAGAGGCCACAAAATTGAGGTTCTGGTTGGCTTCTGACTGATTATCAGTTTTATTGTCAGTTGGTACATTTTCATATGAGTTTTCTTCATTACTTTTAGAATTCTCAGTTATATTTTCAGGTTGTATTTTTCCCTCATTACTTTCCATACTGTTAATCTGGTTGTTAATGTCATTTGTTATATCATTGATTGTTGTATTATTGATTGTTGTATCATTGTTTGTTATATCATCTTTTTCGAATCTGTCATCATTCATTAAAAAGTCCCCTTTCTCATATATATAATTATATTCTAATAACGTAATTTTAATTAACTATGAACAAAGTGTTAATCTTCTATATTATTTTTGAAATAGTCCATGGTGAATGTAAATTTAGTACCGGCACCTATATCACTTTCAACCCATATTTCCTGTTTATGTTCATTTATAATATTTTTAACTATTGCCAGTCCAAGGCCGGTTCCGGTTTTATCCTTTCCTCTGGATTTGTCGGATTTATAAAATCTATCCCAAACTCTTTTTTGTTCATTCTGATCAATGCCGATACCATTATCCTGAACTGAAATGAAAACCTTATCCTTATTCTTTACAGTTTCAAAAATAATTCTCCCGCTTTCATTAGAAAATTTAACCGCATTATGCAAAAGATTTATTATTACTCTCTCTATAGAGTCTCTATCTCCTAATATAAACAGATTCTCCGAGTCGAAATTAGCCTCTATTTCTAGATTTTTTGACGTTATCAATGTTTCATTCTTTATTACACACAGTCTTATCAGTTCATTAATATCAAAGGGCCTGATGTTGAGTTTCAGCTCACCTGCTTCCATTTTAGCCAGATCCAGCAGGTCGTTTACAAGCCTGTTTAACCGATTAATTTCATCCCTCACAATTATCAGGTAATATTGGTGGTTCTCCTCAGGAATAGTGCCGTCAAGAATTCCTTCAATAAATCCTCTTATTGACGTCATGGGGGTTCTTAGTTCATGGGATACATTTGCAATAAAGGCTCTGCGCAATTCCTCCAACTTTTGCAGATCATCTACCATTTGATTGAAGCTTTGAGCAAGCTGACCAATCTCGTCTTCATTCTTTACAGAAAGTCTGTTCCTAAATTCCCCTGCTGCTATTATTTTTGCTGCATTATTTATTTGTTTCAAAGGTTTAGTAAATCTAAGTGAAAATACATAAACCAGAACAATTGCAAGAAAGACTGCAACACCGCCCGACCACACGAAAAGTTGGAATACAGAGGTTCTTAGCCTTTGGATTTCAGGCATCGGTGTGTGAAGATATATGGCTGCGAGGGTTTGCTGTTTACCGTTTATGGGCATTACTTGAAACGGAACTTGAATTGTTAGCCATGAGTTTCCAAGCTCTTTATACTCCTGTGAACTAAATAACCCAAAAAAATCGCCAATTTTTTGAATGGTAGTGCCTCCATTATTCATGACATCCTGATACATTTTTGCATCAGGCAACTGTGGATAATTAAATTCATTTTCGTATTTATCCAAAGCATCTCTTGCCCAATCGGGCTTACAGAATGCAACCTGCCCTTTTGAATTTACCACCCAGATTATTGATTGACTATACTCACTAGTTTGGGCCAAAGAGTTTTCGAAGTATTCCTGAACAATTAATGAATCCATGTTTTTTAAATAAAAAACAAAATTATTCTTTATATCGGCTGCTGCCTGTTCAAGTGTAGTAACTTTTTCTGTTGTAGAATAATCATTTAAAAAGTAATATAGAAAACCTCCGGTTACTATATAACTTAATACAAGCAATGCTATAAAAATTGTTACAAGCTTCTTGAAAATAGTCTTCTTTACTTTAATTTTATTAAAAATTAATTTTGGCATTTACT
The DNA here is from genome assembly GCA_023393115.1 of Bacillota bacterium. Classification (GTDB taxonomy): domain Bacteria; phylum Bacillota; class Clostridia; order Acetivibrionales; family DSM-1351; genus Ruminiclostridium. The sequence goes on from JAEWMS010000026.1 coordinate 12,074, forward strand.
ATTTCACCTCAAACTTGTAGCCGACACCCCAGACTGTTTTTAATTGCCATGGCTGGCCTTCAAGGTCTATTTTTTCCCTGACCCTTTTTACGTGAACATCCACAGTTCTGGAATCACCATAAAAGTCAAAACCCCAGACATGCTCCAACAGCTGTTCTCTTGTAAACACCTTATTAGGGTTTGAGGCTAAAAAGAAGAGAAGTTCCAATTCTTTTGGAGGTAATTCAATTAGATTACCCTTTAACCTTATAGTATAATTACTTTTATTTACTATTAAATTAGGAAAAACAACTTCCTGCGTATCAACATCCTTATGCTCGTATCTTCTTAATACGGCTTTAATTCTTGCAACAAGTTCCTTTGGTTCAAAGGGTTTAACCATATAGTCATCCGCCCCGAGTTCCAAACCAAGTACCTTGTCAAAGGTTTCTCCTTTTGCTGTGAGCATTATTATGGGTATGGAGCTGACTTTTCTGATTTCCCTGCAAACCTGCCAGCCATCAATTCCCGGGAGCATAATATCCAAAACCACCAGACTCGGTGTCTGCATTTTAAATGCCTCAACTGCATGTAATCCGTTATATGCATATATAACTTCAAAGCCTTCTTTTTGAAGATATAGTCCGATTAATTCACAGATATTTCTATCGTCATCAACAATTAAAACCTTACTTTTAGTATTCATAACTACTCCTTAATTTAACATTATTAAGTGTTTAATTTTATTATAACAATAGTGTTCTAAAAAGAAATATAAAAATATAAATGTTCTTAAAAAATTAATAAATAAAAAACTTCCCCAAGTAATGTAAACTTTTGTTTACTAATTAAGTGGAGAAGTTTTGTAATAAATACTATAATTCCGCCATTAACCTACTTTCAATTCCAGTCTCAATTTATCAGCTATCATAGCGATAAATTCTGAATTTGTTGGCTTTCCCTTGCCAATGTTTACAGTATATCCGAATAATGCATCTATTGCCTCAACCTGACCTCTGCTCCAGGCAACTTCAATTGCATGTCGGATAGCTCTTTCAACTCTGCTAGGAGTTGTATTATATTCTTTTGCTATGCTGGGATAAAGAAGCTTTGTAATGGAATTTATTACATCAAGATCCTTTACAACCATCATTATAGCATCTCTAAGGTATTGATAACCCTTAATATGCGCTGGAACTCCAATCTCATGCATAATATTCGTTACTTCAACCTCAAGATTCCTTGAATTATTAGTTATATGTACAGACTTCTTTTCAGTAAATGTATCGTTCCTATGAACAGATATTGAAGAAGCTAAAGAAGTTGTAACTGACGGAACATAAGCACTATCTTTAAGTTGCCGTATTCTGTTAACCAGTACGTCCATATCAAAGGGCTTAACGATATAGTACTCGGCTCCCAGTGCCAGTGCTCGTTGTGTTATTTTATCCTGTCCCACAGCAGATAAAACAATGAACAAAGGTTTCTTTTCCATGTTTGAAGAAGCAATTTTTTCTAATACTCCCAGGCCATCAAGATGCGGCATAATTATGTCTAGTATTGCGATATCCGGAGTATTTTGAAGTATTAAATCGACGGCTTCAAAACCGTCTCTTGCCAGACCGACAATTTCGATATCATTCTGGTTTGATAAATATTCACATAAAATATCCCCAAACTCCCTATTATCGTCTGCGATAAGAACATTAATTTTTTTACTACTCAAAACCATAACCCCCCAAGAATTTATTTTTCCAAAATATGTCATGCATCTATTATATTTTGAACTCGACATAATTTCAAGTTTTTTACACTAATTGCCGAAGTACAAAACAAAAGCCAAAAACAAAATTCACTCTCTACGCCTTAATACTACCATATTTCTCTGTTTTATAAAATATTAATAGAAATTAAAAAACTAAATTTTATTACCCAATAAATGAAAAAATTATCCATTTTTTACATCATACCATATATACCAGCATTTATTATATTAAACTGAATCTACTAATTTACTTTTTTTAGCAGATTCAGTTTAATTATTGATTTTATCCTGCTTTTGCTATCTCGTTTTTCGGAACAGTTTTTTCGTTCACGTTTTTAAGCATCCATTCAATAAATATTCCATAACCCCTGGTAGGATCATTAACAAGAACATGAGTAACCGCACCTATCAATTTTCCGTTTTGAATAATAGGACTGCCCGACATACCTTGTACTATTCCACCGGTAGAATTCAGCAGTCTTTTATCTGTAACCTTTATTACCATTCCCTTAGGTCCGCTAAAGGATTGTCTAGCAACTTTTTCAATATATATATTGAATTCCTCAATTTCATTTCCTTCAATATTGGATAAGATAGTAGCAGGTCCCACCTTCACCTGTCCTCTTATTCCTATGGGATATAATCTCTGCCTAAATGCTCTGTAACCCTCATGAACGTTGCCATAGATACCACATTCATCATTTTTATAAATATTACCCATTGGCGGTTTATTCTCCAAAAATATCCCCTTTAACTCCCCAGGTGTCCCCTGTTCGCCTTTCTTTACTGCAATTATATTTGATTCTAAAACCTCTCCGCTGCTAACAGGCATCAATAGTCCGGTATCTATGTCAGTAATGCCATGCCCTAAAGCACCAAAGTTACCGGTTTCAGGATCATAAAATGTCAAAGTACCTATCCCTGCCGTGCTATCTCTAACCCATAAACCGATATGATATTTTTTGTCGTTGACTCCTACAATGGGGTAAATTTCAGTTTTATATAAATTATTGTTACGCTTATACTTAACCTCCAATTTTCCCCCTTTGCTGTCGTCTATTTGCTGTATCATATCTTTTATATCGGCAGGTTTCTTATTATTAATTTCATAAATTATATCTCCGGCTTTTATACCTCCGTCCTTTGCCGGAGCTTTTCTTATACCATTCTCGGTATCAACATCACTGACACCTATAACCAATATCCCATCCATTCTTATTTTAACTCCTACAGTATTACCGCATGCTGCCAACTTTTTACTTGGAATAATATCAACCTGCATTGTTTTTAGAGGTAAAACACCAAAAGCTTTAAAATTGAGTTTAACGGTACCCTTCTTTTCTGTTTTAAAAGCCAGAGGCGATATCAGCTCTAAATAATTTCCGCTAGCCTTTATACTGTTGTTATTAAGTTTTAAAACTTCATTATTATCAGCTTTAATATTTACAAAGTAAAGGCTTTTAAAGTTATAAATATATTCTTCCCCTTCAAGTAGTATCAATCTTTCAGGTATTACAGAAAATGCCTGCAAGTAACTGAGTGTAATAACACAGAAGGAAACAAATAATAATACAAACAGCTTTTTTTTATTGGATTTTAAATAGTGCATTTTATCACGCTCCCGTTAAATAAAATACCATTTTCTGGCTGCTTGCTTTTTGTCCATATTATCTTAATGAGGAACAAAGTCACGCAAATTGAAGCGAGCGTGACCTTGCAATCATAATCATAAGTTAACCTTTATGGATTTTTATTATTCAAGTAAATTAAAACATGGCAGGTAATTAAAGCTCAAGAACAGGCTTTAATAATGTTTTATATTAAGATATACAGAATGTGATAATGAAAAAACAGCCAATCTTTATTTAATATAGAATAGCTGTTTTTTTGCTCAGAAAAATTTTTTATTTAATTTTAATGATTTTTATTCTAGTTAATAATTTCATATTTTATTCTTAAAAACTTTTGCCGACTCTATGAGTTCCTCAGAATGCTTTAACGCTAAAGGAGTGATATCTGTACCACCGATTATTCTTGCTATCTCCTGAACTCTTCCTATATGATCAAGAGATTTAACGGTAGTATATGTGTTTTCCCCATCAGAGTTCTTCTCAATATACAGATGATTATCTGCCATACAGGCTAACTGGGACAAATGTGTGACACAGAGCACCTGATGGGTTTTTGATATGTAAGATAGTTTCTCGCCGACTTTTTGTGCTGCCTTGCCACTGATCCCTGTATCAATTTCATCAAATATCAGAGTAGGTATTTCATCAACATTCGCCAAAATCGTCTTTATTGCCAGCATAATTCTTGACATTTCACCACCTGAAGCAATTTTGCTAAGGGGCTTGAGTGGTTCCCCTGCATTGCTGGAAATAAGGAATTCTGCAGTATTCAAACCATTTTTCGAAAAACTTCGATCCACATTATTAAATGTCAGATTCACCTTGAAACTGGAATTTTTCATTTCAAGATTTTCTAGTTCGGCAGTTATTTTATTTTCTAGTATAAGGGCTGCCTTTTCCCTTTCCTGGTGAAGTTTTTCAGCACTCTCAAACAATTTCTTTTTTAATTCTGTTAATTGCTTGTTAAGTTCTTCAATAAGACTTTCACTTTGAAGCAGTTCCTGGTATTCCAAACGGGATTTATCCAGGAAGTCAAGGACCTCTTCGATTGTAGTACCATACTTTCTTTTTAACCGAGTAATTATATCCAGTCTTTCATCTATATTCATCAATTCATCAGGACTGAACTCGGCTGACTCTCGTTTACCACGCAACTCCTCACAAATATCTTCAAGCTGATAAATAACCGACTCAAGTCTTTCTGATAGCGAACCCAATTCGGGGTCATATTTCTGAACAGCCGTCAGTTCCTGTAATGCTTTGTTTGAATTATATAAAGCTGACTTTCCGGTATTTGTACCCTCATTAAGCAGCTCGTATGCCTTTACAATGGAATTCATTATTTTTTCAGAGTTAGCCAGAATATGACGCTTAGCAGAAAGGCTGTCATCCTCACCTTTTTTTAACCTGGCATTTTCTATTTCTTCAATTTGAAAATTTAGCATATCCATTTTCCGGGCCATTTCACCCTTGTCCCCGGCTAGTGATTGAAGTTTGGCTTTTATGCTCTTATATTGGGAAAACAACTCCATATAATCTGATTTATGTTTTTCGATTATACTTCCGCCAAAAGCGTCAAGGAGGTCGATATGTGTTTCTGTTTTAAGAAGGGATTGGTTATCGTGCTGTCCATGAATATCCAGAAGAAGTTCTCCTAACTGCTTTAGCATTGAAACATTAACCAATCTTCCGTTTATCCTGCAGGTATTTTTTCCAGACAAACTTATTTCTCTGGAAAGTATGATATTACCGTCTTCACTGTCAATTCCGGCCTCTTCCAGAATTTTGTCAATCTGAGCATTTTCATATTGAAATACTGCCTCAATTATGGCTTTTTCTTTGCCGGTTCTGATTAAGTCTTTTGATACTCTTTCCCCCAGAACTGCATTAATGGAGTCTATTAAAATAGATTTACCGGCACCGGTCTCACCGGTCAAAACATTAAGACCTTGCGAGATCTCAAGGTTTAGCCTGTCAATTAGCGCTATGTTTTGAATATCAAGCTGTGTCAGCATATTAACCTACTCTACTTTCCTATCATTTTGCAGAATTTATTAACTATTTCTTCGGCGATTTTCTCGGCTCTACATACCATTATCAGAGTGTCATCGCCTGCAATAGTACCAAGTATCTCCTGCCATTTTAAAGAATCGATAGCCGAAGCCGCTGCTTGTGCCATTCCGGATAAAGTCTTAACAACAACAATATTATTTGCATAATCACTTGACACGTAAGCTTCAGTCAGAATAGTAATCAAACGGTTTGATACCTGGTTTTCAGACTGAGTAAAAGTTGCATATTTATATCTTCCATCCGGTGACATTACCTTTATCAACCTTAGGTCCTTTATGTCTCTTGAAACAGTTGCCTGGGTAACATCCATTCCCTGTTCCTTAAGCCTGTCTGCAAGTTCTTCCTGAGTTTCTATTACATTATTTTCAATTATCTCTAAAATCTTAGCATGCCTGTTGTATTTCATACTTTAATCCTCTTTCCTGTTATAGATTTTATTTCTCAAAACAGTAAAGAAATTTTTCGAGTGTATTTTTAGTATCTTTACTGTAGATGCAGCCTTTTCTATTTCAATATAATCCCCGCCGGTAATTTCATAGTTCTTCTGACCATCCACAGTTACAAGAGCCTTATGTTCAAAGCCGTCGGATACACAAATTCGTATCTTCCTTTCATCTGAAGCAACAAAAGACCTTGAATACAGCAAATGAGGACAAATAGGAGTTACAATAATGAGCTTTGAAGTAGGTTCAGCTATTGGTCCACCTGCTGACATGGAATAGGCAGTTGATCCAGTAGGTGTTGCTACTACGATACCATCTCCGGGAAATGTATCAAAAAAATTATCATCAATGTAAGTACTTAAGTTCAGTATTCTAAGGATTCCCGCTCTTGATATGGACACGTCATTAATTGCCACATCTTCCGCGAATAGCTTCCCATCTTTATATATTTGGGATGAAAGCATCATTCTTTCTTCAATACAATAATTGTTTAGAAATATATTCTCTACTGCTTTGTCAATTTCACCTTTTTCTATGTCGGTTAGAAAACCAAGGGAACCCAAATTGATGCCTAAAATAGGTAGATTATGCAAATAAGCTGTTCTGGCAGTTTTAATAAAAGTACCGTCGCCTCCAAGACAAATGATCAGGTCACACTTACAACAAATCTCTTCAACTTCGTTATCAAGCCCATCCATACCTTTTGTTAAGGATCTGGTAGGTAGAATAGCCTGTCCGCCAAACTTTTTTATACTATCGATAAGCATATTAGTATAGGCAAATCCTACATCTTTATCACTGTTAGTTATTATTCCGATATTCTTCATATTGCCCTCCAGATGCCTTCTTTTAACGCCTTAATTCAAACCTTAACCCGCCATCTTAGAATAGGAGACATTTCAATTTTTCATTATAACGTATAAGTTTGATACATGGTCTCCTATACAGTTTAGCAAATGGCCTGACTTTTTGCAAAGAATTGCTGTAAAAAGAAAAATTATTTCAAGTAATGACTGTCTCTGCTTAAACAATTAGTAACTACGTTGAACTCAGCTCTGTATGTGCCTGGTTAACTATTGTATCAACCAGTTGATCCAGATTTTCCTCTGCTCCTGAACCAGCTTTTTTTGATAAATAAATCAAGTATTCAATGTTACCTTCAGGACCTTTAATAGGAGAATATGAAAGACGTTTAATAAAGAGTTTTTGTTCAAGTACAAAATTGATTATATTATTTATTACCTCTTTATGTACTCCGCTATCCCTAACCACACCATGCTTACCGACCTTTTCCCGCCCTGCTTCAAATTGAGGTTTTATAAGGCAGACAAGTTCCGACTCCTCTTTAAGTAAATCCAGTACTGCCGGCATAACTTTTGTAAGTGAAATGAAAGATACATCGATTGACGCAAAATCAGATAAAAATCCGATATCCTCAGGCTTAACATACCTTACATTTGTTCTCTCCATACATATGACACGATTATCGTTTCTTAGCTCCCATGCAAGCTGTCCATACCCTACATCAATAGCAACCACCTTTGAAGCACCGTTTTTAAGCATGCAATCGGTAAACCCTCCAGTTGAAGCACCTATGTCCATACAGGTTTTACCCTCCAGGACAATTTTGAACTCGCTTATTGCCTTGGCCAGCTTCAGTCCACCTCTGCTTACAAAAGGATTTGCATTTTCCTTAATATCAATTTGACAGTTTACAGGCACCTTTGTACCCGGCTTGTCCTCCCGCTGTCCGTCTATCCAAACTACTCCAGCCATTATGGCACTTTTACTTTTTTCGCGGCTGTCGAACAAGCCCTTATTTACCAGTAATATATCAAGTCTTTCCTTTTCCAAATTCTCCTCCGGAATATCCCTATTCTTATTTGATAAGTTTATTTAACTTACTTTATTTTTTATATATTCTGCAATCTCGTCTGCACCCAAACCAAGTCCTTTAAGTAATTCTACCCTAGAACCGTGGGGAATAAACTCATCGGGCAGACCGAGAATACCTATATTCTTATTGAGTCCCCTACTGTTGAGAAAATCAAGTACTTTACTTCCATAACCGCCTGAAACGTAGTTATCTTCAATAGTAATTATACAATCAAAATCCTTTGAAACTTTAACCAACAGCTCTTCATCAATAGGCTTGACAAACCTTGCACTTACTACCTGAGTGCTTATGCCGGACTTTTCAAGAATGTCAGCAGCCAGAAGAGCTGTATCTACCATACTTCCCACAGCAAGTATGCAGACCTTCTCACCTTCCCGCAAAACAGCTGATTTGCCAGGTTCAAGAGGTATTCTCACTCCCAAATTATCCTTCCCTCTGCCTCTGGGATACCTTATGGCCACAGGCCCTTTATGCCGATTCACTGCATAATCCAGCATCTGTCTAAGTTCATAATAATCAGCAGGAGCCATAACCGTCAAATTTGGTATATTGCTCAGGTAAGTCAAATCAAACACACCCTGATGAGTTTCGCCGTCTTCACCAACAATACCTGCTCTATCCACAGTAAATACAACATGTAGGTTTTGGGTAGCCACATCATGAATTATCTGATCGTAGGCTCTCTGTAAAAAGGATGAGTATATTGCTACCACAGGAATCAAGCCTTTGACCGCCATTCCCGCAGCAGAGGTTACAGCATGCTGCTCAGCTATTCCCACATCAAAAAACCTATTTTGATATTCGTTACTGAACCTGAACAAACCTGTTCCTTTTGCCATTGCAGCAGAAATGGCTACTATCTTCTCATCAGATGCCGCCAGAGTACACAGGGTATCTCCAAATACTTCCGAGTAATCAGGAGTACTGTTGCCGAAGGTCTCTCCTGTTTCAACTTCGAAGGGCGCTATACCGTGAAATCTGTCAGGGCTCTCTTCGGCAAAGGAATAGCCTTTACCCTTTTGTGTATTCACATGAACCAAGACAGGTCCCTTAATTTTTTTAGCAGCTATTAAAGCTTTACTAATCTCTTCAATATTATGGCCGTCTACCGGTCCATAATATTTGTATCCAAGCTGTTCAAAGAAAATTCCTGGAGTAAAAAGATATTTCACTGTGCCCTTTAATTTGGATATGGCACGTTTTGCCTTTTTACTGAAATTAGGCATTCTGTTAAGGAAATTATCAATATCTTCCTTTGTTTTTGTATAGAAAGGGTCGGTACGCAGCTTGCTAAAGTATTTTGACATACCCCCAACATTTTGAGCAATGGACATTTCGTTGTCGTTTAAAATAACTATGAAATTTGTAGTGGACCTGCCGGCATCGTTCAGGGCTTCATATGCCATCCCACCCGTCATGGCTCCATCCCCAATCACTGCAATAACACTGTACTTTTCCTGCATTAAATCTCTTGCTCTTGCAATGCCAAGTGCAGCAGATATTGATGTACTGCTATGACCTGTATTAAAGCAATCATGCCCGCTTTCACAGGTTTTGGGGAAACCGGCCAGACCTCCCAGTTTCCTCAAAGTGTCAAAATCATCTTTTCGACCGGTCAATATTTTATGGACATAGGACTGATGACCCACATCCCATACCACCTGGTCAAATTCGGTCTCAAATATTTTGTGTATTGCAAGTGTCAGTTCAACTACTCCCAAGTTTGATGCCAAATGTCCTCCGGTTTTTGAAACCTTATTTATAAGGAAATTTCTGATTTCTTCTGCCAGTACAGATAATTCCGTAACATTTAATTTTTTTATATCATCAGGAGAGTTTATATTTTCCAAATACCCCACTGTTATTCTCCTTTATTTTCTATTGTTCTTTCCATTTTTATTTTTGTTCTTTTCTTTTTTTATTCTTTTTATTGTTCCATTTTTTCTTAGTTTTAATTAAGCTAAAGCGACCAAACAAAAAATTTGTAACGATGGCAACCTTATAAATTATGTAATTGCTGTTCTGTAGTGCAATTGATTTTCCAAGTGCCTTACCTCCCACAGTAAGAGATGCTACCATAGCTGTAATGGATAACCCGAATACACTGTTTTCAGCCTGACTTCCACCTCCGGAAAACTTATATACAATATAAGCTGCCGCAGTACCACTGATAACACCACATATATCTCCAACGACGTCATTGCAAAAATTTGATACCTTATCTGCATTTCTGATTAATCTTATGGCCTGTTTTGCACCATAGAGTTTTCTGGAAGCCATCGAGTGAAAAGGTGCCTCATCTGCTGCTGTTGCAGCAGTACCTATAAGATCAAATAATATATTGATTATGATTATACCAAAAACTATAAGAAAGGAAACTACCGTTGAAGCATATCTTATTGTTTCATTTGAGAAAAAAGACATAAAGATAGAAATAAAGAAAGTTACTACTGTAATTAAGAGTGTCCAAACTCTTGTTTCTTTTTTAGAACTGATGGTTTTACTTTTAAACTTTACTTTTCGTTCATCGGCTGGATGCTTATAATTATCTTCCACACCAATCCTCCAAATATATCAAAACGGTTAAACTGAAATTAGTGTTATAAATAAGGGTGGCAATTTATTGAGTAAATTTTGCGGCTTAGGTCAGGCAGGATTTCCCTAATGCGTACTGGAATGTCGCCAAACCAGAGGTTTCCCTTTAAACACATCACCACCGCGTTACCGCTGGTGGGGCCTGATTACCACTTAGTCCACACTTTAATCCCCAACAAATTACATTTCGAACAGTCTAGGAGTTTTCCCCAACAGTCAACGCAATTCCTAGCCTCTTTTGCAAAAAGGGTTTCAAACAGCAATAATGCCCATATATCGGCCAATACATTAGACATCCGATCCATTATCCACCGAATTTCACTCAAGGCAGGCTACTCTGTTCACAGCATTTTGAATACCGCATAACAGGTTTAATCCCTAGTCGTAGTCGAGGTGGTAAGTATGAAAACAATAATCTGAGATACAATATTATGTTCACAAACCTAACTTTTCAACCACAAGAAAGGGTCTCCACGGAAAAGGGGTCAACGCCCGCATGCCATTGCAGATCGCCCCTAAGCCTTAACTCCCAGCATCAGCCCACAACTGGGCGTAGCAAGCCGACACAAGGAACTTCATCGATGTGCCCTTTAACGGATTTTTAGGCCCGTCTTCAGAACCACAAGTACTGACTAGAATACTGCGCCACCCTAATTTTTGTTTTCGAGAACAAATTATAACATAGAACACTATAAAATACAAAGGGAATCTTAATCCAAATCCATACCTGGAATCAATTATATGTATAAATAGTACGCCCGGACAACTTATGGTAAATGTGTCGGACACAAAATACTTAGTGAAATACTTTCAATGATTATTTCACTAAGTATTATTAACCATCCTTCCACATTTACCATAAGTTGTCCTCGTGTACTATTAAAGGAAATAATTATGATTACAGATTCATAGGGATATAACTATGATCAAAGGTCTTAATTTGATCTCGTCACCAGCGCGGAGGCTAACTCTCTGAGGAAATCCGCTCTCTTTCCGAACTGTTCCAAAAAGGCTATTCCTTCGTCTGTCACGTCTCTAAGCATCTGCTTTGATTTCTCCAAACCGTACAGAGTTACATAGGTTGACTTGTCACATAATGCATCACTGCCCGGCTTTTTCCCCATCTCCTCCATACTGCCTTCAATATCTAAAATATCATCCTTTATCTGAAAAGCCAAACCAAGATTGGCAGCATAATTTGAAAGAGCAGCAAATTGTTTCTCATCAGCACAACTAATTATTGCAGCCGCTTCAACCGGGGCTTTTATTAATGCTCCTGTTTTAAGCTTGTGCATTGTTTTCAGTTCATCACTATCGACTCTTCTCCCCTCACCGGTCAGGTCAATAACCTGACCGCCTATCATTCCAAGAGAACCGGCATACTGAGCTATTACCTCCATAGCCTTGAGCTTCTTCATACTGTTTCCAGTCAGAGCGTCCTTTATCATTGTCTCATAGGCCAGATTTAGAAGTGCATCCCCTGCCAGGATAGCCATTGCCTCTCCAAACATCTTGTGACTTGTGGGCTTGCCGCGACGGAAATCATCATTGTCCATGGCCGGCAGATCATCATGTATCAGGGAATAGGTATGGATCATTTCTACGGCACATGCAAAAGCAATCACCTCTCTCGGCTCTCTTTCAAACAGCTCGGCCGTGGCTAATGCCAGAGTGGGTCTAAGTCGTTTCCCTCCAGCCATTAGACTGTAAAGCATAGCTTCCTTAAGGCTGATATAATATTTGTTGTCAATGGAGATACTGTTTGCCAGACTATTTTCGATAATTTCAATATAAAATGCTTGTTTATCCATAAAACTCATAATTCAAAATCCTTTTCTACCAGATTACCTTCTTCATCCTGAAGGAGGATAGATATCATTTTTTCAGCCTCATCAAGTTTTGCAGCACAGTACCTTGACAATTCTATTCCTTCCTGAAAGTTACTTATGGACTCCTCTAAAGATATATCGCCCTTCTCAAGTTTTGAAACTATTTGCTCAAGTTGGCAGATAGCCTCTTCAAAACTTTTTTCGTCAGAACATTTTTGTTCTGTAATATTTAAATTCTTACTCATAAATTCTCCTCCTTTGTTATGGTGATGTTGAAACCACATTACAGTTAGCTTTTCCATCATTAAGGCTTATTTCCAACATATCACCCGGCTTAACCTGTTCACGCCTGCTTACTATACCACCCTCGGAATTTCTAACTACACTGTAGCCCCTCTCCATAACTTTAAGCGGGCTAAGGGCATCCAGCTTTCCGGCCAGCAAAGCAAACTGCGCTTTCTTTTCTTTAATAAGCATTTCATTATTTCTGAACAAATGCTTAACCTCATTGTCCAGCTTCAATCTGCATTGATTAAGCCTGTCGTAAGGCTGTCGGAAAACCGGTCTGGACCTTATCTTCTGCAGTTGATTTTCACAAAGACTCAGCTTTTTAACAAGAGCGCCCTTCATTCTGACATTATAGTTATGAAGTTTGTATTTTAGAACTTCAACATCAGGTACTGCAAGTTCTGCAGCTGCTGACGGTGTCGGAGCCCGCAGGTCGGATACGAAGTCACAGATGGTGAAGTCTGTTTCATGGCCTACAGCTGATATAACAGGGATTTTAGAGGCATATACGCTTCTGGCTACCACCTCTTCATTGAACGCCCAAAGCTCCTCCAGAGAGCCGCCGCCCCTGGCAACAATTATAACATCTACCTGTCCATGCTCATTCAGCTTATTAATGGCAGCAGCAATCTGCCCGGCGGCTTGCACTCCCTGCACTGCTACCGGGTACAATACCAGTTTCATTTTACTGTGCCTTCTATATGTAACATTAATGATATCTCTTATGACCGCTCCGGTTGAAGAGGTAACCACTCCGATACTCTTCGGTAGCAGTGGCAGCTTTTTCTTTATTGCAGCATCAAAGAGCCCTTCCTCCTGAAGCTTATTTTTCAGCTGTTCAAAAGCCAGATGAAGTGCGCCCAAACCGTCAGGCTGCATGTCACTGGTATAAAGCTGGTACTGTCCATCCCTCTCAAAAACCGATATATACCCTGAAACAATTACCTTGTTTCCGTTCTGGGGAACAAATTTCAGTTGACTTGCCTGCGATTTGAACATGACACATTTAAGTACACTGTTTTCATCCTTGATGGTGAAATACATATGTCCGGTATAATGGTGCTTGAAATTTGATATTTCACCTCTGACAGATATTCCTGAAAGTATCCCGTCGTTTGAAATGAGTTGCTTTATATAGTTATTAACGTCCGATACTGAAAAAACTCTATTCAATTCAAGCTTCCTTTCTGCTTATAAAAATCCCTATACGTTAAAAAAAGATAATGCCGAAAATCTCACATTACCAGTTTTTATAAGCTAATCTATTTATCTGATGGGTTAACCGTTTCGGAAATAATGTCACTATCCGGAGTATTAACAGATGTATCTTTCCCGGACTCATTTGCCTTTCCGTCCTCTTTAGTAACCTTTGCAAGTAAACCATTTACAAAAGCACCTGCATCTTCATTACTGTATTTTTTAGCAAGTTCAACTGCTTCATTTACTGAAACACTATATGGAATATCCTCACGATATAGTATTTCGTATATACCTATACGAAGTACTGATAAATCAATTTTAGACATTCTGCTGATTTTCCAGCCCATAGCATATTTTTCAATAATGTTGTCCAGCAGTTCAATTTTTCCACTGACTCCATCTACCACACTTCGGATGTATTTCTTATCACTTCCTGTTAAGCTTTCATCCTCAAGTACAGCATCTATTTGTTCATTTCTATCATCCTTCTGTATTTCCAGCTGATACAGCAGTTTCATTGCAGCTTCCCTGGATGCACGGCGTCCCATTTAACAATTCCTCCTATGTATTTAACATATATTTTAGTATTTTCAAACTGCAGATTTCTTCACTTCTCACCATTCACTACCTACTTAATTCAGGCTTGGCAGCAAGCCTTTCTATCCACATCGCACTTTCTCATTCAACCATCCAACTTCTAACATCCAACTTCCTAATTCTGACTTCCAACTTCCTACTTCTAACCTCAAACCTCTTTAACGGTATGTCCCCGGAGGAAGTATCCTGTCAAGAAGGTTCTTGATATAGTCCTTATCCTGAGAAAGTCTCTTTCCTATATAGAAGCCAAAGACAACGCATATAACAATAAATAGTGCTTTTAAAACCCCCAGCAGCAGGACAATGATTGCGATCGAAAGACCGATTCCGGCACCTATAATCTCACCTTTGTGCTGACTGTAAACCTCGTACAGTTTTTGCTTATCCATAAATAACCTCCATATGCTACTCAACTCTCGAAGACTTATATCCGGTGAAAATACTTTCAATAAGTACTTTTACACTTTCAACCTGAACCCCGGTACATTCTTCCACAGAGGATTTTACTTTTACCTGCATATCCTCGGAAAGCAGTGGAATGTTTATTTCGGGAAGCACAATAGCCTTTACGGTTATGCTTACGCTTTCACCAACTTTAGTAACATATGCCTTTGAATCACGAATACCTGACAGCTTTCTAGAGGTTGCAAGAGCAATATTCTCAATGGAGTTTAAGGTAATCCTGATGTCACCATTTTTATTATACTTTATAATAGCTTTTTTATCCCCTTCGGGTTTAAACCCGGAAAGCAGAAAAGTCAAGCTCAAACAAAAGAATATTGATGCTATGATGAACATGACTATTGAAGGATTTCTATAAGCTAATACCTCATTAAATAAGTATGTATATGTGTCGGATAATATGTCCGACCTTATGGTTACCAGCATTGCAAACATTGAAGCAATTGTAAGAAAGAATGCATAGATTGCAAGCAAAACCCGTAATATTATATTCATTATGCTCCACCTCTTTTCAAATTTATAGAGAGAAACTCTGTCCTTTGTATATCACTGCTGTCAATTGCAGCTAAAAGCCTTAAAATAATTATACTTCAAAACGACCCTAATATCAATTTGCTGCATATATATGAATTTATTGGTTCTATAATAATTATCTCCAGCAAAATTGCTTATATACTTTTATTTGGCTCAGTTTCCTTTTTAATTTCCTTATCGAAATTAACTCCCTGAACATGAATATTAACTTCAATTACATTGAGCCCGGTCATAGATTGAACGGCATTCTTGACTTTGTCCTGAATATCCCAGGCAACTTCCGGGATACGAGCGCCAAATTCAACAATAATATAAAGGTCTATGGCAGCTTCTTTTTCTCCAACCTCAACCTTTACACCCTTTGAAAGATTTTTTCTACCGAGTATTTCGGCAATTCCTCCAGCAATTCCTCCACTCATTCCCGCAACGCCGGGAACATCGGTAGCAGCAATTCCTGCGATAATCGCAACAACCTCTTCGGATATTTTCACCGATCCATAATCGTCCAGAATATTCTGTTCCTCTTCCATTATGCACCTCTCCACTTAACGGGTTAACATATATTAAGCAACGGCCTTAGTCATAGAACCCGCAATCAGGTCAAAATGCGGTTTCTATACATTTGCCTCAGTTTGGTAAAATTATATCATTTAAAATAACATTAATCAATCAGATTAATGTCATAAAAATCCACTGTTCTAAATGCTCATACTCTATTATACCCATCAATAATACCTTAAAATCAAAAAGAAAAGGTTATCCTATGGAACAAATAGCAACTTCAATCTGAAGCAGCTATTTCCCGTTCCTTTGTAAGATAACCTCAATGATATTGTTGAATTGTATGTTTGCCAATTAAAAGTACTTCTTTATAACTATTTTTTCCATAGGGATATTTGCCTGTCTGGTGACGATATCGACTATCTGTGCCGTCTGCTGCTTGGTTATGGCCGGTGCTTTTACAACTATATCTACACTCCCGTCATCCCCAAACAATGCAACAACATCACTGAAGCCCTTACTTTTAATCAGGTTTTCAATATTCAATTCCTTTTGTGAAGTCTCAACTATCTTCATCATTTTAGCCTGAGCTTGAGTTTTAGCTTCCTTGGTCGCACTTTGATCTTCAGTTATACTCTTCATTATTTCTATATCTTTGCCTCTGACAACATCTCTGTCCATTTTTGTCTGAGCAAAGTAGTTATTTGCTTCTTTTGAAGCAGTTACTGTCTTCTCTGAATCATCAACTGCTGCCATACCCTCGTCTGTTACTTCATGACTGTCAACATATACAGCATCACCAATTTGAGCAGAGTCTTCCTCACTGAATTGTGAGCTCTTGTTATAGCTGTACTGTAGATAGCCCGCAATAACTAGCATCAATACAAGGGATAGTACGATAATCTGTTTTCTTTTTAAAAATTTCATCACATAGACCCTCCTAACAATCTGAATAGTTTTTTAATCCTTCGGCTGTGACCTTTAGGATATTTTTTCGAAATGGCTTGCCTTACCATTCCCTTCTCAAGATTATGTATATTCACTTCCTGTACACTTTATAACGTATGGCCTCAAATAAAATTTTCAGTGTATGTTTTATATGTGACTCCGTTATTTATATGAAATTAATTACTCCTCCTCTGGAATACCTGAATTTTATGGGCGGCTACCTCCAGTAACGCTTGAGCCGCTTTTGTCAGATTACTGCTTACTTCGGCATCCCCTGCTCCTTCTGCAACAATAACAACACCCTTAACCTTTGGAAGTATTTCTTTTACAACAAAAGGTTTTTTCACTCCCTGACTCTCTTCGTATACAATGCTGTTTTCCTTGTTGCTTTCCTTAATATCTCTTGCCCCCCCTTCCTTGTCTTTTTCCTGAGTGGTGTTTTGACTGGTTGTGACATCTACAGCCGGTATCGACTCATTGCCCGATACAAAAGTAATCATTACATCAACCTTTCCTGCACCTTTTATCTGAGAAAGGATTGATTTCAGATTTTCCTCCATTTCACTTTTTGACTCTCCATCTGTACGCTTTATTGTTTCGGTAGCAGTCTGGTCTGCGGGGGCTTGCTTATCTCCATTGACCGAAACAGCTGCAGGTGTAACATTATTCTTCTTTAGTGTATCTTCAAAAAGTACACTTCCGGCAATCAAACAAATAACACCCGCAATAGCAACTATTGCAGCTTTCTCAATTATTTTCTTACTACCGTAGCCGACTAATCTTAATTTAATTTTTTTCACTATTTGTATAGGCTTATTCATCTCACTACCCCCAGTTTATTAAGCATAAGTATATATATAAAGCATTTTTTGACAAATCAAATCTTGTATGTTTCAGTTCGGTGTTTCACTATGTTATTTTCACCTCTATATTATCCTTACTAACTTCAAGGCTTTTATTTAAGCTTTGTTTTACCTGTTCAGCCAATCTTTTATCTTCAGGTTCAATAAACTTTAGTCCCTCTTTCTCCTTTTTTTTGCTCAGAGGAGTTTTTATTTCAATTTTTTCAACGGTTACAACTGGCTCACTACCGGTTTTTTCGTTTTTCTTCTTTACCTTTTTTATTTCCACCGATATTTTTGTTATCTCTCCGAATTTCTCTGAATTATAGTCTTCAATTATTTGTACTGTAGCCTTTGCATCTGTTACGCCTTCCAGTTTATTAGTCTCTTCTTCTATCCTGGCAGTCAGCTTGTTCTTGTAAACATATGAAATCTGTTTTGCCTGGGTCTCATCCAAAAGCTTGCTGCCGGTTTCAACCTCTTTTTTGTCTATATAGAAGCTGTCAGATAGAATTCCTTCACTTAAGTCATAATTTTTGTTTTTAAGTTGAAGGAAAGGATTTACCACTGCTATCAAAAGAACAAAGCCAGATACTAGAGTTATTATTTTTTTAATTTTTCCTGAAGGTATAACAATCTCAAACAAAATCAGAACAATTGAAATAATAACGATATTTATTATCCAACTCCTAAGAAATTCAAGCATATTACTCTCCAATCACAGAATGTATTTTTCACGCTAACTACCTTATCATGGCTGATACATTTGAGGAACTTATAACAATGGTAATGGCAATCAGAAACATGACTGCTACAGCAGCTGTTACACCCAAAATATATGTCATGGAACCCGCCATATCATTAAGACAATTCGTTATTTTTTTATCTGATATAGGTTCTACAAAAGCACAGGCCAGTTTGTACAGGATTATCATTGCAAGTATCTTCAAAAGCGGTGCCAGGCAGATTATAATTATTCCGATCATTGCAACCAACCCTGAAGCGTTTTTAATTACCAGAGTACAACCTACAACTGTATCAGCGGCATCTGCCAGATATTTTCCTACAACAGGGATAAAAGTTCCTAAGGCATATTTGGCAGTTTTGCTTGTAACACCATCAACTACAGCTCCCATTGATCCCTGTATTGTTACTATCGCTATAAAAACGGTAAGTATCAGTCCCAGCCCCCAGGTGCAAATTTGTTTTAGAAAGCCTGATAGTTTTGTAAGCTGTACCTTGTCGGATATGTTGTTTACAATGTTCAATACCGTGACTATAAATATCAGAGGTATAAAAAAGTTCTTAATTGCCGTAGCTCCTATTTCAACCAGCATTATGAGTATAGGTTGAAAAACTCCTGCAGAGGTAAAGTTTCCGGTTGAGACCAGTAGTGTTACCAAAACCGGAATAATAGAATGCATAAAGGTTACCATGTTATCAATAATATCGGTGCACATTTTCATTACACTACTGAAGCTGACCATCAATACAGATACTATTACTATGTAACATACAAAGAAGGCGAGTTCCCCCACGCTTTCACTTAAAAAGGAATTTTGCAGATTCTTTAGTATGGCGCAAATTATGGCAAGAATAACTATTTTCAATAGAATGTCAAAATTAAGGAATACTTCCTCAAGCAAGTACTTAACTGCATTGTTCAGGAGGCCTTGCGGGCTGAAATCCAACTCCCCTTTTGCAGCACTGCTGATAATCTCTTCAGGATTGAATTCAGGGAATAATTTCTTTGTATCACCGTTATAGAACTGCTTCAAGCTGTCATTTATTACAGCACTATCATTCGACTGGAGCTGTTCGTTTATTATTTTTGTTGTATCATCTGTATCAGTTCTACTTCCTTCTGCGGCAACTGTTCCAATTGGATTAAACAGCCAGAATATTATTACTATAAATAGTGTAATTGCTTTTAATTTCACTTTATAAAGTATTTTCAACTCTGTTCTCCTTTACATTAACCTCCATTTAAGGCATTAGCTTTACAACCAGGTCCAGAAGGGAGGATATTATGGGAACCGCAAGAATCACAATAGTCACTTTCCCGGCCAGTTCAATTTTTGATGCAATTGAGGATTCTCCAGCATCCTTGCATACCTCGGCTCCAAACTCTGCAATATATGCAATACCAACTATTTTCAATAGAATGGTTATGTATGTGGTATCTATATCAGCCTTTCTACTGAAGGCTTTTATAAAATCAATAACCGATGCAAGCTTGACCACAATAATAATAAATATCAACAGCCCTGTTACTATGCTGACCTGCAGTGCGATTTCAGGTTTCTGCTGTTTGATTGTAACCGATAATATAACTGCTACAATTCCAATGCAGACTATTTGAAGTATATCCATAGCGTCTGTACCCTCGTAATTTTCACCTAAAGTTCTTGTTTAAATTTCACAGTTCTCATGAATTGATGTATTAGAACTGAAACATGGTTTTTACAGCTGCAAACAGACCTGCTATTTCTTTTGAAACCATCATTAGCACTACAACAATGCCGGCCAATGTTGTCATCATAGCCTGTTCTTCCCTTCCCGACCTTATAAGTACCTGATTAAGTACTGATACAAGAATTCCTATGGCTGCTATTTTAAAGATTAAATCCACACTCATTGCTACCTCCTTTGCTGCAATGCAGCTTTAAAATATGAGAACATATTGTAATAACAACTATATTAGAATAAAATGACCGTTATAGCTAAACCGCTTAAAACCCCGAGGCTTCTATACATTTTTTCGTTCTTACGCTTCATTTCCTCGGATTTTGTTTCCTGAAGCTTGAGCTGAGAGGAAACAAGTTTTATATTATTAAGCTGTCCTTCAAGATCAGAGCTTCCAAGCATTTTGCCAAAGGTAACCAGAACCTCCTTGTCCTCTCGACTTAAGGACAATTTTAAATAATTTTCATTAACAGCATTCTCCCAGGCTTTATCTGCTGATACTCCACCCGCTTTCAAGTTTTCAGCTGCAGCTTTAAAGATTATAGCTGCCGTCAGATTTGAGTTTTGATATATTCTGAGGAATGCCTCATACAGCAGATTTGACAAATAACTTATTTCATTTTCAAACATCTGAAATAAAGCCTGTAATTCACGAAGTGTTCTGGGCCGTTTAGAGCAATCTGCTGCTAAAGAAAACCCAATCAGACTGGTTGCACCTATTAGCGCTGCTGCACCTATTATTTTTATAAGCATCAGGAACACCTCCTGTAAATGACCTTTAATTGCGAATCAATTACTTCCTCAAGAGTTCCCGGGCCGTTGTTGGAACTAAGTACTATATATCTTTCAAAAGTTCCGGCTTTTATAAGAGCAAGAAGTTCCTCACGCATCTTCAGCTCTGATATATTGTATCCGTGAGCCGAAGCAATGATTTTCACCCCCGAATTAAGCACCTTTAGTATGGCATCCTTATCACCCCGGGTACCGATTTCATCGGTTATGATAATATTTGGAGACATACTTCTCAGAAGCATTTCCATCCCAAGAGCTTTTGGACAGCTATCCATTACGTCAGTCCTGAAACCTACATCATTTTGTGGAACGCCTTTACTGCAAGCTGCAATTTCGGATCGTTCATCAACTATGCCAATTTTCAAGCCCACAAAATCAAGAGCTTCCATACCATTGCTCAAATATTTGGAGGTATCTCTCAGTATTGTTGTTTTTCCACACTGAGGAGGACCGATTATCAGGGTATTATATATGTCTTTATTGTTTTTTATTATGTACCTTATCAGATGGCCTGAGCAGCCGGGGATTTCTTTTGCTACTCTGATATTTAATCCATTAAAATCCTTTATGTTTCTGATCTGCCCCTCTTGAATTATCACCCGGCCGCTAAGACCTACCCTATGCCCTCCTCTGAGGGTTATAAATCCGGATTTAATCTCGTCCTGAAAGGCATATACCGAATTTTCACTCATCAATTCAACGGACTTAATGATTTCACTTTGTGCAACAATATAAGCAGCTTTTAAATCCTTTGATAATTCACCGTCAGCGGTTACAAACATATCTCTATTACTGTAAAAAGCCATCAAAGGTTTTCCTGCTCTCATTCGTATTTCCTGAAGATTGTCCAACTTTTCTGTATCCATCTTCATTAAAATTACCCTAATGCTTTGTATCAAATAGGGCATTATGTCATTTTGAACCCCTTTAATCATATGTGTATCTCCTAAGTTAAGTTATTTATAACGCCTCAATTCAAAGTAAATTTCCCGGTTGTAGGAAAATTTACTCACATTAGCAGCGTTTCAACAAGGCAAGAGATATCTCACCGTCTGAAAGCCAGAGGGTAATCCACCACTTAATAGAAGCGAGGGATATTTTTTTATGCCTTGTTATATATATTAGGCTTTGTCCAAGTTTATGACATAAAAAAACTCAGTTTAACTTATCGTTAAACTGAGCTAAATATAACTAATACTTAAGAAAACAGCATGTTTTTTATTTTAATGATAACTTGTCTTTCATATTTACAGTGGTTATATAGAACAGAACACAAATGGTAACTATTTCGAAAATATATCCTCCAATACCTATAATTACACTTGTTGGCTCAACTCCTTTAATAGTTTCCAACAAATAACCAAACATATTTTTAGAGGATATAGAGGTACTGATTTTATCTACAAAATTAATCTCCACTGAGAGTGGAACAAAAATAGTGAATATGGCTTCTACAATTTGCAGTACTATATTGGTGACTATATAAATCAGAAATGCACCTGCAACACCTAAGTTGTGGAATTTTGATCTATTTGATATTGTAATTGCAAAGAAAATCTGACTCAGTAAATACAGAGTTCCCAGCAAACCCACCGGAATTATTAAATAAATCGCTTTATCCAATCCAAATTTACTCAATTCCTCGAATATTAACGATAATTCCCCCATAGTTCCCAAACCATACATACTAGTATATAAAGCCCCAATACTTACACCATAACTCAATATCATCCAAAACAATGAAACTATGGTTTTTGAAGCTAATAACATATAAGGCTTAACGGGCAATGTAAACATCAGATACCCTTCATTTGAAAAGAGGTTTTTATAGAATCTTATTACTATGATTACAAATGTTATGATTGAAACTGCAATACCTAATATTAGTAGTAAAACTGACGTAGTTACCTGAAACCATTCGATATTTAATGTCTTTGCTGAAAGGACCATTCCTGCAAAAATAAGTGTTATCAAATAAAAAAACGGAATGATGCGGGCAGTATCTTTAAATTCATATTTCAATAATCTAGTTAACATTTGAATACCTCCTCAAATACCTCGACTACCGATTTACCATTTTTTTCACGAATGCTATCCACAGTATCGTCAATTAATATACTACTATCTCCGATCATAATAACTCTATCGAAAATTCTTTCGACATCATATATCAGGTGTGTTGATATAAGTACTACTGCATCTTCTGAATAATTATTAAGAATTATATCCAGCATTGCTTTTCTGGAAGCAGGGTCCAATCCTCCCAAGGGTTCATCAAGCAGATAAATTTTTGCTCTTCTGGACATAACAAGTATGAGCTGAACCTTCTCCTGCATACCTTTTGACATACTCTTTATTTTCTGATTTGGGTCAAGCTTAAACTGTTTCAACATCTCTTCAGCTTTACTTCTGTCAAAATCCGTATAGAAATCCCCGAAAAAATCCAGTGCATCCTTTGGTCTGTAATTATCGGGCAAATAGGTTTTCTCCGGAAGGTAGGATATTATTGCTTTTGTGTATTCACCGGGTTCACTTCCATCAATCAAAACCTTCCCGCTAAAATCTGTTATTAAGCCTGCAATTATTTTTATAAGAGATGTTTTTCCACAGCCATTTGGCCCTAGAAGGCCTATTATGCTTCCTTTTTCAAGTGACATAGATATGTTGTTTAATACTACTTTTGAACCATAACTCTTTTATAGTGAGTCTATTTGGATTATACTGTTCATTCTTCAACTTCCTCCTTTTTAGGATTTGATTTGATTGTAACTACTTTCACAATTTCTTCCTTTTTGAACCCCAGCTTCTGCATTGAGTTGTAATAATTTTCAGTATACTCCTCAGCCATTTCATTTCTTGCCTGTAGAATCTTTTGCTGGTCCTGTGAAACAAATCTTCCGGAAGTTCTTTCTGTATAAAGCAGGCCAGCTCTTTCAAGTTCGGCTAAAGCTCTTTGCATAGTATTCGGATTTACTGAAAACTCCACTGCCAAGTCCCTTACAGATTGCAGTTTTTGCCCAGGTT
The DNA here is from genome assembly GCA_023393115.1 of Bacillota bacterium. Taxonomy (GTDB): domain Bacteria; phylum Bacillota; class Clostridia; order Acetivibrionales; family DSM-1351; genus Ruminiclostridium. Next base: position 35,940 of record JAEWMS010000026.1, read on the forward strand.
CCCAGGCACCTGATACAATTCTAAGTTTGACATCATCCATAATTTGAAGATATATCGGAACATTTGATGAAAAATCGTTCGCCATTGAATAACCACCTCTTTTACTAATTACATTAGCTTTTCCAGTTTAGTTAGCACTTCTTGTCGTTTCACTTTGTCAATGGATTATTTTTTATCGACTTTATCCCAGGTTATATTAAATTTACCTTTATGATTTTCTCCTGTAACAGTAATTTTGTATTTACCGGGCTGGTCAAGGTTAATCTTGAAATCCGAGGTAGCAATATCCTCTGCCTTATAAATATTTTCACCCTCTTCACTGTTATCTTTTTTATCACCTTTAGCTTCTTCCCTGACAACAGTCATCCCAAGCCTTCCTTCATCGGTTACCACTGACACATCAACCTGGTATTTTTCACCTTCTTTTATATTTAGCTCTGTCGTTTTATACCCATTAAATTTCTTATATGACATTGACATTTTTGAGAAAGTACTTACCTCAATCGAACCTGTTGTAGTATAACTACCATAGGTACAGCCTGAAATCAAAGCAAGTGCAATAATTATTGTAAACAGAACCCATTTTTTTCTTATTATCATTTCCTATCCCTCTTTCATTCAATTGTATAATTGTATTATTGTATTAATCTCTTGATACAATAATACAATTATGTTTCTATGATGTCAATACAAAAAGACCGGATTTTTATCATACGAACCCAAATTGGGACAAAAAAAACTGCCAAACCAACAGGTCAGCAGTCTTTACATGTTAACAATTATTCTTAATCATGATCATGATCACAGCCACAATCGCAGTCATCATCTTCACAGTCACATTCACAATCCCATTCCAGTTCAATTTTCTTGTGGCAATTCGGACATTCTATTGACTCTGCATCTTCATCAATCAGGTCAAGGTCTACTTCCATCTCTTCACCACAGTAAGGGCATTCGATTTCCTGGAATTCGATATCATCTTCATCTTCATACACTATTTTTTCGAGTTCGGCAAGATCCTCATCAATACCATCAACCTGCTCGCACATCTCGTCCTGAATTTCCTCAACGTCCTCTATTGCAAGAGCAATGTCATCCAAAACATCAATGATAGCAGTAAAAAGTTTGCCTTCATTTGTTGTCTCATCAATTTTCATACCCTCTGCCAAGCCTTTTATGAAAGCAACACGTTCACTAATGTAACTCATAATCCTACCTCCTCATTTTTTATTGAGTTATTTTTATTTATTTACTCTTTCCATGTACTCATTTGTTCTAGTGTCAATTCTGATTATATCTCCAGTATTGACAAAAAGGGGAACTTTTATAACAGCACCTGTTTCAACAGTAGCAGGTTTGGTGGCACCAGTTGCAGTATCACCCTTAAAGCCTGGGTCAGTCTGGGTAACTTCGAGCTCAACAAAGGTAGGTGGTTCAATACCAAATACATTTCCTTTGTGTGAAAGTATTCTTACTACTTCATTTTCCTTAACAAGATCAAGAGTGTTTCCTATTGAAGCCTTGTTAATGGGTATCTGCTCATAGGATTCGACATCCATAAAGTAGTATAAATCTCCGTCATTGTAAAGATACTGCATATCTTTTCTCTCAATGTGAGCCTTTGGCATCTTATCTGTTGGGTTGAATGTTCTTTCAACTGTAGCACCAGTAACTATATTTTTCAGCTTTGTTCTTACAAAAGCAGCTCCTTTTCCGGGTTTTACATGCTGAAATTCAACTACCTGAAAGATATTATTATCCAATTCAAAAGTTACGCCGTTTTTAAAATCACCTGCTACTATCATATCTTACCTCCATGATATAAATAAATATACATTTTATAAAATAAAAAATACCATAAAAACTTATTATGTTTAATTGTATCCTAGATTATATTAAATTAATTTTTCATATAAGGCAAGAAAAATTTTCATTTTGATAGTTTATTATAGTATTTTACTTCCATATTTTTCAATTCCAACAAGGAATATAAACTTTATCTGTTATCACAGTATAATTATCTCTTTTGAGGCTTTTGTTAAAATCTGAGGATTATTGTCTCTGATAATAATAGTATCTTCAATTCTAACTCCCCCTAAACCCTCAACATATATTCCAGGTTCAACAGTTACTGCCATATTGTTTTCGAGAACCTTATTACCACCTATTGATAATCTGGGCTCCTCATGTATTTCAAGTCCCAAACTGTGTCCAAGACCATGCCCGAATTTTCCTTCAAAACCTTTGGAGTAAATTATGTCACGAGCTATTTTATCTACTTCTTTTCCTGTCCTTCCTCTTACTGCCCCTTTTTCGGCAGTAAGCTGAGCCTCTAATACTATATTGTAGATGTCCAGCAGCTTTTTGTCAGGTTGACCTAGAAATACTGTTCTGGTTATGTCTGAACAATAGTGATTATACAGAGCTCCAAAATCAATGGTTATAGCATCACCCAACTCAAGCTTTTTCTCCGAAGCTACGCCGTGTGGCATTGAGGATCTGAGCCCTGAGGCAACTATTGTTTCAAAAGAGGGTCCGGTGGCTCCAAGCTTTTTCATTTTATATTCCAGCTCAGCTGCCACATCAAGCTCGGTAATACCGGGTTTTATCAGCGGGAGTACCTGCATCAGAGCATCATCAGCTATTTTTACGGCCTGAGCAATAATTTCTATTTCCTGCTCATCCTTTATACTTCTCATTTCGTCAACAGTTAAGCCAATACCTCTTATTTCAATATTGCTTAACTTACTCTTTAGAACACTGTATGAAGAGTAGCTGACAGAATGATCCTCAAACCCGAGAGTTTTTACCTGCTCCGAATTTAGTATTTCATTAATGGAATCATTTATGTCAGGCTTGTGCTGTACGATTTCAAACAAAGGGGCCTGTCTTTTTGACTGCTCCATATATCTGAAATCTGTAAGCAGGTAAGCTTTTTTAGCAGTTATCAGCAAGTTGGCAGATGTACCTGTAAAGCCTGACAAATACATGTAGCTTTCTCTTTTTGTTATCAGTGCTGAATCAAGCTTCATTTCTATTAGTTTTGTTCTGAATTTGTTAAGCCTGTTTTCAAGATTTTCTATATTATACATTTAACTTCCTCCAAAATCCCTATATTTATATGAAATGATAAATCCTATTATTTAATTTCTTTTATTTAATTTCTTTGTATTTGTACCCTTATATAATACGCTGTTGTTATATAACTATAATACTCTGTTGTTATACAACGCTTACAGGTTTGCGGCTGCATGCAAAGCAAGAATATAACTCATTTTACCAAACCCGCAGATTTGACCGACGCAAACCGGTGCAATTACTGACGTATGTCTGAATTCTTCTCTGCTATGTATGTTTGAGAGGTGAATCTCAATTGTGGGAATCTCAATAGCCTTGATGGCATCCCGTATGGCTATACTATAATGGGTATATGCACCTGCATTTATTATTACTGTTTCATAAACACCTCTTGCGGCGTGAAGTCTGTCGATAATTTCACCCTCATGGTTGCTTTGTATGAAGTCTGTTTCAAGACCAAGCTGTTCTGAAGTGATATTCACCGCTTTTGCTATATCCAGCAGTGTTTCGCTTCCATATACGGCTTTTTCACGAGTCCCAAGTAAATTAAGATTGGGGCCGTTTATAACCAGAACCTTTTTCATTTTGTTAACCTCCTCATAATGTATAGAACTCCGGTAGCCTTGGAGTTAGTTTCACTCGTACTTTTCTTTTGCCTTCTGGTAGATTTTTTTCATTTCCAGAGCATCCTCTGCCATTTTTCCTCTTGACTCACATATTATTACCGGCTCCATTTTTCTCTTTACCAATATTGGTGCCAGATGCTCAAACTCAGGACCAAACTGCGTATCGGAAAAATTCCAGTGTCTCTTTTCCCCACCCTTTGAAAACTCAATCCTGCTGAAGTGGCAATGAATGTTTCTGGTTCTTTCCTTCCCGATTGAGTTTTCGATTATATCTATTACTTCTGCAAAGTCCTCTTCAGAATTAAGCCTTCCCAGACCACGGGCGTGCACATGTCCAAAGTCGATGGTGGGAATTATCCTTTCATCCACACGGCACATTTCCATTATCTCCTCAATGGTACCCAGCTGATTATGTTTCCCAAGCACCTCGGGGCAGATGTGCACGTCCCCGAAACCTGCAGCATCGGCTAACTCTACGGTTTCACTCAGAATTTTCAAAGCATATCTGAGAGCAGTAGCTCTGTCCACCTTGCTGCAGGAGCCGGTGTGAACAACGATTCTATGTGCTCCCATCCACTTAGCAACTCTTAACGTTTCCAGAATATATCTTTTAGAGTTTTCTCTCTTCTCCTCTTCTTCGCTGGACATATTAATATAGTACGGAGCATGAATACTCAAAAAGATGTTGTTCTCCTGTGCCTGACGGCCAATTTCGGTAGCTGTAGCCTCCCCGACATTAACACCTTTGCTACATGAGTATTCATAAGCATCAAGGCCCAGACCTGCAAGCCAGGCAGGCATTTGAGAAGATGACTTGTAGCCTTGTTCATAAAAGCTGTCGGAATTACCCGATGGTCCGAATTTAATCATTTGCTCTCCTAATTTATCATGAAGTAAATTTAAATATAAACTCTTTATTATCAAGCATTTTATAGTATGAAAGCTACCCGTTATCCCAGATTACTTTCCAAGAAGACCTTCATTGCCTTATAGCACATATATACATCTATTTTACTTGTGATTTCAACCGGAGAATGCATTGATAAAATCGGAACACCACAGTCAAGTACTTCAACGCCTAAATTGGCAACATACTGAGCTATTGTTCCTCCTCCACCCTGGTCCACCTTTCCAAGTTCGGCTGTGTGCCATACTATTCCATTATCATTAAAGAGCTTTCTTATTAATCCCATTACCTCGGCACTGGCATCACTGGCATCATATTTTCCTCTGGAACCTGTATATTTCTGTACCACGACTCCGTTCCCCATATATGAAGCGTTTCTTTTCTCATAAACCTCCTGATAGGACGGATCTACGCCTGGGTTTACATCTGCAGAAAGCATAAATGAATTCTCCAGGCAAAGGTTCAGCAGTAAATCAGAATAGTTCTCGTTTGTCATATATATTAGCTTTGATATAAAGCTTCTTAGGAAATTCGACTGGGCTCCTGTATTTCCTGTGCTTCCTATCTCTTCTTTATCGGTTAATATACACAGTGCAGTCTTTTGGCCGGGCTGTGCATCAAGCATAGCTTTTACACAGGTGAAGGCACACACTCTGTCGTCCTGTCCATATGCACCGATCATACTTCTGTCAAGACCAATATCCTTTGCTTTAAAAGCAGGAACAGCCTCAAGTTCGGCCGAAAGGAAATCCTCCTCTATCATACCGTATTTCTCATTTAGAATTTTTAGTATATTCAGCTTTATTTTATCCTTAACCTTCTTATCATCATAAGGCTGAGAGCCTATTAAAAGATTAAGCCCTTCCCCTGAAACCACTTCGGTTGCCTTTTTCTGCATCTGATCCTGTGCGAGGTGTGGAAGAAGATCTGTAATGGTAAATACCGGGTCATTCTCCCCCTCTCCGATGGAAATCTCAACTTTCGTTCCGTCAGCCTTCACAACAACACCGTGAAGTGAATATGGAATAGCCACCCATTGATATTTCTTTATTCCTCCATAATAATGGGTTTTCAGAAGTACCAGACCCGAGTCCTCATATAGAGGATTTTGCTTTATATCTAGTCTTGGAGAGTCAATATGTGCACCAACCATATTGATTCCATCCTCAACTGGTTTTTCCCCGATAATAGCACAGGCTACGGCTTTGTGTTTATTTATGTAATAAACCTTGTCGCCCTTATTCAATTTTTTTCCCTGACTAATAAAGTTCTGTAGGTTTTGGTAGCCGTTTTGAAGCAGCTCCTTTTCAACAGTTGCTGCAAACTCTCTTTCTGTTTTTCCTTTATCTAAATATTCCTTGTAAGTTTCACAGAGATTAAAGGCTTCTGATATTTCATTTTTACTTTGTTCCCATGCATTTTTCGTCTTATAGCTTAATTTTTCTTGTAAAACTTCTGCTTGTGACTTTTCTTCACTCATTGCGTTCTCCAATCTGCGTCCCTATTACGCTAATAAATTCTCTCATAATTTTTGACTAAAACCTTTTAAATTGATAATATTACTTTAGCAACAAAAGTATCTTAAACATATACTCAATAATTAAGATATCCAATTCACTGATAAAATAACATGAATGGTTCAGTTTAATTATACTTATCAAAGGAGAAAGATACAATGTTTGACAATCATATTCATTCGAATTTTTCTACAGATTCCAAAATGGATGCAGAAGCAGCCAGTAAAAGAGCCGTGGAAATTGGTTTGACTGGAATCGTTTTTACAGACCATGTTGACTATGACTATCCTGAATTTGATGAGAGTTTTTTAATAAATTATATTAAGTATTTTGAAGCTTTCAGGGTTTTACAGGACAGGTGGAGGGGAAAGCTTGATGTTTTAATAGGTGTGGAAATGGGCTTTCAGCCCCATGTTGTGGATCAGATAAATGAGGTTATACATTCGTTTCCTTTTGACTTTGTTATTAATTCTGTTCACATTATCGACAGGACAGATCCATATACCAAAACCTTCTTCAGAGGCAAAACGCAAAGAGAGTCTTATGAAAGATATTTACAGGAAATACTGTTATCAATAACTGCTTACAATAATTATGACATTATCGGTCATATCGGGTATGCTGCGAGATATGGAAATTTTGAAGATAAACCATTAAGGTATGCCGATTATAGTGATCTCATCGACGAAATATTGAAAGCTGTAATCGCCGAGGGCAAAGGAATTGAGCTTAACACGTCCGGTCTCCGTTCCGATCTTATGCAGCCCCTCCCCGGTTATGATGTGTTTGAAAGGTATTTTGAACTTGGCGGAGAAATTATTACAATGGGCTCTGACTCCCATTTCACAGAGCATCTCGGACACAGCTTCAAAGAGGCCGCCCAATACTTGAAGAATATTGGATTTAAGCATGTTGTACATTTTGAAAATAGAAAGCCGATATTTGAAGCACTATAACCTATTGTGAAATCATCACTAAATTGTTATCAGTTAGATAGTTTCAGTAAATAGTCTTCAGAGTACAACAGGGCAGCGGTTTTTGACAGCTGCCCTGTTAAGTTGCTAAAATTAACATAATATCCCATTGCAATTGAGGCATAATGGGTGTATAGTTAATATTGTAGTTGAAAGTAGGTGAAAAAATGAATAAAAATAACGTATTAATTAATTCAGACGTTATTGAGGAATGCCTTAGTGAATGCTTTGATGTTTTTGAAAAACATACGAATCAACATACTTCGGCTAAACCCTCAGAAGTAAAAGAAACAGCCTCTTGACCCAAGGCTTTTTTTATTTCAAAATTTCTTTCACCAATAAATATTCTGTTATGCCATTCTTATATAAGTTAGGGATACAACCTACTTCCTTGAACCCATAATCCAAATAGAACTTTTTAGCTCTAAAATTAAAATCAGCAACTACCAGGAATAATTTCGATGACCCGGATTTCTCTTCTATATGCCCAATAAGTCTCTTACCTATTCCAAGGCTGCGATATTCCTCTTTTACAGCAATGATATGCAGATATGGGTAACTATGAAACGCACCTTTTTGTATAACCCAAATGAAACCCAGTACTACATTTTCTTCATTTATTGCGACACTTATCTCGCCTTTGCTTATGCCTTCATTTACAGCATTATGTACTTTATTCTCATCAGGGAAGTAAACTCTTCCTAGTTCTGATTTCTGTAGAGCTATCTTGCAATCAGTCAAGTGCTTGTATTCTGCAACGATTATTTTTATATTCACTGGGCTTACTGGGCTTCCTCCAATCAACTCCATGTATTTCTCCTATGAATCTATTTATGTATCTTTCCTTTTTGATCTATTACTTTTAGCGGACTTTCACAGAATATGTAACATATTCTTTATCAAAATTATAGCCAAGCTTTTCTGAAAGAGCAACTGATTCTTTATTGGCAGCATCCCAGCTTGGATACAGATTTCTGTCAAGGCACTCCAGTATCAGTTTGGATGCGCAAATCAGAGCCAGTCCCCTTCTTCGATATTCCTGTTTTGTATCTATTTCTATTTCTATTCCATCTTTATATACTGTGTAGGAGGAGGCACCCGAGACGATTGCGTCCCGATGAAGAATTACCGCCCCTAGCCCATACTTTTTATACTCGGCATAGGATGGGAACTGAGAACATAAATCCCGAGACCATTGTTCTGACCTGCATTCATGGTAAAGCTCCTCATCTATCATTTTTAACTCATAATCAGACGGTAAGTTCTCTATGTAGGATGTTAGTTTCTTTTTATCAAACACATCAGGTTCTTTTTTTATTGCATAACGCATGAACTTTTCATGGTTATCCTTGTATTCCTGCTCAATTAACGCTCCCCACCCTTCATTTTGAGGTATCATGTAAATAAATTCAGATTCAAAATATGATGGTATATTTTGAACCAGCTCAAGGTCGGGTACTCCTGCGAAAAAGCATAAATCCCCGGTAATAATTTGCGCAGATTGAGGATTCTCATTTCTGTCTACCCAGGCATTACCCATATACCCTTGTAAACAAGACCAAATTATAGTCTCCTCCCATCCTTGAAAAAGCAGTGAAATGTTGTTCATATCTTTCTTATCCATTTGATACATTTGTGTTCCCCCTAATTATTTACTCTACAGAAAAGAAATCATCATTCCAGCTTTCATTAGATCTTTTCTGTTCTCTTCTATATTCAATAATATCTCCCGGCTGGCAATCCAGTACATCACAGATAGCGTCTAAAGACGAAAACCTTATAGCCTTTACTTTTCCTGTTTTTAAATTTGATAAATTGACATTAGAAATACCAACCTTTTGAGCAAGCTCATTCAATGATATTTTCCGGTCAGCCATGACCCTATCCAATCTTAAAATTATAGCCATAAGTAAACCTCTTCTTAGTTAATTATAACTTTATATTGTAGTATCTGAATTCCCTTGATATATGAAGCCATACTTAACTATTTTTGAAAGCAAAACTCCCAGCAATCCGATTAACAGCAAAGTCCCATCACATAATGTAAAGCTTCCTTTTGAATAGAGATTAAACCCATTTGCTCCATAGCCGTCTATCCTTGGAAAGGCAAATGATGATACAACCAGAAGTATCCCAATTGAAAATATACACCAAACTAAAATGTGTGAAAAAGGTCTCTTAATTACTGCTATACTAATCAACGAAATAAAGCAAATAATAATAAAAACATAGAATAATGAGTTATATAAGAAGTGTTTAATTCCAACATTCTTCCATACTTGATTTGAGACACCATCACTTATATAAAATACTCCTGCTAATGATAATAAAGCCGAAAGGAAAATAGTAATTCCTAATATCCACTTGAAAGATAAGGTGAATTTGATCTCCCTTTCTTTCTCACAATTAATTGATATAGCTTTGATTTCATCGCTCATGCCAATTTCCTCCACTATTGGTTAATTACACTATATAATTATATATATAACTTTTAATGGAAGTCAATATATTTTTAATGATTATCATTAAATTATGAATGCGAGAAAGTAGGAATGGGTGAATTGTAGTGAATTATGAGGATGCGAAATGTGAAGGTACTGTTGCATTGATATTAGTTAACAACTCCTATGACACAGCTAGGGGCGCTTTCGCACCCCGGTTGATTTATTTAACTTTATCTAAGGTAAATATTGACATTATCTTCTACATGATGTAGTATATTATTTACTACACTGTGTAGAAAATCAGGAGGTTAAAACTAATGAAAATAGCAAAAATGTCTGAAGCCGAAAAGGAGGTTATGCAAATAATTTGGGCCTCCGGAAGCCCGGTTACTTCTGCAAAAATTCTTGCTGAGCTGTCACAGGAAAGGGATGTAAAAATTACTACTGTCTTAACTTTCCTTACCAGACTAACTGAAAAAGGTTTAATTGTCTGCCAGAGAATAGGAAAGAAAAATTATTATGTTTCTCTGCTTTCAGAAAGGGAATACAAAAAATTTGAATCCAAAAAGTTTCTCTCGGCTATACATGGAGGATCAATAAAAAACTTTCTGGCTGCTCTGTGTGATGATGGTGATATAAGCAATGAGGAGATTGAGGAACTAAAGAATTGGTTATCGCAAAGGTAGGTTATGTGATGCAAACAATATTTAATACAATAATAAAAATGTCTCTTGCAGGAAGCATTTTATCCTTGGTTTTGTACTTTATCAGACCTATGACTCATAGGATTTTCAGTTCAACATGGGATTATATATCAAGAGTGTTAATAGTGCTGATATTTTTAATTCCGTTACCTCTACTTCCTTCACTAAATATTAGCATCCCCGAGGATTATTCTATGTTTCTAAAAGATAATATAATTTCTGTAGAAACCCGAACAAAGGATTATGAGGAAAGCAGTAATAAACTTTACCTGTTACCGATAAAGTTTACCAATAGACAGGCAATTATATCATCAATGAAATCAATAAATAGCTTTGTTACCCCAATTATAAAGTATATTTGGCTCTCAGGTGTTATTATTTACATTTTGATAAAACTAAAGCATTACTTTTTATTCAGAACTTTAATGCAAAGGAACAGCGAAATTAAAAGCTGTGTGACATGGGATACTCTGAATCAACAAAAAAAGGAAATGAGCATAAATAGGAAAATCCGGCTTATGTCCAACGACAAAATCGGTACGCCTATGCTAATTGGTATTATTCACCCCACTATCGTTTTGCCGGAGTATAATTTTCAACAGACTGAATTACGGTTCATATTTACACATGAACTTATCCATTTAAAGAGAGGTGACTTACTGCTAAAAACAATAACATTAATAGCTAATGTAATTCATTGGTTCAACCCAGTTTTCATTCCATTGAGCAGAGGTATAAACCGTTCATGTGAGTTGTCTTGTGATGAAGGGGTTATTAAAAAAATAGACTTTCACTCAAGAAAACGGTATGCTGAAACAATTTTAGCATTGCTGGATAGAAAGACAAGTAAAAGATACGATTTCTATTCTGCTTTGAATGAGAACGCAGAAAATATAAAAAGGAGACTAACAATTATGCTCAATTATAAAGAACCCAAAAAATCAAATCATTACTTTTCCATTGTAGTTACTATTACCATATGCATTCTTGGCTTTACTCTTTCAGCTACTAATTTAGTTTTCGCGGAAAATTCAACAATTAGTTTAAATATGGTTTGGCCAGCATCAGAATGTAAAAATATCAGAGCAGGTTATGGAGAAAGAACCCATCCTATTACTAAAGAAAAAAAATTACATACTGGTATTGATATTGAAGGTGACTCCGGTAAATCGATTGTAGCAGCCGAAAGCGGAGTGGTAATAACTTCCGAATGGAAGGGAGAGTATGGAAATATGGTAATTATCAAGCACTCCGGCGGTATAACAACATCTTACGCACATTGCAGTAAACTTCTTGTCAAAGAAGGTGACGAAGTTATAATTGGTCAAGAAATAGCTCTAATAGGAAAAACCGGTATATCAACCGGACCACATCTGCATTTTGAGGTCGCTAAAGATGGTCAAACACAAAATCCTTTAGATTATGTGAGTATACCCGATTAAATTATCTTTATTGCTGTTCGTGCTAACCTCCGATGGACATATAAATGGGACTGCCTGGATTAAATCATATCGCTATAATCCAAGCAATCCCAATTATAATCACCTTAACAGGCAAAACACTTTAATCTATTGTGCCGCCGCCCATGACAATATCCCCGTCGTAGAAAACAACTGATTGCCCCGGAGTTATTGCTCTTTGAGGAGCATCAAATACTACACGGATTTTTTTGTCATCAATAACATGGATTACAGCAGGAGCTTCCTGGGCTGAATACCTGATCTTAGCATTAACTCTCATGCCGTCGATAGGTTTCTCAATAGAAATAAAATTAAGGTCCGATGCTGTAAGTGTATCAGAAAATACCTCTTTGTCTTCTCCTAAAATAACTCTATTATTTTCAACATCAAGTGCTATTACAAACATTGGTTTCCCAAAGGCTATGCCCAGTCCCTTCCTTTGTCCAACAGTATAATGAACTATACCTTTATGAGTTCCAAGTACATTACCCTTGGTATCCACAAATTTACCGGGCACAATCTTTTTATCACTGTTTTCACTTAGAAACTTACCATAATCATTGTCATTAATAAAGCAGATTTCCTGACTATCAGGCTTTGTTGCTACAGTCAAACCAATCTCCTTTGCCATTTCTCTGATACGTTCCTTGGAATAGTCCCCAACAGGCATAAGGGTTCTGCTTAACTGCTCCTGGGTCAAATTATACAGTGCATATGTCTGGTCCTTCCTGTCAGTCACCGATTTTTTAAGAATGTATCTTCCTGACCCAGGGTCAAGCATAACCTTGGCGTAATGCCCTGTTGCAATATAATCAATTCCCATGGAAACGGCCTTATCCAGCATAGCCTGCCATTTTACATGTCTGTTGCAGGCTATACACGGGTTTGGAGTACGCCCCTTAAAATACTCTTCCTTAAAATATTCAATTACTGTTTTATTAAAAATGTCCTTGAAATTCAGCACGTAATAAGGTATTCCAAGCTTATTGGCAACTCTTCTTGCGTCATCCACTGCCGAAAGTGAGCAGCAGCCGCCCTCGGACTTTTTCATTTCCTCGTCCATGTCCTGCCAAATCTGAAGGGTTACTCCTATTACCTCATACCCCTGCTGCAATAAAATGGCGGCTGCAACAGAACTGTCTACACCGCCGCTCATTCCCACCATAACCTTCTTTGAGTTCATTCACTACATTCTCCTATACAAACAAAGTCTATAATACCGAAACGGTTAAATAATAACCCGAACTCACTTATTATTTAACCGTTTCAAATTAATTCATAACTATTTTAGTCTTCATCCTCATCAAAATCCTCTTCACGACCGTGGCTGTGATGACAACCACTGCAGCAGCCGGTACAATCTACACTTTCATCTACTGCCAGGCCATTTTTCCGTCTATAATCTTCCAGTGCAGCGGCAATAGCTTCCTCTGCAAGGTTGGAACAGTGCATCTTTGCCGGCGGCAACCCATCGAGAGCCTCAGCAACCGCCTTGTTTGTTATCTTCATAGCCTCTTCTACAGTTTTACCCTTAACCAGCTCGGTTGCCATACTGCTTGTAGCTACAGCCGCTCCGCAACCAAATGTCTTAAATTTAGCATCTACAATAACATTGTCCTCTATTTTAAGATACATTTTCATTATATCTCCGCACTTGGCGTTTCCAACCTGACCCACACCGTTGGCATCTTCAATTTCTCCAACATTCCTTGGATTTGAAAAATGATCCATAACTTTTTCACTATACATTTTACATAACCTCTTTTCGTTATATGCTGTTGCTCTAATTATTTTTTGTTCTTTACTGCTTCATAAAGTGGTGACATATCTCTTAATCTGCTTACTATCTTAGGTATCTCCTCAAGTATATAATCTACATCCTCCTGGGTGTTTTCTTCGCCAAAGGTTAATCTTAAAGAGCCATGAGCAATTTCATGAGGTAAACCTATGGCCATTAAAACATGTGAAGGATCAAGTGAGCCTGAAGAGCAAGCTGATCCACTGGAACCGCAAACCCCCATCATATCAAGCATCAGAAGAAGAGACTCACCTTCTATGAACTCAAATGATATATTTACACTACCCGGTAATCTGTTTGTTCTATGCCCGTTAAGTCTTATATATGGTATCCTTGACATAAGACCTTCTATAGTTTTTTCTCTCAAGTCTATAAGCTTTTTGTTATAGGCTTCCATGTTTTCCATTGCAAGCTCAATTGCCCTTCCCAGACCGATAATTCCGGGGAGATTCTCAGTGCTCGCTCTCTTTCCTCTTTCCTGGGCACCGCCATGTAAAAAGGAGGATATTTTTACTCCCTTTCTTATATATAGCGCACCTACACCCTTAGGACCATAAAACTTATGACCTGACAAAGAAAGAAGATCAATGTTCATTTTTTGTACATCAATTGAAACATTTCCTATTGCCTGTACAGCATCAGTGTGAAAAAGAATACCCTTTTCACGAGCAAACGCACCAATTTCCTGTATTGGTTGAATTGTGCCAATCTCGTTATTTGCAAACATGATACTGATCAATATTGTTGTATCCTTAACAGCTTTTTTAAGGTCTTCCAACGAAACCATACCGTCACTGTCTACCGGCAGGTATGTTATTTCGAAACCTTCTCCCTGTAGGTACTTGCAGGTATTCATTATTGCAGGATGCTCTATTGCCGAGGTAATAATATGATTACCTTTTTTCTTGTTGGCTGCTGCAACTCCCTTTATGGCCCAGTTATCAGCTTCACTTCCCGAACCTGTAAAATAAATTTCTCTTGCTTCTGCTCCAAGAGCCTTCGCAACTTTCTCCCTGGCTTCTTCTACAGCTTTTTTGCTTTCACGGCCAAGGCTATATATCGATGAAGCATTACCAAAATGTTCGCAGAAGAAAGGCTTCATTGCCTCAAATACTTCAGGCTTAACATATGTGGTTGCTGCATGATCTAAGTAAATAATTCTGTTTCCCATGTTGAACACTCCCTTATAATTTGACTAACAGAAGTAGTTGAAATTTTCAAGTACTCCTTAATAATATACCCTTTCAAAAATAAATAAAAACAGGATTATATGTAATAAATATAATCATTTTTTGTCTTACTTTCGTACTCCAGTACCAGGTCGGCTATAGAGATAGCATCAACAACTTCATTTATCTTATCTCTTAGTTTTGCCCAAACAGTAGCTGTAACACAAGAATCCGCCTTATCACAGCTTACAGGCATTTCAAGATCTATGCAGTCAACAGGACAAAGTGTTCCCTCCAGAGATCTTAAAACATCACCTACAGAAATATTTTCAGCAGGCTTGGCAAGAAGGTAACCACCTTGAGCACCCCTTATGCTTTTGACAAGACCGGACTTTTTTAATGATGAAAATAACTGTTCCAGATAATTTTCAGAAAGATCCTGCCTTTCAGCAACACACTTTAAAGATACCTGCCCCTCCTTGCTATGAATTGCAAGATCAACAATAGCTCTAAGACCATATCTTCCCTTTGTTGAAACCTTCAAAGTTAATCACCTTAATTCCAATTAATTTACTAGACTTTAATTGATGTTACCATATAAGAGAAAGGAATTCAAGTAAAAATTAGTCATATTTGTTCTATTCACCAAAATATTTATCTAACTATTAATGTATACTTTAATAGTTAGATAAATTTCTGATAAACACCTGATAAAAATCTGCTATAAAAACGAACTGTAACACCTTGTTCTAAGCATATAATCAATTTCATCTATACTCTTCCCATTTGCACAAACTATAAAAACACCATAACTTGGTTTGCTGCTGGTGCTCATAACAGGTCCGGTATTTTCTTCTGTTATTGCGGTAAAATCAAAATGCTTTCCCTCGTAAACAACTGCATCTATGGGCTTTCTGTAAGTATATAAATCAACAACAATATAGCCCTTCTGCATTAGAGCTCTTGAGATATCTGTTAAATTATTCTGTACTGCAACTACCATATCAAACCTCCGAACATAAAAAGTAATACTATCCCTTTCTTAGAATAAACTTCCAAAATAAACCTTTTCTTTTTGAAGTATTCCCTGATAGTATTTGCAGAGGTTGAATAATTATTCAATATTTAGTTGTTTTGATTGTCTGTATCGTGCTGTTCTGAATCTTCTATTGCTTCTTGATTATCATCTGCAACTTCCGGGTTTACTTCCATTCCGTCGGTGTTGATAGGTTCAGTAGTCTTAATTATCTTGTTGCTAGACATGGGTTTATTAGAAAAAATAAACCAAACAGCTATTATTGCGTACAATGCCACGCTTTGCATCTGGAATACATGAAAAAATACTATGTTTAATAACAGCAATACAAAACCTATAATTAATACCCAAGCCAATACTCTTTTTAACATTACTGTTCTCTCCATTTCTCCAACCAATCTTTTATTTTGGCTTCATAGCCATTCGCTGTTGGATTGTAATAAATAGTGCCCTTCATTTCTTCAGGGAAAAATTCCTGCTTAACAATATTATTCTTATAATCATGGGCATATTTATAACCTTGTCCATAGCCCAACTGTTCCATACCTTTTGCTGCAGCATTTCGCAGGTGCATGGGAACACTTCCTGTATTTTTCGATTCAACATCAGCCAAGGCTTTGTTGACAGCCATATATGCAGAGTTTGACTTTGGACTGCAGGCCACGGTAACTGCCGCATGTGCCAGAATTATCCTGGCCTCTGGCATTCCTATCATTTTTACCGCCTGTGCTGCAGCAACAGCCACCTGTAAGGCTGTTGGATTTGCCATACCCACATCTTCCGAGGCACATATAATTATTCTTCTGGCAAGAAACTCAACATCCTCCCCGGCATACAGGGCCCGGGCCAGATAAAATACTGCCGCGTCCGGGCTACTGCCTCTCATGGACTTTATAAATGCGCTGATGTTGTCATAGTGCTCCTCACCATTTTTGTCAAAACGGATAGCTTTTTTCTGAACACATTCCTCAATGGTTTTCAGGTTTATTTCAATACAGCCGTCCGCGCCGAGATCCGAGGTCAAAACCGCCAGTTCTATGGAATTAAGCGCTGTACGCGCATCGCCGGAGCATACTTCACTTAAATAATCCAGCGCCTCATCAGTAATATTTATAGTATAATTCCCAAGGCCTCTTTCCTTGTCACTTATGGCAGTTAAAAGCAGCTTTCTTATATCTTCCTGCTCCAATGGCTTCAGCATAAAGACAGTTGATCTTGAAATAAGTGCTTTATTAACCTCAAAGAAAGGGTTTTCAGTAGTTGCACCTATCAATACAATCGACCCGTCCTCAACATACGGCAGCAGGGCATCCTGCTGAGATTTGTTGAAGCGGTGTATTTCATCAATAAACAAGACGGTTCTTCCATTTGGATTGAGCATAGTATTTTTCGTATCTGCCGCAATCCTTTTAATATCACCCACGCCTGAGGTTACAGCATTTAACTTTTCAAAGTTTGACTGTGTAGTATTAGCAATAATTCTGGCTAATGAGGTCTTTCCGGTACCAGGTGGACCATATAAAATTATCGATGTAATTCTATCTGCCTTTATCATCCTGTACAGCATTTTATCCTTGCCGATTATATGACTTTGTCCAACAAATTCTTCTATTGTCCTTGGCGACATTTTGTATGCCAGAGGCTGTATCCTGTCTCTCACATTAACCTCCATAAGTCGTATTAGCGGCCACAATTTATTTACTCCCATATCCGCTATTAGGCGAATATAGGAGGTTAATTCAGTGATCCGCACCTGCATTCAAAAGTTAAAGCAACGCCAAAAGCTTACTTTTTGGTTATAGAAAAGGATTTCCATATATCCTCAACTTCCTTCACAGCTTTGTCTGTTGCCGTGAGTTCGGGTACGCTTGTTAAAAAACAGTAGGAATAGTTTCCGGCCTCAAAGCAGTAGCATTTCACTTCTGAGAAGAAATCCAGATCAACACTTTCAACTTTATATGTATAAACCCTCATCTGATAGCCCTTTTCGGTAACTGTAGTCTGAACAGGAGTAGTTTCATATACTTTTTTTAAGGTCCTCATAATACCAAACTTTTCTTCATCACTCAAGGATTTTGATAATGAGGAGTTCTCAATTGAGTAAATAATAACGTTTGAATTTGAATCAGGATTTGTGAAGGTAACAGAGCTGTCATCATCATTACCTGCTTTTGTCCAGAAACCCTGGAGCTTGATGCTCCAATTAAAGTTCTTGTTTATGTACTCGAACAGGTCATCTTTTTGTGAAACTCTTACTCCTAGGTTTTTATTATTATATTTTTCTATATCGCCGATCAATGCCTCTTCATCAAAGGAATAGAAGTTCATATGGTTAATTGTGTCTATAAATTCATTAATATATTTATCGTGATCACCTTCCGGCAGTTTAACAGTTATCTCGTAAACAAAAGGTCCTTTGGTAAAATATAGCTCTTCCATAATATAAGCTTTATTAGCTTGTTTTATTCTGAACTTAAGGGATCTGGCCTCATTTTCTGCTACTGTTGTGTAATCATCACTAATAAAGTTATATACCCCAGGATTGAAATTGTTATTATATTTCTTAATAATTTTGTCTACATATTCATCAAGAGCTTCTTCATCTTTCAAGCTATTCATTGTTATTTTCATGTAATGAGTACTGTCGAGACCAAGGCAGGTTTCCATAGGATCATCACTTGAAAGAACCTTATCCCACTTTGCAGGTACATCCACAGACCAGGGTAAATATTTTGTGTTTAGGCTTAATAACAAATAGTTATAGAAACTGGCCTTTCCCTGTCTGATCTTTGAAACATCCTCAACACCAATAACAGCCCCCTTGTAATCGAGACTGAAGGAGTTGACGATATTTTGATAATATTTATCGTTTGATAGCTTTTCCGGAGTAACCGAACTATTGTAGGAATTAATAGTGAAATAATAAAAGTAATCGCCCTTGTCAAAAACCTTTACCAGCAATGACTCATCAAATTCGGTCAATCTGGTATACTGAAAATACGGAACTGTCGCTTTCAGATCTATTTCGGTACTTCTTACCGTACTGCTATAAACAACTGTATTATATAGTTCTTGAAGATTTCGGCCCTTTTTGTTCTCAACCGCTATTTCAAAATACAGACTTCTGCTTTCATTAGTAATACCCACCTTGTCTGACTTGAAGCTGTTGGATATAATCCTGGAACCTGATGGAATACTTAAGCTCCAGCCATAGTAGCTGTTGCCAACTTTGGGACTGGTAATTCCACCTGTGAGGAAAGAAAGGTCGCTTAATGAGCCATCGTCTTCCAATACAATCTTTATTGTCCCTATTTTCTGGTCACAGGTTACTGTGACAGGAAAATTTGATGATATCAACTCCAGAGGAACCATAGTTGACTTATTTTTTATTACAGGTGCAACAGGCAGCTTTTTTTTCTCCAGATTAAAGATGTAGTCGGTTGCTCCTACAGTCAGTTCCAGGTCCCTTTCGCAGTAAATAATTTCAATGATTTTATCGGACTTTTTATTTACTTCCGCTCCGATGGCTGTTGTAAACCATTCCAACGGTACCATAAAGGTTTTATTTGATATGTAAGGTTTCTCAAGCTTGGTAACAGTACCGTTTATTTTGGCAGAGGCACTGCCTGCCTTGAGCTCAAGTACAAGTTTATCGTTATTAGCTGCATAAGTATTTAGCAGACAGGTTATCAGTATTGAGAATATTACAAGTATACTAACAAGAGTTTTACGAATGTTAATAGTATTTTTCATATAAGCACGTCCTTATTTTACCAATATAATTACTTTTCACCGAAAACAACATTAACATTCAGTTGTTTGCCGTCCCGAACCAATTTAAACTTTGCCTTGTCACCGGGCAAATATTTTTTCATTTCCTCGTTATAATCAATTATTGAATTAACCTTTACATCATTTACAGAAAGCAGCTTGTCATCAATCTGTATGTCGTATTGTTCAGCAGGAGAATTTGGTAAAATGTCCCGTATAGTCAAGCCTTCAACGGCACTGGGCAAACCATACTGGGAGGTTATGCTTTCAGAGAAGACTATTCCCATGTAGGGTCTTTTTATTCTTCCGAATTTTTCAAAATGGCTTATTGCATACTTAACAGTATCAACCGGGATGGAAAAATTCAAGCCTTCAACACCAAAACCTATTAGTTTAACCGAATTAATCCCAATTACCTGTCCCAACATATTAACAAGAGGCCCTCCGCTGTTGCCTCCGTTTATGGCTGCATCCGATTGGATAAATTTGTACTCACCGTCGGTTGATCGGTTCATACCACTGATTATACCTTTTGTTGCGGAATTTCTTAAATTAAAGGATAAAGGCGTTCCAATGGCAACTACCTCCTGCCCCACCTTAACGCTTGACATATCTCCAAAAACTGCCGGAGTAAGCCCTCCCTTGTCGATCTTAATAACTGCAAGGTCCAGACTGTCGTCAATAGCTTTTAATCGAGCTTTATATGCTTTACTGTTGGAAAGAACAACAACAATGGTATCCATTTCCTTAACAACATGCGCATTTGTTATTATGTATCCGTCACTTCTGTAAATCACACCGGTGCCGAAAATAAGATTGTCTGTATATTCACTGTAATCATAACTGCTTTCTTTAAGTTTTCCAATTATTCCAACAACGGAGGGACTGACTTTGTCAACTATACCCGTTATTTTGTCAGCATTATTTATTTCAATAGCAGTATCAGTCCTGGTGACAGTAACTCCCTCAAGATTATTCCTGAGACTGTCAACAAGAACATACTCCTTGCCATTAATTACCTTAACCGCATTATTTATCTGTTTTCCGTCAATCTTCAGATTTTTATCGTTTGCAGCATATGTACCCGACGTCATGAAAGCAATTGCAGTTGCAAGACAAACTCCTCTAATTATATTTTTCATTTATTTCAACCTTCCTCCAAAGTCGGAATTTATTTATGTCAAAGCTTTTTCATTTCAGACTTCCATTTTACCATTTTGGAAAGGGCAGTTCAATTGAATTTACCTGACTACTCAAATATCTCTTCGAGAGAAATTTCAAATCCTTCAAAAATATTTGATTTTACAGTTTGAATATTTGCAAAAGATGTAATTTCTTCTATTACTTTATTATCAAAATTATACATATATACTGCCTTTTTATCTGTATCTACAAGCCAAAATTCCTTAATTCCGGTACGAGCGTATAAATTTAGCTTTCTGAACATGTCGTGTTTTTTGGAAGAAGGGGAAAGAACCTCTACCACCAGTGAGGGAATTCCCCAATACCTGCCTTTCTGGTCTATATTTTCAGGATCACAAATTACGAGGATATCAGGCTGAACAACATGTTTTGTATTATCTCCTTTTACTAAAGTAACATCAAAAGGGGAAGTAAGAGGTCTACACTTTTTCCCTTTAAAAAAATTACGGAATTGAGATATTATTTCAGATACTGCTGTCTGATGGGCATAGCTTGGCGAGGCCAGCAAAAAAAGCTCTCCATCAATAAGCTCATACCGCTGTTCGGATTCCTCGGTGAGTTTTATGAATTCTTCATATGTTATTCTGGGTCCGTCCTCATTTTCATATACTGCAAATTCTTCCTCAACTCTGTCAGCAGCACTGCAAGTAACCATTCTAGCTATGTCCCTGCCATTTTTTGTTATAATAATTTCTTCCGAGGCCGACGCCAGCGCAAGATATTTCCCAAAATTGTTTTGAACTTCTGTTGATGTTGCCCTCATAATCAAGCTCCTTTCAAAATAGCAGCTATCAGATAACATTACTTAATGAAAGCTTTCAATCATAGCTATAACTTCAGCAATAATTTTAGCTATGATATCAGCTGTGATTTTATCTATAATTATAACTATTGTTAGCTATTATTATATATAACAATTCAGAAATAGTCAATAATTTAGGTATTAGCGATAAAGCATTGTCGGTAAAAAACAATTTTTTTATAACAGCTCGGCTCGTTCTAGTGCTGTATAAGTCAGTTTATTATTAATTCTTGCGCTCTCCATAAGTGATATGGAATTCACAATTATGGTCTGGCTACTGAAAGAAGTTTTTGAAATATCCACGGCGGCGTCTCCAATTTGTACCTCCCTGGCAAGAGTGATATGCGGACTATAGGCTCTATCCTCCTTTTGATATCCGGTCTTTTCAAGAGAAATCTCAAGCCTTTGATATAATTGCTGTAATTCAATACTCTTACCAAGTCCTGCCCATATAATTTTTCTATTGCCCTTATTAAATGATCCGGTATTATCCAATCTAAGTTCAAATGGCGAAGTGGCAGCTGCTACTTCCTTCAGAACCTCTTTTAGGATTTCAACCTGCTGGAGATTCTGCTCACCAATAAACCTTAAAGTCAGATGAAAATTCTCACGGTGTGAAAAGTTGCCTCCAGTACAATACTTTCTTATATCCTGTTGAAGGGAGAATAAATAATCCTTAATTTCGTTAGTAAATTCTATCGCAAAAAATACTCTCATTATATGCCTCCGTTTAATGCGTAACCAATGTTTAACCAAGTCTAAGTTTTTTGATTACCCGGTTTAATATGTGGTATAGTTATAATATAATTTTTTAGAACAACAAATATACAAAATATATTGTAAATATCAACCAAGGAGGATTTGTTCAAATGTTTTATGAAATCAGATTTCAAACAGGTGAAATGTCACAAATAATAGATGAAATGAAAAAAGGTAATATCCCCTGCATGGATGTAACTGATGCTGATGAAATGAACTGGTTTATTAAGCAACTGGAAACCAAAGGTATATACAAGGTTGAAGATCTGCCCTATGACAGAAATGCTCGCGATGGTGTAAAAGAACCTGAATTCGAGTACAGAATTGCATTCTATACTTCACCTATCAAGGCTTCCGACCTTAATGGAAAAACTCCAATGTATATAGATTTTTATTTTGAACCTATCATAGAAAGAACCTATGACCCGGTTGGAGAAATGTAATGTATTACCAAATATGCTTCGCTCATTAATACGCGAAGCATATTTTTTGTCTATTTTTTACCTACTTTGAGCACGCAGCAGTTATAGTTATTTCCCCGTTGACTCCTGCTATGGGAACTGCTGCCACACCATTTTTTAATTCCAGCGTGTGTTTTACACTTTTACCTATTGTCAGGATTATAGTTTTCGGCAGCTTGTAGCCTTTATCAGGTGATACGGTTACCCTGAATTCACCGTTTGAAACCGAGTACACAGACTTTCCCTTTACTACATTTGAGTTGACTTTATAAGGGACTTTTTTATTCAATTCATAAAACATAAGTGTATAAATAACTTCGTGCCCCTTCTTTGTGGGATGAGGATCAAAAGATCTTCCGCTTTGTACATTGATCAGCTGAATATCTTTTCCTGCTTTTGCAAATGCAGAATAAACATCTGCTACCATATAGTTCTTACCCTTGTTCGAAGCCTTAATGATTTCTGCGTTCATGGACAAAAAAGTACTATTTATGGTATCAGGTAAAATAAAATCAAAAGGGTTATAAATTGTCTGTACAATAATTTTGGCCTTTGGGTTTAAAGCTTTTAATGTACTTATTATTTTTTCAAAATCTCCAGTTTTATGTAATTTTTCATTTCCTGAAAATACCTCAGCGCCTTGGGAGATGTTTGCTTTAAGTTTATCTAATGCCTCTTGGTTAAAAAACAGGTTAATAACAGCCTTTTGAATCTCGGAAGCATCTGCATTAAATATATTTTTCCCATTTCCAATCCCATCATTTACCGAGTTTAATAAAGGAATAAAGATGTTATTGCCACCTATGGTAAGTGAAATGAGGCTTGCTTCTTTTATCCGAGCTACTTCTGCCTTTTGCTCCTTTGTAACGGGATTACTTATTGCCTTAAGGAAAGCTGTACTGTTAATTCCTTCAATTCCCAGGTTTACTGTCTTAATGCCCTGCGCCTTACCGAGTTTCGTAACGTAATTATCGATGCTGTTTCTGTTACTTACATCATTATTTATAAAGCTTACAAGTCCATAACCCGATGTAATAGAGTCCCCCAATGCAACATACAATGCTTTTTCCGATGCTGCCGCATCTATAGAACTGATTGAGGAACTCCAGCTTAAGCATATAATAACTAAACACAATAATAGTGTAATGATCTTTTTAACAATCATTTGAACCCCCATGATATATTATAAGTCACTTTGTTATATTAATTATAACCTTGCATCAGCGAAAGTTCAAATACACAAAACAGTAAGAGGAATTCTCTTGTCATAGAATTCCTCTTACTGTTTTTAACCATCCTTCCACATTTTTATGAGCTGTCCTCACGTACAATAAGTTCTTTATAACATACATAAATCAATATTGTTATGCAACAGCATACTTTTTTATATCCAATATCAACTACTGCTAACATTGTCCTGGCTTATGGACTTAACTTTGTTCACATATATATCTGTCAGTTCGTTGGTATATTCTTCTGAAAATCCTTCACTTATTACTCTGCATACTGGTTTTTCGGCATCAGGAAGTACCAATACCCAACCCTTGTCACCAAATATCTTAACACCCTCTGTAGTTTCTATCCTGTCATGGTCATTTTCTTCAATGATGGCCCTTATGACCTTTCCTTTTGCTGACCATGGACATTTTACCTCTTTTTTAAGAATATGAAAATCCGGTATCATGTCTACCAATTGGTCAAGCCTTACCCTATGTTGAGCCATATAGTCAATAATTTTTATTAAACCTGCAACTGCATCAAAGTTCATAGAGAAAAAATCCATACTCATTTCATCACTGGAGCATAACATTTTTTTCATGATTTCCTGGGTAGAAGTTTTTGTCCTGATAACATTTCCCTCATGTTCTCTGGCCATTCTTTCAATAACACTACTTGTATTTAAAGGTACGACAACGGTGTTTCCTCTGGTGGACTTTAAATGTATAAGGCTTATAAGTGCCATAAACAAATCATCTGAAATGACCCTTCCTTTAACATCAACAAGCATCATTTTCTCACTGGAGCTTTCGAAATAAACTCCCATATCGAATTTATTCTGTTTTACTGCCGAAGTAAGTAATTTTATCTCGGAAAACATGCTTTCGTTTCTTCTATACTGACCATACTGTTTTGAATCAATAAAGCTATAATCACAATTCAGCTCCCTTAGAATTCTTTCTAAAACCCTCTTAACAAGCTTCGATTTTACAATTATAGCCAAATTGTAATCATGAGTCTTTGACTGAACGCTGTTCAAAATACTTTGGCTGTAAAAAACACTGTGCTCAGGGATAATCACAACAGGTTTGACTTCACCGGGCATACACCTTATGAAATCTTCCCGTATGAAGGTGTTTTCTATTTTACGTTCTTCTCCCCTTTCGATATTGCTTCCGAAATTATTCAGAATATCAATTACAAGCATATCCTTTTCCTGACCAGATGTGGTGAAATGAATACCTCCATTAAGACCGTAGAATCTTATTGCAGACCTTGTTACCGGCAGCAGAGTTGTCCCAATATCATATACTTCAACACCGGTAGAGAGCAAACCTGATATCAGAGAATTCTTTAACATTTTTAAAGCATCAATATCATCACAGCTTACACCGATTTTTGCATCCTTTTTACAGATTGAGCCATAGGTTGCTCCAAGCCTGGAAACGAATTCAGGAGTAATATCTACATTTATTTCACCTAAAATCCCCCTGTTTCCAAAAAGATTTTTAGTAAATTTCGAACCCCAAACCAAATTTGAGCATACGTCTGTATCATAATCTATATTTTTATTAGGCCAAATTTTTACACCCGGCTTAACATTGGCATTTTTACCCAAAGTACAGTTATCGCCTACCACAGAACCTTCAAAAGTAGATGCTCTTGAATTAATCTGAACCTTGTGACAGAGAACACTGCCCCTTATCTGGGCATATCCCTTTAACACACAGCCCTTCCATGTTATGCTCTTTTTTATTGAACTGCCTTCGAACAGATGATTGTTATCTCCTATAACAGTGTAACTCCCAAGGCTGCAGCCTTCTCTTATAATAGTGTTTTTACCGATAAAAACAGGAGGTTTTATGCTTGCCTCCCTCGAAATTACTGCACCCTCACCAGCCCAGATTCCCTGGCGGATTTCCTTTGCATCTATTCTTATGTCTACTTTTCTATCCAATATATCGTTGTGTACACAAACGTAAGCTTCCAGGTCTCCAATATCACACCAGTAATCTTCTGTAACATACCCGAACATGGGTCGGTTTTCCTTTAATAGTTCCGGAAAAACATCCTTGCTGAAATCAAACATTTGATTAGGCTTTATATAATTTAGTATCTCGGGATTCAAGACATAAATCCCGGTGTTGACAGTATCACTGAATACTTCGCCCCAGCTTGGTTTTTCCAGAAAACGTGTTATTTTCCCTGCTTTGTCGGCAACAACGACACCATATTCTATAGGGCTTTCAACTCTTTTAAGCACAAGTGTTGCAACTGCATCTCTATTCCAGTGAAAAGCAAGTGCCTTATCAAGATTTATATCTGTCAATGCATCACCACTTATTACAATAAAAGTTTCATCCAGAAATTCTTCTGCATTTTTAACACTACCGGCTGTACCCAAAGGAATATCTTCGGTAAAATAATTCAAATTTACTCCAAACTCACTTCCATCACCAAAATAGTCTTTAATAATTTCGGGCATATACTGAAGGGTAACTGCAATATCTCTAATACCATACTTTTTTAGTAATTCAATTATATGTTCCATAACTGGTCTGTTAGCGATTGGTACCATAGGCTTAGGACGATTACAGGTTAACGGTCTTAAGCGTGACCCTTCACCGCCTGCCATAATCACAGCTTTCATCAGATCCATCCTTTCACATTTTTGATGTAATAGTTATACTGTACAGCGAAATAAAGTGCATTTGATGAAATCCAAGGTTCAACTGATTAATAAAAAGTTGTCCCAACCTGATTTATTTTATTATTTTTACCTTAACAAAAAAAACTATTCGACCAGACTTTATTGAAAATTTGGAAAATTATATACTTGAAATCAAAATAAATTTTTCAACATCACTTAACTACAATAAATAAGATGCAATCACAAGAATAATTGTTACAATTGAAAAACCAAAAGTTTTCCAATATCTGTAGTACAAGGCTTCAGTAATCCCATATAATGAGAATAATATCAATACAATTCTTATTGCCAGGCCGGTATATGTGTGTAAAATATATGAAGATAATGCTACTGCGAATAGAGCTAATCCAGATATAAGCATACATATTACCTTAATCCTAATATTCTTATCCGGTAAGCCTTTTGGAAGCTCACCATGTTGTTTTATTGCCTTACTTATCCCTCCGGCTGAAGTAAGGTATGCTAGGTTCGTCACTATTTCAAAACATCCCAATGCTAATAAAAATGCTCTTATGATCTCCTGACCCCATGTCATATTATTGTACCTCCTCTGATAAATTCTCAATAACTCTCTTTAATAAACTATACAGTTGTTGTTCTTCCTCATAGCTAAAGCCCTTAAGAGCTTTTTTAGTCACCTTCTCCGCTATTGCTTCAATTTCAACAACCATACTTTCTGCCTCAACCGTCAGATGTATCGAATAAGAACGTTTATCTCTCGGATCAAAGTTTTTCTTAACTAACTTTTTTTCACTTAGTCTTGCTACAATTTCTCCAACTGTAACTTTGTCAGCCTTTAATTCATCAGCTATCTGAGTTTGGGAAAGGCATTTTCTTGTGTCCAGCAGTTTAATGACTGCCCATTGTGATGTTGTAATATTGTACATATCTAGATAGCTATCCATGGACCTCTTAATTAGTTTTGCGCATGAGTTAAGTAGATAACCCAGTATATCCTGTAATTCCATTGTGTAGCCCCTTTCGAATTTTAGTAAGTACACTTACTATTTATATGATAAGTATACTTACTATTTTTGAGTATGTCAATAAATCCCATAGATTAAATGTGTGTTATTATGGTAAAAAATAAAAATGGCAAGCAGAGTAATATTTTTCCCTGCTTGCCATATACTTTGTGTTACTTACATCTTAAATTATTGCCACTAAACTATTTTTTATTGTAAATACAAGTGCCTGTTCCAGCATTCTATCAGTACCTTGCTTAAACGTACTTAGAAATGGAAGTCCCAGAAAAAATGGAGCGACAGCAAAAGTGCTTGATGAAATTGCTTATAACCTGTCACAGCACGAGGATGTCGAAATCCAATACACTCATATTGCAGACCTTGAGCTTTCCTTTTGTACAGGCTGTTGTAGGTGTTACGAGCTGGGAAAATGCATATTGGAGGATGATATTGAAATACTTTCCAATCAAATTGCTGAAGTGGATGGATTGATTATCGGTTCACCGGTATACGCAAGTAATGTAACTGCGCAAACGAAGCTGCTGATAGACCGCGGACATTTTGTAATTGAACAGCTATTGAAGGACAAAGCCACATTTGCCGTTGTAACCCACGAAAATGGAGGCGGTAGCACAGCATTATGCGTACTGAAGAGACTATTCCTGTTTTCCGGCGCAAGGTATACTATTAATCTGAGGATAAAAAAACCCTTTAATGAGAATCCATTAAAGGATAAAGTTATTATAAATAAATTACATACCAGCTCAAAGGATTTCTATAATGCAGTTTCGAGTAAAAGAACCCCCTTCATTAGAAGAGTCCTTCAAAGCATGATATTAAATATCGGCATCAAGCCCTATGTGCTAGATAAAAAGGATAGATATACGGGCGTATTGAAAAAATGGCATGAGCTCGGGATATAAATCAATCCTCCGGCTGAGCCTTCTCATTAAACTCCCCGGTTACAAAAAATGAAGCCTGAGCCTTTACAAGAAGCTGCTTCTGTTCATTAAATATTTCACCCGTAGCTCTCATAATTGTCCTTCCATTGCTTATAACACGCCCAACAGCCGTAATTGTACTTCCTACGGGTGTATTCTTTAAGTAACTAACATTCATATCAATTGTAACTACTCTTTTTCCATGAGTAATACAAGCAACCCCCATAGCTATATCTGATATTGAGGCCAGAGTACCTCCGTGAACAGACCCGTACATATTACAGTGCTTATCAACTATCTTTGAAGTATATGTTACTTCACCTTCTTTAATTGAAACTATCTCAAGTTCAAGAAAATTTTCAAGAATAGGTGTCTTATATGTTTCCTTTAAATGATTCCCTAGCCATTCCATATATTGCTTTGACAAAATTAAGCCCCCTGTTAGATGATCAGTCAAGTTTCAATACACTCATAAATGCTTCCTGGGGCACTTCTACAGAACCTACCTGGCGCATACGCTTTTTACCTTCCTTCTGCTTTTCCAGCAGCTTTCTTTTTCTGGTGATATCTCCACCGTAGCATTTTGCAAGAACGTCCTTCCTGAATGCTTTAACGGTTTCACGAGCAATTATCTTACCGCCTATGCACGCCTGAATGGGTATCTCAAACATTTGCCTTGGGATGGACTCCTTAAGCTTCTCGGCCATCCTTCTGCCTCTTGAAACAGACTTTTCTCTATGGACGATAAAGGACAACGCATCAACGATTTCACCGTTCAGCATCATATCAAGCTTAACGAGATCTGATTCCTTATAGCCAATTAGTTCATAATCAAAGGATGCATACCCCTTTGTTCTGGATTTAAGTGAATCAAAGAAGTCGTAGATTATTTCATTCAAAGGCATCTCGTAGGTCAGCATAGCTCTGCCCTCGTCAATGTAGGACATATCCTTGTATACGCCTCTTCTTTCCTGAGAAAGTTCCATAATGTTACCGACGTATTCAGTGGGTACCATAATTGTTGCCTTGACTATTGGTTCCTCCATCATATCAATTTCAGTGACAGGAGGAAGGTTTGTGGGGTTATCTATTGTCAGAACATCACCGTTTGTGGTTGTTACCTTGTAAATAACGCTGGGTGCAGTGGTTACAAGGTCAAAGTTATACTCTCGTTCAAGTCTCTCCTGGATGATTTCCATATGAAGAAGTCCAAGGAATCCGCATCTGAAGCCGAATCCAAGTGCTACCGAAGATTCCGGCTCAAAAGTAAGTGCGGCGTCGTTAAGCTGCAGTTTCTCCAAAGCATCTCTCAAGTCTCCATATTTTGAACCATCAGCGGGATAAATTCCACAGAACACCATGGAATTAACCTTTTTATAGCCGGGCAGCGGTTCTGTAGCCGGATTATCCACTAACGTAATAGTATCACCGACTCTTGTGTCGCGGACATTCTTAATGCTTGCAGCAATATATCCGACATCCCCTGCTTTGAGTTCATCTGCCGGAGAAAGTCCTCCCGGTCTCAGATACCCTAATTCTGTAACTACAAATTCTTTTTTAGTATACATCATACGAATGGTATCGCCGTTTCTAACGGTACCTTCCTTTACTCTCATGTATACAATTACTCCCTTGTAGCTGTCATAAAAGGAGTCAAAAATTAATGCCCTCAGTGGAGCCTCTTCATCCCCTTGGGGACATGGAATCATGTGAACAACCTTTTGAAGAACCTCTTCTATATTTATACCGTTCTTGGCCGATACCATGGGTGCTTCAGCGGCATCAAGACCAATAACGTCTTCAATTTCCTTTTTCACAACATCCGGTTGAGCACTTGGAAGATCTATTTTATTAATAACAGGCATAATCTCCAAATCGTGTTCCAGAGCCAGGTACACATTGGCAAGGGTCTGAGCTTCAATTCCCTGTGCTGCGTCAACTACAAGAATAGCACCTTCACAGGCTGCGAGGCTTCTTGATACCTCATAGTTGAAGTCAACATGACCCGGAGTGTCAATCAAATTATAAATATACTCATGTCCATCCGGTGCCTGGTAAACCATTCGCACTGCCTGTGCCTTAATTGTTATACCTCTTTCTCTTTCAAGTTCCATATTGTCAAGAACCTGTTCCTGCATTTCTCTGGAAGTAAGCACTCCGGTTTTTTCCAGTAATCTATCTGCAAGAGTTGATTTCCCATGGTCTATATGAGCAATAATGCAAAAATTTCTTATATATTTTTGTCTTTCACTTGACATTCCAAATCCTCCACCAGCTTGTTAAAATCTCTTATCATCATTAGCAATTAATTATAGCATAGTCCGGCAATTCACCGCAACGGTTTTAGTTGCGGCGAATTGCGGCACTATTATCTTCCTTAGCCGTTATTATCCTTTGGAAAGATTGCGATCCCTGTTATTATTACCGGAAAAAGAAGAAAACAGTCAACTGTCTGACGGGGGAAGAGTCCATCAAAATAATTGACTGTTTTTTAATGCTTTATAATAAATAATAGCATTATTCTGGCTGACCGGTTCTTGCCTATTCCTTTACTTCTGTGATCCTCCAGTTCTCCTGGCCTGCTACTTTAGTAATTTTGACTTTTGTAACGGTATCCGGTTCTTTTCCTGCTGAGGTTTCCCAGTGGAAAACTATATCGAAAGAATTTTCACCCTTTTTATTAATATCATAGCTTGAAACCCATGGACTTGATACTCCGGTAACCCAGTTCAATTCTTCCAGTTCAGCCTTTTTGGCAGCCTTAAGAGTATCTGAATACAAAGCGTACTGAAGTGCTCCATTTCTCATCTCTACTGCTTCAGCATACAATTCAACAGCTTTCTCTACCGTAACGGGTTCAATAAATTTTACAATTTGCTTATCAAACAAACTTTGCTTTTCATTATCTATTTTATAAATACTTAATGCATCTCCGTAATAGAATACATCTTCCTTCAGAACTTGTGAGAAATAGTTGGATGGTACATACATGGTATTTCCTTTTGCTTGTGGCGCTAAACCTAACTGAGTCTTTTCACCGGATTTACTTGAATAATAGCTGTTTACTTTATTTTTTATATATCCGCCGTCTACAGCCCAGCCATTATCACCACTCCATGTTACCTTGTAACCCAGCAATTCGGCTATGGGTTTCAAGGTAACCATTAATGTATAATCCTTTTCGAAGACAGTGGGCTGAGGTTTCATACTTGTCCCGTTAAACCTAACCTTATCAAGAGGTTTCGCATTTATCATCTGATTGTAAATATCACTTTTCAGAAGTCCTTTCAATTCCTTGGCGTCTATTGTAAATATGGACATTCCGCCTGCGTACGGCCTTAATTCATACAGACCGAAGTAAATAACCAGCTTATCTCCGTCAATATAGAATTTATAGTCACTGTTCATTGCTGCAACAGTTTTCTTGGCATCTTCAAAATACCACTCTTTTTCTTTATCAATCTGCTTGTATATTTTATCCAGAATGACTTTTTTGTAATTGCTGCTTGTGTTAAACAGCGAACCGAAAGTACTGTATATTTCATTTGTCTTTGTATTTACAGTATAGCTTCCAATATATGACATCCCATGAGCTCCACCTGTGTAATCATAGGAATTAAAAATCAAAGACAGAATACTTCCACTGAAATTATAGTCAAAATAGGATTCCAGTGATACTCCTATGCTGCTTACTTGTTCTTGAGCTTTTTTTTGTTGCTCCTTAATATCTTTGATTTCAACATGAGCTTCTCTTATAAACGCTACTGAATTAATATTGTTTTTTTGAAATGTATCGTTTAATTTATCCGCTGCATTAAAACCACTTAAATAAGGATAAATGATTTTAATACCTAAATCCTCTTCAGTTGTTTCGATTTTCCGAACCTCAACCTTGACACTTTCATTAACAGAAGTCTCTGCATAAGTAGAAAAAGCAGATATAAGTAATACTAGTATCAAAACTAATGATAATATCTTTTTCATTACATCAGTCCTTTCTAATAATTAACAGTTTTATCTTTTGCATTTATTTCACTGTATAGCACTATCTGATGCAATGTTAACATAATAATCAGACGTATTGGTAACAAAAAAGTTACATATTTTTACCTGATTTACTAAATAAATTTTTCAACTTGAAGATATCTCTTTTTAGGTATTTTAAATTAACGTCATAGTTATTATTGAAAATTGAAAGTTGATAAATATCCTGACCGATTTCCTGGACTCTTACTATCTCTAATTTTGCATGACCATACAGAACATAGTTTTTGTTAATGTCCACAACAATCAGTCCGCAGCTCACAATAAATAAAAACAATATTGATACCACTAGTATTCTTAAGTTGTATAGTCTTTGATTGCGAAATCTTACTTTTCTTGCCAAAACTGCCTCCAAAACATTCTGATGATACTTATTTTTGACCGACAGTGTGAAATTTAGTCATTAATATCAGTATTTGTTTTTATATACAACATCGTTTATAGCCTGAGCAAGATAATTTGTGCTCCTGACACATTCAGCAATGGCATTACCGTCACCGCCAATTTCAATGATAACCGATCCATTGGTCAAATGCTGGTTATATCTGTTTTTACTTATGTAGGTAGGCTTTGCTATGCCCGGAGCTATTTCATTTAAACGCGATTGAATTTTTAGTGCCAGCTTGAGATTTTCTCTCCATTTGGGATTGTCAAGCTTAGAATCGGTACCGATAACAAACATAATCTGAGCATAGTCCTTCCCTTTTATGCTTTTTGCCACCCTAAGCTTATTATTGCCTGCTGCATCCCTGTGAAGATCAATAGTCATTTTTAGCGAGGGGTATTTTTCAACGTAATTTGTCAGTGTACCAAGGGATTTGACATAGGAACTGTTGTAGTCCTTATCATGAATAGTTTTGCTGTGAAGCACATTAATATTGTACTTTTTCAGATTTGTAATCAGAGCCTCCCCAACTCTTACAACGTTATATTTATTATCAAAAGTTCTGGAAGGAGAATCTTTCTCAGCTAAAGATTTTAGAAAGCTCTCGGTTGTATGGGTATGATATACAAATATCTGTGGTCCGGTTTTTGATGGATTTAGCTTAAGGGGCTCTCTCAGGAGTTTATCAATATCTATAATATATTTTGTTTCATTTATTACCTTTATTTTACCATTGGTAACCACCGGGTTGTTTTCCTGGTCACTGTTTTCTACATCCCCTTCAAAGGTAATACTGCTGGATGCCTCTTTATAATCACTTCCAGAGGTAGCTGTTCCTGAAATGGCTTCTGAAGGATTTTGAGCTTGTATCTCCTGTGGTTTTTCTGGCTGAATCTCTTCACTTGTAATTATCTTTTCCTGAAGCTTCTCCTGCTCTTGTTCGGCAATATATTTCAGATAATCATTTTTATAGTATTCTTCAAAAAATGTTGAATTTGAGTTCAAAATGGTTATGGGATTATAGCGGTCCATTCCAAAGGCTTTGAAAAGTAAATCCAATGAAAAATTCAAAGCTTCGGTCTGTTTGCTTTGTTTTTCCGAGCTTGTCTGTTGATTGAGATTAATACCTCCTATGCGTATTTGTCCGTTAGCTGCTCTAAATGCCATACAGCCAATTAAAATTCCGGCTATTGCGCAAAGTACAATAGGTCGCTTGGAAAAATTGCCTTTGTTACTTGTCATATTCGAATTATTGTAAAATGAGTTTCCTTCAATCCTCGCAATTTCCCTCATAACTGCCTCCAATTTCAATATTTTGTACAATAATAATTTTATAAAACTATATTCAGTATTTTCTAAATTATTACAGGCTTGTACTAAAACATTGCTGGGTGTTATGAAATAACTCTTTTAAAATATGGGAAATATTGTAATATATTAAAAGGCTCAAATTTTAATATATTTGTTCTAAAAACAGGTACAATTTCATATAACTAAGAATATACTTATTTTAAGAATGGGGGGAAAAAGTTGAATTTTTGCACAGTCAGATGTTGTTTATGTAATAGTGTATTATTAAATCTTCCTGAGGAGGAAATTGAAAAATTGAACAGTCTTACTTTCAGATGCGAAAGCTGTGGACACAGGCTAACTCTAAACGGTACAAATGTTACAGAGGCTATTAGTGTCGATCCTTTTCAAAACTTTTACAAATATGATTTCAATATATAAAAACTCCCGAAAGGGAGTTTTTTAACTGATAAAACTTTTTACGGCAGCTTTGGCCCTTATTTAATAATTCTGAATTTGCCGAAAACAGGCAGTTCCTTTGCTTTTCCGGTGGCTGCGTTTACTATTCCAAGAATGGCAAATACAAAGACAGCCAAAGAAAACAGCGGTATCAATATCCAGCCTATTATTGGTATTAGTCCAAGCACTATGTTTCCTGCAACGGCGACTATTAAAAGTAACAGACCCTGATTGGCGTGAAATCTTCCAAAGGGAGAATCAGTACTAACTATAAGTGGCAGAAAGAAAAGAATATAGGCGAGAGCACAAATCACCTTGTTTTTTTCAATATCCTCTGCACTGTAGAGGTTTGTGTTATCCTGTTCAGTCATAAAAGACTCCTTTCAAAAAAGATAAATAATTACATCTATAAAAACTCTATGTCCGATTACATTCAAATAGAAGTATCTGAGTAAAAACCTTATTCGAAATTTTAAAATATGTTAAGGAAATTGTAAGAAATTTGTTAATCAGTTTGAAAGATTACACCTTTATTATTATTTGTGTATCGTAAATAAAATGCTTAAGCACTGTTTCTACGAAAAAATGAATAATATGCAAATTAAAATATCAGAAAGGAGCGTTTGGTTTAGTCATCGACTATTTCATACAAGGTTAAATGATTAGCTTAAAAAAGAAAATATCAATGGCAATTATAGGAATATTTCTACTGCTGATTTGTACCGGATGTGGGTCAAATAAGTCACATACATCAATTAAGTATAGTTTTTCTGATTTTAATGGCGTTGAAACAAAGGAAATTTCTATAGACCCTGAAGAAAACCATTTGAGAATTAATGGGAAAATATCTTTAACTTCCGGAAAGGTCAGACTTTTTGTAAAGGTTAAAGATTCGAATAAAGTATTATACTCTGAAGAGTTTACATCTGATAAAAACAAGTCAGTCGATATTCGAGTAGATAACTTAGGAGAAAATAAAGACTTTATAATAGGAATGGTAGCTGATGAAGCAAAGAACCTGAAATTAGATTTAATCTCTGAACAAAATTTGGTACGTACTCCGGAGATACCGGCAGCAACCAAACCAAGTAAACACAGCTGACGGACAGACTTAACTAAAACTCATACAATGACGTGAGGAGATTTAATACGTAAGGGATGTGATATAATGATAAGGATTATCAGTAGGAAAAAATAGATTAATAGAATTATTAGCTTAAATGCTCATATGGGTTCATGGAGGTCAACGTGAATATACTTGTTTGTGATGATGAAAAGGAAATCGTAGATGCTATAGAGATATATCTTAAAAACGAAGGATATACAGTTTTTAAAGCCTATAACGGCGCTGAAGCTGTGGCCGTTTTTAATGAGACTGATATTCAACTGGTAATTATGGATATTATGATGCCGGTAATGGATGGTATCAGGGCTACAATGAAAATCAGAGAAAAGTATAATATTCCGGTACTTATGCTTAGCGCAAAGTCAGAGGATACAGATAAAATCCTGGGACTCAACCTCGGTGCTGATGATTATGTAACTAAGCCCTTTAATCCTTTGGAACTACTTGCCAGAGTAAAGTCACTTCTAAGAAGATATGTTTCCTTAGGCAGCTTTGTACCTAAAACAGGCGTATACAAATCTGGCGGACTTGTTGTGGATGATAATGCAAAAGAAGTCCAGGTTGATAATGAACAGGTACGACTCACTCCTGTTGAATACAGAATTTTGAAACTTTTATGTGAAAATGCGGGCAGAGTATTTTCAATTGATCAAATTTATGAACAGGTTTGGAATGAGCCTTCCTTTAACCCTGAAAATACTGTTGCCGTTCATATAAGAAGAATTCGTGAAAAAATAGAAATAAATCCTAAAGAGCCAAAATATTTAAAGGTGGTGTGGGGAATTGGATATAAAATCGAAAAACTATAGATATTCAGTTTGGTTTAAACTCCTTGCGATTATACTGTGTATTGCGGGTATGATCACTCTTGCTTATGGTCTTTTAAAAGCACCGTACTTCGAAGCTGCCATTCAGAATAAAGAATTTAAAGAAAGTATAACCGGTAAAAATATATTTCAGGATGCATACTTCGAAATATCTGTTGTCGCTTTCAAGTATAAGAGTGAAGATATCATAAAATCAGGGGCCGCCCTTGACCAGGAGGAAATAAAAAATACGAAGTACTACTATGAGAATGAGCGTCAAAACGAGCTTCAACAGGTTGACCATGAATTCTATAACTCAATTAATCAATACCAGGAAAACATTAAAGATCAACTTATTATAATTGATGCTGATGGTAATATACGTGAAAATAATGATGTAATATCAGATATACAAAACAAGGAAATCCAGGATAAAATCAAGGTAGCAAGGGATAAAAAAGATACAGAAAAAAAGGAAATTAATGCCAAGTACGACAAGTATATTGCTGATATTCAGAAAGATTTAATCAACCAGCAGCTCGAAAACTATAGAATGAAGATTAGTTATCTTAATAATCTTAAAGGTATTCATTATTCAGTGGATCAAAACGGGAGAACTATCCTTTCAAATATTTCTGATAATAACTCCATGGAAAACTACTTTAACACTCTCCCCTTCTCAGTTAAACTGACGCAAAATAACTGGAATCAATACTTCGGATATAACAGTTATACGCAATATTACATACCTGCAGATACTG
This sequence comes from Bacillota bacterium, assembly GCA_023393115.1. Lineage (GTDB taxonomy): Bacteria > Bacillota > Clostridia > Acetivibrionales > DSM-1351 > Ruminiclostridium. Next base: position 73,354 of record JAEWMS010000026.1, read on the forward strand.
TTGTATATCTTGGTATGTCACCTGAAAGATATCAAGCTGAGGTAACTGTATTCGAGAAGAATTCAAACAATGGTCTGACCGGTATCAAAACTTCTTCTATTGGTCTGTTGACCTTTTTAACAGGCCTGATATATCTTATTTATTCTGCCGGAAGACGTTATGACAAGGAAGGTGTTCATCTCGCTGCTGTAGACATTATTTATCTTGATATAGCTCTGGTGGTTAGTGTTGGTGCAATAGCGCTATGTTTTACACCAATTGTAGAGTTTCTCCCCCATTTTTATAGAAATAATTTACAATTTAACACTAGTGTTATTTATTCCATATTCGGCACTATAATTGCAATAGGCACACTAATAGGAATATTATTCGTCACCATGTTCATAAAAAGGCTAAAAAGGCATGAGGTAATTAAGCATACCCTGCTTTACAAGCTGCTAAATTGGGTTTATATCCGATTAAAGAATTGTTATTTAAGGACAAAAACAAACATAAGCGGGATATTTATGAGGAGTCCCCTGGCAATGAAACTGGTTCTTATTTTTAGTGCCTATACTGTTTTGATCCTAATATCAGCTTTGATGTTTGTTGCAGGTAATGAAGCAACGTTCTTTGGATTTCTCGCTTTATTGGGTATTAATGTTTTTGCAATCTATTATATTTTGAAGAACTTTAAAGCCTTTATCAACATCAGAGATGGAGCTGAAAGAATACGAGCCGGAGAGCTATCTTATAATATCCCTGAACTGGGATTTCCTGAAATAAGATCCTTGGCGGAGTCTGTTAATAAGATAGCAGATGGCTTAAAAAACGCTGTAAGCAGCCAGGTTAAAGCCGAGCGTATGAAGGCCGAGCTGATAACCAATGTCTCTCATGATTTAAAAACCCCTTTAACCTCAATAATAACTTATGTTGATCTCTTGAAAAATGAGGGACTAAACTCGAAAAATGCTGAAAAATACCTTGGTATTATTGATTCGAAATCACAAAGGTTAAAATCACTTACAGAAGATCTCTTTGAAGCAGCAAAAGCAACAAGCGGGAATATCGCAGTTAACTACGAAAAACTGAATGTTGCCTCACTGATAAGTCAGGGTCTTGGTGAGCTGTCAGATAAAATTGAGGCCTCAGGACTTACTTTCAGAACCAGTTTCCCTCCTGAAAATATTTATGTCAATGCTGATGGAAGGCTTCTCTGGAGGGTTATTGAAAACCTTTTATCAAATGTATTCAAATATGCTCTTCCCAACTCAAGAGTATATGTAGATGTTGAACAAACAAATGAAAGGGTTAAGATAATAGTAAAAAACATTTCAGCCTATGAGCTTAATGTAAATGAGGATGAACTGATGGAGCGGTTTAAAAGAGGCGATGCCTCCCGCCATAGTGAAGGTTCAGGTCTGGGGCTTTCAATTGCAAAAAGTCTGACAGAGCTTCAGGGCGGGCACTTCTCAATAAAAATTGACGGAGATTTGTTCAAAGCTGTGATTGAATTACCTTTAATCAGCGAATAACAAAAACTATGCCCTGATTGGGTCCCACGCATAACTTTAATCTAAGTGTGAGGTCAATCAGGGCGTTTTTTCTTTTTTCTAAAATTTCCTTGCTTTGATTACAATGTTACTGGAAGCATTTTGGCTTTTTTAGCAAAGTTACTGTCTTTATGTAATTGGATAATGCTCCTCCATTAATATCAGTTTGACCCATAACCTCACCTACTGATATCAAATATAACAGAAATTATTGAAACAATCATTGCATTAGGTGTATTTTAGTAAACAGGAGTCAATTATATATCAAACCAGTAAAATGGTTTCTTCTTAAATAGTTCAAATCCCGCTTTTTCTGCCGTCTTTCTAGAGGCAGTGTTAGATTCTATACAATTCCATTGAGCGATTAATCCTTTAGCTGCACACTCATTTACAAAATACTGAGTTAAGGTATACGCCAGTCCTTTTTTTCTATGTTCCTGTATTGTCTCAATATCAATAGGTACTATATTTATATATCTTGCTGTTCCAATAATCACTGAGACTATGGATTTATCCAGCGTAGCAACAAATGCTAAGCTTTTGGTGAAGAACTGGTCAAAGCTTTCCCAGGAACCTAATAACCTATCAATTAGGAATTCGGCGTTATCATATATACCAGCCTGCAACTGTTCAATAAAGTGCGGGTCTACTTTAATAATACTATACTTATCTGGTGTCTGCAATTTGCATTGGCTGGATTTTCTATAAGCAAACTCGTCTTCTTGATTGATGCTTTTATCTGAGAATAACCCTAATATGTATTCTTCTGTTTTCTCACTCTCCACAGAAAACTCAAAAACATCAAACCTCCTGCTTTTTAATTCAACAAAAAACACTTCTCTGAGAAATTTGTTAAACTTATCATAAACAGCATTATTCTTTGGTTCGCCCAGAATTGCAAATCCTCCGACCGCATTCGAATACACCAATGCTAATTCCGGATTTTTTGCATCGTCTACCCGTATATCCCCTTTACATTCTCCGGCTAATATTCCTGAATAACTTGGATTATCCTCGGATAAAATGTCTGTAAATTTGTAAAAATCAACATTATACACTGGTTTCATCTCTTTATCCTCACTTAGGACTTGTTTATTTCACTAAACATTTATTTTATTCACTGGCTGTAAAGGCCATCCTGCATAAAGACCAATTCAAGGTAGTTTGTTTTATCTCGTCACTAATTTTACAAAGATTATCTACTATTCTCAGCTCAACATTCCGATCAAATAATTCAGCAAATAAATTAGTTATTTTGAAAACAGATATGGGCTTCTGAGGAGTTTTTGCTATATAGTACCCAGCAATGCTATCCTGTAATTGAAAATCATTCAAATCAAACTCATACAAATAGAGAGAAGTTGTTCTCATTATTTCAAACCACTTATGTTCTATAACAACGGTATAAGTTGCTGTTTGAGATGTAAAATATTCTTTAATATCATCAGCTAATGTGTTTTGGCCAATGTGATATGTTACTCTTGGACAATCTCTAGGAGTCAAAAAAATTGGAAGATGCAATTCATCGACTGCCCAAACTAACCCTTCACTTTTATCCATATCGCTTCTTGTTGGAATACGCGGTTCAAATAGTGTAATGCCGCTTTCTTCACTTACATGAAATAGTCTCATTCGAGCAACCCTTTCATCGAACTGCCCAACTTTGAAATAGACTGTCCGAGTATCATATAGTAATTAATCTTTCAATATTATACTACATATGGATTAAGCTGGAGTCAATGAATTTTTAGATATATAAGGAATATACTATTAACTGGGTGGACTGGAAAGGGCATCTTAATGATGGACTGAGATCAATATAAACCCCATATAAAGGAGAATTAGTTATGTTTGATGAGGGAGAAAAAATATTTTATGCTGACATTAAAGACGGAATTATCTATTCAGCAAGTTTTATTGAAAGTATCGATGACGGAGTCTGGATCAAGATTTCAGGAAATACTATAAATACATTTATATATAAGGATTATGCTGAAATATCAATATATAAGGATTTAAAGGATGCAGAAACCGGTCTTCAGGACTACAAAAGCAGCTTGAAAGCTAAATTGTTGAAGGATGACTTTTATAAAAGGGATATTCTTGGCCGCCTTGTTAAAACTGAAGGAAAACTATATGTCAGCATAATTGAGGAAATACTAAATGCCCTCTGCCAGCATTGACAGAGGGCATTTAGTATTTATTTACCTACAAATTATTCAACAACCATTTAAGAGCTTATCTGCTCCTTCTGTACCAGTACTTCCGTTTCCTCTGCCGATTTTTCTGGAACTTCTGCAGTTGCCACAGGCGGATTCTTAAGGTTTTTGAAAGCCACCGACATCATAAGCTTGATTCTATTAAGCTGATTAACCTCACTGGCACCGGGGTCGTAATCTACAGCCACAATATTGGATTCGGGATATCTCCTTCTGAGTTCCTTTATCATTCCCTTTCCGGTAACATGGTTGGGTAAACATGCAAAGGGCTGCATACATACAATATTTCCTGCCCCACTCTTAATCAGCTCAATCATTTCGGCAGTAAGGAACCAGCCTTCACCCGTCTGATTTCCGATAGATAGAATTTCTGAGGCACTGTTAGCCAGTTCGTATATTGAATGTGGAGGATCAAATCTCTTACTCTTACGCAGATACTTTTTCATATGTCTTCTGTACCACTCGATAGCTACAATGGCAAGATTGTTAATAATTAATTTCTTAAAAGTACCTGACAGGTTTTTATACTTATAGTTTGCATCATAAGCACAGTATAGGAAGAAGTCAATCAGGTCAGGCATTACTGCTTCAGCACCTTCATGCTCCACTACAGCCACAACATTGTTGTTTGCATCGGGGTGGAACTTGACTAGTATTTCTCCGACAAGTCCAACCTTTGGTTTCACTGTATCCTTTAGTTCGAGAGCATCGAATTCTTTAATAATACCCTTAATATTACGGTTAAAGCTTCCCCTCTTACCCTCACTAATTGAATCAACACAAATCTTTTTCCACTTCCTGTAGAGTTCATTTGCCGAACCGGGTACAACCTCATAGGGTCTTACCCTGTAGAGTACTCTCATTAGTAAGTCTCCATAAACAAGACCTTTAAATGCACTATCAAGAAGGTCTAATGAGATTTTGAAACCGGGCTGCTTATCTAAACCAAGTGCATTTAGTGAAATAACCGGAATCTGGCTCATTCCCGCCTCAATCAGTGCTTTTCTCAAGAAGCCGATATAATTTGTAGCACGACAGCCACCACCGGTCTGAGTAATTAAAACCGAGGTATTGTTCAAGTCATACTTGCCTGATTTCAACGCATGAATAATCTGTCCTACTACAATAATTGTCGGATAGCAGGCATCATTGTTTACATACCTTAAGCCTTCTTCAACAGCAGAATTATCTAAGGTTGGAAGCACTTCTACCTTATACCCGCATCTATTAAAGGCAGCCTCAACAAAATCAAAATGAATTGGTGACATCTGTGGAGCAAGTATTGTATGCTTTCCTCTCATCTCTTCAGTAAATATTGCCTTTTTATGAGGCTCATGCTTCTGATGAGGTTTTAAGGCCTTTTTGTCCCTGTCTTCAATAGCTGCAACAAGTGATCTGATTCTAATTCTGGCCGCACCCAGGTTATTACCCTCGTCAATTTTCAGTACAGTGTAAATATTATCATTGGTATATAAAATTTCCTGAACCTGATCGGTGGTAACAGCATCAAGTCCGCATCCGAAGGAATTGAGCTGAATCATTTCAAGCTCGGGATACTCATTTACTACAGTAGCAGCAGCATATAGTCTGGAATGGTATTTCCACTGATCCACAACTCTGAGAGGGCGTTCAACCCTGCCCAAATGTGCTATGGAGTCCTCTGTAAGTACCGCAAACCCGTGAGAAGTTATAATCTGAGGAATACCGTGGTTTATTTCAGGGTCAATGTGATAAGGTCTTCCGGCAAGGACTATACCTCTCTTGTTGTTTTCTCTGAGATATTTAAGAGTCTCCTCACCCTTATGTCTTATATCCCTTTTTACCTTCTCATCCTCAGCATAGGCCATTTCCACAGCATTCTCTATTTCTGCTCTGGTTATGTTGAATTCCTTGCCAAGCTCCTCAAAAAGTCTTACCTTCATCCTTTCCTTATTGTCATAAGGAAGGAACGGATTCATAAACTTAATACCCTTTGTCTTAAGAATATCCATATTATTCTTTATTACTTCAGGGTAAGACGTAACAATAGGACAGTTATAATGATTGTCGGCACCTTCATCTTCAACCATTTCATATGGCAGACAAGGATAAAAGATAAAGTTAACATTTTTGTTTACAAGACTGGTAATATGACCATGCACCAGTTTTGCAGGGTAACATACTGATTCTGAAGGCATGGTTTCAATACCAAGCTCATATATCTTCTTTGATGAGCGGGGTGATAATTCCACCCTGAACTTAAGCTGATCGAAGAAGGTAAACCAGAATGGATAATTCTCATACATGTTAAGAACACGCGGAATACCAACAGTTCCTCTGGTATACTCAATACCCGATGGCTGCTTGTAACCTACTATTCTCTTGTATTTGTAATCATAAAGGTTAGGTACGTCCTCAGTAAAGATTTCGATACCTGCTCCCCTCTCACATCTGTTACCGGATACAAATTTGCTCCCATCACTGAACTCATTTATGGTCAATAGGCAATTGTTATTACATAGCTTACATCTCTGAAGTTCAGTATTAAAATCGAAATCTCCGATTTTTTCCTTAGATATAAGGGTAGACTGCTCACCGGAATAACGTTCCTTTGCAATCAAAGCGGCTCCGAAAGCCCCCATGAGACCGGCAATATTCGGTCTTACAGCCTCTCTCTCTGAAATGAGCTCGAAGCTTCTCAATACAGCATCGTTCAGGAAGGTTCCACCCTGAACAATTATCTTTTCACCCATTTCCTTAGGATCACGGATTTTTATAACCTTAAGAAGCGCATTCTTAATTACAGAGTATGACAACCCTGCTGAAATATCTCCAACCTGGGCCCCCTCTTTCTGTGCTTGCTTAACTCTGGAGTTCATAAATACAGTACATCTGGATCCCAGATCAACTGGTTTTTCAGCCAATAAGGCCTGAGTAGCAAAATCTTCAACAGTAAAATTCAGAGATTTTGCAAAGGTCTCAATAAAGGAACCACAACCGGAGGAGCAGGCTTCATTAAGCATAATACTGTCAATTATTCCATCCTTGACTTTAAGACATTTCATGTCCTGTCCGCCGATGTCAAGTATAAAATCAACCCCCGGAAGGAAAAAATCAGCCGCTTTATAATGAGCTATTGTTTCTATTTCTCCTATATCCACCTTTAGGGCGGCCTTAATCAAACCTTCTCCGTAGCCGGTTACTGTAGAATTTACTATCCTTGCTGCAGGAGATAGTTTTGAGTATATATCATTTAATATTCTTATTGAAGAATTCAGAGGGCTTCCCTCATTACTTCCGTAATGTGAATAAAGAAGTTCTCCGTTTGTATCTATTAAAACTGCTTTGGTTGTGGTAGATCCGGCATCTATACCTAAAAAGCAATCTCCGTTGTATTGTTCAAGAGCTTTCACACTTACAGTGTGCTTTGCATGTCTTTCTCTGAATTCATCAAGCTCCTGCTGATTATTGAACAAAGGCTTAAGTCTTTCCACCTCATGAACAACTATTGTATTCAGTTCGGGAAGCTTGGCTTTCAGGTCCCTAAAGGACACAACCTTGCATTCTTTTGATGAAAGAGCCGCACCAATAGCAACAAACAACTGTGAGTTTTCAGGGAAAATAACCTGTTCCGGTTTCAGATTAAGAGTTATTTCAAATCTCTTCCTTAATTCAGATTGAAAATACAAAGGACCACCCAAAAAGGCTATATTTCCCTTTATAGGCTTACCACAGGCCAATCCGCTAATTGTCTGATTTACTACTGACTGAAATACTGAGGCTGCAATGTCTTCCTTTGCAGCGCCTTCATTTAAAAGGGGCTGAATATCTGTTTTTGCAAAGACACCGCAGCGAGCCGCTATGGGATAAATAATTCTGCTGTTTTTGGCATACTCATTTAAGCCTGTAGCATCTGTTTGAAGCAACGAGGCCATCTGGTCAATAAAAGAGCCAGTACCACCGGCACAGGTACCATTCATACGCTGCTCCAGACCACCCTTGAAATATGTTATTTTAGCATCTTCTCCACCCAGTTCAATAGCAACATCTGTATTGGGAATAAGTGTTTGTACAGACTCGGCGCCTGCAATAACTTCCTGGATAAAGTCAAGATCCAACCACTGCGAAACCAGCAAGCCACCCGAGCCGGTTATCATAACAGTACATTCTTCCTGATAAAACTTATCGCAGGTCTCGTCCATCAATTCAAAAATCGTCTTCCTTATATCGGAATAATGTCTTTGATATTTCGAAAATACCAGCTTGTTACTTTTATCAAGAACTGCCATTTTTACAGTGGTTGATCCAACGTCCAACCCCACAAGATAATTCTTTTTCATATTTTACCAATTCTCCAAAATTAATAATATAACGAGGCAATGGATGTCCCCCGTGTTTCTCAAATCACTTTCGCTGCCATAATTATACCAAAGTCATATACAATAATGTAATGGCAATCTTTTACGCAACTGACCTTTTGGATATTAAATTTCATCCTGTTATACTTAATAAATTATTCCTTAGTAATATCTATATGCAACTCCTGTAATTGTTTTTCATCAACAATATCAGGTGCGTTATCCATTGGACTTGAAGCGTTCTGAACCTTAGGAAATGCAATTACATCTCTTATGCTGCCGGTCTTTGCCATTAACATAATCATTCTGTCCAGCCCAAAAGCCATACCCCCGTGAGGTGGTGTTCCATATTTAAAGGCATCCAGAAGGAATCCGAACTTTCTGTTAGCATCCTCTTCTGTAAACCCTAGCATCTTAAGCATTTTAGCCTGCAACTCCTGAATGTGGATTCTTATGCTTCCTCCACCCAGTTCAACACCGTTTAACACTATGTCGTAAGCCTTAGCACGAACTTTTCCGGGATCAATATCCAAAAGTTCAATATCTTCATCCATGGGGCATGTAAATGGATGATGCTTAGCTGCATATCGTCCTTCCTCTTCATCATATTCAAACAATGGGAATTCTGTAACCCATAGGAATTTATATTCATCCGGATTCAAAATATCAAGCTTTCTCGCAAACTCAAGTCTTAACTGTCCAAGGGCATCATAAACAACGCTGTTTCTGTCAGCAACAAAACAGATAAGGTCTCCTGCTTCAGCCTGTGCTCTTTCAAGAAGAGCTTTCATTTCATCCTCGGACATAAACTTTGCAAAGGAGGATTTGATCTCATTATTACTGTCTATTGATATCCACGCCATTCCTTTTGCCTTGTAAGTCTTCACAACTTCAACGAGAGCATCTATTTCTTTTCTGCTGAACTTAGCACAGCCTTTGGCATTTATAGCTCTGACGCTTCCGCCATTGGCAATTGCATCTGTAAATACTTTGAAGCCGCATTCAGCTACAAGATCAGACACATTAACCAATTCCATTCCAAAACGTATATCAGGCTTGTCGGAGCCAAATCTCTCCATAGCCTCAGCGTAAGGCATTCTAAGGAATGGGGTCTCAAGTTCAACATTTAGAGCTTCCTTAAATACTCTTTTAATGAAACCTTCATTTGTTGTTAATACATCATCAACGTTTACAAAGGACATCTCTATATCAATCTGGGTAAATTCAGGCTGTCTGTCAGCTCTCAAATCCTCATCTCTGAAGCACTTTGCTATCTGGAAGTACCTATCAAACCCTGAAACCATCAGCAGCTGCTTATAAAGCTGTGGAGACTGCGGAAGGGCAAAGAATTTTCCGGGATGTACACGGCTAGGAACAAGATAATCCCTGGCTCCCTCCGGGGTACTCTTTATTAATATAGGTGTTTCGACTTCAAGAAACCCATTCTCATCATAGTAGTCACGAGCAACCTTTGCAACTCTGTGTCTGAGTATGAAATTTCTCTGCATGTCGGGTCTTCTTAAGTCTAGATATCTGTATTTTAATCTTGTAATTTCATTTACATCTGAATTCTCTTCAATATATATCGGTGGTGTTTCAGCGGTACTAAGTATTCTGAGTTCCTTAGCGTTAATTTCAATTTCACCGGTTTCCATTTTTTTGTTTACAGCCTCGGGTGCTCTTGCTGCAACTGTCCCTACAACCGCAAGTACATATTCACTCCTGATGGTCTTTGCCTTTTCAAACATTTCTCCATCTTTATCGGTAAATACCAGCTGCAATATACCTGATCTATCTCTTAAATCTACAAAAACCAAGCTGCCAAGATTTCTCTGTTTCTGAACCCAACCCATAACCGTAACGGTTTCTCCAATATTAGCTGAGGTCAGTTCTGTACATTTGTGACTTCTTTTGAGTCCGTAAATTGATTCTCCCATATTATCCTCCTAAGCCGTTCAGGGCTTTGATACGCGCATAGCGCGTTAAAAAATAGTAATGAAAAGACACTCAGTGGCTTTTCGCTGCGTGAAATGCACGTTGACTCATCAAATGCTTTTTTCACGCTATTAAGCTTTTAGTTGCTCAATAATCTGTTCAATATTAAGTTCAACCTGATCGCCTGTAGTCATATTTTTAAGCTTGAATAGTCCTGAATTTACTTCGTCCTCTCCAACCACTACAGCATATGGAATTCCCAGCTTATCAGCATATGCGAATTTCTTGCCTATCTTGCCTTCATTAAAGTAGATTTCAGTAGAAATGCCTGCATTCCTAACCTTGGTTGCCAGTTCCAAAGCCTGTGACATTGTCTCCTTCATGGGTATAACAAGAATTTGAGATGGAGTAGCCTTCTTGCTTTCACCGAGTACACCTGCCTCCCTTAACTGATAGAACAGCCTTGAAAGACCGATGGATATACCAACACCGGGTAACTTCTTTGTTGTATAGTTCTGAGCCAGATTGTCGTATCTTCCCCCTGAACATACACTTCCAATAGAAGGATATTGATTAAGAATGGTTTCATAAATTGTTCCGGTGTAATAGTCAAGCCCTCTTGCAATTGTAAGATCAACAGTATAGTTTTCTGCAGGAACCTTAAAGGCATCTATATAATTGATTACCAGTTCCAGTTCATCTATACCTTCAGTAAACATATCATTGTTGACTTGAAGCTTTCGAAGACTTTCAATTATCTCGTTGCAGCTTCCTTTTATACCTACAAATTTAAGTACACTTTCGGCATCACTGTCAGATAGACCAACTGTCTTAAGTTCTTCCAAAACAGCATCTTGACCGATTTTTTCAATTTTATCTATTATTCTCAGAACTTCTGCTTTATCTGATACGTTCAGGCTTTCAAAGAAACCGTTAAGGATTTTCCTGTTATTTAGTCTAATAGTAAAATCACTGAACCCCAGAGCCTTAAAGGTTGAATATATAACGCTTAAAATTTCAGCATCATTAATAACACTTAGGCTTTCAAAGCCTATAATATCTATATCACATTGGTAAAACTCTCTGAATCTGCCCTTCTGTGGTTTTTCTCCTCTGAAAACCTTTCCGATATGGTATCTTTTAAACGGGAAGGTCAATTCACCAAAGTGTTGAGATACATACCTTGCCAATGGTACTGTCAGGTCGAATCTTAAAGATAGATCATTATCACCCTTGTTGAACCTGTAAACCTGTTTTGCTGTTTCGCCTCCGCTTTTCGCCAATAACACCTCGGATTTTTCAATCATCGGAGTATCAAGGGGAATAAATCCGTAAGTCTCATACGTCTTTTTTATAGTCTCCAACATCTGATTAAACACCATCTGGTCGGCGGGCAATAATTCCATAAAGCCCGGCAAAATTGAAGGCGTCACTACTTGTTGCTTTGCCATTTGCACAACTCCCATCATAATATATAATTAAATTATTTACATAAATTTTCAAAATAATAATAAAAGGAAAACCTGATTGCATGAAGGAATATTACTTTACTCAATTTTCGCTATTACGTTAAAAAAGTTCCCTTATCCCGACAAGGGACGAGAGGAACTTCCCGTGATGCCACCCTAATAATTTCCGTCGTATGATAGTGTAACGGAAACTGACTCGAATCTTTAACGCAGAAAACGGATAAGCTTTTAACTCATCAGCCCAGGGAAACATAATTCCCAAGAGGGTGTCTTTCACCAACTTTTCTATAAGCTGCTCACAGTCTTTGACAGCTTTTCCCTGAATAGAAGCATTGATTACTCTTCCCTTTTAAGGCTTATACGGTATTAATCAATATATCCAACGAATATATCCAGTTAATATTTTTAGTCTAATATATATTTTAAAATTCACATTTGATATTGTCAACAATTATTGTTGGATAATTCTGCTTCAGGTAATTGCCGGCTTGGGTCAAGCCTTCTTAACTCATCGCTATTCACCATTCACTACAAATAATGTCTCTTTTCTTAAAAGCATTTCATCAATCCTTCCAAGGTATTCCTCAACACTTTTAACATTGAAAGCCCTTTCAATTCTATTATCAGGAAAAACTATTTTGGTTACTGCCCCAGCCCCACAAGCGTAAATGGACTGTCTCTCCTCCATAATCTGAATATTATACAGACTCTCTTTTCCTTTCAGACTGTAACCGATATTTTCAAGGTTCCCAAGTATATTTTTCTGTCTATAAAGATAATAGGGCTCCATTCCCATACTTGATGCATACTTTCTAGCAGCATCCACCATTTCGGCGACTTGCTCATATTCTCTGGAAAGACTATAATTATCCAGCTCCAGAGTGAGCCGGGAAGCCCTTTTTATAGCCATAGTATGAACAGTTAAGCTTTCTGGTTTAAGCTTTATTATCCGCTCCATGGTATTTTTGAACATTTCTATATCTTCCCCCGGCAGTCCGCAAATAACATCCATGTTAATATTGTCAAACCCCAACTCCCGTGCTGTGTAAAATGCCCTTTCCACCTCTGCCGGGGTATGGTTTCTGCCGATGCGTTCAAGTGTGGAGGCATTCATACTTTGAGGATTTATACTAATCCTTGATACTCTGCTGTTCTTTATTACCTTAAGCTTATCAGTATCAATTGTATCGGGCCGACCTGCTTCCAAAGTGTATTCCTTCAGAGAGGTTAGGTCCAGATGGGTTTCAATACCCTGAAGCAATCTTTCCAGCTGAGTGGGATTAATTGAGGTAGGTGTACCACCACCGATGTAGATACTCTCAATTTTTTGTCCTCTGCTCCGAATCAGACCTTGAGCGTGTTTTATTTCTTTCAAAAGCGCATCCAGATAAGCATTCACTACCTTTTTATATTGCCCGATTGTACTGGAGCTAAAGGAACAATAAAGACAGCGGGTTGGACAAAAGGGTATGCCGATATACAACGAAACTGCATCCGGTGCCGAGTCTATGAACAACTCCCTCTGGTTTACCGCAACGTCATACAATAGCTGTGCCTTGTTTTTAGCTACATAATAGTCCTCAATCAGTGCTTTAGTAACCAGTTCTTTATCCTTTCCCCGGTCCAGAAATTCATTTACAAGCTTTGCCGGCCGTATTCCGGTCATTACCCCCCAAGGGATTGCCTTACCCGTATATTTTTGGAGAAGGAGAAACAGCTTTCTCTTAAAAACTTTTCTGGTTTCTTTTAGGTGGGCATCTGAAACAGGTATAGCAATCTGTTCGTAATAATTTCGGTGGCTGTCACTTATGCTTATTAAAATACTGGATACAGGGTTCTTATCAAATCGACAGAATAGAAATGACCCGGAATTTTGATCCCAAGGGCCATCAATTTTGATTAATTCATCTTTCAAGAAAAACAGTTTTACAACATCTTCAAATTCATAATCAAAGCGGTTACATTCATTTTTATAGTAAATCATTTTCTCTCCATTATTGTATAAAACGATAATCTCTTTTACCACTCCACTGCAAGTCTAATAGGATTGAATTTTTTCTCTTTACCGATTGTAGTAGAGCTTCCGTGACCAGGATAAACAATAAAATCCTCAGGTAAATTAAAGAGTTTGTCAACAATTGAGTTGTATATATCTTCAAAATTGCCATTGGGAAGTTCAATTGTTCCATAGCCGTTATTAAAAAGTGTATCTCCGGAAAATAGCTTGTCATTGACTAATAAACAAATTGATCCCGGCGAATGTCCTGGTGTATGCATTACCTTAAACTCAAGAGTCCCTAGTTTTACAATACTTCCTTCTCTAAGAACTTCACATTTCGTATTTACTGTTTTCGGGGTAAATGTAAATGCCGATACATTTAGTTTGGCGTCAGTCAACGAAGGTTCATCATCAATATGAACATATGCTTTGGCATTTGTTTTTTCAACAAGATTGTCCAGTTCGGCAATGTGATCAATGTGCCCATGTGTCATAATCACTTTTTCAATAGTTACATTCATTTCAGAAGCCACTTCTATTATCTTTTCAGCTTTAACACCTAAATCAATTACTAAGGCTTTATCTCCTTCGCATACCATATATGATATAGAATCAAATATCCCGCCTGTGATTGTCTTTATTATCATAGCTTATCCTTCTGCTAATCTTTAATTAATAATATCCGGTCTTAAAATTCTCTTTTGCTGTCAAGCAAGAGCGTAACAGGCCCGTCGTTGCTTATATCAACCAGCATTTCTGCCTGGAATATACCTGTTTGGGTATTAACACCGTAACTTCTGCACTTTTCCACGAATTTCTCATAAAGCTCTTTTGCTATTTCAGGTCTTGCAGCCTTGTCATAGCTGGGTCTTCTGCCCTTTCTGCAATCTCCGTATAGTGTAAACTGAGATACTACCAGCAGTTCACCGCCAACCTCAAGTACAGAAAGGTTCATCTTGCCATCATTATCCTCAAAAACTCTTAAATGCATAGTTTTTTCAACAAGGTACTCAATATCCTTATCTGAATCCTCCTGGCCCACACCCAGCAGTATCATAAGTCCCTTGTTTATCTCCCCGGTAACATTCCCTTCTACAGTTACCCTGGATTTCTTTACTCTTTGGACTACCGCTCGCATTGTTCTCCTCTAAATACAGGCATTTATTGTTTACTTCTTGTTACTTCGAATACACTGTCAATTTTTCTAAGCTTCTTTATTATTTTTTCAAGCTGCTCTGTGTCTGTTATTTCAAGTGTCAGACTTATCAAAGTTATCTGATCTCTCGTAGTTCTTGCATTGACAGCCTTTATTGGTACTTTCAACTCAGCTATACTGTTGGTAACATCCAGGAGCAGTGAAGTTCTGTCATTAGCCATAATAGTTATATCGGCTTTATAAGCCACATGGTTTGTGGTGTACCATTTGACATCAATAAGTCTTCCTTCCTCTTCCAGCCCGGCCGAAACATTTATACAGTCGCTGCGATGAACCGAAACCCCTCTTCCACGAGTAATATAACCTATAATTTCATCCCCCGGTACAGGATTACAGCACCTTGATAGTCTTACAAGGCAATTGTCAATTCCCTTGACAACTATACCGCTTTCAGGTACATGCTTTCTCTTTCTATCGGGTTTGTTTTGAGCTATAGATTCAAGAATTTGCTCCATTTCTTCAGGTTTAAGGGTCTTTTTAAACTCTTCCCGCAGCCTTGTAATGACCTTGTTTGTGGTTATTGCACCATAACCGATACCTGCATATAAATCTTCCAAAGAGGCAAAATTATACTTTTTGAGAACTAATTCTATCCACTCGGTTCTAAATAATTGGGTATAGGTAAGCCCCTGTTTTTTGAGCTCTCGCTCAACCATTTCCTTGCCTCTGACAATATTCTCTTCTCTTTTTTCTTTTTTAAACCACTGGTTTATTTTGTTTTTTGCCTGACTGCTTTTAACAATCTTCAGCCAATCCCTGCTTGGGCCATGAATTGTTGAAGAAGTAAGGATATCTATAATATCACCGTTTTTTAGTTTATAATCAATAGGAACCATTTTGCCGTTAACCTTGGCTCCTATCATCTTATTTCCGATAGCACTGTGAATAGTATATGCGAAATCCACCGGTGAAGATTCAAAAGGCAGACTAACAACATCGCCCTTTGGTGTAAAAACAAAAACTTCATCGGTGAAAAGGTCTACTTTTAGAGTCTCCATAAATTCGCTTTCGTCTCTGGCATCTTTTTGCCATTCCAGAAGCTGTCTGAGCCAGGCGAATTTATTTTCAGATTCTTTCGCTCCGCTAATTCCCTCTTTGTATTTCCAGTGGGCAGCAATACCCACTTCAGCAACCCTGTGCATATCCCAGGTTCTTATCTGCACTTCAAAGGGCTGTCCCTCAGGTCCAATGAGTGTAGTATGAAGTGACTGATACATATTTGGCTTGGGTATGGCAATATAATCTTTAAACCTTCCCGGCATTGGTTTATATAGCTCATGTACCATACCGAGAACGGCGTAACAGTCCTTAACGGAATTAACAATAACCCTGAATGCAAATAAATCATATATCTGGTCCAGAGTCTTGTTCTGTTTTACCATTTTTCTGTATATACTGTAAAAATGCTTTGGTCTTCCGTCTATCTGAGCATTTTCAATTCCCAACTCATTTGTTTTTTCTCTGAGGGTTTGTGTTATAGCTTCTATGTAAGCTTCTCTTTGTTTACGCTTATAAGCTATTTTTTCAACCAGATCATAGTAGCCCTTGGGATCAAGATATCTAAGGCATATATCTTCAAGCTCCCATTTAATTTTCGATATACCAAGACGGTGAGCCAAAGGTGCGTAAATCTCAAGAGTTTCCCTGGCCTTTTCTATCTGCTTTCCTTCATTCATATATTTCAGCGTTCTCATGTTGTGAAGCCTGTCCGCCAGCTTTATCATAATAACGCGAATATCCTTTGCCATTGCAACGAACATCTTTCGGAGGTTTTCCATCTGTTGCTCTTCTTTTGAGGTGAATGGCAGTTTACCCAGTTTTGTCAGCTTTGTAACTCCATCGACAAGATCAGCTACTTCAACCCCGAACTGAGCTTTTATTTCATCGTAGGTACAGGTAGTATCCTCAATAGTATCATGAAGAAGAGCGGCAACAAGCGCAGTACAGTCCAATTCCATCTCAGCAAGAATATTTGCCACCTCAACTGGATGGATAATATAGGGTTCCCCTGAATTCCTCTGCTGTCCCTCATGGGCTGTTTTAGCGACATTGTATGCCTTTTCAAGCAATTCAATGTTACAACCGGGATCATATTTTTTTACTTTTTCAACCAGCACTGAAAAGCTATCTATCAAAACATCCTCCACTAGTCTTCCTCGACACGATGAATTTTAAAACGTTACAATTGAATTAACCCTATAACCCTCTAATTTCTTTCTGCCCTCCAGAAAGCCAAGTTCTATAAAATAAATTATTCCGGCTACTTTGCCACCAAGCTGTTCTATAAGCTTTATGTTTGCTTCTGTAGTACCTCCAGTTGCCAGAAGATCATCAACAATGAGCACTCTCTGCCCCGGTTTTACGGCATCTTTATGCATTTCCAGAACATCTTTTCCATATTCAAGATCATATTCCACTCTTATAGTTTCGTATGGAAGCTTACCTTTCTTTCTGACAGGAACAAAGCCCTTTCCCATCTGGTATGCCAGAGGTGCACCAAATATAAAGCCTCTGGACTCGGAGCCCACAATTATATCAAAATCCCCCAGCTGTTCAGCATACTCCTTGAAGGAATCCATACACTCCTTAAAGGCTTCGGGATCTTGAAGCACAGTAGTAATATCAATAAAATCAATTCCCTCCTTAGGAAAATCCATAACGTGTCTCAGCTTTGTTCTTAAATCCATTTCAATATACCTCTCTTTATGGTACCGAATTTGTGTAATGATATAATTATAAATAAATAAACAAATACTTACAACATACAATTTTACTATTATTTTATCTATAGTATTGCATTATCAGTTGTACATTCCTGTTTCCATTGTATTCGTTAATGTCAATCTGAAATATCAAATCCAGCTTAACTGCGTTTGGTTGACCGGAATAAAGCTTTGCCAGCTCCCCGGAACCATATTTCCCTCCAATATATTCATCAAAATCGAATATATTTCCAAAATAAATACAATCGAGATACCTTCCCGGAGACACCAGAAGCCTAAGCTTGAGTACATTTTTGTCCGAGCCCAAGACTGTTGCTTTTGCAATTGAAATATCCTTTTCAGCAAAAAGCGGCTTTGAATTGCCTTTCCCGTAGGGCTCCAACAGCGAAAGTTCTTCTGCAACCTTGAGGTTTATTTGTGACAGAGGAACTCTTGCATCAATATACACTTTTGGTATAAGGTCTTCCTCTGTCAAGGTTGCAGTCTCATTGAGCTGCTTCCTGAGCAGTTCGAGATTATCCCGTTCAAGACTGAGACCTGCCGCCATCGGGTGTCCCCCGAACCGTGTGAGCAAATCTCTGCATTTGAGCAGTCCCTCAAACATATTGTACTCCTCTATTGATCTTCCTGAGCCTTTAACACCATTTTCAGCATCAGTTATAACAAAAGTGGGAACATTATACTTTTCACGTATTTTTCCGGCTATAATGCCTGCAATACTTTCATGAATATCAGGCTTGTAAACCACCAGTATTTTATCGTTTTTCAGGTTACTGCTTTCAATAGTGGCAACAGTTTCTTCCACTCCTGCCAAAGTCATGCTTTTTCTTTCCTTATTCAGCTCATGCAATTCCAACGCCAGCATTTCAGCCTCTTCCATTGTGGTACTTAAAAGCATTTTCAGACCCTTTTCGGCCCAATCCAGTCTCCCGGAAGCGTTGATACATGGCCCGATAATAAATCCAAGATGATAAACTCCTATTTCCTTTCCAAAAATTCCGGTTTGCTTCATCAGCGCTTTCAGCCCGATGTTTTTAGTATGCCCGATAACAGAAAGTCCTTTCTTTACAAGAATTCTATTTTCTCCTACCAGATCAACAACATCACATACCGTAGCAATTGCCACAAATTCGTAAAATTCCTCCCATTCGGTTTCGGGGATATTCATTTTCAGATAAAGCATCTGAACAAATTTGAAAGCTACGCCGGCACCGCATAATAATTTGAAAGGATATTCGCAGTCTGCACGTTTTATATCAATGACTGCATCTGCATCAGGCAGTATGTAAACTCTCTCACTATTGTCATTTTCAACGAAGGGTACATCGTGATGATCTGTTACTACAACGGTTAAACCTGCTGCTTTGGCGTGATTGATTTGCTCGGAGGCAGCAATACCGTTATCGCAGGTTATTATTGTATCAACACCGTCCTCCTTTGCCTTATCAATAAGACTGTTATTTATCCCGTAGCCGTCAATTATCCTGTGAGGTATGGTGTAATCCACCTGGGCTTCACATCTGGAAAGGGCTTTATATAGAATGTAGGTACTAACAACACCATCCACATCATAGTCGCCTATTATTCGTATCTTCCGGCTCTCTTTAATTTTTTCGATTATTATGTCTACACCTTTTTCAAGGTCCTTAATTTCCCCGGCATCAAACAAATCAGAAATTTCTGACTTAATAAAGTTTCTTGCTGTTTGATAATCCGAAACTCCCCTGTTAACCATAATTCTGCACAACAAAGGACTAATCCCTAACTCAGATGACATTTTATCAAAGTCATTTTTAGGATTCCTTAATATCCACTTCTCCAATTTTGACCCCCACAATATTTACTGTTATACTTTTTTACTTTTGATTTTTACTATTGATTTTTACTATTGATTTTTACTATTGTCTTTTATATTGATCTATTTACTTGACCCCATTGAAGCTATTAATAATTCAATAGCTATTCGGTCTGATATTTTTCCTGTTTTTATGGACTCATCAAGCTCCAGACTGTAGTACATGGCTCTTTCCAAAACATTGATGTCCAGATTCCGGCTTACACTCATAACCTTGGAAGCTACGAAAGGTGTTAATCCCAGCTGCTTCGCAGCGGCATCCTCCCTTACTCCCTGATTTCTTAAAAGCTTTATCCTGTAGACCATCCTGATCTGTCTGACAATCATAAACAAAACTTTCTGCATTGGTTCCTTCAAAGCAGCCATATCATTTAGTAATGAAAGTGCTTTAGAAATATTACCTTCAGAAATAGCATCTGTAAGGTCAAATATTCTGCTTTTAATGGTCTTATTGCATACTTTTTCTACATCCTTAATGGAAATCTCATTTTTACCCTCTGCGTAATTTACAAGCTTATCAATTTCATTGAGCAATTCCGTCATTGAATACTCACTATTTTCAACTATATATGAGGCCGTCATCTGATCGACATTTTTATTATGGCTTTTTATAACCTTAACCACCCACTTGACAAGGTCAGCGGGTTTCTGGTAATCCATCTCCACTATTAATCCGCACTTCTTTATTGTATTAACAAGCTTGATTCTCTTGTCAATTTCGCTTTCTATAAAAATCAGACAGGTATAATCGGGTATGTTTTCAAGATAGTCGGACAGTTTGTCCTTTCCTGACTTCTTATCGGCGCCCGCATTTTCTGACTCTCCCTTTTTTGCCTTAAAGAGACCAGTATTTTTAGCAATTACCAGCTTTTTTTCGCTGAACATTGGTAAGGTTTCACAGTTTGAAATTATTGTATCTCTATCTGTTTTTCCTTCAAATGAAATAAAATTGAATTCTTTATTATCTTCTTCAACTATAAGTCTGGTGATTGCGTTGGTATAATATTTTTTCAAATATTCTTCTGCACCTGTAAACAGATAAATATTCATAAGCTTTTCTTCTTTTATCTGCTTTTTAAGGATATCCAAACTCATAATCTATCTCCTCTGTAATAATTTACATAATGTCGGTATAAGCAATCCCGATAGTATTGTACTTACCTTTAGGCCTCTATGGTAGTATTGTACTTATCTTTAGGCCGTTACGGTAGCATTGTACTTATCTTTAGGCCTTTTCCATAGCTCTTTACTGTAACGGCCCCCGATTCATCTGTTCTGTATAGTTCTATATTCCTTTCGGTTAACCTGTCAACAACAAATTGTGACGGATGGCCGAACTTATTATGCTCCCCTACCGATATTACTGCATATTCAGGTTTTACCCTTTCAATGAACTCGGTACTGCTTGAAGTTGTTGAACCATGATGACCAACCTTGATTAAATCCGACTCAAGATCCAGTTTTGATCCAACAAGTCTTTCCTCAACAGGTATTTCACTGTCTCCGGTAAATAGAACACTAAAATTTTTGTATATTAATTTTAGCACCAATGAGCTGTTATTTAAAGACTGCTGTGATAATTCGTCCCTTGAAAACTCCAGTGGATTAATCACTTCAAATCTAGTCTCATTATCTAGTTTTATTATATCACCTTTTTTACAAAGTGCTATTTTTATACCTTTTCCAGTACATATATTTTTAAGCTTTTCGAAGCCATTTCCGTCAGTATCCGGGAGCACAAGCATTCCCACCTTGAGTTCTTCCAATACTGCTTCTAAACCCTCAGTGTGGTCAGAATGGCCATGACTAGCTATAACCATATCAATACTTTTAGTACCGGTATCTAAAATAAATGGCACCACAACCGACTCGCCTACATCAAAGGAGGACTTTGAGCCTGCCTCCCTGCCTCCTCCATCTATTAATACCTTAGTTCCATGGACTGTCCTTATATATGCACCATCCCCCTGACCTACATCCAAGAAGACTATTTCCATTGGTTTAGGAACTATATTCCATATCAACAAACTGACAGCTAATACTATAACTACTGCCCATTTTACTTTTTTGAATCCCTTCAACTTGTTAAGTCTTTCTCTTCCCATAAACAAATATATAATTCCTACGTAATATATCAAAATCATCCATATGGGGGGTGTGGGAAGCTTTATGGAAGCAAAGGGAACCTTTGATGACGTCTCCGTTACAAAAAGAACAAAGGATAAAAAAGTGTTATTTATATAGCCTATAAGTACAGCCAAATTAATATTTATTAATCCAGCAAAAACCATTATAAACCCTATTATCGTTATAATTTGAACCATAGGAACTACTAAAAGATTGGATACAACAGATATGATTGAAAGATTGTTAAAATAGTAAAGTGTTATTGGCACTACTCCAATTTGCGCAGCTAGTGTTGCTGCAAGAGTATCTGCAATGATTTCAGGTATTGGAATCCGTGAAACGACTGTTTTTATCACCGGGTAAAACATAACCAGAGAGAGGGTTGCCCCGAAGGAAAGTTGAAAACCTATATCAAATATAATAAAAGGGTTAATAACTAATATTATTAGAGCTGCTGCCGAAATACTGGTATAGATGTCCGGCTCACGCATAATAATCTTCCCTACTAAAATTATTATGCCCATTATCACAGCCCGGACTACCGAAGCCGAAAAGCCGGTAACAAAAACAAAAAGAATAAGTACGAATATGGTGATAACACTTGAGGCCCTGTTACCCAAATTCAATTTTTTGAATAAAAACAAAAGAGGTAAAATGATGAATGCCACGTTCATGCCCGAAGCCACCATAATATGAGTCAGTCCAGCTTTTCTGAATGCTTCAGAGGCATTATCACCCAATCCGTTCTTATATCCGATTATCATTCCGGCTAAAAGACCTGCCTGATTTTCACAGAGACAATGCCCAACAATTCCCAAAACCCTATTCTTAATACTAAAGCCCAGTCTACTAATCATTCCTCCGGGTTCAATACCTTCAGTAGTAACCTCTGAATTAAAAATATTGACAGTTCCTGATATACCTATTGATGCCAGATATCTTTGATAATTAAAACCACCGGGATTTGTTGCCGCTTTAGGTTTATTAATTACACCTTGAAAAGAAAGTTTGGTTCTATAACCCATTTTTCCGGTATCAAAGCTTTCACCGGCCCCCCGGTTATTGTAAACTAAAATCAAAAGCCTGGAATTCAGTTTCTTCGTTTCTTTAAAGGTAAATTTTATTCTGTCACCATCCTTCTCGATTTCACTGTCAATATAACCGTTAAGAATAATTGATTTACCATAATAATCTTCAAGGTCATATAAATATTGTTTTTCCGAATTGTTATAAAGCAGACTGCCCACGGTAAAAAATAATAGCGAAGCAAATATGACGAGCATTGCTCTTTTAAACTTCTTGTAGGTTATAACCAGAACTAAAAAGCTGATGGCTGATAAAACCAATGTAAAAGATAGGCTGAAATTATACGAAAGCAATATTCCAGTCATAAATGACAGGCAAAACAGACAGAGGGGTCTTTTATAAATCATACGGCCTCCTGAAGCAATAAAAGCTATTGAACTTGTTAATAATATTGGGTGAAACAGGTAGGTGAAAATGGTAAACAACCTGTTAAAGAATTCATAATGTGTATTTGAAAAAGGCATTAATATTTACATAATGTATGCATTTGTAACCGGTTATACTAGAAAGGCTGCTAATTTGATCATTTGTTTTATTAAATGTATTAGTAAATGTATTAGAAAAGTAGAAAGCTAATGACCTAGTTCTTTCGAACTAGAAAAGATAATACAAAAACGTCCAGATAGGACGTTTTTGTGGGTTTATGATAAAATTACATTACTCTTCTTGCACCAATATACTTACCGCGGTATTCAGATAAAGTTTGAATAACAACTTGTTTATTCGAAGTAGAAGCATGTATAAACTTGCCTCCCCCTATATAAATACCCACATGGTCAATTGCGCCGGATGCTTTTCTTGAAGAAGCGTCAAAAAACAAAATGTCTCCTGCTTTTAATGAACTCTTTGATACTTTTACACCGTCAGAATACATACTTGCAGCAGAACTGTTTAGTTTTATTCCGAAATTCTTATAAACGTATCCAACGAATCCCGAGCAATCAAAGCCTTTCGGGCTTTTTCCACCATAAACATATCGTACTCCAACAAACTTTTTAGCATAAGCGACAACTTCATTTGCATCTGATACATCGTCATCTGAAACATCAGTATCTTCTGTTTCAATAGTTGTTGCTGTTGTTGAACGAGACGACTTTTGTTCGGTACTGGTAGCTGTAACAAACTTGGTGGCAACATAGCCGACCTTTGAATCTACCTTTACCTTGTGCCAACCTGAGAGAGTATCAAGAATTTCTACACTCGTTCCCTCACTTAGAGAATCAATAACCTTGCCTGATGTGCTGGCAGTCTCTCTAAAATTAACACCGTTGGCATTAATTTTTCCCTTTGCAGTCAAAACTTTTATGTAGTCACTGCTTACCCAGCCTGTCTTTCCCTCAAAGGAAATCTTATACCAGTCATCAGACTTATCGACAATCGATACCCTTGCATTGGATAACTTTGTGATTATACCTGAAGAAGTATTAGGCTCTTCCCTTACATTTACTTGAGTTCCTACAATCTTTGCAGGCTGTGCTGCAGCCATAGCAACCGAGCAAATCAGTACAAGTGAAAAAGCAAAAATACATCCAACAAGTATCTTGCTGATCTTACCTGACATTGGCTCCTCCTATAATTCGCTTCCGAAGTTAGCTGTCGGGCTCGGGCAATAGGACCTCCCTACCATTTGCATGGACTCACCCCAATATTTTGGTTCCTCCGTACCTCTTTTCGAGGATTCAGCTATATTTAACTACAGAGTAAATAGAATATTTAGTGATATCGTTCTTTACTCCTTGACCATTATATTAAATTTGTAACAGTTTGTCAAACTTTTCGAAACAAAACAGCAATTTTTTGGTAATATTTTTGTAATATTCATATAAACTATAGTAATTTGCACATAATCTGAACGGTTTCATTTAGTCTGACTTTTTCCTTTTTGGGTAAATCATTACATTCGTTGAATCCGCATTTCATCCAAAAATTAATACCTGATACATTATTTCTGAAAACAGAAAGATATATTCTTTTTGAATGACATATTTTTTTCAAATAATCCTCAAGTAATTTTATTACCTTTTTACCAAAGCCCTTTGATTGATAGGGGGTATCTATTATAAATGAGTTAATCCAAACAATATTATCCTTATCAATCACTATGCCTTTGATCATGCCGATTGTTTCTCCAGTATACAAGCGAATATCAAGGAAAAAGACGTTTTCTCTTTGAATAAACTGGGATATGTTATTCGAGAACTGGATATATTCGATTGGTTGAAAGATACCGGTGGCATACTTAAAATCGTTGGAGTTTCTATATATGGAATATATCTTTCTGATACTTGTCTTATCTATACTTTTTATATAAAACAATTCATCATTAATACAAATATTCAGCATATTTCCTCCATCCCGATTTATTAATACATCATCGTGAACTAATCATATACCTTATTAGAATATAACACTTTATTGGATTATAACAAATTTATTCATAAATTTGAATTTTAATTTAATTATTAGGAAATATTTGACATTTTTATGGATATTTATTATATTTATTCTTGTCGGATTCTTTCAAAGTTAAATTGGAATTAATGGAGAAAAAATATGTGTGAAGATCATGAGATATTTGACAAACAGCTTTTTGAATGCTGCGTTATTATGGTATCCATATTAATAAAACAGTATGACAATAAAATGATAAATATAACTGATTTTATAACACATACAACAAATAAAATCAGTTATATCCTCAAATACGTTAATAATGAAACAAATACTGAAAAGAGAATTACAGCAGAAAATCTATTAAAAGAGTATGAAAAAATAATTGCAAAAAGTTAATCACAACTGTAATATTTAAGAATAAGCCTATCCAACCGTTTGCTTAACTTAAGTATATCGTGGTGAGCCCAAGGTTTGTTTTCCAACAAATTGTAAAGCTCTTCCTTTAGACATTCTACTTCTTTATTTAGTAGATATCTGTTATTTTCCATTATTTATCACCATTCTTTTCTTTTGTAAATTAATAACTTTTACATAATTTTACCATTTTTACTATATTAAGTAAATACTAAAATTCCATAAATCTACAAAATAAATAATGTTTATTATTGTTTATTTTTAATAACCTAATATGATTATTTGAATAATAAACATAAATATTCTCATTTACATTGTTAATGATATCCATGGTTAGGGATGAAACCAAACATATTTAGAAATTGTATATAATAATCAAGTTCCTCAGAAATAAAGGATAATTTTTCTGAAAATAAATAAAGGATATTTCGATAATTATATCGAATGTTTAATTTGGGAAAATTTTTGGATTACTCCATGTCATTCGCTCCGATTAATAATTTTTAGATAAAATATTATGAAAGGATGTGTTATTATGTCTGGTCTAAGTAATGCAACAAGTTTTGAAATTATTGGTATATGGTGTGTACTATTAATTGCCTTTCTGGGATTGGGTTATGCATTCATTCTTCGCCATCAGGTAATGAAGTATGACAAAGGCACAGAAAAAATGCAGGAAGTTTGGGGGGCAATCAAAGGCGGTGCCGATGCTTATTTGCGCCGACAGCTCAAATCTATTCTACCCCTTATTGCAGTTCTGACAGTTCTTCTTTTCTTCTCGGTTTACATTGTTCCTCCAAGTGATGAGGCAACAGAAAGATTCTCTGAATTAAGCTCCGACCAAGTTAAAATTGTAATTGGTTTTGCCAGAGCCATTGCCTTTATTATGGGTGCAACCTTCTCCCTTATTGTAGGACAATTTGGTATGAGAATGGCCGTCGAAGGAAATGTCCGCGTGGCTTCTGCATCCAGAAGGAGTTTTGGCGAGGCTTTGAAAATCGCATACAGAACAGGTACCATTACAGGTATGCTAACTGACGGCTTAGGCTTACTTGGCGGAACACTGATTTTCATAATTTTAGGAATAGCTGCTCCTGATGCTTTATTAGGCTTTGGGTTCGGTGGTACACTTCTTGCTTTATTTATGAGGGTTGGCGGTGGAATTTATACCAAAGCGGCTGATGTTGGCGCTGACCTCGTCGGTAAGGTTGAGGCCGGAATCCCTGAGGATGATCCTCGAAATGCTGCTGTTATAGCTGACCTTGTAGGTGATAACGTAGGCGACTGTGCCGGAATGGCGGCAGATATCTTTGAATCATATGAAGTTACCATTGTATCAGGATTAATTTTAGGACTTTCTTTATATGGTATTACAGGGGAGCTTAAATGGATAATATTCCCGTTGCTTGTAAGAGGTATCGGAGTCCTTTCTTCAATTATAGGAACTTATCTTGTAAGAGGTTCAAAAAAAGGTGATGCCCTTGGCTCAATTAATAAGGGGTTCTATACTTCAGCAGTGATCAGCCTGGCTTCCTTTGCCTTACTGGCTTTATTCTATATGAATGAATGGAGAGCATTTCTCTCAGTTGGTGTTGGTATTTTACTTGCTGTAGCACTTGATGAAGTGACAAAGCATTTTACTGACACTAAGCACAGACCTGTTAAGGATATTGCCGGAGCATCAAAAACCGGATCTGCCACTCTTATCCTCCGTGGTCTTGCAGAAGGCTTTGAAAGTGCTGTATGGCAGACAGTTGTTATAGCTGTAACCATATTAAGCTCTATACTAATCTTCTGGGGACAGGATGTACACTTTGTTCTATATGGTGTTGCCATGACAGGTATCGGTATGCTCACATTGACAGGTAATAATGTTGCCATGGACTCCTTTGGTCCTATTGCAGACAACGCCAATGGTATAGGAGAGCTTGCAGGCCTTGATAAGGATGCAAGAACTGTTATGGACAGCCTTGATGCAACCGGAAATACAACAAAAGCAATTACAAAGGGTGTCGCTATAGGTTCAGCTGTTATTGCAGCAGTTTCATTGTTCGGTTCTTTCTTGACCGATGTATCAAAGATACAAATCGGTATGGGTGCTAAAGAAACCATTTTTGATACTGGTATCAGAGTCTCCAGTCCGACAGTATTTATTGGTATGCTAATTGGAGCCTGTATTCCATGGCTGTTCTCCTCTCTCATTATCAATTCAGTAACGAGAGCTGCTTCACTAATTGTCAATGAAGTAAGGCGTCAGTTCAAAATTCCGGGCCTGCTCCAAGGTAAAGTAAAGCCTGATTATCAGAAGGCAGTTGATATATGTACTGTTGCCGCCCAAAGAGAATTACTTGGTCTTGCAATAATCTCTGTGGTTTCCCCGTTATTTGTAGGAATCCTGCTTGGTGTTGAAGCCTTGGGTGGTTTCCTGGCCGGCGTCATAATTTCAGGTCAACTGCTGGCAGTTTTCATGGCCAACTCGGGTGGAGCCTGGGATAACGCTAAGAAAACCATTGAAGACGGTGCTCATGGCGGAAAAGGGTCAGAAAGTCACAAGGCTGCGGTTGTAGGAGACACTGTAGGAGATCCTCTCAAGGATACTGCAGGCCCTGCCCTCAATCCTATGATAAAGGTTATCAACCTTGTTTCACTTCTGGCAGCACCAATCCTGATTCAGTATAAGAGTACAGACCCTGGTATGCTGGTGGCACTTGGCCTAAGTGCAATTCTAATCGTTGGTGCAATAATTTATTCAAAGAACGGTGGCTTTAAGAAATCCAAAGCTGCGGACAGTAAAGATATTGCCGCATAGTAATTTTGCTATAGATAAATAACTTAACTACAAAAAAGACAGATTTGGCATACAATTTCTGTCTTTTTTTCTTGTACTATAAATGAATAGCTTTTATACCTTTTTGCCACAGCATGTACAAACGCCATAAACAAATATTGTTAATTTATACGATATAATATAGAATATAACAAGGCAATAGATGTCCATTTGCGTTATACTATAGTGTTATTCGATGTAATTTTTTATAGTTTTTAAGTCAGTATAAACATTAAAGGAGTGATTAATAATGTCATGGAAAATAGAAACCAAGTGTCTCCAGGAAGGTTATAAGCCCGGAAATGGAGAACCCCGTGTTTTACCAATTTATCAAAGTACTACATATAAATATGATTCTACTGAACACGTAGCAAAGTTATTTGATTTATCAGTAGACGGACATATGTATTCCAGAATAAGCAACCCCACCGTGGATTGCGTTGAAAAGAAGATTTCTGCTCTTGAAGGTGGCATTGGTGCGGTGTGTACCTCTTCCGGCCAGGCTGCTTCCCTGCTTTCTGTTTTAAATATCTGTAAGTCCGGTGAGCATATTGTCTGTTCAAGCACAATATACGGAGGTACCTTTAACCTTTTTGATAAAAGATTGAGGGAATTGGGAATAGATATAACATTTGTAAATCAGGACAGTTCAGACGAAGAAATACAAAAGGCCTTTCGCCCCAACACAAAAGCTTTATTCGGAGAATCCATCGCAAATCCTAAGATAAGCGTTCTGGATATTGAGAAATTTGCTCGGATTGCTCACAAAAATAGTGTGCCGCTGATAATAGACAACACTTTTGCTACTCCAATGCTTTTAAGACCAATCGAATACGGTGCGGATATAGTAATTCACTCAACAACCAAATATATGGATGGGCACGCCATATGCATCGGAGGAGTAATTGTCGATTCAGGCAATTTTGACTGGGAAAGCGGTAACTTCCCCGGCTTGACTCAACCGGATGAATCCTATCACGGTATGGTCTACACAAGAGACTGCGGAAAAGCCGCATATATTACCAAGGCCAGAGTACAGCTTATAAGAGACTTCGGCTGCTATATGTCAGCCAATAACGCATTTTTATTAAATCTGGGATTGGAAACACTCCATTTAAGAATGGAGCGCCACTGTAGAAATGCTGAAAAGGTTGCAGAGTTTCTTTCAGCAAATAATAAAATATTATCAGTAAGCTATCCATACCTTAAGGAGGATCCTTACCGTGTTCTGGCTCAAAAGTATCTCCCAAACGGCTGCAGCGGAGTTATTTCCGTCAGAATCAAGGGCGGTAGAGAGGGCGCAGTCAAGTTTATGGATAAGCTGAAACTGGCTGCAATAGTGGTTCATGTAGCCGATTGCAGAACGGCAGTACTCCACCCTGCCAGCTCGACACACAGACAATTGTCTGATGAACAGCTGGTACAGGCCGGAATTGATCCTGCATTGATAAGATTTTCTGTAGGTATCGAAAATGTTGACGATATCATTGAAGATATCCGTCAGGCCCTTGAGGATTAAAAAAAGCCTAGGCTGATTCAATATATAATGATATAATTTAATAATAATGATGTACTGATATAGTAAAAAATAAGTTGCAATTAAATTGCAGCTTATTTTTTAAGATAAATAGGAGTAATACTAAAATGCCCTTCGATGGAATTGTAACAAAATGCATTGTAAATGAATTAAATTCTTTATTGGCCGGAGGCAGAGTTGACAAGGTATTCCAGCCTGAAGCCGATGAAATAGTTCTATTGATCCGTTCCAGGAGTCAGAATTATAGATTGGTTGCAAGTGCCAATGCTAATTATCCCCGCCTCCATATAACAGCTTCACAGAAAGAAAATCCACAAACTCCTCCGGTTTTCTGCATGCTTATGAGAAAACATCTGGCCGGTGGTAAACTGCTGGACATCAGTTTCCATGACTATGAGAGAGTTATCTCTATCAATATTGAATCGGTCAATGAGCTTGGTGACTTATCTGTTAAAAGAGTAGTTGTTGAAATAATGGGAAAGCACAGTAATATTATCTTACTTAATAGTGAAGATAAAATCATAGATTCGGTAAAGCATGTGGACAGTGATATAAGCAGTGTCAGAGAGGTTATGCCCGCAAGGCTTTATAACCTCCCTCCTGCACAGAACAAGGAGCTGCCGGAAGATGTAAACCCTGAAAAGATTTTTGAGCATCCTTATGTTTCTGAGGCTAAAAATCTGGAAGGTTTAATATTAAACGTAATAAAAGGCTTCAGTCCTTACACCTGTCGTGAAATTTGTGCGGCTGCGGGAGTAGCTTCTAAAACACCGGTTCCCGCCTTATCTGATTCTGACAGAAAAAAAGTGGTTTCGGCTCTAAAGGATTATCTTCTTCAAATAATAAACAATACCTTTGAGCCAAGTATTATTTATCAGGATAAGAACTTTTTGAGGCCCGCGGATTTTTACTGTTTTTCTCCCAAGCAACCTGTAATTTCTAAGAAATATGAGCTTTTATCAGTAGCTTTAGACGAGTTCTACTCTCTCAGAGATACAAATGAGCGGCTTACACAGAAGATGGGCGATGTTGTTAAAGTAATAAAAAACAGTATTGACCGATGTGAAAAGAAAATTGCACTTTTCAATGATAAACTACGAGAGGTGTCTGATCGGGAAAAGCTTCAGCTTTATGGAGAATTAATTACTGCAAATATATACTGCATCCCCACCGGCAGCAAAAGTGCGCGGGTTTTAAACTACTACAGTGAAAATGAAGAATATATTGATATCCCATTAAATGAACATAAATCCGTTCAGGAGAATGCACAGAAATATTACAAGCAGTATGCAAAGGCAAAAAGTACTCACTTAAATGTAACCCAACAGCTTAAGGACACAATAGCCGAACTTGAATATCTCCAAAGTGTTCAAATAATGCTGGAGAATTGCAGCAGCAGACAGGAAATCGACGAAGTAAGGCAGGAATTAATAGACCAGGGTTATATAAGGGCTTCTGCCAGAAATGCGAAAAAGAAGCAGGATAAGCCCTCTTCCCCGCTGGAATATACATCCAGTGACGGCTTTCAAATTTTTGTTGGCAAAAATAACAAGCAAAATGACTTATTGACTTTAAAACAGGCTGCTTCATATGATATTTGGCTTCATACAAAAGATGCTCCAGGGTCCCATGTTATAATAAGAACTGAACGTCGTGAGGTTCCTGATTCAACCCTACTTGAGGCGTCTATTCTGGCAGCATACCACAGCAGTGCAAAAATGTCCTATAATGTTCCTGTGGATTATACAATTGTTAAAAATGTAAAAAAGCCAAGTGGTGCAAAACCCGGTATGGTAATTTATGAAAGCTTTAAAACTATTTATGTAACACCTGAAGAAGATAAAGTTTATAAAATTCAACATAAACAATAATTAATGATTGGGGGAATTATAATGATTTCTAATAAAATCAACAATAGACTGGCTAATTCATCAATGATAAGAGCCATGTTTGAAGAGGGTACAAGGCTAAAAAAGGTGTATGGAGAGGATAAGGTTTTTGATTTTTCTCTTGGAAATCCAGATCCAGAGCCTCCAGCAGAAGTTAAAGCTGCATTGAGACAGCTGGTTAAATCAGAGGAACTGGGTATGCACTTGTATATGGATAATGCAGGCTATCCTGAGGTTAGAGAAACCATAGCCACTAAGATAAACAAAGAAACAGGCTTAAAGCTGACCTTTAATAATGTAGTTATGACGGTAGGTGCAGGCGGAGCTCTGAATGTAGTTTTGAAAACTCTTCTCGATCAGGACGAAGAAGTTATTATATTTGCACCTTACTTTGTGGAATACACCTCATACATAGACAATCACGGTGGTAAAACAGTTATAGTAAACACTGACCCTGATACTTTTTTACCTGACCCTGAACTACTCAGATCAAAAATAACTCCCAACACCAAGGCAGTCCTTATAAATACACCAAATAACCCTACCGGAGTTGTTTACGGTGCCGATATTTTGAAAGCTATTGCCAAGGTTCTCGAAGAAAAAGGAAAAGAATACGGACACACTATTTACATCATTTCTGATGAGCCTTACAGGAAGCTGGCCTATGATGTTGAAGTACCAAACATATTAACAATATACAGAAATGCAATTATGATTGACTGCTTCAGCAAGTCTCTTTCACTCCCTGGTGAACGTATGGGTTATATTGCAACAAACCCTGAAGCTGATGACATTGGAACCCTGATGGGCGGTCTGATATACTGCAACAGAGTTTTAGGTTATGTCAATGCCCCTGCCCTGTTCCAGAAGGTTATTGCTAAGTCTATTGATGCCTCAGTGGATATTAATATTTACAAGGAGAGAAGAGATTTAATTTATAACGGCCTCACCAGCTTCGGGTATGAATGTGTTAAACCTGACGGTGCCTTTTATCTGTTCCCCAAGTCTCTTATAGCTGATGACCTGGAATTCAAAAACAGAGCCTTGAAGTATAATTTACTTATAGTTCCAGGTTCCGGTTTCGGTGCTCCCGGCCATTTCCGCCTCGCTTACTGTGTAAGCCTTGAAACCATAAAAAACTCCCTGCCTGCTTTTGAAGCATTAGCCAAGGAGTTTAGATAATAACATTTATTCTGGTGTACCTGAAGTCCGATTAATCACACGACATTAATCGGACTTTACTATTATTTCTCTGTGTAATTCAGACCCCAGGTTACGGCAAATTTATCCTTTACAACGGCATGGTAAGCTCCCCAAAAGGCTTTCTGAAGCTCAAAAATAACAGTTGCGCCTTCTTTTGTTAACTCAGAATAAACCTTCTCTATCTGCTCCTTCGAGTCCATTTCCAAAACCAGTTGAATATTTGTGTGCTCTGTCCCTTCTCCGAAAAGATCTGTAAAGTACAAAACACAATTTGGTGCTATGTGAAGCTCAGAATGCATTATTTTACCTTCATGCCCTTTGAACATTTCACTGCTATCGGCAGTCTTTACCATTTTTATTTCGCCGCCGAAAACCAATTTGTAAAAATCAAGTGCATCACTGCAATTCATTACTGCTATGCTTGGAATAATACTTTTCATTTTCCTTGTTCCCTTTCCTCTTAAAAATATTTTGTAGTGTTACTTTGGTGAAAGTCATTTAGGTTTATCAACAGCCAGTCCGTCACCATATGCTGCCTGACTGAATATGTTTTCGGCCTCAACAAGTGGTATCCCTGCAATGCTAATATTTTCTATGACACTTTCACCTATTTTCTGGTTACTGCACTCAAACAAATACCTTATGGCCTGGGGTTTAAAACCTAACAGTCTCGCCCCAATGGTATCAGTTGCTACCGGATCGCAGCCTGCTATAACCAGCCCTGTATGCCGGGCAATCCCTTTTGACGGTCCGGTTCCAATCATTGCAGGACTTGCGCTGACAATGGACAGGTCTATGGGAATTTGCCCGGCCATGGCAGATATAAAGCCATGGAGTTCTGTGTGTATTCCCAGGTTCTTCTTAGGCTGCCCGTGTTCATCAGCCGGAGGCCACCCCAGTGCAATGTTTTTTATTGCTGCAGACATTGTGGCCTCCTCGTGATGCTTCAGCTGAGTAAATGAGACCAATATGGTTACTTCCTCAAATAGTTTATTTAAATTTGTTGCAGGTACTATTGAGTGGTTCAGATTAATTCTTACAAAAGGTCCATGATTCAAATCAATAAATTCAACGCCTTCTTCTGAAATAACTTTCCCGAAGCCAACAGAATCCATGACATCCTTTGTCTCACCATCTGCTGTTCCAGTGGCAATAACAATTCTCCCGGGATTTCTGTCTTTGAAAATCCTAATAATCTGTCTCAGGCTTTCCGGCCCCACAACAGTGGCAGAGTTTGGCTGCCTATTATTCACCCAGTTAGGTGTTATTACCACCACATCATTATTATTAACTTCTGAAGTTATTTGAAGCAGCTCAACGGCTTGCTTTATGGCGGCTGCCTCATCACTGTTATGGGTAATAGCTACATTAGAGTTATTCCATCTTCTTTGCCTCATGCTTATCCCTTTCCTTCGTTTAACTTACAGATTAGATTCCTACAGCTTCATTATCCCCATAAATGGCAAAAAAACACGAAACACTTAGATTCGATATTGACTTAACTGTCATATACCGCTAATATGAAAATATATCTAATTTTTATTAATAATAATTTCAGGAGCGTATTGAGTGATTAAATCCTTAAGCTGTTAAGATGGTATTTGAGTAAAAGAATCGCCTGTTTTTATCAGGTTTATTTTGTGTGCTCGGATACCATCCATTAATGGGTTATCATTTCAATATGCTTTTATTTGTTATGCAAGAAAACTAATAATTTTATCAAGGGTTTGGAGGTTAATGTAATATGAACAATAAATTTAATTTTGTCCAAGTTAAAATAGATTATGTTGATGAAGCGCTGGTTATGGTTCTAAATGCATATATAAAAGAGAGGCAATCTATTCCTTATTTACCCGATGCTGACTTCAGCAATTCAATAAGAGATTCTATAAAATATTTATTTGAGAATGGCAGTGGCTATGCTGCTCTTTTGAATAATGAGTTTGTAGGCTTTCTTTCGGGCTTCAAAGTAGATAATTTTTTTGGTAAGTATAATGGAATCTATTGCCCTATTTATGGACATGGTGTGAAGCCCGATTACGGTTTGTCTCTTTATTCGGAACTCTATAGATATGCAGCAGACCAGTGGGTAAAAGAAGAATATATAACCCATGCCGTCACGGTATTTAGCCATGATGACGCTCTGGTAAATATGTGGTTCTGGCAGGGTTTCGGTCTTAGATGTATTGACTCAATACGTCAAACTTCTACTCTTAAACTACCGGCTTCCCTCACCAATTCTACTTCTTCTGGTTTTGAAATCAGGAAAGCTGTGGCTGAGGATGCTGATATCCTCTCAGATATACATATTCAGCATAATAATTATTACAGGCGTTCCCCTGTTTTTATGCCCAGGAGCAATTATGACCCTGTCGAAGAGCATATGGACTGGATGTCACAAGAGGGTAATCATGAGTGGGTAGCCTACCGAAGCAACAAGCCTATCGGAATAATGAGGCTTTGTACTGAAGCAGAAAGCTTTATTTCTTGTCACAGTTCGGTTATGAATATTCAGGATTCTTTTGTTATAGAGAGTGAACGAGGAAATGGTGTAGGCTCGGCACTTTTAAATACCGTTCAGCAGTGGCTTATGGAAAACGGCTACCCTCTTTGCGGTGTTGACTACGAATCAATTAATCCGCAAGCAAAAAATTTCTGGGGCAGATACTTTACTCCATACACTTATTCTCTTGTACGCAGAATAGACGAACAAATTCTCCCCTACATCAAAATCAACCTGAAAGATTAAATCTGTAACAAAAACGTTGTCGGGTCTTCCCGGCAACGTTTTTGCAAATTAATCTGGTAGTGGTTAATCTGATAGTCCTGCCAGAAACACCTTGTGACATTTGACTTTTACTCATTATTAGTGATAATATTTTTACATTACATGGAATTTCATTACCGAAGACAATTAGCGAATTATTGAGGATTTCTAATGTTCAATCTAAGTAATATTTATCGGCCTATTACCGCCCAACCGTTTTTAATTGATGAAACATATATTGAGATTCAACCATGTGAAGCGTTAAAGCCCTATGTACGCTGTTTTTGGGGTACACCGAATCCCTTAACAGGTGTCTCGACAATACCTGTAAAAAATAAGTTGGTAATACCTGATACCTGCATGGATATTATTATTGAAATCTATATGAATAATAACAGTCTCAATGCTCTTTTTGCAGGAATAAGTGATAATACCTTTGAAGATATTCCTCTGACTACTACTCCGATGGTTTCCTGCTTTGCCATAAGTTTTTACAGCTGGGCCATACCTCTATTCTCAAGTGAGTCTTCCCAAAAAACTCTAAACACTTTTGCTGAGGCCGATGCTTATTTTAATAACTTTAAGTATGAACTTCAAGACATAATGGTGAAAAATCCTTCAACTACTGAAAGAGTGAGAAAAGTTGAACAGTTTCTTCTTAAGAAGCTGAATTTGAACAAGCAAAATGACAATGTGATGAATGCCATATACAAAGTACTTGAATCAAAAGGTACCTCTAGCATTTCTGACTTATCCGGCTATTCTTCCATCAGCCAGAGACAACTGGAAAGATTATTTTTGGTATATTTAGGTGTTTCGCCAAAGAAATTCTCCAGCCTGGTCAGGTACCAATATCTATGGAGAGACATTTTATTTAATAAGAACTTTAATATACAGGACGGCGTCTGTAAATATGGCTATACCGATCAAGCTCATTTACTTAACGACTTCAAAAAATATCATACACTTACACCTACAGATGCTAAAAAGTTCGCGTTAGAAAGAAGTGTTATGTCGAATTTTTACAATACATAAAGGATAAACGATGGTATTATGTACTGTAGATAAGTAAATTAAGTAATCAGTCTGCATCAGCGTAGGAAAAAATAAAATTATTCAACACAAGAAAGGATTACATATGTTCAGGTCAATACTTCAAATTTATGTCAAGGGAAGCGATGAAGCCTTCGAGTTTTACAAAAATGCCTTTGACGCCAATATTGGTTTTCAGGATGTTGATGAAAATGGTACCGTAATTCATAGAGAGCTTGATGTGTTTGGGCAAGCAATTGCTATAGGTGAAGCACATGACACTACTCGTGCCGGC
The DNA here is from genome assembly GCA_023393115.1 of Bacillota bacterium. Taxonomy (GTDB): domain Bacteria; phylum Bacillota; class Clostridia; order Acetivibrionales; family DSM-1351; genus Ruminiclostridium. The sequence continues at coordinate 110,210 of JAEWMS010000026.1, forward strand.
GGCAAAAACAGGCTTACCGGCAATACCATGCAGTTTTGTATTCAGTTTGGTGAAGGACAAGAGGATAGAGTACGAAAAGCATACGAAACCATGCTTGAGGGCAGTGAAATTATCACTCCATTTGGTGAATTGTTTTTCAGCCCCTGTGGTGTGGAATTGATAGATAAATATGGAGTTTGGTGGTGTTTGTTTGTGTAGAACCTATGAAACCAATAGTTAATAACTTTTTTACAATAAATTTTCAAATGATCTAAAGAAATTTGTAAACGCGATTTGCGCATAGATGGAGGCTAGTATGAAAAAACTGTCATTAGAGGATTTCAAACAAATAAGGACCTAGATATACCGTAATGCAAGGCAACTTGAATTGGCTTTATGGGAGTATTATTTTGAGAAAGGAAGTAAAGAGGCCGTACTTTCTGCTTTATCATTTTACGAGAACGATGACGGAGGATTTGGACATACTCTTGAAGCCGACAGCTGGAATCCTAATTCTTCCCCCTATACCACCTTGCGGGCAGCAAATATTTTAGAGATTATTGGAGTTACCGATAATAATCATCCCATGGTTAAAGGAGTACTGAAGTTCTTCGACAGTACTGAATATTATTCTGAGAATGGTTGGTTTTTCAATATTCCTTCAAATAATGATTATGCACATGCGCCTTGGTGGACGTACGACATGGAAGCAAACTTAACCGAAGGCATAGGTTTAACCGCCCAAATAGCCTGTTTCGTCCTTAAATATGCTGATAAAGAATCGGAGTTATATAATAAAGCTATATTATTGAGCCATAGGATTTTTGATAAACTCAACACAACCGATGAATATGGGGATATGGGCTTGGGAGGATTTTGCGAATTACTTGACACCGTTGAAAAAACAGGACTGAAGGTGAATTTCGACCTCAAACCCATCACCGATAAAATTAAAAAGCTTGTAAATAAAACTATAGAGAGGGATACTACAAAGTGGGTATATTATACTCGAAGGCCCTCCGACTATATTAAATCCCCGGATAGTATTTTTTATGAAGATAATAAGGACACCCTTCAGAAAGAACTTGATTATCTAATTACTACAAGACCGCAAAATGATGTTTGGGGTATTCCTTGGAGTTGGTTTGATAATAATGAAAAATACCCAAAGGAATTTGCTATTAGTGAAAACTGGTGGAAAGCAGTCAAGGCCATAGATATTATCAACTATCTTAAAAGTTTTAATTGGTTGGAGGAAGCAAAAGGCATATAGAGAATAGCTGACCAAGAATTTTTCCACTAAATCTATAGGCTGTCAAATCAACTGATTGACAGCCTCTCATTTATGATGCTATGCATTACTATATTTCAACTTCTGATAAAGTTAGATTCATTGCAGTTCCCCCCACCTTGACTCCAAGAATTTCGTTTTCACTTACTGTTAACGACACCAGGATTTCAGATGGCTTTTTCATGGAATAACCTTGTTCAATTACAATGTTCGCTGCCTGCTTGTGGTTGATTTTCCCATAGTGATACAGGTAGCAGCCAAGTGCACCGTTTGAGGTCCCTGTTGCTGATTCTTCAGGAATATCATATAACGGAGCAAAGTTTCTGCAATTAGCGTTAGCACCATGTAAGGATTCTAAGGTAAAAACATGATATCCGACTACATTGTATTTACGGCTGATTTTTTTGATTTTTTCCATATCGGGATTTATTGCATTTAGAATTTTAATACTTTTTACCGGAACCATTATATCTCGGATTCCTGTTGATACCACTTGGGCCGGTAGATCTTCCGGCATTTGTGAAGCTTTGATTTTCAATGAATCGGCAAGCTCATCTTTATTAATTATTTCCGAAAACACAGGATTTGGTTGATTCATCATAATAGAATTATCTTCTTTTATTTCAATTCCCAAGATTCCGGCTCTGGTCTCCTGTTTATAAACATCTGGTTTTAATAATCCTATACTTGCCATCGTATGGAAGGCTGCAATGGTTGCATGACCGCACAAATCAACTTCTGCATTTGGAGTAAAAAATCTCACTTTAACATCTGCTACATTTGATCTCAATATAAAAGCTGTTTCGCTAAATCCTAGAAATGCAGAAACTTTTTTCATTTCCTCTTCTGATAAGGAATCTGCGTTAATCACAACACCTGCTGCATTTCCACCTTCTCTTGTTTTAGCAAATGAATTTAAAGTATATACGTTTACTTTCATAATAAATTTACCTTATAAATTGATAATGAATTGATATTATCTGAAATACTTATTAATTAGTTATTAATTGGTTTTGCTCTTTTTCTGGTTTTATGCTCTTCATCAAGTTCAACTTCTCTAGCTGGAATTCCAGTAAGTGTTTCTAGTTGGTTTTGTGCTTCAATTACTCTTTTCAACCATAATTCTTTATGTTCATCAAAGTTACGGCAGTCTTTTGGTACAATAATTGGTTCACCAAATACCATACGATTCTCAGCCCCTTCAACAGCTTGCTCAATAAAAGCCGGTAAAACAGGAATTCCCAGTAACCTTGCTAACCAAAATGCTCCCTGCTCAATATCGTCTGCACAATCCTTATTTATATCATAAATAGTTCCTTGAGAAAAAATCAGAAAATGCTTTGGCTTTTTGCCTTCAGCAAACCACTTTCCCGCTGCTCTCATGGCAGCCATTGAGCCGCCAACACTATTACGGTCAACTGCAAAAACTTTTTCAAGCTCAAGTATGGGCATTAATTCTGTTGGTATGGAAACACCATTAAAGCAATTTTCCTTAGCAAAAATAAATAGCTCTGGATATGTATCTATAACCTTATGCATAACCTCATAATAATAGCTTAAAATAAGCGGACCATCGGTATCAGTTAAATGATTTGATGCAATTATATAAGAAGAGGTAGTAAAATCCTCTGGTAAGTTAAAAGCCTTAAAATTATATGCTTTTAAAAGCATTTTCTTTGCTATAGCTAATCTATTTTTTAGTTCTTCAGTATCCTTTACAAGTCTTAAAACTTCTTTTATGTCATTTTCATTGAACATTGAACTGGCGTTAAACAGATGCATATATTGACCTCCATAATGCGCATTGCGCATACATAAATAGTTATGAAAAGACACATAGTGGCTTTTCGCTGCGTGAAGCGCACGATGACTTACAAAATGTATTTTTCACGCTTTTATCCCAAAAGTTTATTAAAAATTATATTTATCTGAGGCAACGATATTATTGCCAGATAGTATATTATCATAAGATTTAAAAGTTGTAAAATCAATGAATACTTATCTTATTTCCGCTTCTAATCAAAATTAATGGATTTGGCTTTTAGAAGATAAAACCAAATAATAATAGTAAGTACAATGAAGATCAGCATTGTGGTTGCTAATCCAGCTGTATAGCTACCCCATTTCAAAGAACCGATAACCATTCCAATGCTTCCTATAACGGTGAAGCCGAAATTTATTACTGATGAGGCGGCTCCAACATCGGTTTTTGTACTGGATAACAGTAAATCCGAAATTAGTGGTCGTATATATGTCACTACAATGGAGTAAATAACATAGGACAGGAAGAATACAATTGGTCCCGAGCTTCCTACTGTTAATATCAATATTGCTGAAATAAGTGCTATAAGGATACCAAAATTTATAGTTCTCTTCACAGAACCTGCCCTAAATCGCATATACATAACTGGCCCTAAAATAGCAGCACAGGAGTTAAATGCAAAATAAATACTGAATGTTGTTTCTGAAACGCCAAAACTATCGATGTAAACATAAGATGCTACTGCCAAGTAAGCCATGTATGGCGCAGAAATAAGCGCTCCTACTAATAATAAAGTGGAGAAGCTGGTGTTTTTCGAGACTCTAGCTAGTCCTGAAATGCATTGCAGTATACTCCCTTGGTTACGTTGTGAAGCGGGCAAGGTTTCCTTCAATAGTAATGCGCCCAATAATGAAAGAGTAGTCAAAGCAGCTAAGACGATAAATGTCATTTTCCAATCAGCCACTCTTAAAATAAGAGCCCCCAAAAGAGGAGCCAACACCGGAGCAAGCAAACCGAAGGCTTGTGTGATTGATAATACATTAGACATTTCTTTTCCTTCGAAACAATCTTTAATTAACGCAGTTGCAACAGCTACCATCCCTCCGGCTCCAAATGCCGAAGCTGCACGGGAAACAAGTAAAAAGCCGATATTAGGAGAAAAAGCACAAACAGCGCTGAAAACTAATGAAATTGTAATACACATAATTAGTATTGGTTTTCTTCCATACTTATCACTCATGGGTCCAAAAACTAAAATACCCATAGCCATGAAAACAAAGAAGATTGTCATTGTTAAGCTCATAAATGTAGAGTTTGTGTTAAAGAAAACCGTCATTTCAGGCAACGCCGGCATATAAAGGTCTGTTGATAATGGTGGAATCATCGACAGCATGGTAATTAAAGCAATTAAACCTGTTTTTTTCAAATATTTCTGTTCCAAATTCGCAATCCTTTCTACATATAGTTGCTACATAGATGATAGAAAAAGAAACATTACTAATTATGTAATGTAATCTTTGCTATCTGTGTACATTGTATTTGCAATAAATCTAATATACCACTTTTCTTTTTATTCTTTCAATGATTTCAGAAAAAACAGCCCTCAAGAAGCTGGTCAGATAACATAATGGGCGGTCAGGATAACTTTTCCATGACCGCCGCACTTATTTTAGTCTTTCCCATTTCAGACCTTACACAAAAGATTAATAGGAAACCTCCATATTCTTTTCTTTAGCCAATTTCTCCATTGATTGGTTATATTCATCTAAAAGCTTAACAGCTTCGTCTAGCTTTTCTGTTGCTTTATCTAAACCTGCTTCGTCACCAGCTTCAGAGGCACTAAGCATTCCTTGATATCCTTCTTTATATGTATCAAGAACTTTTTTATACTTATCCTTGATCGCCTTTACTTCCTCGGTTTGAGGATTGATTTTAGAAAGCAGTTCAAGGGATTGGTCAAGGTTAGGCAACACGGTGTCTTTCAAGCTGACAACCAGTGCAGCATCGTCCTCTAAGCTTTGCCACCTTGCCATTTCTGCTTTCAAATCCTCATATTTTTGGTTTACCGCTACCATATCTGAATTAATAAATTTTTCTAAGTCCTCTGCAACAGGGTCGCTTCCGCATCCTGCCAACATACCAATCACCATCACTAATGTCAATAAAGCTGTAAATAATTTTTTCATATAATGTCTCTCCCTATTAATTTAATTTTTTCTATATATTCAAAACTTCTGGAACCCAATAAACCGAGTTCTTGAAGGTTTTGTTATATACATAATATAGTACCAAAAAATAATTGACATAAAGTGTTTTGGGCCTGAAATGTAGAATTTAGGCCCTGAAATGTAAGTATGGATAATTACCTATTAGGATATTCATCATTTATTTAGACTTTTAGTTCTAAACCTCTATAATAAATCCATCTACTAATATCCCAACTATTATCAGTAAAATCTTTAAATCTACGCTTTGCTTCGGTCTGATATTCATATTCTTCAATTATGTATTCTGGATTATTGCTTAAATCTTCAAGTTTAATTTTTAATTCATTTAGTGTTTTAATAATCTTAGCAGGTTGTCTACCTAAAGAATCTATTTTTATGAAAATACAATACTTATCACTACTTCGACTATAATCAGCAAAAAAATCATTCAGGACATATAGTTTTCTACTTATATACTTGGTTTTCAATTGACTCATTTTTGTATCCCTCCACAATTAAATTATTTTATTGTAAAAGGAATTATATCACAACCAGATATAAAATAGCCCTTCCGGGTTCAAATCCCCAAACAGTTTTTGCATAAAAAAGGGGCCGTTGCAAAACTAAATTAGTTTTGTAGCGACCCCTTTGCTATCTTAAAAATGTAAAATGCGGGTCCCGAAGGGCCCGCAAGTGTTGTATAATTATGTGGTGAACAAAAAATTAATCC
>JAEWMS010000027.1 GCA_023393115.1 Bacillota bacterium
AGAACCCTATTGAAAATATCAATGGATGGCTCTATCGTCGAATTCGAATGTGTATTTGGAAGCAATGGAAGAAACCTAAGACAAAGATGAGAAACCTTCAGAAACTTGGAGTGTCCAAAGAATTGGCTTATAAAGCGGCTAATAGCCGTAGAGGTTATTGGTTTGTGGCACATACAATGGCGGTCAATATAGCCCTAACAAAAGAAAGACTGATACGCAGTGGTTTTTATGACTTAGCCAATGCATACCAGTCAGTGCACGTCAACTATTGAAAGCGCCGTGTACTGGACGGTTTGCACGGTGCTGTGAGAGGACGACGGTTAGTCACCGTCTCCTACTCGATTGTAATGAATACCACACGTTCTGCGTGTGGTTATGACTCTATGTCAATAGTTGGGGTAGAATAGTAAACTGAAATTTTCGCTACTACATTTACGAAATATATGGTAATATTAATGTATCTAGGATTTATTACACGGGAGGATAAAAATTTTATGTACAAAAGTAGATTACTGGCGCTTGTCATTATTTGTTGCTGTATTGTATCACTTTTTGCTGTACCAGGTATAAAGGCTGAAGCTGGTGAAGTAGACAACATAACCGATACTGAAGCCGCCTTCAGGCTCAGTAAGCTAGGAATGATCACCGGTAATGCAAAAGGTGATTTTATGTTGCAATCCAAGCTTAAGAGGTCTGAGGCTACCCAGTTCATAGTGAATTTGATTGGTAAAAACAAATATGTTAAAGATAATAAAGATACATATTCATCGACTATTTATAAAGATGTTAAAAAGACGGACTGGTTTGCTCCAAGTGTGGGCTATTGCCAGCAAGCCGGGATTGTGACAGTGAATGATAAATTCAATCCTGGTGATTCCGTTACTGAAAAACAATTTCTTGGTATGGTAATTCAAGCTTTAGGTTATTCAACGCCAGATGACTTTTCATGGGCCACTGTTTTTCAGATGGCATATGATATAGGACTGGTAAGCGACCCTAATTATCAAGTAAAAACTGACGACAATAAGGAATTTAAAAGAGGTAATGTAGTTAAGATAATGTACAGAGCCCTGGGACTCAGACCAAAAACTGAGGATATGAGTCTACTTCAAAAAATGGTTTATGAGGACGTAATAACCTACGAAACAGCAGTTTCTTCAAAAATCCTTAAGGATGAAGTTCTGTCCAAAATAGTTGAAATAAAACCGTTGAATGAACAAAGGATTAAGGTCATATTTAATGAAAAAATAGGTAAAATAGACCCAGAGAGTATTCAAATTAATGATAATTCAAACGGAAATGAACTTACTGTCAGCAGTGTAGCACAGACCGATACCGAGTTGATTATTAAAACATCAAAACAGGTTGCTGCCAGAAAATATACTATTGAGTTCAAGAAGTTTATAGATTTCGAAGGAAATACCCTTGAAAAGCTAACAGGACAGTTTAACGGATTTACTGTGGTGGAGGTAGTATCTGATTTGTTTAAAATCAGTAAGATTGAGCAGAAGGACCAAGATGAAGTTAATGTTTATTTTACACACCCAGTAAATGAAAATGCTGTGAATTCATCATTTTATGAAATATACGAAAATAATTCTACATTTATAAAGGCTAGTCCGTCAGACTCACAAATAAAGCTATTACCGGAAAATAAAGGTATAACTATTGCATTAAAGAGTAAGAAATTCACATCTGATCAAGAGTACTCAATAAGTGTTTCTCCCGAGCTAATGAGTGGATACGGAGTTTATTTTGTCAAACAGAATGAATTAGATACATTTATTGCAAAAGATATGAAACAGCAAAGTATAAATGGTTTTGCAATAGAACAGGTCACAGGGATATCAAAGAACACCCTTCAGGTAGATTTCACTATGGATGTTAATAATAAAATTGCTGAGCAGATTTATATGTATAGTTTAACTGATTCAAACAATAAGGCAATTGAGATAAAGGCGGCAAAAATGCTTACAGATCCAGGGAAGAGCGTATTGCTTTCAATAAATGGTACATTAGATTCTTCAAGAAATTACAATTTGATGGTAAATTTTATGAGGGATGCCACCAATCAATATACCATTGATGCAAAGAGTCAATCCTTTGATGGAGATGTGTCTGAGGGAGTTGAATTTCAATTATTTAGTGTCGATTCTGTAGATACCTCTTCGATTAATGTAACATTCAGCAAGCCATTAAGTGAAAAGGCTTTATCTGATTTAACGAACTTTACGCTATTAGATACTAAAAATCCTTCTTTTAAATTGAACCCAGACAAGGCTGTAGTATCTACAGAAGATGTAAATACTGTGAGACTATTCTTTTCAAAAGATAAAAAGCTGCTGCCTGACATGACTTATACTTTAAGATTGTCTTCAAGGATTACTGACTTTACTGGATACTCTTTAACCGGGCAGCTTGATTACGTTTTTGATTCGGACGATATTTCTGAGACGAGTATGTCAATAGAAAAAGCTGTTAAAATATCTGATGATACCATAAAAGTTGTTTTCAGTAGTGAAATATCGACAGATAACTTTAATACCGGTAATTACAGTATTGATTACTATGAAAATGGACAATCTGTGAAAAAGGTTCCGATAGCTATCACTCATATAGATAGTAAAGTAATCGTACTAAAATTTGATACACTGCCAGAGGATATAGACTGTACCTTTAGTTATAAACAAATAAAGGGAATAGGTGGAGAAATATATAACGATACACAGAAAAATTCTATAAAGGTAACAGTAGCGAAGTAAGCTATAATTGTAATGGTATAAAGTAGAATACATAACTAACAAGTAAATTAAATGTAAAGGCTATAAATTTACAAAGCGAATAAATTAGGACAGCATAAGCTTACTAAAGTAAGTGCACTAAAAAGGGGCCGTTGCAAAACTAAATTAGTTTTGTAGCGACCCCTTTGCTATCTTAAAAATGTAAAATGCGGGTCCCGAAGGGCCCGCAAGTGTTGTATAATTATGTGGTGAACAAAAAATTAATCC
>JAEWMS010000060.1 GCA_023393115.1 Bacillota bacterium
GGACAATGGATTACTTGATGATTATGCAATTAATACTTAAGAATCCGGATGCAATATTACCTGACGAACTTCTATTACTTCAGAGATCCATTGGGACTAATGAAGCATTGTTATTTATTAAAAAAGCGAAAGAGCAAAAACAGCTTGAGAAGATGGGGGTACCTGGAGAAAATAAGCAAGTAACACTTGCTCAGTTTAATCAAAATATCATTCAACAATCAATTCAGAAGAAAAGTCCGGGAAAAAGTCCGAATACAAATCCAACGACAGAGCAAGTGCAAAATGTACATAGGAATCAGGAGGGTACTTCAGTACCCGGATCAGGATTACCACCAACATTAAAGAATTCACTGGAAAAATTATCGGGTGTCGGCCTTTCTGATGTTGAGGTTCATAAGAATTCTGACAAACCCCAGCAATTAGGAGCCCTTGCATATACTCAGGGAAAGGACATATTCATTGCTCCTGGACAGGAAGAGCATCTTCCCCATGAGGGCTGGCATGCAGTTCAGCAGAAACAGGGAAGAGTCCAGCCAACGCTACAGATGAAATCTGGCTTAGCTATTAACCAAGACCATCAGCTTGAAAAAGAAGCAGACATAATGGGAAGTAAGGCCGAGAAAGAAAGTGGAAATGGAGACTCACAAATAGAGGGAAATTCCCAGGTAGTGTCGAATTCAGCAAATAACAATATTATCCAAATGGCTGCTAACAAGAAAGGACAGGGAAAACGGAAAATAAGGCTATGGGAACCGAATAGTAGAGCAGTAGCAGAAGTTGAAGCTGACGATACTCAAACTTTAGAACTTTTAAAAAATAATGGTTATAAGGAAAGCTCTAAAGGTGAGAAAGGAAACTGGGTTCTAAAAGTTGGGAATAGTAATAACATAAGTGATGTCACGGTATTGCAAAAGGTTTTAGTTAGCAACGAATATCTTGACATGCCCAAGGATCTGTTACTCAGAAGTATGTTCCTTTTGGAACCTATGGTGAACTGACAAAGCAGGCAGTAATGAAATTCCAAAACAAAATGGGGATGAAACCCGATGGAATAGTTGGTCCTGGGACCTGGAAAGCTATGCAGTTACCATGGAGTAAAGAAACTAACGAACCCCATAGGGAAGATCATCAATACCTGATTATATTAAATAACAAAAATATACACAATGACGTAAAGAAAGCAGGGGATAATAAAACTCCTTCAAACGGAGAAGTTGATTATTTAGCTAACATAAAAAGTAATTTGTACATACTTGGATATAAGAATGTTTACACCGATTATAAAGCTGCTCGAAATCAATTTTTAAAGGACTACTTTGATAATGGTCACTCCTTGCACGCTGACTTTATCAGAATGGGTGAAGGGGAACATAATAGTACTGTTCTTGAATGGACTAATAAGGCTTTAGCTCATAAAATTACCCGTAATGCTAAGAATGCGCAGGGGTTGGAGAATAAAAGGGATATAAATTATTTTATAGATGGCTTTATAGAACACTTTACAGATAAAGTTGATGCTGCTAAAAAGTATTATTCAGAATTATTCACTAATCCGATAGAAAAAGTTATTGAAGTTTATACTGACCCACGAACATATGCTGGAATAAATCCAGGGATAGATACATTAGTACAATTATACGATCTTGGAATAATTGCATACGGTGACTATAAGATACTGACCTCTGGAGATAAACAAGCGATGTTAAAAAGAGCTGGGGATGCAACGGGACAATTATGTGAAGTCATTGTACTTAGTGTAGTACTTAGAAAGTTTGGTAATATAAAGGGAACGAAAAAAAATGGATCGTTAAATGGCGTAAAGGGTGGCATTAAGACTCTATCGGAGATAGCAAAAAGCAGACAAGGCTCAGGAAAATATCCTGGCATAGATAATTATAAAGATATTACTTTACGAAAAGGAACAGTCATTTACCGAGGTGAACCTAATGGAACGGAATTCTTTACTACAAAATCAGCTATAGAAAGATCGGGTAGAGATGCAACAGCGATTTTTGAAGGATTACAAGTTGAGAAAAATCAGATACATGGGTATAGAAGAAATATGCAAGGATATATGGTTAATGAGGATGTTAAAGCAGCTTTTGGTATTACAAAAGCAAATCCGCAATTTGGAAAAGGTGGATTACCACAAATATTTGTACCTAACGTTCAAGAATTAATTAATAAGCGTATTCTTGTACCTTTCGATAATATACCATTAGTTAATAGGGGAGATTGAATATGATAGATATAAAAAATGGCGTTATCAAAATTAACGATCAATTAGAAATTGGTCCTAAATATACATTTGATCAATTTAAACAGACAAAATTCTATAAGGGACAAGATGGTATAAGAATGATTTATTTAGATGAGTCACAATGTATTATGGGAAATAAGTATATAGTAAGTCTTTTTTTTAGAGACACTGTTATTTATATGGTTTCATTAATTGGTTGCGACAAAGAGGTGTCAGAGCTAGATGAACCTCAGAGAAAAAGATTTCATGATGAGATACTGAAACATAAAGGTATTAATATAGGAAAACAATATAATTGGGGGAAGATAACTTCGGAATATGATGCCCGGAGTAATATAAGTAGTATTAATATATGTTTTATAAAGTAATATTCATTTATGGTTATATTTTAGGGCGACCTGATGATGGTATATGTGGTATAACGTTATTTGCTTTGGTTATGGGGATTTCCTGTTTCTTCAACATATATCGCAGAAGGCGGAGTGAAATTAATTTATCCAGGTGGAGATGCATGGCTATTATTTGATTATTATGATGAAAATAAAAATAACCATTTTTTACTCTTAAGATGATCGCATAGTCCCCACCCATTCAACTGATTACAAATCTGTCATTTTATGATAAAATTTGGTATGAATAGATCAGATGGGGGGCGTGTTCGTGATAGGTGTCGACAACCTTAAAAGCATAGTTGCCAGACAGAAAGAGATTGTTTCAGAACTTGAGAAAGAAATTTCGAATTTTGAGTCTACAGATCTGCTGTCCGAAAATAAAAAATTAAATTCAGAGCTTACCCGATACAAAGAACTATTAGTCAGAGAAAAATCAGATAATCAAAGGCTTATCGAGGAAAATAAAAATCTTAGAAATGCTGTCTATGAACAGCTTTATAATGAAAAAATCCAGATACTTAACTCTACGAAGAAAAAACTTGATATTTATTATAAAGCCAACGTTGATGGAGAAATAAACAGATTAACAGACTTCGAGATAACGACAAAAAAAAGAATAGATGAAATGACTCGCTTTTTACAGGCCAACAGGGTTAATCTTCAGGACGAAATTTTTCATCAAATAAATGAGCTGAGAAAATTGCTAGATCAAAAAGTTATGCTGGCAAGGGAAGAGATATTAAGAAATTCGAAAGCATTATCTGAAAACAGGGATGCTCAATTCGAAAAACTACGGCAGGAAAAGTTAACTGAAGAGGAAATCAGGGGTAGAGTAAAGCAAAACAACCTGGAGGCCTTTATTGGACAAAATGTTATAAATAAGCTTGGAATACTTATTCTGATAATTGGTATCATTGCTGCATCACAGTTTACATACTTCAGATTACCTGATATTCTGAAAAGCATTTTCACCTTTACAATTGGCCTGGTAATGCTGGTTGCCGGTGAATTTTTCAATCGTAAAAAAACAAATATTTTTTCAATTGGGCTTACAAGCGGAGGTATTGCAATCCTATATGTGGGATTGGGTATAAGTTACTTTATGTTTGATCTCGTTGGAATGTATTCTGCTTTAGGTTTGTGTATTCTGGTAACCGCTAGTGCCTTTGTCCTGTCTCAAAGATACAACTCTCAAACCATCGCTGCGTTTGCAATCATCGGTGGATACCTGCCCATGTTTTCCATAGATGGTAGCAGGTCAATTGTATATAGTGCCATGGTGTATTTCATTGTACTCAATCTTTTAGCGCTGCTGATTTCTGTAAGCAAAAGATGGATAGTCACAGCATATATAGGTTTTTGGCTTAATGTAGCCGGTTCAATTTATATTTTGTCAGTAATGTTTGGCGGACGGTCAAGCAGTACTGCCTTTTCAATAGATGATATATTATCAATCTTTTATATTGTTTTTGCTTTTATAATATACACAATGATTCCAGTAGTGGGGGCAATCAGGAAAAAAGTTGGTTTCAGAAACTCAGAAATTGTCCTTTTGGGATTTAATACAGTTATCAGTAGTATACTATTGTATTCGGTTTTTTATATCACGGGACTCAAAGATTATACAGGCATTTTAGCAGTTGCTTTTGCAGTCATATATATCGCAATTGGGAAATTCACAGAATCCTTTATGAAAAATGAGCGAAGAGCAAGGGCCCTGTTCTATATAACCGGACTAACTTTTGTTGCATTGATAATACCCTTCCAATTTGATATGGTATGGTTTTCCTTGGGTTGGCTGATTGAAGGAATTGCACTGCTTACATACGGCATTATCAAGAATGTAAAAGGTTTCAGGAGAGCAGGAACGATTATTTCCTTCCTGTGTCTTGCAGCTTTTCTGCTATTTGATATACCAGACTATGACAGTTCATTGTTTAACCCCAAATACTTATCTTTGACAACAGGAAGTATTGTTATTTTAGGTGCATTAGTTTATAAAAAGAATCTGCTATCCACATCGGCTAAAGCCCACAAATATGCTACTATAATTAACTTTTGGTTATTATCCTTATATTTAACAGGTAGTGAACTGAAAGATGTGTTGTCAGAATCACTAGCTGAAAGCAGCTTTAGTCTGGAATACATAATATATGCTACTATGATTTTAGTCACTTTCGTAATCGGGTATATCATACCCAAATTTAGTTTTATCAGGGATAAGGTAATTGAAGTAATGTCTTCAGTTCTATATGCTTTGGGAATTATCTCATTATTTATGTTAAACTTCTCTTCTCCCGTTAAAGGTTCTCTAAACGAAGTCAGTTTGGAAATAAGTATACTGGGAACAGTTGAAATAGCAGTAATAGTCCTATTATCAGTATTAATAGTGCGTGACTTTTTACTTAATCTTGTAATCAGACGTAAAATGGGAATTGAGCTATATCCTCTTATCATTTCCTTATATCTGGTTATCTCATTGACTCAAAACCTAATTACCCAGTACAATCTGGCTTACAATAATGCATTGCTAAGTATTGTGTATTTAGTGGCCGCACTTTCCTGGATTATTTTTGGGTTTATAAAGAGATATGCATTTATAAGGCGATTTGGTCTTGGGTTCTGTATAGCGGCAGTTGCAAAATTATTCATTATTGACCTGTCCTTCCTTTCACAGGGCTATAAAATTGTCTCATACTTTATTTTTGGCGTGACTCTGATTGCCATTTCCTTTGTCTATCAATACTTTAGTAAAAAAATAAATATTGTTGGTGAGGTAATGCCCGATGATAAGAAGAATAATTAGTTCAGTAATATTAGTTATATTATTTGCATTTAGTTCGATGTACATATATGCTGCGGATGTTGATTTTACTTACAGTGCCGAGATTGCAAATCATGGAGAAAACCAGTACAAGGCAGTCAGACTTACACCTGAAATATATAACAATATATCTGAAAATATGGCAGATATTATGCTTTACGATAATAAAAATGAGCCGGTTCCATATTTTATCAACAACTTCACCGAAAGTAAGGAAAGTGCCCACAAAAGCTATGAAATGAAACTGGTTAATTCCTTTGTTAAGGATGATTGGTTCTATTATGATTATGCTCTTAAAAAAGCAGTAACCGAAGATGTTATGGCAACTTCAATTGAACTAACCAGCGATAGTACCAGCTTTGCTAAAAAGCTTGAACTATTGGGAGGTTATGATAATCTTCACTGGGAACTGGTTCAGGAAGACACAATATATAATGTTGATGGCAACAGCAAAATGGTAATCAGTTTTGACGATAGTAAAAAATATTCATACTATCGCTTTAAGTTGCTGAATAATTTGGAGAAAGTATCATTTTCAGATGTCACACTAAATTATGACAAGACACTAAAAAACGAGGAATACTTTAATGAAACTCTTTCTCCGGAATACTTCACTGAGGAGAGGGACAATAAAACTGTTATTACACTCAAAAACATGAAGAACCTTAAACTCAATAAAATCACGCTTAAGACTGATAGCATTTTTAAAAGAAGTGTAAACTTCAGCGGCAGTATGTCTAAAGTGCTTTACAATCTGGAATTTAAGAATATAAAGTATCAGGAGCTTACTCTGCCTCTTAATTCTTATATAAATGTAAAAGAGGAAGCTGAAGTCATAATCGAAAATCACGATGATAAGCCAATATACATAATAGGTGTTGAAGTTGAATATTTTGCAGATGAACTTGTATTTAAAGATCCTGAGACAGACAGCGTTACTTTGAAATACGGAAACAATGAAATAAATGTCCCCAAAAGCTATGATATTGCTAGTTATAAAGATCGGATACTCAGTGATGGGTATGATATCTTAAGTATTAAGAATATCAATAAGACTGCAGTCTCAAGTCCTATAGATAAGCCTCCTTTAGACTATAAGCTTATATTCAATATTGTGCTTATAATAATTGCTATTGTCCTGGGCTTTATAATTATAAGAAAGCTAAAAAGTAAATCTGAAGAGTGACACAGAGGTACATAGCATGAAAAATACATTCGGCATGAAAAAAATCCTGGTTGTTGATGATGAACCATCCCTTAGGGATCTGGTAGAGTTGGTTTTGAAGAGAGAAAAATATGAAGTGGCCACAGCAGTTGACGGTAAAACAGCCTTAGAGCTCGTAGAATCCTTTAAACCTGATCTCATATTATTGGATATAATGCTGCCAGACATGAGCGGGCACGAAGTCTGTAAACTGGTAAACAGTACCCAAAAAATCCCCACTATTATGGTTACAGCAAAGCATGAAACCATCGATAAGGTTTTGGGCCTTGAGCTGGGAGCAGATGATTATGTTACAAAGCCCTTTGAAATAATGGAACTGCTGGCCAGAATCAAAGCCTTACTACGAAGAGCTACTAAAGATGAGGAGATCGATATTATTACTCATTTGGACTTAAAAATAGATTTTGCTAACATGACTGTATATAAAAATAAAAAAGAAATTATACTTACGGCAAAAGAGTACCAGCTTATTGAGCTTATGGCGAGGAATATGAAGAAAACCTTCAGCAGGGATGAGCTTCTCCAGAGGGTATGGGGATATGATTACATGGGTGACAGCCGCGTTGTTGACATCTGTATTGCACGTCTGAGAAAAAAGGTTGAAGAGAATAGCAGCTGTCCTAAACATATTGTTACAGTATTCGGGTTGGGATACCGATTCGGAGGACAGAATCAATAAACAGGTAAATGTAATTAGAAGTACCTTGGAGGCTGATATGAAATTTAGTACACGGCTTGTTCTGTATTATTCATTAACATCTGTAGTGGTGCTGCTTATAGTAGGATTATTTGTTCTTAAAAGTATAGAATCCTACTGGATAGATAAGGTGGATCAACAGCTTGTTGAGCAGAACGATACTGTTCAGGATTATATTAAGCAGGTTTTTCTTTTTGAAAAAATCAGTACAAATGAATTAAATGAGCAAAATGCGAAAATTGTTGCTGCTAATTTAAGCTCGGGAATAGGTCAGCTCCTTATATATAACAATGATTTGCAGCTGTTAAGCGGATTGGTCGATGTTTTTGAACATCCGGATTTCAATATGAGTGAATTTCAAAATGAGGTGCTTTTACCTGCCCAAAAGAGCGAGACGGTTACATACATTCAAAACAACATATATTACTTTTCAGCTCCTGTTGATATGAATGGTAAAACCATAGGTATTGTTGTAATTAACTATAAGCTAGACTTGTTAAATTTGATACTGAAAAAGGTAGTGCTATTCCTATGTATAGGTGCTTCTGTTTTTTGTTTGATTATAATTGTTCTAAGTATTTTTATATCACGTAAACTTGTTATACCTATTAAGAAACTTGTTGCTACAACTGAGAAATATGCCAAGAGGGATTTCGAAATTGTAAGCATTGATCGTCATGATGAACTGGGTCAGTTAAGTAAGAGCATTAATGATATGGGATTGCAGCTCCAAGATCACATTAACCGGCAAAAGCAGTTTGTTTCCAACGTGTCACACGAACTGCGTACACCTCTGGCGGCAATAAAGGGTTATTCTGAGTATTTAGCAGATGAGGTAATGGGAGACCCCAGCCTGGACAAAGTTGTGTTTCATTTAAATAATGAAACATCCAGACTGACAAATATGGTAAATGATCTTTTGCAAATGTCACGGATGGATTCATTCAAAGAACAGTTTAATTTCGAAAAGGTTAACCTTTCATTACTAATAGATGAACGTGTCGAAAAAATGAAAGAAAGAGCTTCCAGTCACGATATTCAGCTTATAGCAAATATTTATCCCAATATTTTTATTGTCGCAGACAAGGATAAAATTATACAGGTAATCGTTAATTTGTTGGATAATGCCATAAAGTACTCAGATGAAAACACCTCAGTCCAAATCAGTCTTACTGCAAATGATACGCATGCAATTGTTACAGTTACCGATGAGGGTATAGGAATTCCTGAAGATGACCTTGCAAAAGTGTTCGACCGTTTTTATAGAGCTTCAAATGTCAAAGGCATATCAGGAACTGGTCTTGGACTTGCAATATCACATGAAATCGTTGAAAAGCACAACGGTCAGATTTCAGTGGATAATGCCGATAAAGGAGGGACAGAGGTGACACTGATACTGCCCTTAATGATACAAGGCTAGGATATTCTGTTTGTGTTGGTAATTGTTACATATTTGATACAACTTTGAATTATAAACGAAATAAGCCCGGTTTATAATGAAGCTATATTAAGAAATCAGATTAAAGAGAGATAAAGGGGGCTTAAAAATGAAAAAAATAATTAGTGAAAAGAGAAAGTTGTGGGTGGTCTGGGGATTGATACTGCTGCTTTGTGCAAATCTTATAAGCGGCTGCGGTAATTCAAAATCAGATAGTGCAGCCCCGGATTCATCAGCAGGGATTAGTATAGCAGCAGAGAAAAATTCAAATGGACTTGTCAATCCTTCCGAGGATGTTTACTCTATTGATGAAAATTCAGGAAACATAAGAGGGAGTGAAACAGAAGAAGGAAATACTTCAGTTGAAGCGGATGGAGTTTCACAAAGTGATGAAAAAAAATACAATGATACATACTTTAAAGACTATGGTATCAATCCATTTAAGGATACAAAGAATCAGCCCATGTCTACGTTTTCCCTGGATGTGGATACTGCTTCCTATACAATAGCCAGAAAATATATTAATTCCGGGTCTTTACCACCGAAGGATTCAATAAGAGTCGAAGAGTTTATTAACTACTTTAAGCGTGATTATCCGGTACCTGCCAGAGATACATTTTCAATATATACTGAAATGGCACCTTCTGCTTTTAACAGGGGATATCATGTCCTGGAAGTTGGCATACAGGGTAAGAATGTTGAAGCCTCAAATATAAGGAGAACGGCATTAACCTTTGTTATAGATGTTTCGGGGTCAATGGATATGGATAACAGATTGACCCTTGTAAAAAAGAGCCTTAAGATTTTAGTTGACCAAATGGGTGAAACCGATAAAATTGGTATTGTTGTATATGGGACTAATGGGAGAAAATTATTAGAACCCACATCAGGTGAGAATAAGGAACGTATACTGAGGGCCATCGACAAATTGGAGCCCGAGGGCTCAACTAATGCCGCTGAAGGTTTGATGCTGGGATATGATATGGCATACAATGGGTTTATAAACGACGGTAATAACCGAATAATTCTTTGCACTGACGGTGTCGCAAACCAGGGTATCACCAAAGCTGAAGATATACTGAAGATGGTTGAGGATTACAAAACAAAGGGAATAACCTTAACAACACTTGGTTTCGGAATGGATAATTTTAATGATATTTTCCTGGAAACACTTGCAGATAAGGGTGATGGAAATTATGCATATATCGATACACTTGATGAGGCTAAAAAGATCTTTATTGATCAATTGGCGGGAACATTAGAAGTTATTGCAAAGGATGCAAAAGTGCAGATTGAATTTGACAGGAACAGTGTTGAAAGTTACAGGCTTATCGGCTATGAAAACAGATTGCTGAAGGATAAGGATTTTAAGAACAACAGTGTAGATGCCGGAGAAATAGGCGCAGGGCATGCTGTTACGGCTTTATATGAATTGAAACTAAAGAATGATGTTGATGAATATGCAGGCAAGGTGAAACTAAGATATAAAAATCCGGAGACAAATAAAGTGACTGAAATAAGCAAAAACATTAAGTCATCATTAATCCAGGACAGTTTTTATAGCGCAACCCCAAGATTCAGATTTATTACAATGGTTGCCCAGACAGCAGAAATTCTGAAGGGAAGTCCATGGGCCAGCAATACCAGTCTTGAGGACGTATATGAAATTCTGAAGAGTGACATAGACGACCTTAAGCTAAGCAAAGAGGATTCAGAGTTTATTGAATTAGTAAATACAGCTATCAATTTGAAAGACAGATGATAAAAAAGAGATTACCGCAGTCAGAGGAGTTCTCTTCTCACAAAACTCCTCTAACTGTTTTTAACCAATCTCTTTTTTACTTTTTATTTTTCTTCTTCAAAACAATGTCATCATCCTTCATTTGAAGCGGCATAGTACATATTACTATATGCTTATGCTTTATCAGCTGCCTTTGGAGTATCACTCTTGTATGATTATGGAGAACATTATTCCACCATCTTTTTACAACGAATTGCGGTAGAATAACAGTAATAATATCCCCTTTTTGATAGTCGTACTCTGCAGATTCAATGAACATCAGAAGAGGTTCAACTACCTTTCTGAAAGGTGAGTACTTAATTATTAACGGTATATCTGTATCCACCATGTTGTATTTTTCACGGACTTTTTTGCCCTGTTCTTCATTGATGGAAACATTAAATGCTGCCACATTGTCTGAAATTGTTCTGGCATATCTTAAGGCACGTATACTTGCCTTGTTGATGCTTGCTATGGGAACAATGACCCTGTTTCTATATACATCTCGAGGAATGCTAACCTGTTTTAATTCTTCAGGAGTTAACTTCAGCTGTTTATGCAGTGCGGTATAATGATTTTTAGTCTTAAGCATCATAAATATCATTATTGGAATAACAACTACTACAATCCAGGCACCCATTGTGAATTTGGTTATAGCTATTATAATAACAATGGCAAATGTAACCAGGGCTCCAAATCCATTAATAACAGCCTTTATAACCCAATTAGGTCCTTTATTTTTTAACCATTTACATAACATTCCTGCCTGAGAAAGGGTGAAGGATATAAAAACCCCTATAGCGTAAAGACCTATCAATTTGGTAATATTCGCATTAAATATGATAATCAATGCTGCAGCAATAGCAGATAGGAATATTATTCCGTTGGAAAAGCTTAATCTGTCCCCTCTCATACTAAGCTGTCTTGGAACATAACCCTCTTTGGCCATAACCGATATAAGATTAGGAAAGCCAAAATATGCTGTATTTGCTGCAAGAACAAGAATACCAAAGGAAAGAATAGTAATAATGTAAAATAAAATATTTTTTCCAAATATCATTCCTGCAATTTGAACAAGCATTGCACCCTTACTAGGGTCTACAGGATAATAATTGGCTATTATGGAGGTCCCTCCGAAAACAATTAATACCAAAGTTGATAGCAGCGCTAAAACTGCTTTTGCATTTTTAGTGGCAGGCTCTCTGAAATTTGGAACCGAATTGCTTACAGCCTCAACACCTGTAAGAGCAGCACAACCATTTGTAAATGCACTGAGAAGCAGAAGTAGTGAAACTGGCTGTAGGGACGTTTCTGCAATATATAAAGGTTCCGGTTTATAACCCATAAAAATCTTGATTACACCAACAACTAACATTAATATAATAGAAAAAATAAAGAAATAAGTAGGGAGGCTGAAGAGTTTCGCAGATTCCTTAATCCCCCTAAGATTTCCCAATGTCATAAGTATTATTACAAAAACACATAAATAGACAGTGTAAGGCTTTAGTACCGGAAATGCAGATACAATCTGCTGCACACCTGAGGCTATACTAACTGCTACAGTGAGTATATAGCTTATGCAAAGAGCCGAACCGGCAGTTACGCCTGCCAATAAACCTATATTCTCCTTGGCAACCACGTAGGCGCCTCCACCATTTGGATAACAGTCTATTGTTTGCCTGTATGAGAGAGTTAATATTCCCAAAAGCAATATAATGCCTATAGAAATATAAGCCATATACTTAAATGCCAGCATACCGATAACAGGGAGTAAAACCAGCAATATCTCCTGCCCGGCATATGCTACAGATGAAATTGCATCACTTGAAAGTATAGGAAGTCCCCATAAGACTCCAAACTTTTCTCCTTTAATTTCTTCATTTTTAAGAGGTCTGCCTATTAGCAACCTTTTTAACGTTTTATTCATTTAATCATCACCAGTACCATTCATTATTGTATATGTTTGTAAACAACATTATATCATTATAAATGATTATAGAATATATTGTAAACTAGTATCTATATAGTATTTGATTTCTTTTATTTAAAATGTAAAAAATAAATGCTAAATATTGAGAAATAACTTATCTTAAAAAGTTTTTTTATAGAAGTTATGGTGTATTTCATGGGAAAAATGTTAAAATATTATAAGTGTATTACATATATTAGATCCATCTGACGATGTTATAATATTCTAATACCCTGAATGGTAACTAATAAAATAGACGAAAAATAGACGGAGTGAAATATGAAACATATAATCAGACTATTCAAACTGGCAAAACCTTGGACAAAATATCTTGTAATATCTACTATTGCATTATTTATGATTTCGGGTATTAACCTGACAGCACCGTACATAACATCAAAAATAATAGCAATTATGGAATCCGGTGATTATCAAAAGTCTATTGATACTATTATTATTTTGTCAATTTCGCTTTTGGGTTGCTTTGCACTTAGAGCTTTATTTCAGTTCCTTAACAATTACTTTGCACATGTGGCATCCTGGAGTCTGGTAGCTCGTGTACGAGGAGTGCTTTATGATCATTTTCAGAAGCTTTCCATGAGCTATTATCATGACAAGCAAACCGGACAGCTCATGTCGAGGGTAGTTAACGATACGAGCACCTTTGAAAATCTTATTGCACATGCTATACCGGATTTAATAACAAATATCATTACACTGGTTGGTGTGTTGATAATTCTTGTATTCATAAATCCGCTGTTAGCCCTTCTGGTTTGCATTCCCATACCGTTTATAGCCTTACTTTCAATTGTTCTGCGCAAGATAAGAAAGTATTTTAAAGTAGGGCAGACAAAAATCGCCGAGTTGAACGCAGTTCTACAGGATAATTTTTCGGGAATGAAGGAAATACAGGTCTTCAACAAGCAGGAAGATGAATTGGAGAAAGTTTCGGAAAAGTCAGAAGAGTACTCATCAGCTCTAATTAAAGCACTGTTTTATTCGGGTATACTGAACCCTACCGTTAACTTTATTTCGTCGTTAGGAACGGTTATTGTGTTGATAGCCGGACCCCTACTGGCTATGAAGACAGGACTGAGCATATCCGAGGTTGTGGCATTTTTACTGTATCTGAATTTATTCTATACACCAATCTCAACACTTACCAGGGTGGTGGAGGATATGCAGCAAGCCCTGGCAGGGGCGGAAAGGGTATTTGAAGTATTGGATACCGATCCTGATATAAAGGATAAACCCCATGCTAAAAAGGTGGGAAAACTAACAGGTTCTATTGAATTCCAAAATGTGAGCTTTTCATATAAGGGAGATATTCCTGTGTTGGACAATATCAGCTTTAAAGTGAAGCAGGGGCAGATGATAGCTCTTGTTGGGCCCACTGGTGTAGGCAAAACCACTGTATCTGCCCTGATCGCCAGATTTTATGATCCTGACTCTGGCAAAATTTTGATGGATGGTATTGATATAAAAGATATAACGCTTGAGTCCCTTAGAAATCAGTTGAGTATAGTATTGCAGGATGTATTTCTTTTTAATGGTACTATAGCTGAAAATATAGCCTATGGCTGTAATAGTTCAACTCAGGAGCAAATAGAAGAGGCTGCGAAAACAGCGTATATCCATGAATACATAATGTCTCTGCCCGAAAAATATGAAACTGTTATCGGAGAAAGAGGTGTACGACTCAGCGGAGGTCAAAAACAAAGAATATCCATTGCCAGATCTGTGCTGAGAAATTTACCTGTGCTTATCCTTGATGAAGCTACCTCAGCTGTGGACACCGAAACAGAAACAGAAATACAAAAGGCTATTAACAAGATAGCTGGAACAAGGACTCTGATTGTTATTGCACATAGATTATCAACGGTAAAAAGAGCAGATAAAATAATTGTGCTTGAAAACGGTAAAATAGCCGAAGAGGGACAGCATGAAGAACTGCTTAAGTTAAACGGAGTATATGCAAATCTCTGTAACATTCAAAGTTTGACGTAATTTTTGGAAACGCATAATAAATTAGTTGTGAAAGGAAGCTAAGAAATGAAAGATAAGATTTCAAACTTTTGGTATTACTACAAAGTGTATGTACTTGTGGGTTTATTTATTTTAGCTGTAGCTTTTGTCCTGATTATGTTCTCTGGAGGTAAGAGCGAGCCGGATATTCAGGTCGGATATGTCACTGATGGAAGAGAAATCGGTGATGATGCAGAAGCGGCGATAAACAGTTATTTTGAAAAGGTAATTCAGGATGTAAATAACGATGATAAAAAAATATTGGATTTTGTTCCTATGATGGGGCCAAGGGTTGACGTGGAATTTTCTGAAGAGGGTGTTCAGATTATGTTAATGGATGGGCATAAGCTTCAAATATACAAGGAACAAGGGCTTTTTGAGCCTTTGGATGAATTTGTGGACAAATATCAAATCGATATAAGCGGCAATGAAGAAATTATGGCGACTCCTCAGGGGCAAAGCGAAAAGCATATATATGCCCTTCCTATGAACAAAGTTAATTATTTACTTGATTGTGGATTTCCGGCAGAAAATTACTATTTGACAATAAGAGTTGAATACGAAAAGAATGAGACATCCGAAATGAAAAATAGTAATGCACATAAGATTCTGGAAAAGATGCTGGAATATAAGAGGTAGAGGGATACCTCTTTTTTTTTGTAAAAAATTATATAAAAAATCTATCAAAAAGGGTGTACAGCAATGATGAGGTTACAATGGCTCTCACCTGTTTTGAAGCATCAATATATACTCCGGGAAGCAATTTTGCAGTGGAAGTATTTTACATGATACTTTATTGACAAAATATATCACTCTGATATAATAAAGTGTATCAGGGTGATATATTTTATTGTCGGGATAGTGATTTGGGTAATAAAATATGGAGAATATTAATATTGACTGTGTTAAGGAGATAAAGATGAAAAACAAAACCATGTATGCCATACTGGGGGTTCTTAGCCTTTTAGGACCGATGTCCGGCTATGATATCAAGAAATTTTGCGATAAAAGTATTTCATATTTCTGGAATGAAAATTTCGGTCATCTGTATCCGGTATTATCTCAACTGGAGGCAGCCGAACTCATTCAAAGAGAAACATCGGTCGATTCAGCAAGAAGAAAAAGTTACGCAATAACTGAAAAAGGCATTACTGTCTTAAAAAACTGGCTTATTGAACCTGTGGAGTATCAGCCCGAAAGATCAGAGTTGCTTTTGAAGCTTTCCTTCGGAAATCAGATGGAGCTTGCGGATACCCTGGAAATGCTTCGACAGGCAAAAGAAAGGACTGATGTAAAGTATAATCAGCTTAGTCAAATCCTTTCTTTCTATCTTAAAAACGATGAAGCAAAACTAAAACCGCAGTATCCGTTTTGGATAGTAACATTACGATACGGAATAAATTCTCTTGGGGCATCATTAAAGTGGTTTGATGAAACAGAGGAATATTTATTAAATTATCAGAAAGAAAGTGGAGGTGAAGGGGCTATATAGCCTTAATTATGAGAATTAAAGATGGACTTGCAATCCTTGAACTGGAACCGAATGTTCCGAATGTTACAGGAACTATGTATCCTGTGCTGGTATGGGATGATAAAAACACAGTATTAATTGATACCGGACTGCCCGGGCAGGCCGAAACCCTTTTGGAGCTTATAAAAAAAGAGGGAGTAGAACCTGAAAAAATTGATACAATAATAATAACCCATCATGATATGGACCATATTGGATGTCTCGCTCCCATTGTTAAATGGATTAACTCCAAAAACAATGGAGAATCTGCTGTTCGGGTACTTTCCCACGAGATAGAGAAACCATATATTCAGAGTGAGAAGTTGCCTATCAAGTTTACAAAGGAAATTCTTGAAGAAATGCAGAAACAATTAGCTAAGCTATCACCTGAGCAACAGAAGGAGTATAAGAGCACATTTTCTGACAATAAACCTGAAGTAACCGGTATCGTGTACCACCAGCAGGAATTGCCCCTTTGCGGAGGTATAAGAATTCTGCATACTCCGGGACATACACCCGGGCATATATGTATCTACTTGGAAAAGTACAAAATCCTTGTTGCAGGTGACGTGCTCACTGTAAGAGATGGCAGACTTTCAGGACCATTTGTTGACCAGACCTATGACATGGCTCAGGCCAAAAAATCTCTGGCTACCTTATTGGATCTGGATATTGAAGGGATGATTTGCTTCCACGGTGGACTGGCAATTGGGGAAATAAAAAGGATAATTACAGAGCATCTATAACTATCATTGGTAACATATTCCTCATACTCCTGATATAAACTGATGTATCGGCTAATTATAACTCAAATATCGGTTACATTAAATTACCAAACTATATGGTTATATTTGTGGAACATATGTTATAATTAGTTAGGTTTCTAAAAGGAGATTTGAGGAGGATTAACATAAATGGATCTAGGTGCTTTAATTCCAATTTTAGCAATAACATTAATTTTCGGACCTAAACTATTTCACGAAATAAAGGATTATTTACTGAAGAAGGAACAGTTAAAGGCTGAGACAGAACTTAAGGCTGAAGCTTTAAGGTTAAAAAACAGTCTCGAGCTTGAGAAATTCATTAACTCTGACAATATATTCAACGATCAAAATAATTCTTCAAATAATGGTCAACATAATTGTTCGAATTCCGGTCCACAAAGCGTTAATACGAACAGTACTCAGCAAAATACTGTGAATTCAGGTATATATGAAGAAAACAACGAAAACCTTAATCAAAAAAGGAATTCACAATATGAAAGATATTAGTACGGCATATCCTGAAGAAAAAATCAAAGTCTATCAGCTTTTATTATCTCAAATGAGATCGTTGCTGGAAGGTGAACAGGATGTAACTGCAAACCTGGCAAACGCATCTGCTTTATTAAATGAGGCTTTGAAGAACATTAACTGGGTTGGCTTTTATCTTTTAAAAAATAACGAATTGATTTTAGGACCTTTTCAGGGAAAGGTAGCCTGTGTCCATATTCCCATTGGGGAAGGTGTATGCGGTACAGCAGTCAGTGAGAACAGAACTCAGCTTGTGAAGAATGTTCATGAATTTCCGGGGCATATAGCCTGTGACAGTGCTTCGAATTCTGAAATAGTAATACCATTAAGAAATAATGGGAAGGTTGTAGGTGTTTTGGATATAGACAGCCCCTTAATAGGAAGATTTGATGATACCGATGCTTCCGAACTGGAAAAGGTGGCTATGGTGCTAGAAGAGGCATGTTGCTGGTAAAGTAAAGAAACAAAATTCGTAACTATTAATAATTTCATAATTATTTTCATAATTATTAAGAAGAGCTGAGAATCCATTAATGAGAATTTGTTAACAGATTTTCAGCTCTTTTACTAGTCAGGCTACTTGATTCTCCAGGAACCGTCCTCACAGCAAACTGATTGAGAACCATCTTCGTTTACTATTATAGAACCTACAGCATGCCTTTTGTGGTCATATACACAAAACGGATCCTTTCCTGCATTACCGACAGGCTTTTGAGATATGGGTTTTACTTCATTTTGCTCACTGATTATATCTACTGAAATGCTATCCTGCTTTTTATGATTTTGCATTATACCAATCCTTTCAATAATTTTCTTTTGTTATCTTAAAAACATTAATAAATATATGTAGATTTCACTAAAAACATTCAAAGCAAAATGTAATTTAACCTTCAAATAATCAGACTTATTAACAAAATATATGGTATAATTAATATATCGATTAAAAGAGTCCCGTGTGTCTATAGGCAAGGGTCTTGCTTCGAATTTCAGACGGATATATATCTCCTGCCCAGTTAAATCGTTTAAAGACAAATAAGTTTTTCTGTAGTCAAAAAGTTTTCAGTTTAGCCTTTGAGTAATAAATAATGTTCAGGGGGGGTCTAATGAAAATTCAGGAAATTATAGACAAAATGGCACTTGAAGAAAAAATTAAACTGTGTTCAGGTGCCGACTACTGGAATACCGAAGCCTTTCCTGAGTATGGAATTCCTTCCATAAGAGTTAATGATGGACCTCATGGCTTAAGAATACAGAAAAATAAGAAGGACAATCTTGGAATTAATGAAAGTATAAATTCCACATGTTTTCCCACAGCGTGTATGACAGGCTCCTCTTGGGATCGCGAACTTATAAGGGAAATGGGTGAGGCTTTGGCTGAAGAAGCTATTCAGGAAGGTACTGCAGTACTACTTGGGCCGGGAATTAACATAAAACGAAATCCTCTTTGTGGAAGAAACTTTGAGTATTTCAGTGAAGACCCGTTTCTTTCAGGTGAACTGGGAGCAGCCTGGATAAATGGAATACAGGGCAGAGGTGTCGGTGCGTCTTTAAAACACTTTGCAGCTAACAGTCAGGAGAACCATAGACTCTGTTCTGACAGTATTATTGATGAAAGAGCACTAAGGGAAATATATCTGGCTGCTTTCGAGAATGCTGTTAAAACTGCCGGGCCAGCCACTGTTATGTGTGCCTACAATCTTGTTAACGGTACCTACTGTAGTGACAATAAATATCTTTTGACCGATATTCTTCGAGGGGAATGGGGCTTCCAGGGCGTTTTCATTTCTGACTGGGGCGCTACAAATGACCGGATAGCCGGATTTAAGGCAGGTATGGATCTGGAGATGCCCGGCAGCAAAGGGTATTTTGATAAAGCGGTTGCTGAGGCTGTTAAAGCAGGTGACCTTCCGGAGCAATACATTGATCAATGCATTGATAGGTTACTATCTCTTATCTTTACATGTAATGAAAATCTTAAAATAAAATCAAATAATAAATATGATGTTGAGAAACATCATCAGCTTGCCAGAAAAATAGCAGGCGAATCTGCAGTACTTTTGAAAAATGATAATGGTATTCTGCCTCTCGATATATCCAAAAAAATAGTAATAATTGGTGAGTTGGCGCAGAAATTAAGATACCAGGGTACAGGCAGTTCAAGAATAACTCCTTATAAAATATCAAACGTACTGGATGGGTTTGACGAACACAATATTTCTTACAAATACTATAAAGACTATTACTATAAAGACTATTACTATAAAGACTATGATGAAAGCGTAAAAACCGCAGATTACGTAATAATTGCCATCGGTTTAACTGAGGACTTTGAAAGTGAAGGCTTCGATCGCAATAATATGGATCTCCCCGAGAGCCATGTTAAGCTTATTGATGCTGTGGCAGAAGTAAATCAAAACATTATAGTTCTTCTATTTGGGGGCTCACCAGTAACCATGCCATGGATAGAAAAAGCCAAGGCGGTTCTGAATATGTATCTTCCCGGTCAGGCAGGGGGGCTGGCAGTAGCAGATATCTTGACCGGAAAAGTGAATCCAAGCGGTAAACTGGCTGAGACCTATCCCATAAGATATGAAGATGTGATAAGCTCAGATACTTATGGAATCAACCCGAAGCAGGTACTATACAAGGAGAGTATTTATGTTGGCTACAGGTATTATGAGAAGGCCGGAAAGGATGTGCTTTTTCCTTTTGGATTTGGATTAAGCTATACCGAGTTCACTTATTCCGATATGTTAGTAACCGGCGAAGCACCCGATTTTACTGTAACCTTAAAAATAAAGAACACCGGTAAGTTACCCGGAGCAGAAATAGTCCAACTCTATGTAGGAAAGCCTCAGACAGGTGTTTTTGCTCCCGAAAAGGAACTCATGGGTTTTGAAAAAGTGTATTTACAACCTGGAGAGGATAAACAAATTAAATTTGAATTAAATAGTAGATCTTTTTCATATTATGACATTGATAAAAAGACTTGGATTGTTCAAAATGGTCAACATCCAATTAAAATCGGAGCCTCCAGTAAAGATATAAAGCTTGAAGATACTGTTGAATTCAAAGATACCGACCGGGTAAATTACATACCCGGGGATGCAGAACAAAAGCAGCTGCTGCAATGGTATTACAAGCCTGAGGGAATACCCTCAAAGGAAGCGTTTGAAGTATTATCAGGCTATCGTATACAACCTGTCACCAATAAAAAAATCGGAGATTTCGATTTAACCTGCACAATATCTGAAATGATGGAAAGCCGTTTTATACGGATGATATATAAAGTAATTGAATTTATAATGGGCTGGAAGAATGGAGGGATTAATTATTCAAATCCATACTTTAAAATGATGATGGAATCAGCTGTTAGCACACCTTTAAAGAATTTGATTTTAATGGGTGATGGTCTTTTAACACCGGGACTGGCAAAATTTTTAGTACGTACTGCCAATGGCCACTTTGTTCGTAGAATACTGACAATTTTGAAAAATGAAGCAAAAACACGATAATAAGACATTGAAGTAGCTTGGAGATTACACCTGATAACAGAATATTACAGCAACTTAAATACATCTGTTTTAATCAAATTAAAGGGTGAAGTGTATTTGATTAATAACTACTTACTGGCTATAATGTATCTATGTTCTTCGAAGGAAAATATTGCAAGTATTTGCAAATAGTTGTGAGGTGATTTTATGTATTATTTTTATTTAGTTATATTTTCAGTGGGTGTCCTTTATACCTTTGTATCGCTGATAATCAGCGGTATATCAGGTGCTTCCCATGGAGGAGGTGATGTAGGTTCGGGTGTCGATGGACATTTTGGACATGATGGACACGTTGATTTAGGAAGTATTCACGGCGATGCCGGCCATATAGGCCATATTCATCAAGGTGGCCATGGCGATATTGGTAATCACGGAAGTGATATACATGGTGAACATGCTCATGGAGATGCAAGCGGTGGGAATAGTATTCTTTCAAAGTTTACTGTTTTGTTAAACCCGTTAGTGGCAGTATCATTTCTGACTGTCTTCGGTGGACTAGGTATTATGGGAGTGAAAATTACAGAATGGGATTCAGTTATAGTATTTGCCGGCTCTTTGGCAGCAGGTATTGCAGTATCAGTTATATTGTATAATTTTGTGGCAAAGCCCATTTACAGAAGTGAGAATTCCTCCGATGTTTCGAGAGAAAGTTTGATCGGAATACCTGCTGAAGTGACAACTGATATTCTCGAAAATGGCTTTGGAACAATAAAGTATACCGTTAACTCAATCAAATACACCGGGCCAGCCAAGCACATTGAAGATAAGCTGGTGAAACAGGGACAGAGAGTTGTAATTTGTAAGATTGAAAACAATACATTTTACGTAAGTGAGTTATCTGAAATACTAAACTAGTTAACAGCTTTTACATTTCTGCATTCATCCATACCGGTATTTATATGTACAGGGTGATTCAATTAAGTGTAAGAGTTGAAAATAAAAAATAAAGGAGAGTTGAAATGGATTTTTCAGTGTTTTTAGTACCCGTATTAATAGTTGCGGTAATAATCATTTTACTATTGATGTTTATATCTATGTACAAAAAGGTTCCTCAGGATAAAGCCTTGGTAGTAACAGGCTTCAGAGGAAGAAGAGTTATAACCGGCGGTGGTGGAATTGTTGTTCCGATGCTGGAAAGAACAGATAATATTTCTCTTGAAAACATGCAAATCGACATAAGAATTGATGGAGCATTAACCTCTCAGGGTGTTGGGATAGTTGCAGATGGTGTGGCTGTTGTTAAGGTTAAATCAGATAGGGACTCAATCCTGTCAGCGGCTGAACAGTTCAATACCTCAAAGGGGCTGGACTATATGCTTGGTGTTATAGCCAAAACAACACAACAGGTCCTTGAAGGTAAACTACGTGAGATAGTATCAAGAATGACTGTTGAAGAAATATATAAGGACAGGGAGACTTTTGCATCACATGTTCAGGGCGTTGCAGCAACTGAGCTACAGAACATGGGGCTCGAGTTGAAAGTGTTAACCATTAAGGATATCTCTGACAAGAATGGATACCTGGAAGCACTTGGTAAGCCAAGAATTGCTGAAGTTAAGAGAGATGCTCAGATTGCAGAAGCAAATGCAACAAAAGAAACCAAGATTAAGACAGCTGAGGCCAACAGAGAAGGTGAAGCTGCAAGAATCCAGGCTGAAACACAAATAGCTGAAGCAATTAAGGAAAAGGAGCTGAAAGTTCAATCCTACAATAAGGATCAGCAGACTGCTAAGGCTGATGCAGATTTGGCATATGATATTAAGTCCAACATAGTTAAGAAGGAAGTTGCTGAGACTGCAATGCAGGTTGAAATAGTCAAAAAACAAAAGGAAATAGAACTTGCCGAGCAGGAAGCATTAAGAAAAGAAAAAGAACTTGAAGCTACAGTAAAAAAGCAGGCTGACGCAGAAAACTATCAAGCAGCTAAGGTGGCTGACGCAAGCAAGTACAGAGAAGTAACTGCGGCCGAAGCAAGAGCCAGAGCAATAGAAATGGAAGGTGAAGCGAAAGCTAAAGCAAAGAGAGCTGAAGGTATGGCAGAAGTAGAAATCATCAAAGCAAAAGGTGAAGCTGAAGCGGCTGCAATGGCTAAAAAAGCTGAAGCCTTTAAGATGTACAACGATGCAGCTGTAACTCAGATGATTATCGAAAAATTACCTGATATAGCACAGGCTATAGCAAGTCCTCTTGCTAAAACCGAGAAGATCGTCATCGTTGATAATGGAAACGGTGGAGAGGCTAAGGGCGCAGCAAAGGTTACAGGTTATGTGACAGACATAATTTCACAGCTCCCTGAAACAGTTGAAGCCTTGACAGGAATGAATGTTTTGGATCTTTTGAAAAAGAATCCCGCAATAGTTCAGGAAGTTGTCAATCCCACCGATAAGGACAATCAATAAGCTATTTAAGCCGATTGAACAATTAAATCGATTTAAAAGATAAAAGTTATTAATCCAAAAACATTTAAATAAAGAAGAAGTCAACTGATTCAGTCAGAATTAGCTGGCTTCTTCTATTTTGAGTATTTTATGTATTTGGTTAAGCTTCACTGTTTTTTATTGTGACACTTTTGGAGAGTTCAGATAGCATATCTGGATTAATATTTATATCAAAATTCTGTATTTCGTAATATTTCATTGCTTTACCATCAACAGATATTTCGTGATTTCCTTTTATTAATTTTGCCTGTTCCAACTTTCTTAAGTGCAGATAAAGAAGCGGCCTGCTGATATTGACCATTCTTGCAAGCTCGCTGACATACTGTCTGTTCTGGTGTAATATACCTAAAATTTTAATTCGTAAAGGATGAGATAGTGAATCACAAAGCGTAATAAGTTCATCACCTGAACTACAAAACTCATCAAAGGGTTCTTTAACTTGTGACATTCTTATTCAACTTCCTTAAGCAACTTTTCAATAGAGTTGACTTTATCTTTTAGTTCTGATAATTCCTCTCTAATTTCATGATTTGATATTGTCAAATTGTTTGCCATAGCTTTATAGGTGTTGAAATCATAGGACTGATCTTTATTTTTTGATCTTGTGACTGATACAACAATAACTACTACTGCGGCTATTACTGCTAGGAAAACAATAGCAGCAATGATAATCGGAATTAATGAAAACACCATTAAGATACCTCCAAATAAAATTCTAATAAAAAATTAATTATTAATATACATATATTTCATATGTAAGTATTTTATTACATATGAAATATATTGTCAATATTATAAGAGTGAAATTACACCACACTTTTCTTTTGACTTAATCACAACCTATAAGTTATACTATTGGATGGTTAAATAAAGAATTTTTCTATTTAATTGTCCATTTTTTATTTCAAAAGAAAATTATTTTGTAAAAATGTTTTTGGTCATATAGAGATTTTGGAGGCAAATTAATGAGTATATTGACAGTAGAAAACGTAAGCCACGGTTTTGGTGCGAGAAAAATTTTAGAGGATGCCTCATTCAGACTTCTGAAGGGTGAACATGTTGGTCTCGTAGGAGCTAACGGGGAAGGAAAATCGACTTTTTTAAATATCATTACCGGTAAACTTATGCCTGACGAAGGTAAGGTTGAATGGTGTAATAGAATTACAACAGGGTATCTTGATCAACACACTGTCCTGACACCCGGTAAAACTATTCGTGAAGCGTTGAGAGAAGCATTCCAGTATATGTTTGACCTCGAAAAGGAAATGCTTGAGATTTATGAAAAAATGGGCGATGCCTCCGAAAGTGAAATAAATGCCATGATGGAGGATGTAGGAGATATCCAGAATGTTCTTGAACATAATGGCTTCTATATCTTAGATTCAAAAATAGAAGAAGTAGCAAACGGTCTGGGTCTCGGAGATATAGGCCTGGAAACTGATGTGGGCAATCTTAGCGGTGGTCAGAGGGCAAAGGTTCTGCTGACAAAATTATTGCTGCAGAGTCCTATGATATTGATACTGGACGAGCCTACCAACTTCCTTGACGAGAATCATATCACCTGGCTTAAAAATTACCTCAAGGAATACGAAAATGCATTCATATTGGTTTCACATGATATCCCTTTCCTTAATGACGTTGTAAATGTAATTTACCATGTTGAGAATGCGGTATTAACAAGATATTCAGGAAACTATGACGAATTCCAGAGAATGTACCAGCTATCAAAGCAACAGACCATGCAGGCCTATGAAAAACAGCAGAAGGAAATAGAGAAGCTGGAGGATTTCATCGCACGTAATAAGGCTAGAGTTGCAACCACCAACATGGCCAAGAGCAGACAAAAGAAACTGGACAAAATGGAGATCATAGAAAAGGTTAAGGAAAAAGTAAAACCTATTTTTAAGTTCAGAGAAGCCAGAGCCCCTGGAAGGTATGTGTTCCAAACGCACAACCTAATTATAGGATATGACACTGCACTTACCGGGACTTTGAACATATCTCTTGAACGTGGGCAAAAGGTTGCCATAAAAGGTGTTAACGGTTTGGGTAAATCTACTTTGCTGAAAACCCTGCTGGGAATACAAAAACCTTTTGCCGGTGAGGTGAAGCTGGATGATTACCTCTATCCCGGTTACTTTGAGCAGGAGTCTGAAAGGTATAACACTAATACAGCATTGGATGAGGTATGGAATGACTATCCTGGTATGTCAAATGCCGAAGTACGTGGTGCATTAGCGAAATGCGGTTTGACTACCGAGCACATAACCAGCCAGATGATGGTTTTGAGCGGTGGAGAAAACGCCAAGGTACGTCTATGTAAGCTTATGCTTAAGGATGTTAACTGGCTCATACTTGATGAACCTACAAACCACCTTGATGTGGATGCAAAGGATGAACTAAAACGGGCTTTGAAGGAATTTAAGGGAACAATACTTCTTGTATGCCATGAACCTGAGTTTTATCAGGACTGGGTAACAGATGTATGGAACGTTGAAAATTGGACGACAAAAATAGTATAGAAGCGTTTGAACGTATTTTATACTTATATAGAAGTGACTGGAGAAATCCGGTCATTTTTTTATTATCGGCCCGAAATGGAAACTATATTAAATTAACTTCTATAAGAGTAGAAGTGGTCTTGGGGCGTTGACAATGAAGGAATTATCTAGATTTTTGAGGAGAACTAAGCATATAATTAATAATTAAAATAACGGATAAATTCAGTGAAATAATCGTTTGAATTCAGAACATTAATGATGCTATACTAACCAAGTTATCAACGATGACGACGCTTAAAAGCCCGGTTTATGGTAATGGTAGATATCCGGTTAAGGCAATACCAACTACCATTAATTGAGAAAATAAAAGTGTTGACAGAGTGGTAGTAGGCGTGTTAACATAGTCAAGCTGTTAACGACGGCAACACTTAAACAGCTCGATTTAAGGTGTATAAATCGCCCGGTGAGGGTAGTGATAATTACCATAAATTGAGAAATAAAAAAGTGTTGACATAATTACAGCGACATGGTAACATAATTAAGCCGTCGCGATAAGCGATGTGCAAACCTTGAAAAGCAGCAGTAACAAAGCTTTTGAGGTATGGACTTTGAAAAGTAAACAGTGACAATACATGTAAAGGACTCAAATCAATTTCGAATCTTAACAGATTCATGAGTACTAAACCGAGAAATTCAGATTACTGAATTTCAGGTGAACTTTAGGAACTAAAGTTCACTGCGGACTTTACAACCTGGTTTTTGGAAACAAGAACTAGAAAAAAGTCAGCAATTTTAAATGAGCATGCTGAATAAAATTCAGCAGTCAAGCTTGTCAAATAAGTTAATTGTGCAGCAGATTTTCTGCGAAACATATAAATTTTAATTTGAGAGTTTGATCCTGGCTCAGGACGAACGCTGGCGGCGTGCCTAACACATGCAAGTCGAGCGGTTTCATGTTTAACACTGAATATTCTAAATATGCTGGTTTCAGCCAGCGTCTTGCGAAATTACAATGTTACGAAGTAACAATGGAATGAGCAACACGCGTCTTTCAAAAAGTGCCAACACATAAAAGAAAGATGAGAATAGAGTATTGAGTGTTAAACATGAAATAGCGGCGGACGGGTGAGTAACGCGTGGGCAACCTGCCTTTCACAGGGGGATAACACAGGGAAACTTGTGCTAATACCGCATAACACAACGAGGTAGCATTA
>JAEWMS010000049.1 GCA_023393115.1 Bacillota bacterium
TCAGATTATTATGCCATTGACAAAACCTGCCTTGGTGACAATGATTGTTTTGATTTTCACCTGGACCTGGAATGATTATGAAAATCCGTTGATATTCTTAACAAGTGAGAAGCTATTTACCATACCACTGGGGCTCAACAAATTCATTGATGAATACGGTACCCAGTTTGGACCAATGATGGCAGCTGCAGCATGTTCACTCCTGCCAATGTTTATAATATTTATGTTCGGACAGAAGTATTTTGTTGAAGGAGTTGCATCTTCCGGAGTAAAAGGATAATTATTTATAAGGAGATAAGGTATATGGAGTTTTTATTGGAAAAGGAAAAAAATATTCCTGTTATCGAGGATGTAGATATATGTGTTCTTGGAGGAAGCTGTACAGGTGTTTTTGCTGCGGTAAGAGCAGCAAGACTTGGTGCAAAAGTTGTAATTGTTGAAAAGCAAAATTGCTTTGGGGGTGTAGCCACAGGCGGAATGGTTAATATCTGGCACAGCTTAATGGACACAGAATACAGATTTCAAATTATTGCCGGATTGACCCAGGAAGTTGTAGATCGTTTGAATCAAAGGAAAGCAGTTAATATTAAAGAAAATCAGCTTGATGCATTTTTCTTAAATACCGAGGAATTAAAAATCGAGTTGGATGAACTGCTGCAGGAGGCTGGGGTAAAGGTTTATCTGCATACATCCTTCGCGGCTCCTGTAGATGACGATGGTTATGTATCAGCAGTTATGGTGGAAAATAAATCGGGAAGAGGAGCTATTAAAGCCAGGTGTTTTATTGATGCTACCGGTGATGGGGATTTGTGTGCAAGGATGGGATTGAGCTATACATCTCCGGAGATCAAACAGCCTCCGACAATGGGTGCCAAGATGGCTGGTTTTAATTCGGAGTTATACGGAATGGCTTCGGTGGGGAATTTTGACTTGAAGGAAGCCTTGCTGAAATACGGTATAGAGTTCGGACTTCCCGAAGGATGGGGATGGAGCTCGGAAGTACCTGGTGCGGCAGGCGTGACATTTCAAGCAATTACACGAGTTTTCGGAGTAGATTGTTCCAACGGAGATTCTCTGACAAAGGCAGAAATAGAAGGGCGAAGGCAAATCCGGGCTATCATGGACATGATTCGTAAATATGGGCCTGAACATGCACAGATTGCACTGTTGGGGCTCAGCTCCTATATCGGCATACGTGAGACAAGGCATATCGAATGCCTGTATAAACTGAAAGAAGAGGAGGTTCTCAATGGTATAGGATTTGAGGATGCTATAGCAAACGGAACCTACAGGGTTGACATACATCACGACGATAAGCCTGGAGTTACCTTCAGGTATCTGGACGGTACGGAGGTATATTTTAGAAGCGGCTATCCGAAGGAGGTAGGACGCTGGAGAGATGTAACAGAAAAAAATCCGGCTTATTATCAGATTCCCTACAGGTCAATTGTTCCGAAAGGCGCAAAAAATGTATTATGCTGCGGCAGAATGCTGGATGCCGATAAAGGTGCCTTTGGAGCAGCAAGGGTAATGGTGAATCTGAATCAAACAGGTGAAGCCGCCGGAGTAGCAGCGTACTTGGCAATTCACCAAGGTAGGAGCGTTGATTCCATAGATTGTGAGCTTTTGAGAAGAAATCTAAAAGCTGGAGGTAGTATAGTATTATAAGTATATTAATAAAATAAATGAAGTTTGTATAGCAGCTCAAGTCACTATCAATGTGACTTGAGCTGTAATTATTGTAATCAAACCTACACCAGCCTAACTCCATACTCTCTGAACCAGTAATCCAATTGTATCAGCCAGGCTATCAGCTGCGGACGGCCCATAAGCTGCCCGAACCAGGTTATATTACTTCCTGAGCGAAGTAAGGTAAGTGCATCCTGATGTAAAATATCCCTTAGCACAGAATTGGAATCAGCTAGAACATTTTCAAATATTTCTGTGACAATTCTTTCATATTCAGGGTTGTGAGTCTTTGGGTAGGGGCTCTTTTTCCTGTTTAATATTTTATCCGGTAGATAATCGGCCATAGCATTTCTGAGCAGTGATTTCTCAACCTTGTTTTTGAATTTTATACTCCATGGAACATTATAGACGTATTCTAGTATTCTATGGTCTGAGAAGGGCACCCTCACCTCAAGCCCGCTGGCCATAGACATTCGGTCTTTGCGTTCCAAAAGGCTGACCATAAACCAGTTGACCGACAGCCAGGTTGCTATCCTGCTGGTCTTCATTTCTTCTGATTCATTGCCGGCCAGCGGGCAAGCATTTTTGCTGTCCAGATACATTTGTTTTACAAACTCGAAGCCTTCCCTGGGTTTTGCAAAGTCGGAGTTAAACAGGAATACCCTTGATTCAGGATCGTGTATCCATGGAAAGAAGTCTCTGTGAAGCATTTCAGGCTTGTAAAACCATGGGTAGCCTCCAAAAATTTCATCAGCACACTCCCCGCTTAAGGCAACTGTGTGTCTGTTCTTAACTCGACTGCAGTAATAGAGCAGTGAAGAATCAATATCAGCCATGCCGGGGTAGTCTCTATATATAACAGACTCTGTAAGCAAATCTGCAATTTTTTGCTGGCTCACTGTAAGAATGGTATGATCGGTTTTTAAATATTTTGCGAGCCAGGTAGCATAAGCATCATCACTTTCAGGCTGAAAAGCCGTAGCTTCGAAATGCTGCTGATTTCCCTCATATTCAAATGAATAAGTTGAAAGTAAATCT
This sequence comes from Bacillota bacterium, assembly GCA_023393115.1. Taxonomy (GTDB): domain Bacteria; phylum Bacillota; class Clostridia; order Acetivibrionales; family DSM-1351; genus Ruminiclostridium. The sequence continues at coordinate 2,728 of JAEWMS010000049.1, forward strand.
CCGTTTTTCTTGTCCTCTTTTGCCACCGAGGTTACAATTGAAGAATCAAGGCCTCCAGATAAGAAGGTGCATAGGGGAACATCTGAAACCAACTGTCTTTGAATGGAGTCAGTCAGAAGGAAGCGGGTCTTTTCGATGATTGTGTCCTCTGAATCCTCCAGTTCATAAGCTTTTAAAGCCCAGTACCTGAACAGTTTTAAGCCGTCTATATCGTAGGTTCCGTGATATCCCGGGGATATTTCATAGATGTTCTTAAAAATACCATTATTTGATGGCCTCATTGGAGAGAGATAAAGTAGTTGCCATATACCTTGACTATCCAATTCAGCTTTTATCTTCGGGTGTTTTAAAATTGCTTTAACTTCTGAAGAAAAAATTAACGTGTTTCCTAACTGGGTGTAGAAAAAAGGTTTAACGCCCATCCTATCCCTTGAAAGGTAAACTCTCTTTTTATTATCGTCATATACTGCAAACGCATAAATTCCATTCAGCTTTTCGGAACATTCAAGACCCCAGACTATGTAGGAATATAACACGACCTCTGTATCACAATGCGTACTGAAGCTTACACCAGCAGCAGTCAGTTCAGCACGTAATTCATTTGCATTATATATCTCACCGTTGTAAACAATTGTATAGCTTTTCCCTTCAAAAGCAACCGTCATAGGCTGCAGCCCGTTCTCTACATCTATTACCGCCAACCTGTTATGAGCAAAACACGCAAATTCATTTCGGAAGTACCCATTTTGGTCGGGACCTCTATGAGCAGTTGTTTTCCTCATTTCATTTAATACTGCTTGCGTTATGTCGGAAGTAGAATCTTTAAAATTAATAATTCCAAGAATTGAACACATAAATATTCCTCCAAAGTCCAACAGAAATTTGTTTTCAAAGAAAAAGGACAAATCTCATACTCAAGCCAATTATTTTATTAATTGACCAGACGTCATTGTCCTTCGAGGCATGTAAAAAGTAAGAATTTAAGCAAAAATTGCAGGCTGACTTTTTACAAAGTCAATTACTGGCAAAAATTTTCGCTTTCAGCCATTAGTAATTGACTTTATTTAGTATATGAAATTTCTTGGAATTTAGTGCATGATTATAAAACAAAATAAAATTCAGTTATACAGGATAGCTAAAAACAGGAAAGCTAAAACATTAAGTAATAAAGGACGTTTACCGTTTACAAAACTTGAAACTTACCTTACTTTATAATAATATCTATCCCTACAACACCAACAATCTCACCGCTGGCGCTCTTAACAGGTGATGACACCGTAACACAGGGATTTCTTGTGATTGCTGATATATATATCGCCGAGATAAAATCTTCTCCTTCAATACTTCGTTTGAACCATTCTCTCACATTGGCATTGGCAATACCTGCTTTAGGGATGGAGCAGATAAAACGACCCTTTCGGTCATTAGTCCACGCGGCCTCTACAAAGCTATGTTTTTGCATAAAATCTGACAGGATTGACTGGTGGGTGTCATAATCTTTTGAATTAATTAACTCATTTCTCATACAAAGTTCTTCTTTTATGATGGACAAAGCCTTTCTAGCTTTATCCATAGCCTCAATACTCACAGATTCCAAGGCTTCAGCTTCATTTGAGAAAAGTTTTGCAAGATTTGAGGAGGCATCATTTAAACGGCTACCCAGTGAAGATATGTCTTCCATATTATGTTTCTGCTGATGAACAGAAGCACAAACATCATCCACAGACTTCGAAGTATGAAAGATAACTTCCTCGACTTCTTTAATCTGATCTCCCACGTTCTGGGCGATTTTGACCTCTTCCTTTGAAAGTTCACTTATCTTGTCCATCATACCAAACACATCATTAAAGGAGTTGTCGATTCTTCCAAGATTTTCTTCAATATTCTTTGTTGCTGAAATTCCCTCGTCAACACGTAAGGCGTTTTCTCGTACAACAGAATAAACACTTTCAACCTCATTTTGAATGGCTTTGATAAGTGAATTAATATCACCAACCGATTTATTTGTATCATCAGCCAGTTTATGTATTTCTGAAGCAACAACTGCAAAGCCTTTTCCATGCTCACCGGCACGTGCAGATTCAATAGTAGCATTCAAAGCAAGGAGCTGAGTCTGCTTCGATATATTGCTTACAGTTTCGAGAATATGAACAATTTCCCCGGAGGTTTTCTGAAGCCTTTCCATATTGGACAGAGTTTTATTGGATGACTCGTGTATGCTGTCAATTGTTTCTACTATCTGCATAATTTCGTTCAAACTGAGTTTTACGGTATCCTTTGATATAGTACTCTTTTTAAGCATATCCACAGTGATGTCATCTGCATTGTCCAGAAGATTCATAATACTTCTGACTTCTGAAAGGGTATTTGAAATACTGGAATTTACAAGATCATTGTTTGCAGCCATTTCACGTACTTTGTCATATACATATTTTGCATACTGATTATTCTCTTCTATAGTGACTGCAATACTCTCGGAAACAGATGAAATCTGACTTGAAGTTACTTGAACCTCAAAGTTAAAATTTCTCAAATCCTTTTTCAATTTTTTTATTCTTTCAGTTTGCTGTTTGGAATTCCTTGACAGAATAGACCAAACAAAAATGAAATATCCCATAAGTAGAAGCAAATTTAGCGCCAAAATCGGGAGATTCCATCCTGAAACTGCAACAAGAACAGTAGAGCATGTGAGAAGTGCACCTGAAGCAATTAGGTAGGAAGTGCTTTTCATGTTATCCCCATTTCCAGCATAAGTTAAGAAGGTTATCCAGAGCGTTAATCTTATTAACTTATGCTCATATTAAGTTCAAGAAATTTTTACTTCACCAATTTTCTAAGTAATATATATTATATTGGTGATTAAAGATACTTTTTTAGTAATGTAAAAGGGCAACGGTACAAAGCGGCTATTACCGGCAGCGCGGATACGCCTTTGTACCATTGCCCCTACTAATTAGTAAATAAACATTAAATAGTCTGAGTTATATTAAGTCAAAAGTTATTATACATTGAAGAGAAGATCAGCATAAGTTGGGAATGGATACATATCCTTTGGAAGTATGCATTCCAATTTATCAGCATCTGCTCTTAAGGCTTCCATTGCAGGAACAACCGTCTTGCTGAAGCTTTCAGCCTGCTTTAGAGCGCTTGAGGTTTCACTGCTTGCCTTTTCAACTGCCTTCTTTAATGCAGTCAGATTTGAAGCAAAGGAGCTGAGTACAGGTGAAAGCTCTTTCAGAACTGAAGACTGAGCTGATACCTCTACTGACATGCCGGTTGCCTTAACAGCATTAATGGTATCTGACAGTTCCTTGCTGAATTTGAAAGCAGAAGGCAATATTTCGGTCTTTGCCATTGAAACCATGGTTAATGCTTCAATGTTGATGGTCTTAACATAGTTTTCGAGAAGTATTTCATATCTTGATTCAATTTCAGACTTGCTTAATACGCCATGCTTAACAAAAACTGCTACATTTTTATCCTTTATGAAGGTAGGAATACACTCAACAGTGGACTTAAGGTTGAGGAGTCCTCTACTTTCAGCTTCTGCAACCCATTCCTCTGAGTAGTTGTTTCCGTTGAAAATAATACGCTTGTGATCCTTAACTGTTTCAGAGAGTAAGGAAGCTATAGCAGCATTTAAATCACTTGCAGCCTCTAACTTGTCGGCAAACTTCTGTAAGGTCTCAGCAACAATTGTGTTTAATACAAAGTTTGCTCCTGCAATTGAAGCGGATGATCCAAGCATTCTGAACTCGAACTTGTTACCTGTGAAGGCAAAAGGTGATGTTCTGTTACGATCTGTTGAATCCTTTGGAAGCTTAGGCAAACTTGCAACACCGGTTTCAAGAATGTTATTGTATATCTTGCCCTTAGCCTTACCATTTTCCAACTGCAGAAGAATGTCAGTAAGCTGATCGCCAAGGAATACTGATACTATTGCAGGTGGAGCTTCGTTTGCTCCCAGTCTGTGGTCGTTTCCGGCAGATGCAACTGACAAACGTAATAAATCTTGATAATCATCTACTGATTTGATTACTGCAGCAAGGAATATCAGGAACTGAACATTGTCATGTGGAGTTGAACCTGGTTCAAGGAGATTCTGTCCATCATTGGTTGACATTGACCAGTTGTTGTGTTTACCTGAACCATTAACACCTGCAAATGGCTTTTCGTGAAGCAGGCAGGTGAGACCATGTCTTACAGCAATCTTCTGCATAAGTTCCATTGTTAATTGATTGTGATCAGTTGCAACGTTTGAGGTGTTGAAAATTGGTGCCAGCTCGTGCTGTGCTGGAGCAACTTCGTTGTGTTTTGTCTTGGCTGAAATACCAAGTTTCCAGAGTTCAGCGTCAAGATCTTTCATGTAGGCTGATACTCTTTCCTTTATGTTACCGAAATAATGGTCCTCAAGCTCCTGACCCTTAGGAGGCTTAACACCAAAAAGAGTTCTTCCTGTGAATATCAGGTCTTTACGCTTCTTGTACAGCACTCTGTCAACCAGGAAGTATTCCTGTTCAGGTCCAACGGTAGTAGTTACTCTTGTAGCGGTAGTGTTTCCAAGAATTTTAAGTATTCTCAGAGACTGTTTGTTCAGTGCTTCCATTGAGCGGAGAAGAGGAGTCTTTTTATCCAGAACTTCTCCGGTATAGGAACAGAAAGCAGTAGGAATGTAGAGTGAGCCATCCTTTACAAAGGCTGGTGAAGTACAATCCCAGGCTGTATAACCTCTTGCTTCATAAGTAGCTCTGAGTCCGCCTGATGGGAAAGAGGAAGCATCCGGTTCACCTTTTGTAAGTTCTTTGCCGGAAAATTCCATAATTACTTTTCCTTCAATTGTAGGATTTATGAAGGAGTCATGCTTTTCAGCAGTGATTCCGGTCATTGGGTGGAACCAGTGAGTAAAGTGGGTTGCCCCCTTTTCAATTGCCCAATCCTTCATAACACTTGCAACTACTTCTGCCACAGACTCATCAAGAGTCAGACCCAGTTCAATTGTTCTTTTCAAAGACTTATAAATTGCCTTTGGAAGACGCTCACGCATAGTTGCGTCATTAAATACACTGCTGCCATAGATTTCAGTTACACGTTCCATAATTTTAACCCTCCTAATAATCTAATTTATTTTTTTGTTTGAAATATTAAAAAGGCATTCCACTCCCTTTGAAAAAGAGGAGTGAAACGCCTTTGTTCCACAGTTAAATTCAGTTTTGTCTATCAATTCAGTAAATGTAATTTATGGGTCAAGTCTTGTCATATCCCTTGGGAATAATGAAGCTTCACGGACGTTTTTCTGGTTCAGAAGCATCATCAGCAGTCTTTCAAGACCAATACCCAGACCACCGTGTGGAGGCATACCATATTTGTGAATCATCAGATATGATTGGAAATCCTCCGGCTCCAAACCCTTATCCTTCATTTTTTGAACCTGTTGTTCATAATCGTGAATTCTCTGACCGCCCGTCGTAACCTCAAGACCTCTGAAGAAAAGATCAAAACTTAAGGCATAATCAGGGTTTTCCTTGTCGTCCATTGCATAGAACGGACGTTTTGAGGAAGGGAAGTGGGTTATGAAAACAAACTCACTATTATATTCCTTTTTAACGAATTCACTTATTGCAACTTCTTCGTCAGGTTCAAAATCATAATAGTTCTTTATTTTATGTCCCATACTCTTAAGTATTTCTTTACCTTCAATAAAGGTCAGGGAAGGTATTGTATCAATTTCGGGCACTGAGACATTCAGGAGTTCAAGCTCGAGAGCGTAATTGGTTTTAAGTTCTTCCATTACAGCTTTAAGCATACCTGTCTCCATAGCCATAACATCGTACATATCCTTAATATATCCCATTTCAAAATCCAGACCAATATATTCATTCAAATGTCTTGAAGTATTATGCTTTTCGGCTCTGTAAACAGGAGCTATTTCAAATACTCTGTCAAAAACTCCCACCATTGTCTGTTTGTAAAACTGTGGGCTCTGATTCAGAAAAGCCTTCTCTCCGAAATAATCCAGTTTGAATATGTTGGCTCCGCCTTCGGCCCCAGCTTTTACTATCTTTGGAGAATGAATTTCAGTAAAGCCTTTGGAGACCATGAAATTTCTAAAGCCGGATATAATACCTTCCTGAAGCTTGAATACTGCTCTTTGCTTATGATTTCTCAGAACAAAGGGACGGTTTTCAAGGTTGACTTCAAGGGAAATATTTAGTCCCTTTTTATTTATACTGATAGGCATTTGAGCAAATGGGGAAGAAAGCACGGTTATTTCCTTCAGACAAAGCTCAAACCCATTAGCTGCTCTTTCATCAGACTTAACTGTTCCTGATACCTCAACACTGTCATTCTCCTGAAGACTGTCCAAATCAAATTTACAGATTTCAGGGTCATAGACACACTGCACCAGATGTCTTCCGGTACGAAGTATAATAAAGGCGAATGTACCCATGTTACGGATTCTGTAAACAGATCCGTTAAGAGTCAATTCAGAGTTGCTCTGTATATTTTCTGGACTAAACAGCATTGAGTCGTTTTGTGAAATTGACCTCATGACTTTACATTCCTCCTTTCAATTTGTCTAATTCACTTCTCAGTACATCCTGTACAACTTTAGGATTTCCTCTGCCTGCCAAAGCTCTGGAACACTGGCCCATGAGGAAGCCAAAGGTTTTTTCCTTGCCTTCCAAATATTCAGCAACAGCTTTTTCATTGTTGGCAAGTATTTCTTTTACTGTATTTTCAACTTCGCCGGTATCATTAATAACCTTGTAGCCTTTTTCTGCAATTATGGCTTCAGGCTCTTTTCCGCTTTCAAACATTTCTGCAAGTACCTTTTTAGCATTGGCAGCTGTTATTTCCTCTGCCTCCATCATTTTGAGCAAGCGGCCAAGAACATTTCCGCCAAAAGGAATATCATCAGCCGATAGGCCTGAATCATTCAATCTTCGTAATACTTCAACTATTATGAAGTTAGAAGCAGCCTTTGGGTTTCCACATTCCTTCGCTGAACTTTCGAAGAAGTTTGAGAGGCTTACTGAGGTTAGCAACAGATTTGCGTCAGCCTCGCTCAAACCATATTCTGCAGTATATTTCGCAAATCTCTTGTCGGGAAGCTCCGGTAGAGAGCTGCGAATGGCTTCAATCTCTTCCTTTGTGAAGGTTACCGGAACAATATCCGGCTCCGGGAAGTATCTATAGTCATGAGCATCTTCCTTACTTCTCATGGATTTGCTTTCGCCCTTGTTATCATCCCAGCGTCTGGTTTCCTGAATAATTTTTTTACCTTCATCAAGAAGCTCTGACTGCCTTTGTATTTCTGCATCTATTGACCTTGCGATACCCCTAATGGAGTTGATGTTTTTCATTTCTGTTCTGGTTCCGAGCTCATCTGTTCCAAAGGGCCTGATGGATACGTTAACGTCTGCTCTCAAGGAACCTTCTTCCATACGGCAGTCGGATACTCCCGAGTAAAGGAGCATAAGACGTACCTTTTCAACAAATTCCCTGGCTTCCTCCGAGGAAGACAGATCAGGTTTGGTTACTATTTCAATTAGAGGAACACCGCAGCGGTTGTAATCTGCAAGACTATATTTATCATAACCGTCATGCAGCAGTTTTCCTGCATCTTCCTCAAGGTGGATTCTTTCTATTCTTATAAATTTCTCACCCTCGGGCGTATTAATTGTTAGTCCGCCGTTCTTGCATATGGGTAAATCAAATTGAGATATCTGATAAGCTTTAGGTAAATCGGGATAAAAATAATTCTTTCTATCCATCTTTGAATACTCATTTATCTCACAGTTTAACGCCAGGCCGGCTTTTACAATATACTCAACTGCCTGTTTGTTAAGAACCGGCAAAGTACCGGGCATACCGGTGCAAACCGGACAGCATCTGGTATTGGGTTCGCCGCCAAAGCTTACAGGACAGTCACAGAAGATTTTTGACCGGGTAGATAACTCAGCATGTATTTCTAAACCTATGGTTGGAATGTATTTCATTGTACCGACCTCCTATAATTCAGGCACTCTGAACTCTGGGGCGAAGTCAGCCTCAAAAGTTGCAGCGGCTCTGAGTATTTCACGTTCACCAAGGGGTTTACCCGTAAAGGACAAGCCAATAGGAAGTCCATTTGAGTCATAACCACAGGGGAGTGATATGGATGGAAGACCTGCAATGTTAGCTGAAACTGTATAAATATCAGCCAGATACATACTGAGCGGGTCGTCTGTGTTTTGACCAAGTTTAAATGCTGTATCAGGAGTAGTCGGATGAAGTACTACATCATATTTTGCGAAGGCTTCATCAAAGCCTTTACTTATCAAAGTCCTGAGTTTGAGTGCTTTCTTATAGTAAGCATCATAGTAACCGGATGCCAAAGCATAGGTTCCTAAAAGAATTCTTCTTTTAACCTCACGTCCAAAACCTTCAGCTCTGGATCTTCCTATCATTTCATTAAAGGTTTTGGCGTTTTCAGCTCTATAACCGTACTTAACACCGTCGTACCTGGAAAGGTTTGAACTTGCTTCGGCTGAAGACATAAGGTAGTATGCGGGAACCGCATGCTTAAGACTTGGCATTGAAAATTCTTCAACCTTGGCGCCGAGCTTTTCCAGAGTATTGATTGATTTGTACAGAGCGTCTCTTACTTCACTGTTCAGACCTTCAGTCAAATATTCTTTAGGTATCCCGATTTTGTAATCCTTAATCCCTCCCGAAACAGAGGAAGCGTAGGATACTTCGGGAGAGTAATTTAGTGAAGTTCCATCTTTGGGATCCTTACCGCAAATTACATCTAATAATATTGCACAATCCTCAACAGTTTTTCCTATAGGACCAATTTGATCGAGTGAGGAAGCAAAGGCAACCAGACCATATCTTGAAACCAGTCCGTATGTGGGCTTCATACCTACAACCCCACAAAATGCGGCCGGCTGTCGAACAGAACCTCCAGTATCTGAGCCTAAGGAGCCCAATGCCAGAGAAGCAGAAACTGATGCTGCAGATCCACCTGAGGAACCGCCTGGCACTCTCGATAAATCAAAAGGGTTTTTCGTTTTCTTAAATGCAGAGTTTTCTGTAGAACCACCCATGGCAAATTCATCGAGATTAACTTTTCCAAGTATAACTGCATTTTGTTCATTAAGTTTATTAACAGCTGTAGCTGTATAGGGAGGGATAAAATCCTCAAGCATTTTAGAAGCACAAGTGGTCTTTGTGCCCTCTATACAAATATTATCTTTAATACTGAGAGGAATGCCGCATAAAGGCTGGCTGTTTCCACTATCAATTATTTTCTGGGCTTCGGAAGCCTGCTGTAAAGCGTTTTCACCACAAACCGACAAGTATGAATCGATTTTTCCATCCATTTCCTGTATTCTTTTAAGATATATGTTGGTAAGCTCAACTGCGCTTATCTTTCTTGAATCCAGAAGGCTTCGAGCTTCTTTTATAGTTAATTTACTAATATCCATTTTGATCTCCCATTCTCCTGTTGTTGTAAAACAGCAACATAATTAGTACTATTCAATCATCTTTGGTATGGCAAAGCAATTTTCCATGGCATACCTAGAATTGGAAAGAATTTTTTCAGTGTCAAATGGATTTCCAGGGTTATCTTCTCTCGTATTATTTGTAATTCTAGATATATGTTCGGTAGCGTCAATACTCTCAGTGTCGATATCTTTTATAGTATCCATTAAGCCGATTATATCCTGCATATCCTCGGCTAATGACTGCATCTCATCATTATCTAATGAGAGTTTGGCTAAACCGGCTATATATTTAATGTAGTCACTTGTATCAGCCATATAAACCTCCAACTTTAGTTATTGTATTGTATAGAAGGTAAAATATTCATATGAAACGTTACCTTGTCAAAATTGCATATTATTAGTATTATACCAAAAAAATAAAAAAAGCTGTACCAGCTAAAGAAAAATTTTCTTAACTGACACAGCGCCTTTGCTGTAAAAAGTATTAATTTACAATGATTATAATATATGCCCTGCAAAAAATCAATACTTTTTAGAAAGAACTGTTAAATATTTTGATTTTATTATTTGTCATTAAGAATAGTCATATCTGTAGATACACCCAAAAAGCCCGGATTACGGCTTTCTATTTGACTAATATAAACAGCTGTACGATTTTGCAGGATTTGATTTTTGAAATTGCAAAAAAATACTTGACTGAGAGGAAAAATGTTAGTAAAATAATTCTTGGAGTTGAAAGTTACATATTTTTGGAAACAATGGCGTTTCTCATATTCCTTCGGGAGTTTATGAGTTACGCTTTTTTGTTGGTTCACCATCATTAATATTTTTGCTTCATATTATAAGGTATTTTTCATAAACTATATAAGTGCGACCCAATAACCAACTCTTATATACAATGAAAACATATTTGTGTAAAATATTAAGTAAATTAAAGTTAATAAAAGAAAACATAAAATTAAAGGAAAGAGGTGGGGAAAATGGCTTCCAAAAATGACCTGTTAAAGTTTGTGGAACAGAATGATGTTAAGTTTATAAGGCTTCAGTTTACCGACATTTTTGGCAATATGAAGAATATCGCCATTACAGATCAGCAGCTGGAAAGGGCTCTTGAAGAAGGTGTTATGTTTGATGCATCTGCAATTGCCGGCTTTTCAGAGGTAGAACAGTCAGATATGCTGCTATTCCCTGATCCGGACACATTTCAGCTTATTCCGTGGAGACCGCAGCACGGAAAGGTGGCCAGATTTATTTGCGATATAAAAAATTATGACGGATCACAATTCTTAGGAGATCCAAGGTATATTTTGAAAAAGTCTGAAGCAAGGGCAAAGCAACTGGGTTATACCTTCAATATCGGTCCGGAATGTGAATTTTTCCTGTTCCATACCGATGCAGAAGGCAGACCCACAAATAAGACCCATGATGCAGCAGGCTACTGCGATCTTGCTCCATCAGATCTGGGAGAAAACTGCAGAAGAGAAATTTGTATGGTACTGGAAGACATGGGTTTTGAAATTGAAGCATCACATCATGAAAATGCTGCAGGACAGCATGAGATTGATTTCAAGTATAGTGATGTAATGACTGCTGCAGATAGAATAATGACCTTCAGAATGGTAGTAAAAACTGTGGCTCAGAGAAACGGGCTCCATGCGACCTTCATGCCTAAACCCATATATAATTCCTATGGTTCAGGTATGCACATAAATATGTCTCTTTCAAAAGATGGCAAGAACCTTTTCAATGCGGGTGCAAACAGTAAGGACATTTCAGATGTTGCAAAAATGTTCTGTGCCGGAATACTGGAACACGCAAAAGGGATAACAGCTGTTGCAAATCCTTTGGTGAATTCTTACAAGAGATTTGTCCCCGGATTTGAAGCGCCGGTCCATATAGCCTGGTCACACATGAACAGGAGTCTTCTATTGAGAATACCGGCTCAAAAAGGGGAGTCATCCAGAGTTGAACTAAGAAGTCCGGATCCATCCTGTAATCCTTATCTAACACTTGCGCTGCTGCTGACAGCCGGACTGGACGGGTTGGAGAAAAAGATGATGATACCTGCTCCTGTAGACATAAACACATATAATCTTTCACCTGACCAGGAAAAAGAACTTGGTATCCAAAGACTTCCGTCAAATCTTTTCCTGGCTTTGGAAGAAATGAAAAAGGATCCTTACATCAAGGATGTTTTAGGGGAGCATATTTTTACTAAATATATAACAGCAAAGGAAGCTGAATGGGCCGAATATAATAATATTGTCCATTCCTGGGAGATTGATCGCTACCTTTCTGCATATTAATTTTAAATCGCTGCCTGTAGAGCCATTATATTAATGAAAAGATGCGTGCTGCTTTTTGCTATCTGTTCTGTAGCTTCAAGTGCACGAGAATACTGTATATGCATCTTTCAAGTTATTCACGCTCAGACGGAGGTGATTGCCAGTGAGTGCAGGAGGGATTCTTATAGTATGCAGCAGGCCTGATTTAATTAAAGACCTTCGAACCCTCATGCTTCAACAGGGATATTCGGTGGCAGAGTACTCTTTATCTGCAAATGAGGCCAGGCGTAAACTTGATTTTTTTGAACCAGAATTAATACTTATTAACGCTCCTTTACAGGATGAACTGGGTATAGACCTTGTTCTTGATATTTCTGATAAAACCGATGCTGGCATTATCGTTTTAGCTAAACATGAGCATCTTGAAGAAATGCAGTACAAACTCGAAAAAGTTGGTGCATTGATTCTTCCTAAGCCTATAAACAAAACAACTCTTTTGCAGACTGCGAAATTTGCAGCAAACTCCCGGAGATCCCTCAGGGGTTTAAAGCTTCAGAATGATGATCTAGAAAAGAAGATAAATGACAGGAAGGTCATAGAAAAAGCTAAATGGTTGCTGGTTGAAAGAATGAATATGACTGAACCTCAGGCTCATAGGTATATTCAGAAAAGAGCTATGGATACAAGGGTATCTCAGGTTAAGGTTGCTGAGGAGATACTATCAGGTTTTAATGAGTAATAAGGCATAATATCTTACTAATTATGCATATTTAGTCATTCCACACAATGGGTTTATTGGTTTTTAGCTAAGTTTACATAAGTTTTTTAAGCTTTATAAATATATCGAGGAGATTAGATACTATATGTTATTTTGTATCACTTTTACCTCGAAACGCGTATAGGTCAAAAGGATTCCAGTTCTTTTGAACCTACGTGTATAGAAAAATATAAGGGTGTAGGAAAAAAGGGACTGTCTCAAAATAGAAAAATAATTCTATTGGGAGGTAGTTCTCTTTTTTATGAAGAAATAATTGCTTGAACTAATTACATAAATAAATAAAATTTTGTATTGACACATGTATATTCTTATGGTACACTGTTTTCAAATAAATAAATGTGACAGCGATGGAGCTGCTTGGTTAATTGGTAACAATTGATCGGGTAGCTTTTTTTGGTGTTAAGGTGAATAATCCCGTACAACATAAAATTATGGGAAGGTCTAGAAAAATATACTTCAGCTTAACATTTTATGGGGTTAAATATCGCTTGTCAGAGTAAACTGCCAAAGATCCGACCTATATAAGTCAAGGTTGGTTTTATCGAATCAAACACAACGGTGTGTTTGGAGAATTTTTTATTCTTCAGGCACACCGTTGTTTTGGCTTAAGGATCTAAACTTACCGGATAAAGCGGTAAATGGCAAAAAAATTATTATATGGAGGGGTTAATTATGGCAACTATTAACACGGGAGATACAGCTTTTATACTGATCTCGGCAGCTCTTGTTTTTTTCATGACACCAGGTCTTGCTTTATTTTATGGTGGTATGGTAAAACGTAAAAATGTACTTAGTACTATTATGGCATCATTCTTCGTATGTGGCCTTGCCTCAGTTTTGTGGGTGGCAATAGGCTATTCACTCTCATTTGGCGAGGATATCGGAGGAATAATCGGAAATTTCCAATGGGCGTTTTTCAATGGTGTGACAGGTGAACCGGGCAGTTATGCCGGAACCATACCTCACACACTGTTTGGAGCATTCCAGATGATGTTTTCAATTATCACAGCAGCAATTATCACCGGTTCTCTGGTTGAAAGAATGAAATTCTCAGCATTGTTCTTCTTTATAACTGGATGGTTAATCATCGTATATTATCCTTTGGCACATATGGTCTGGGGAGCAGGCGGCTTAATAAGCGGACTTGGAGCTATTGACTTCGCAGGCGGTAATGTTGTTCATATCAGTTCAGGTGTATCCGGTCTTGTGGCTGCTATAATACTGGGAAAAAGAAAAGGCTATGGCGTTACTTCAAGCCAACCTCACAACATTCCCCTTGTATTCATAGGTGCAGCGATTCTCTGGTTAGGTTGGTTTGGATTTAATGCAGGAAGTGCTCTTGGAAGCGGTGAATTAGCTGTTCATGCACTTATTACTACAAATACATCGGCAGCTACGGCATTGTTATCATGGATGCTGGTTGAAAAGATAACTAGAGGCAAGCCTACCTTGTTAGGTGCAGCAACAGGTGCTATAGTTGGTCTGGTTGCTATTACTCCCGGTGCAGGTTTTGTTCCAATATGGTCTTCTTTCATAATAGGTGCACTGGTAAGTCCAATATGCTATTTTGCAATGAGTGTTATCAAACCTAAATTCGGATATGACGATTCCCTCGATGCCTTTGGCTGTCACGGTATCGGCGGTATCTGGGGCGGTATTGCAACAGGCTTGTTTGCTAGCAATAAGGTTAATGAAGTTGTAGCAAATAACGGACTGATATTTGGTGAAACTAAATTAATGGTAGCTCAAATATTGGCTATGTTGATAACTATTGCAATTGCAGTTGTAGGAACATCAGTAATTATGTTTGTTCTGAAGGCGATCATGAAGGATTTAAGAGTTACTTCAAGGGAAGAATCAGAGGGACTCGATATCGCACAGCATGGTGAATCTGCATATCCTTCATTCACAGGAATGGATTGATAAATCATACATCTTAATGTTAAGAGAATTGGAGGATTAATAGTATGAAAAAAATAGAGGCAATAATCAGACCGTCCAAGCTTGAAGAATTGAAGGAAGCATTGCTTGAAGCTGGAATGGATGGTATTACAATAACTCAGGTAATGGGTGCGGGAAAACAAATGGGCTGGAAGGAATTTTACAGAGGTAATGAGATAACTCTGAATGTTCTTCCTAAAGTAAAGCTTGAGTTAGTGGTCCTTGATGAAAAAGTAGACGCAATAACCGACACAATTGTTAAATACTCGCAAACCGGAGAGGTTGGCGATGGGAAAATATTTATTTCTGACATTCAGGATTGTATAAGGATCAGAACAAAAGAGAGAGGAAACTCTGCAATATAAATTATGAAATTTCTGTCTCGGCAGAATCGATTCTCCACAGAATCATTGAACTACATCTAATAATAAAAATTCGGCTTATAGTAGATTTATATATCACCTCATTTTATTTTTAGGGATTTATTAAAGAGTTGTATTGCAAAAACAATAAACCCCGGGAATGGCTGATTTTCAGCCAATCCCGGGGTTTATATCAGCTTATGCTGTATTTTAGCTATAGTAGTAGATTATTTACTCATAGTTATTATCACTTCTCTCAAAACTTTACAAGCCAGTGCAGTTGAAACTCCACTGTGATCGTAATGTGGTGATAGCTCCACAATATCTGCTCCAATTATGTTGAGCTTAGATAATATTTTAAGCGCTGATATCAAATCAGTAAAGCTCACACCACCGGCCTCGGGAGTGCCTGTTCCAGGGAAGTTAGAGGGATCCAGCACATCCAGATCAATAGTAAGGTATACCGGTGAGTTACCTATATCCTCAACAGCGGTACAAAGAGTATTAAAATTATGAAGACACATATTTGTATGGCCTTCTTTGGACCAGTAAAATTCTTCCCGGGTACCGCTACGTATACCAAACTGCCAGATACTGTTGTCCCCGAGAATATCCCAGGCACGTCTGATAACAGAAGAATGTGACAGGGCTTCCCCCAGGTAATCCTCTCTTAAGTCGGTGTGCGCATCAAAATGGATGATTTTCAAATCGGGATATTTTTTTGCTGCCTGTTCAATAACGGGTAGAGAAACCAGATGTTCTCCTCCTATCATTAAAGGCTTTTTATTGTGATTAAATATTAGCTTTGAAGTTTCGGAAATCATTTGTAAAGCTTTCGGCGGTGAACCAAAAGGCAGATCAAGATCTCCGTAGTCATTAACCGAATAATCTGTAATATCTGCGTCAAAATAAGGACTGTAGGTTTCTATTCCGATAGAATCCATCCTCATTGTGGATGGTGCAAATCTTGTTCCCGGTCTGAAGGTGGTAGTTCCGTCGTAGGGAGCTCCGAAAATTACAATATCAGCAGCTGAAAAGTCACTGTCACAACCGAGAAATTTGGTGGATAAAATATTGTTGTTCATTTTGTAAAAACCCGCCTTCTATATACGATTTGAATGAATTATATTTTACCATTATAATTCCAAATTACAATAGCTATTATTTCTGTACGTTCCAAGAAAAATTTAGTATACTATTGATTAAAGGTACTGAAATACATTTTAAGTATACAAACCGTTTATTAGGTTAACCTAGTAAGAGTTTGGGATTCATTACTAAGACCAATGCTGATATTATAGCAATACTATGCTGATATTATAAGTATTATTATGCTGATATTATAGCAATATAAGGAGGAGTTATGACATTTGTACCTGAAATAGAAGGAACTCTTCGAAAACATATGGTTAAGATACCTGAGGTAATAAACCGCGCCGGCGGTATAAATATCTTCGGGAAGAATATCAAATCACTTATGTTTACTACAGATGTTGCAATTATCAAGAACTGTAATGCAAACGCTGTAATGGCAGTGTACCCATTCACACCTCAGCCCATAATCACCCATTCTATAATTAATGCCTCCGATATACCGGTTTTTTGCGGAGTTGGAGGAGGAACGACCACCGGTAAGCGTGTTATAAATATAGCAATGGATGCAGAATTTCAAGGGGCAATAGGTGTAGTGGTAAATGCTCCTACAAAAAATGAAATAATAAAAGCTTTGTATGCTAAAATAGATATTCCGATAGTTGTAACGGTAACCTCGATAAATACTGATATACAGGCAAGATTGGATGCGGGTGCTGAAATTTTAAATGTTTCCTGTGCATCTAAGACACCTGAGGTAGTTAGGGAAATACGCAGGACATTTCCTCAGGTTCCTATAATTGCCACAGGAGGACCGACTAATGAGAGCATCTTGGAGACCATAGAGGCAGGAGCAAATACAATTACATATACTCCGCCCACAAGTGCAGAATTATTTAAACAGCTAATGAACAAATACAGAGAAGAAATTTAAATAACTTTTGGAAATTCTTGATATAGACTAATAAAGATCTTAAAGTTCAAAAGAACACATAGTTCCAAAGAACTTATAGTTCAAAAGAACATATTGTTCCTAAGAACTATAAGTTCTTTGGATAAATTGGGGGATACATGATTAAACATATTATCTTTGACCTGGACGGGACACTGGTCGATTCCTTACCGACATTCATAAAGTTAGGTAATGAAATGGCTGAGAAATACGGATTTCAGCCCGTTAGTCAGGAAGGAATCAAGGAATTGCTAAAACTTCCCATGAGAAGACGGCTGAAAGAACTGAAGATACCGGTTTTCAGACTACCGAAATTGGGTGTGGAACTGTTGAATAATTATCACTCTTACGCAGAAGAAGTCAACCCCGTCGAAGGTATAGAAGAAGTGCTTGAAAAGCTTCATAAAGACGGATGCGTCCTTAGTATTGTTTCGTCTAACTCGGTTCAAAATATAAAAGCCTTTCTAGAGTTTAACAATTTAAACATGTTTGATAATATAGAATCCTCAAAAGGGCTGTTTGCAAAGCATGTAACAATAGGTAGACTAATTTCAAAGCTTAATATTGAAAAAAGCGAGGTAATATACGTCGGAGATGAACAACGGGACATTGAAGCTTGCCAGAAAATCGGTATTAAAGTGATTTCAGTACTATGGGGTTTTGATTCTCTTGAATTACTACAAAAGGCAAAACCTGACTATATTGTCTCAAGGCCTGATGAAATAGTTGATATAGTAGCAGCTATTAAATAAGGAAGAGGATTTACTGATTTAGATTCAGATTTATTTAAAGTATTCAATATGACTCATGGATAATAATTGGAGGAAAGAATGTTATTAGCAGATGAATGGAAAGATTATGAGCTTATAGAAACAGGTGATGGGGAAAAGCTTGAAAGATGGGGAGAGATAGTACTAAGAAGACCCGATCCCCAAATAATTTGGCCCATAAAAAACAAAAAAGTTTGGGAGCGTGCAGATGCTCATTATCATAGAAGTCAAAGCGGTGGCGGACAATGGGAATTCAAAAAGAAAGTTCCAAAGAGGTGGACAATTGGTTTTGAAAACTTAAAGTTCTATATTGAACCCACCGGATTTAAGCACACGGGTCTTTTCCCGGAACAGGCAGTAAATTGGAAATGGATGATAAATAATATACAAAAGGCAAAAAGACCTATTAAGGTTCTGAATCTGTTTGCATATACTGGAGGCGCTACCGTAGCTGCAGCGTATGCAGGTGCTGAGGTTTGCCATGTGGATGCAGCAAAAGGTATGGTTAATTGGGCCAAGGAAAATATCGCCTTGTCAGGGTTAGCTGATAGACCTGTGAGATTTATTACAGATGATTGTATGAAGTTTGTCCAGCGGGAAATAAGACGAGGAAAGAAGTATGATGGAGTTATAATGGATCCACCATCATATGGCAGAGGCCCTAATGGGGAAATATGGAAAATTGAAGATTCTCTTTATGATTTTATTGATCAATGCATGGGTCTCTTATCTGATAACCCACTTTTCTTTCTTATTAATTCTTATACTACCGGCTTCTCTCCAACAGTTTTAAGTAATATTCTGAAACAAACTATCGGAAGCAGGTATAAGGGCATTCATAGCTGTGGTGAGGTAGGCTTGCCGGTAAGTCAATCAGGAATGATACTTCCATGTGGTATATATGGAAGGTGGGAAAATCCTTGACACCAAAAATTATACCTAGAATTATATATGAAGATAATCATTTGCTCATAGTTGAGAAACCGGTAAATATTCCGGTGCAGGCAGATAATACAGGGGATTTGGATTTACTTACAATATTAAAGCAATATATTAAAGAAAAGTACGATAAACCCGGAGAGGTATTCCTTGGGCTTGTTCATCGATTGGATAGGCCTGTAGGAGGGATAATGGTGTTTGCCCGAACCTCAAAAGCAGCTTCCAGATTGTCAGAACAAATCAGAAATAGAACCTTTAAAAAGACTTATCTGGCAGTGGTCAGAGGAGTACCTGATAAGCAAAAAGGTACTTTAATTGATTTCCTTCTAAAAAATGAAGCAACAAATATGGTTTCTGTTGTAAAGAAAGGAATAAAGGAAGCAAAGGAGGCTGTCCTTGATTATGAAATTCTCGGGA
The DNA here is from genome assembly GCA_023393115.1 of Bacillota bacterium. GTDB lineage: Bacteria > Bacillota > Clostridia > Acetivibrionales > DSM-1351 > Ruminiclostridium. Next base: position 21,758 of record JAEWMS010000049.1, read on the forward strand.
CAGAGGGGGGACTAAGCCTCTTGAAAATAAAACTACATACCGGGAGACCCCATCAGATTAGAGTCCAGCTCTCCCATGCGGGATATACACTTTATGGGGATCAGCGCTATGGCCCTAACGTAAACAAACCTGGACAGCAAATTGCGCTGTGGGCAAATGAGGTTACCTTTGAACATCCAACTAAAAAGGAGCTGCTGACATTTTGCTGTAATACTCCCAAATCAGAGCCATGGCTGAATTTTGAGACAAATTGATTCATTATATTAACAAATGTATGCTATAATTAATCTGTACCAACTTTTTTTGAAAGGAGGCATAAATGTCCAAAAGAAAGTATATTATCAGTATACTAATAATTTTTACTTTATTGCTTGAGACACTATTTATATGTATTAACTATAATATTTACTCTAAAAATAATCATAAGAATAGCTATACTTTCAGTAAAAAAATCTCTCTTACAAATAAAGCAGTGGTTTTTTCAAGAGATAAACTGAAAAACTGCATATCAGCTCGAATAAAGCAAACTTATCCAAATCCAAACAATTCTTATTGTGTTGATTTTCAAATAAGAAGTTTTTCAAGTTTTGATAAACTAATTGATTATCGAGAATATATCAGACAGTCTATTCCGCATTATTTTAATGGAAGCAATTATAAGATAATTACCTCGGCTTTCTATATTTAAATAATATAATGGTGAGGTGGAATTATGACAACAAGAAAGAACCAGATAAAGAGAGAAGTAATTAGATATGTTTTTCTTTTTTTAGGGTCAATATTTACTGCTATAGGTTTGGAAATTTTCCTGATTCCAAATAACATTATTGATGGCGGAGTAGTAGGTATATCAATAATCTCAAGTTACTTATCAGGTTTACCTTTAAGTATGTTCATTTTTGTATTAAATTTACCATTTCTTTTTCTTGGATATAAGCAAATAGGAAAAACTTTTGTTTACTCCTCGCTTTTTTCAATAGTATCCTTATCGTTATGGGTTGAGGTATTTCATGCTATTCCCGGGCTTACGAACGATGTCTTGCTGGCTACAGTTTTTGGTGGGATTATCCTGGGAATTGGGGTTGGAATAATTATAAGATATGGAGGCTCTCTTGACGGAACTGAAATGGTAGCAATAATAGTAAACAAAAGAACTCCCTTTTCAGTAGGCGAGATAGTTATGTTTTTCAATATTTTTATATTGAGCAGTGCCGGATTGGTGTTTGGCTGGGAAAGGGCAATGTACTCGCTAATAGCTTATTTTATTGCTTATAAAGTTATTGATATTACAATAGAGGGACTTGATGAAGCAAAGGCCGCTTTTATAATATCGGAAAAGGCTGAAGAAATTGCTGATGCCATAACGGCTAGATTGGGTAGAGGTGTGACCTTCATTGAAGGTAAGGGCGGATTCTTAAAAAACGATAAAAAAATACTTTATTCAGTTGTAACAAGAATTGAGGTTGCTAAACTGAAAACAATAATATATGACAAGGACGAAAATGCGTTTGTAACAATAAACGACGTTTCGGATGTAATGGGGGGAAAGCACAAAAAACGTGCTATTCACTAAAAAAAAGGTTAAAAAAACGCCAACACCACAATTTAACGGTGTTGGCGTAAAAAATATAAGGGTGTTACTTAGTACGCTACTCCATGAGCATACATTGCATTAGCAACTTTCAAGAAGCCTGCAATGTTAGCACCGGCTACGAGATTATCCTCCATGCCGTATTCCTTTGCTGCAGCACTTGCATTCTTATAGATATTAACCATAATATCCTTAAGTTTAGCATCAACTTCTTCAAATGTCCAAGAATAACGCATGCTGTTCTGGCTCATTTCGAGAGCTGATGTTGCAACTCCACCTGCGTTTGCAGCTTTAGCAGGTCCGTAAATAATTTTATTTTTCAAATATACATCAACAGCTTCAGGAGTTGATGGCATGTTAGCGCCTTCTCCAACTGCATAGCAGCCATTCTTAACTAATAATTCAGCTGATTTACCGTCAATTTCATTCTGAGTTGCACATGGAAGTGCAATATCACATTTGATACTCCAGATACCTGAGCAGCCCTCAGTGTATATAGCGTTTGGATGAATCTTAACATATTCACTTATACGCTTTCTTTCAACTTCCTTAAGTTGTTTAACTGTATCGAGCTTGATTCCTTCTGGATCATAGATATAACCGTTTGAGTCACTTAATGCTACTACTTTACCGCCTAATTCGTGAACTTTTTCAGTAGCATAAATAGCAACATTACCCGAACCAGAAACAACTACTGTAGTTCCTTTGAAGGACTTACCCTTTGCTTTTAATGCTTCATCCATAAAGTAGCACAAACCGTAGCCTGTAGCTTCGGTTCTAACAAGACTTCCGCCCCAAGTGAGACCTTTTCCTGTTAAAACTCCGGTATATTCATTTCTTAGTCTCTTGTATTGACCATACATGAAACCGATTTCTCTGGCACCAGTTCCGATGTCACCTGCTGGAACGTCTGTATCTGCACCGATATGTTTAGATAATTCTGTCATAAAGCTTTGGCAGAATCTCATAATTTCAAGATCTGATTTTCCCTTAGGATCGAAATCGCTTCCACCCTTACCTCCACCGATTGGAAGGCCAGTCAGGGAATTCTTAAATATTTGTTCAAATCCGAGGAATTTAAGGATACTTGCGTTAACTGAAGGATGCAATCTCAAACCGCCCTTGTAAGGACCGATTGCGCTATTGAACTGAATTCTGAAACCGCGGTTTACGTGTACATTACCATTATCATCAACCCAAGGTACTCTGAAGATAATTTGTCTTTCTGGTTCAACTATTCTATCAAATACTCCAGCCTTAACCCATTCAGGATGCTTTTCTGCAACCACCTCGAGTGATTCGAGTACTTCTTGAACAGCCTGATGGAACTCAGGCTCATTTGGATTTCTCTTAATAACCTGATCCATAATACCTTGTAAAATTTTCATTAAAAAACCCTCCTGCACAAATAATATTAAGCAATTATTATTATGGCGTAAGGGCGGTTTTTTATTATTAACTAATAAAGCTCTATATAAGAAAGAACTATTTTAGCATACCCCGTTGTACGCCAATATTTAAAAATAAATTTCTAGTAAATTATACTATTATTCTCATTAAATTGCAAGCAGAAAAAATACAACTTTCATTTATTTGTGGTTGCAAGTCGATCTAGTTTATGAAAATGTTCTTGAATACAAGCAAAATGCCATCAATTAGGATTTTGGTATATAGAAACTGTTGTACATGTGTTGCACCAATTAAAGTTGATAATTGCAAGGTGTCATAATCCTTGATTCATTTAATATTACCAAAAATGGAATTATATGAAAGATAAGTTATCAAGTTTGTTTATTGTGAATAAATTAAGTATTCAATATTCATTTTAATTTTTTGTTTGTTGGTAATAATTGTTGTTATAACTTTTTTACAAGGTTATAATAGTAGTACTTATCAATAAATAAATATATTAATCCATGGCTGGATAATAACTATTGTGATAATAAATATTGTGATAATAAATATTGTATTGAAAGGCAAATAAATGAGTAAATTGGAACTTATTGCAACATCAGCCTTCGGAATTGAAGCAGTTACAGCCAGAGAACTTAAAAAACTCGGCTACTTTGAGCAAAAGGTTGAAAACGGAAAAGTAACCTTTACTGGAGATGAAACAGCCATATGCAGAACTAACCTCTGGCTTAGAACAGCCGACAGAGTTCTACTGAAGATGGGTGAATTTAAAGCACTGAGCTTCGAAGAATTATTCGAGCAAACTAAAGCTTTACCTTGGGATGAAATAATCCCAGCCGATGCTGAATTTCCGGTAGAAGGTAAATCAATTGATTCAAAGCTTTTTAGTGTCCCTGACTGTCAGGCTATCGTAAAGAAGGCTGTAGTGGAAAAGCTGAAACAACGTTATAAATGCGAATGGTTTGAGGAAACCGGGCCCAGGTTCAGAATCGAAGTAGCATTACTTAAAGATATTGTAACATTGACTATAGATACCAGTGGTGCAGGTCTTCATAAAAGAGGATACAGAAAACTTGTCGGAGGTGCTCCGTTGAAGGAAACCATGGCAAGTGCCATGATTCTGATAAGCCATTGGAACAAGGAAAGGGTTTTATTGGACCCATTTTGCGGAAGTGGGACAATTCCCATTGAGGCAGCATTAATAGGCAGGAATATTGCTCCCGGTCTTGGCAGGGAATTTGACTCTGAAAGGTGGGGCATCATTGCCTCTGATTTATGGGACCAGGCAAGGGATGAAGCCTATGACTCGATGGTAGAAGACAGAGAACTTAGAATTCATGGTTCGGACATTGATGAGGAAGCTATGAGCCTTGCTCGGTATCATGCTAAAAAAGCCGGGGTTGAGGATGCTATTCACCTTCAGAGAATGTCCGTATCGGATATAAGCTCCAGATTTAAATATGGTGTCATTATTTGTAATCCGCCCTATGGGGAGCGGCTGGGAGAAAAGGATTATGTAGATAAACTTTACAGAGAGATGGGGACCGTATTTAAAAAACTTGACTCATGGTCCTATTATGTCATAACCTCAAATCTCGAATTTGAGAAACTATTTGGAAGAAGGGCTGATAAAAAAAGAAAACTGTATAATGGAAAATTGCTGTGCAATTATTACCAGTTTTTTGGTCCTCCACCACCCAAAATTATAGATAAAAGTAACGATTAACTGGATAAAACAGGCAAAAAAATTGACGAAAACCTGAGGTTATAATAACATAGTAATGTAGATATGCAGCACGGTTATAAAGTATAATGTATGTAAAAAAGGTTTGAGCATGATTTTGAAATGAAAACGAAATTTGGTAATATGGTAGGTGAGAATTATGATTTTAAGGGTAAAACCTTCTGAGGTTTCCGGAGAAGTAAATATTCACGGGTCGAAATCTCATACAATAAGGTCAATGTTTTTTGCAGGACTGGCAGAAGGGCGGAGTACCATAGGAAATCCGTTGATTTCTAATGACTCAATTTCTGCAGTAAATCTGTGTAAGGCATTTGGCGCTTCATATGAAACAAATGAAAACTGTTATTTTGTCAATGGAGTCGGAGGAAACCCTCAGGTTCCGGAAAATGTCATAGATGTTGGTAATTCGGGAACCAGCTTAAGGCTGGGTTTGATGACTGCGGCCCTGGTACCCGGGTATTCTGTATTAACAGGTGATTATCAAATAAGAAGAAGACAAATAGGCCCCCTCGTAAATGCAATAAACAACCTTGGGGGCGAGGCCTACACCACACGAGGAAATGGATCTGCCCCTGTTGTTGTGAGGGGACGGGCAAAAGGTGGATTTACAACATTAGACGCAGTTACATCGCAATACTTATCATCAATTCTACTTAACGCTCCTCTTCTGGAAAACGATACGCATATAGAAGTTACACGACTTAATGAAGTACCATATGTAGAAATTACTCTATGGTGGCTGGATAAATTAGGAATCAAATATAAGCATAATAATATGAAAGAATTCTTTATACCCGGGCAACAGAAATACTCACAATTTGAATGTACAATTCCAGGAGATTTCTCCTCGGCTACATTCTTTATGGTATTGGCTGCTATAACCGGGCAGGAGTTTAAACTGACAAATCTTGATATGAGCGATCCCCAGGGTGACAAGCTGGTACTTTCCATCTTGGAGGATATGGGAGCAAAAGTGTCCTTTAAGGCTGACGGAATTAGTGTTAAGGGTCAGACTTTAAAAGGTCGTATAATAGATATGAATTCAATCCCTGATGCTCTGCCGGCAATGGCTGTAGCCGGGTGCTTTGCAGAAGGTGAAACCAGGCTGGTTAACGTACCACAGGCAAGGCTGAAGGAAACCGACAGAATAAATGTAATGTGCACTGAGTTGACCAAAATGGGCGCAGATATCGAGGAGTTGCCTGATGGGCTAATAATACGTGAATGCAGGCTTAAAGGCTGTAGAGTAAGTGGCCATGATGATCATAGAGTGGTTATGTCATTGGCTGTTGCCGGGTTAAGGGCTCAAGGTGAAACAATTATTGATACAGCTGAGGCAATGAATGTTACTTTCCCGGATTTTGTGGATATCATCAGAAAATGCGGTGGAGATATTCAATTAGACGAGGAATGACTTTATTAGTAGGGTATATCCTCAAATAACTAAATTTTGTTATTAAATATTTATATATATATTGGAGGCAGCATGGTTGGAAATTCATTTGGACGAGTATTTCGTATAACAACGAGCGGAGAATCCTATTCTGGCGCTTTCAGAAAAAGTGACAATGTTCCGCCTGAACTATGGGGCGGATTGGTAGTAATAGTTGATGGTGTTCCTGCTGGAATTAAATTAACTTCTCAGATTATTCAGGAGGAACTGGATAAGAGAAGGCCGGGACAGTCGAAACTGCATACGCCCAGGTCAGAAGCAGATAAGGTATTTATTTTTTCTGGCGTAATGCAGGATGACACCACAACCGGCGCCCCTGTGGCAATGCTTATTCCAAGCAGTGATATCGGAGACAGACACATTGAGCAGCATAGTGGCAACAAGGACTTGCTGAGACCCGGACAGGCAGCATATACATACTATAAAAAGTATGGTGAACATGCTGATTATCTGGGCGCCGGCAGAGCTTCGGCCCGCGAAACGGCAGCAAGGGTGGCAGGCGGCGCTGTTGCAAAGCAGATATTGGACCGCATGGGTATAGATGTTATTGCATACACTGTGGAGTCACATGGCATCAAGGCGGGCCCTTTTACTTACGAGCAGGCAAAACAAAACTACAGGACAAACGAAATTAACTGTCCCGATCCTGAAATAGCAAAAGTTATGACAGATGACCTTCTGGAGGTAATCAAGGAAGGTGATTCCTGCGGCGGCGCAATAGAGATAATTGCAAAGGGTGTACCTGCCGGTCTGGGAGAACCTGTATTTGACAAACTCAGTGCTACCATAGCCCATGGGCTGATGTCTATTGGTGGTGTAAAAGGTATAGAAATCGGAGAAGGCTTTGGTGTCGCTTCCAAAAAAGGGTCTGAAATGAATGACACACCATATTATGATAAAGAAACCGGCAGAATAAGATTCAAAACCAACCGCGCTGGGGGGATGCTCGGAGGTATATCAAACGGAGAAGAAATCCGTATACGTGTAGCAGTAAAACCAACACCTACCATTTTACAGGATCAACTTACAGTTAACGTACAAACTCTGGAACCTGTGACACACAAGTTTGCATCCAGGAGCGACCCATCTCTTGTGCCAAGAGTGTATTCCATCTGCGAGGCGATGGTAAGAATAGCGCTGGTAGATAGTATAATTATGTCCACGGGCTTAAAAAGTATTACAGATATGGATTCCAGGTGGGATAGCCTATGACATACAATTGTGAAACAGGAAACATTATTCTGATTGGTATGCCTGGTACAGGAAAAAGTACAGTTGGAAAGCTTCTAAGTGAATTTCTTGGGTATGAATTCATTGACACAGACTCACTTATAACAGAAAGGACCGGAAAAACTCCAAAACAGTTGGTGGAGGAAAGAGGACGAGAGTATTTTATTAAAGTACAGGATAAGATAGTCCTGGAAATCAATCCAAAAAACTCTGTAGTTTCCACGGGAGGTGGTCTGATTCACAGCGATATTGCTATGAAGCATCTGACGCACATTGGAAATATTGTATTTTTGAACACGAGTTTTCAGATCATACAGGAGAGAATGGACCCTTCAAGGAAACTTGTGAAGACAGGCGGATCACTAAAAGAATTATATAACGAACGGACACCTTTGTATAACAAATATGCTAATATGGTTATTGACTGTGATGATACTGAGCCACAGGTAATATGCCGAAAGATAATCGAGAACATAAAATGAAGTATGGCCACAAATTTTCATCCATTAAATATGAAAAGGGTTTATAGGAAAATGAGTAAAATAAAGGTTATGATAGTAGATGATAATTTATTAACTGCAAAGGCATTATATGATAAGCTCAGCGAGGGTCAGGATTTTGAAATGCTTGATATTGCAAAGGATGGTATTGAAGCCATTGAACGGATTCAGAAGGAAAGGCCGGATGTAGTGCTGCTGGATATAATAATGCCGAAACTTGACGGAATTGGTGTCCTGGAATACTCTAAAGAATATAGGGAAAATGGGTTGCCTGTCATTATTGTTTATTCGGCTGTAAGCACTGAAAACTATGTATCAAGAGCGATGAACCTGGGTGCTAACTATTACATAATCAAGCCTTTTGACGAAAGTGTTCTGGCTTTAAGAATCAAACAGATTTACACAGACAGTTGTGTTAAACAGTATTCCATGAAGGATTACAATACAAGAGTTCCTAATAGACAGAAAAATCGGTATGATGATGAGCTGAAAGTACTTGCCACAAAATACATGAGAGAATTTGGTCTTAAGGCACACATGACCGGATATAGCTATATACGGGATATAGTAACTCAGGCTTTTGATGTATATTGCCAGAACGGCTCTCTCCCCAAAGGTATTTATCGTGAAATAGCAACTAAAAATAATGTTACTATCCAAAAGGTGGAAAGAGCTATAAGAAACTGTATTGAGAATGTTATATCCGAGGATACGACACAGAAAAAGCCGACTAATTCTCAGGTGATTTGTCAGATTATAGAAAAAATAAGAGCAAATAATTAACCACGATCCAAGAAAAGTATTTGTACCGAAAAATTAAAGAGTAACACAAATACAAAAAGCCCTGAATTATTTCAGGGCTTTTATGTAGTGTACCCGTAAGGGTGCATTGGCATATTAAGCGTTAACATTATCCTTCAAAACCTTACCAGCCTTGAATACTGGAGCCTTTGAAGCAGGAATAGTTATTTCCTTCTTAGTCTGTGGGTTTCTACCCTTTCTAGCAGCTCTTTCTCTTACTTCGAAGGTTCCGAAACCAACCAAAGTAACTTTGTCGCCAGCCTTGAGAGTGTCCTCAACTGAAGAAATAAATGCATTCAAAGCTGCCTCGCTGTTTTTCTTGTTTAAGCCTGACTTTGAGGCAATTGAGTTGATTAAATCTGATTTGTTCATTATACAACCTCCTAAAAATGGAATTCGACATTATTTTATAATGAAAGTTGGCTAAAGTCAAGCCTTTCAAGGCAAAATAGTTAATTTGTACCAGCAAAATAGGAAATATTTTAACAAATTACGTTCTAATTAGGTACAACATGTATTTCTATGCCGTCTAAAGTTGATTTTAATGATTTATAAAAATAGTTTTCACTATGGTCTCCTTTGGAATCACCCATTACCAATAAGTTAATTTTATTTTCACGGGCATACTCGACAATGGTATCAACAATTTGATCGGATCTGAGAACTGTAAGATTGGCGCCAACGGATTTTGCTATACCAAAAAGATATTCGAGTGCTTCGCCTTCCTTGTCATTATCCAGGAAACTCCAGCTGTTTTTTGCTACGTGAATTATAAATATCGAATCTCCCTCTTTGGAAAACTCCAGAGCCTTTTTTATCAGTCTTTCACAGGTCTTCTGCTGAGTGACGCATACTAAAATGTTAATTACAGATAGATTCAATAAATAACCTCCCCTCGTATATATAATTATACTAAAATATTAGTTAATTGTCTTTGATTATTAGGCTAAACCTGTTAACAATTTTATGAAATATTTACAGTTGTTTTGTTAGAGTAAGTATATGTATAATTATAACGCAGAGGTTTATAGAAATTTATAGACTTAAAAATTCTTACCTGAGTAAGTTTGAGTAATTACAATGTGTGGAGGCTATTAATGAGGAATATTGAAGTTGATAAAATAATAGAGGTTGTGAAGAATTTATGCATACAAGCCAACTATTTCCTGAACAAGGATATCAGAAACGCAATGGAGAGTGGGCTGTCTACAGAGGAATCTCCAATAGGAAACGAGATACTGAAAAAGTTATTATTGAACGCTGACCTTGCTGCAGAAAAACAGGTTGCCATTTGCCAGGATACCGGAATGGCAGTAGTGTTTGTTACATTAGGACAAGAGGTTCATATTGTGGGTGGCTCCTTAGCAGAAGCCATAAATGAAGGTGTCAGAAGAGGATATAGGGACGGTTACTTGAGAAAATCCGTAGTGGGCGACCCTATTGAAAGAGTAAACACTGGTGATAATACTCCGGCTGTTATTCACTACGATATAGTGCCTGGAGACATGCTCAAAATTGAACTGGCTCCGAAGGGGTTTGGAAGTGAAAATATGAGTGCTTTGAAAATGTTGAAGCCCTCCGACGGTATAGAGGGGGTTAAAGCTTTTGTTTTGGAGACCGTTGATAAGGCTGGCCCTAATCCTTGCCCTCCCATAGTTGTAGGTGTTGGTATTGGTGGAACGATGGAAAAAGCATCACTTCTGGCCAAAAGAGCGCTGCTTAGACCTATTGACAGAAGAAGCGGTATTGACTATGTTAAAAACCTTGAAATAGAAATGCTGGAAAAAATAAATCAGCTTGGAATAGGACCTGCAGGATTGGGCGGTACAAATACAGCTCTTGCAGTTAATGTTGAAACCTATCCGACACATATTGCGGGCCTGCCTGTAGCAGTAAATATTAACTGTCATGTAACACGGCACGCGGAAGCATTATTGTAATGAAGGAATGGTGTTTATAGTGCACCATTCCTTCATTGAAACGTAAATATAGTTACTAAAGGTACAGGAGGATAAAAATGCATCACAATGTAAATGCGCCTTTTAGCAGAGAGGCAGTTAAGAACTTTAAAGCTGGTGATACTATTTCTCTTAGCGGAACAATATATACTGCAAGAGATGCTGCACATAAGAAGATGATTGAATTAATAAAAGAAAATAAACCGTTACCTTTTGATATTCAAAATTCAACGATATACTATGTCGGGCCTTGTCCTTCAAGAGAGGGAGAAATAATTGGTTCAGCCGGTCCAACCACCAGCTACAGAATGGATGCCTATGCTCCAACCCTGATTGAGTTAGGTGAAACCGGTATGATTGGTAAGGGACTTAGAGGAGAAAATGTAATCAATGCTATGAAAGAGTTCAGAGCTGTCTATTTTGGAGCCATAGGAGGCGCAGGCGCTCTGATGGCCGAGTGTATAAAAAGTCAGGAAATCATAGCTTTTCCGGAACTTGGGGCAGAGGCTGTCAGAAAATTAGAGGTACGCGAGCTTCCGCTTACTGTAATTATTGATTGCTACGGTAACAATTTGTATGAGACCGGTAAAGCAGCATATAGAAAAATCAATAATATATAGTATTTTTATGCAATGTTTGTATATTTTTTGATTTCGTTAGTGTATAATATTTATGTGTGAAAATAATTGAGTTATAAATAATTAAGGAGGTTTACTATAATGGCAAAAGTAACAAAAGATATGATTATAGCTGATGTTTTAAATATTGATAGAGGTACAGTACCAATATTGCTTAATGCCGGGATGCATTGCCTGGGCTGTCCTTCATCATCAGGTGAAAGCATAGAGGATGCTTGTTCAATTCATGGCATTGACGCTGACAAGCTCATTGATGAGCTCAACAAATATCTCGAAAATAAATAATATGTTTATTAGATAATAATTGTTTGAATTATTTTAGTTAAATTAATCTGTACATATAAATTATTCAGGTACAATTATTTGGGTAGATGAATTCGACCAAGTTATATATGGATAAAGGCTTGAGACGGGGAATTAATCCTGCTTCAAGCTTTTTGTTGTTTAGACTAGAAAATAGATGAGCTTACCTTACACTTGTGGTTATGATTGGCTTGAAGAAATTTAGTTTTTGTTGAATAATAATTGGTACTAAGTTATAATTTAATAGGTTGATTTAGTAAATTACCAATCAATGGTTAGTGCTTTGGAATTTATATGAACATCAATATTTAAATAGAAATGTGCTTGTACTTAGTAGACAGGAGGAGCAGCTATGGCAGTAAGAGTAGTAGTAGGAACTCAATGGGGTGATGAGGGTAAGGGAAAATACATTGATATGCTGGCTGAACAGTCAGACATCATTGCAAGATTTTCAGGCGGAAATAATGCCGGCCATACCATTGTAGCCAATGGAGCCAAATACGCGTTACATCTGATACCATCGGGAATACTTCATACAGATAAGACCTGTATAATCGGTAATGGTGTAGTAGTAGACCCGGCTGTATTGCTTAAGGAAATGAAAGGCTTAAATGAGAGAGGAATAACAACAGATCACCTTTTAATTAGTGACAGAGCTCATTTAATTATGCCTTACCATATCGGACTTGATGAACTCCAGGAAAACTTCAGGGGAAACAACAGCATCGGTACCACAAAAAGAGGTATTGGTCCCTGCTATGCCGATAAAATTGAGCGTTCCGGTATAAGAATGTGTGATTTGATTGACAAGGATGAATTTATTAAGAAAGTTAAGTCCAACCTTGAACTCAAAAACCTTATAATAGAAAAAGTTTATGGTGGTAAACCTTATCAGGCCGAGGCTATAATTGAAGAATACCTGGGATATGCTGAAAAGCTTAAGAGGTATATTACAGACACCACAAGTATACTTGCTGATGCCATTGATAGTGGCAAGAATATACTATTTGAAGGTGCTCAGGCTAATTTCCTCGATATTGATTTCGGTACCTACCCGTTCGTTACCTCATCGAATCCTATTTCAGGTGGAGTATGTACAGGTTCCGGTTTAGGACCCGTATACATTAACGAAGTATATGGAGTTCTTAAGGCTTATACCTCAAGAGTTGGAGCAGGACCTTTCCCAACAGAGCAAAAAAATGAAATAGGTGATACCATTAGAGAGCTTGGATGGGAATATGGTACAACAACAGGACGTCCAAGAAGATGCGGCTGGCTTGATACTGTTATGATAAAATATGCTGCTAAAATAAACGGTTTGACAGCTCTGGCCATCAATCATGTGGATACAATAGGCAAATTAAAAGAGATAAAACTATGTACCGGGTATAAGTATAACGGACAAATAATTAGATACTTCCCTGCAAGTCTAAATGAACTTGCAAAATGTGAGCCTATTTATGAAACTTTCGAGCCATGGAATGAAGATATTACAAACATAAAAAGCTTCGATAAGTTACCAGAAAACGCTCGGAAATACTTAAACAGGATTGAAGAACTGGTTGGAGTGAAGATTGGACTTATAGGGGTTGGAAAAGACCGAGAGCATGTTATTGTAAGATAAATATTTCGGAAGTCAAATATTTTGAAAAACCATTAATTTATGTTATGACAAAGCTGCTATGGAACAACTGAAAGGCTGAATTTTGTAGCAGTTTTTGTTGTACTCAGAAATAGTTATAAAATACCGCCTTCTATTGTTCGCTTTTTAATACAAAACTACTGCGAAGAAAAATAATCCAGTATTTTTTATAAAATATGTTGACAAACTGTTATTTATTAAGTATTATTTATACCTGTGGTCAGGAAAAACCACTAAACAAACGACCCATTAGCTCAGTTGGCAGAGCACTTGACTTTTAATCAAGGTGTCCGCAGTTCGAATCTGCGATGGGTCACCAAGAGACTGTTGTACAAGGAATATTATTTATTCTAGGTACAACAGTTTTTTTATTCCTTTGAATACCATATTCGAAAAAAACATCAAGTACGATCAAGAATGACTATAATTGTTTTCGATGTTGAAGCAGTATATCTTTTGTGGTAATATTTTGAAGGTGATAGCAACAAATATTTAATTGGTTATTTTTAACGATTAAAAGTATAGAAGATAGTGTTAACTAAGCTATGAAAAATTGAAGTTGATAGTATTGAACTTTGAAAAGTGAAGAGTATACCTAAGAATTAAAAATTTTTAGTAGCAGTTTCCGCATTTATTCCACGGTCCTCTTGCCA
>JAEWMS010000024.1 GCA_023393115.1 Bacillota bacterium
CTCCTTCAGTTCTTTAGACAAACTAAAGGATAACTTAATTGGTAGGGTGTTACAATGGATTTTTTGCATTCCAGCCTGTTATACTTTTGGACTGCGTTTTGTTACACTTTCAGTTTACACTAAACACTTTTACTTTATTTCTTTCAGGATGCTCTGGTGAAATTAATCATAAGTTATCAAGTAATCAAATTAAAAATATTAGCAATATAGCTCAACAAGTAATAAATGAATCAATGGAAAACACTCACCAATATACTAGTACAAAAGCTCCTAAAAGTTATTCAATAAAGGATATAGAAAATTTATTTCATATGACCAAACGAGAGATTATGGAACAATTTGGTAGTGATTATTCCGAAGGAACTTTAACAATAGAGGAATGCCATATACCATTAAATGTACTTATGTATCATGAAGGATTTACATTTTTTGGTTTAATTAGATGATAGTTTTCCAACAAGAATTGAATGCTCTAGTGCTATAGAGGTTGATGGATTAAAAAATGGTATGGATTTTAGTCAAATTGAAAAAGTTCTTGGTAAAAATCATCAAATAAACGAAACATGGATTGACAATGAAGAAATCCTAGCTTATGAAATATCATATATTATCGGTAATATATGTATCAAGGCGTTATCATATGATGTAGACGGTTCAGGGTCAGATCTTGTATTTAGCGAAGTAACTAACAACAATTTGCAAGAAATAACTGTTGAAGATAGTAAAATAGGGGTATTTAGTCTCGGAATGGATTATGAAGATTTAATGAAATTGGACCTATATAACTCAGATTTCCAAATCACAGAAACCACAGAAGTCAAAGATGGTGTTAATGCATGGGATTAAGGGAATAAAGTTATTTGGACGCCACATACGTGCTGCCTTTTTGATAAAGAAAATAAATTGTATACAATTACAGTAAATAGCGATATTCCAACCTCACTTGGTCTCAAAGTCGGCGATCCTGTAGATAAACTTGAAAAACTTTATGGTAAAAGCAGTAATCAATATAAATATGATTGGGGTAAGGTATTGGAATACAATATAAATGCTATTTCTTTAATGTATCAGTTCAACAAAATAAAATAATTTTATGGGGTATTTCAAAATATAAATACGATTATAATGGTTAAAAACAATAAAGGCTAATACTGTCCCCAGTTGGGGTTTATATAAAGTCTTTTTACCCAGATATTTAGTAAATAAAAATCCAAGTATATAGGAATATCCTATAAACTTGGATTTTTTGTACTTAGGTATTAATTCTTTCAAAATTTATTCCCTTAGTTCCATTAATTTTTCAACTTCTTCAATAAATAAGCTAGGTTTAATATTAAGATTACTGCAAATTTTGAATATAACATTTAAAGTTGGTTTTCTCTTTTTTCTTTCAATTAGACTAATGTAGGTTCTGTCTAACTCGCATCTATATGCCAGTTCATCCTGTGATAGCTTGTTTGCCAATCTATACTTTTTTAATACTATAGCCAATGCCTCTTCTAATAGCATAATAAGTGCTCCTACAAGAAAGTTATTAGTGTTTATATCCAAAGTTTAATCTAATGATTTCATAATTAAACGGACTATAGTCGTCAAAAGTGAAATTTTGTGATATATTGGAAAAGGATAGAAAAATAATTCTTTTAACGAAAGAGGGAACTACATTGAAGAAAGATGACATTGAACAGTTAAGAGAAAAACTAAACAACCTAATTTCCGATGATTCAGATTATTCAGAGATTTTAAAGATAAGCCAGGAATTGGACATATATGTAACTGAGTTTACAAAGACGCAGATGAGTAACAAAAATACTACATACAATAATCGAAGACCTTCCAAATAGAATCTAGCATTCTAATAGTTAATAATTATATGTTTAGAAGCTGCCTCCTCTGGCAAGATAAAGAGGCCTGTACTATTATTATTAAAGTAGATGGTTTTGAATTTCATGTCATTTGCATTGTATTTTGTTTTATACTATAACTATTAATATAATAAGTATTTCTGATGTATCATCAGATCTGTCCCAAGACAATTAGTAATGACCGTAAATTTAATATTAGGAGTGTTCAATGGCTTCAAGAAAGTGGGATACAATAGATATAGATACTAATTTAGGTGGAGTAAAAGGGGTTGCACCAGTTATTATTTCTGCAAGCCGGTCTACCGATATACCTGCATTTTATTGTGAATGGTTCATTAATAGACTGAGGGAAGGATATGTTAAGTGGGTCAATCCATTTAATCGAAAGCCGCAGTATATTTCTTTTAATAAGACTCGTGTACTTGTATTTTGGACGAAAGATGCTAAACCATTAATTTCGCACCTGACTGAGATTGATGAAAAAGGCATTAATTATTATTTTTTATTTACAATAAATGACTATGAAAAAGAAGGACTTGAGCCAGGAGTACGAAAACTCGAGAAAAGAATAGATACCTTTAAAACGCTTTCGGAAAAGATAGGGAAAGATAAAGTGATTTGGAGATTTGACCCAATAATAATGACAGACAAAATTACTGTAGAACAATTGTTAGATAAGATCTATAAAATAGGAAACCAAATTGCAGATTATACGAATAAACTTATAATCAGTTTTGCAGATATTTCTACATACCGAAAGGTGCAAAATAATTTACAGCAACACAAAATCAAGTATAAAGAATTTACTCATGAAACTATGGTAGCAGTGGCAAAAGGTTTATATGAAATTAACAGGACTTGGGGACTGGATATAGCAACCTGTTCGGAAGACATTGATCTAAATAGATACAGTATTAAGAAGAATAAATGTATAGATGATGACTTAATGATTAAGTTATTTTCCCGGGATAAAGAGTTAATGAACTTCTTAGGTCATGAAAACCAAGATAGTTTCGATAGATCTTTGAAATTAAAAGATAAAGGCCAACGGGAAGGCTGTGGGTGCATAATCAGTAAGGATATCGGTGAATATGATACTTGTAGTCACCAGTGTATTTATTGTTATGCCAACCGTTCACCACAGATTGCTAATAATAATTATCAGAAATATTTGAGGTCTGATAAGAATGGGGAATCAATACTTTGATACACCGAGGTTACTGTATGGGTGTAATCAAGAATGCGATTGACTTTTATTTTTGATAGATTTATTAAAACAGAAACATAATTACCGCAAGTAAAATCAAGCAATAATTTCCATATCTATCTATAATAAATGTAGAGTGGTTGAAACGAGGTGAACCGACGAATGTACGAGTGGCATAAGCAAATTCAAGTAATCGTTGACGAAATTGACAAGTGTATCAAAAACCATAATGGTGAAGCAATAACGCTACGATTCCTTTCTCGCAAGTTAGGTTATTCCGAATTTCATACAACGAGAAAATTCAAAGAAATATCGGGTATGCAATTTCGGGATTACTTGCGGCATAGAAAATTAGCTTTTGCACTAAAAGAGGTTCGGGATAGTAAAAAAAGCCTTTTAGACATTGCTTTTGATTATGGTTTTTCATCACATGAAGCTTTTACCAGAGCTTTTAAAGGAACCTATGGTGTAACTCCAAGTGAATACCGATTAAAGCCTAGACCTGTCGTCCTTCGTACGAAGATAAACCCTTTCGACCGCTACTTTTTAGGATTGGGAGAGATTGGCATGATAAAATCTACTGATGGTGTTAAAATTTATTTTGTAACCATTCCCGCACACAAGTTTTTGCACATCAAGAACTATGAGAGTAACGGATACTGGGATTTTTGGGAAAAGCAAAGTCTTATTCCGGGACAGGACAGTGAAACAATTTGCGGCTTACTTGATAGCATCAAGGGAAAATTAGATGACGATGGTGGGGACGAATCTAACAGCGGCAGCGGGCAGCTTATGGCTTACATTAATGATCCGGAGGGAAGACTTTGTGATTGGGGTATCCCACGTACAGAGTGTTATGGTGTACGTCTGCCTTCTGATTATAGCGGCGAAGTACCATCACAAATGCTTTTGATTGATATTCCCGAAGCCGAGTATATTGTTTTTGAACATGGGCCCTTTGATTATGAGCAGGAAAATCGTAGTGTGGAGGAAAAGGTTGAAAAGGTAATGGCAGCTTTTGATTACGCAGAAAATGGTTACTGCTTGGATACTTCCCTCGGTAGAATAACTTACTTTTTCCACAATCCGGAGCGTTTTTGGAAGTATATCAGACCCGTACGGAAGATATAAAATCTTCTGCCGACTAATATTGTACACAACAAGAAAGCCAAACAAGAAATAACAAATACCAAATAACAAATACCGAGTACCAAGTTATAGAACCGATTAACTTGGTATTTTGGCTTGTAATGATTATTTTCTTTCCAACGCTGTCACGTTAACTGTCACTTTTACTGGGTTCATATAACTATATACCTGAATTACAGACTCTTCGACATCATTTACTCTGTTTCTTTCTGACAGGATAATAAATTTCAGTTATGTACTCACTTTCATTTGAAACATCAGAAGGGTCAGTTACATAGACCTCATAAAGGGCATTGCTGGATTCATAGCCCTCTTGCTCGGCCCATTCCCGTTGTCTGGTGTATACAGAGGATAGGTTGGAATAAGAGCCATGCATAACTGTTTTTAAGCATAGTCCAGGGTGAAAATCGCTTGTACCTTTAGCATACTCTTTTACAGGAATAGCAAATTCAGTATCTAACCCAAATGGACTAAATTCATCACTGTGAAAAAGTACCATTGGAGGGGCGGTTATAGTCAATTTGTAGTCAGTGATTTTTCTGAATAATTTACTAAAGCAATTTTCATATTCTTTAGCAAATTCATATTCTTCAACCATTTTGCGGATAGATAGAATATACATCATTGGTACTTCTACAAGCTGGACATCAATACTTTCCAGATATGACATAATTGATTTGCCCTGCCTCAAATTTGATATATCATTATTTAATTGGTTTAAGGTTCTTTCGGATTCTTGTACGAGTTTCTCAATTTCTTTTTTCTTTCTGGCAAGCTCCAAGTAAAGTGTTTCGTCTTGTGATTCCTCGGCTTCAAGGATTCTTTTTATTTCTTCTAAGGAAAAATTGTATGATTTAAGGCGGTTGATAAATAGCATCTTTTCTAATTGACCAATTGAATAATATCTATAGCCGGTTTCGGGATTGATTTCATCAGGCAGAATTAATCCTATTTCGGCATAATAGCGAAGCGTCTTTGTGGATACTTTACATATATTTGAAAACTCTCCGATGGATAACATAAATTTTCTCCTTTCAGTGTAAATACATAACGCCGCCTACCTTAATATTACACCTTGCCCTAAGGGAAAAGTCAATGTGATAAAGTCTGAATGAAGAAAGTCTGAATGAAGAAAGCAGCAGATATAAAACGATATTCATACAATTGGTGGAGGAAATACCAATTATTTGTCGAATACATTGTAATCAATAAAATATGTATAATTATTGGAGGTTATATGAGTCTTAACAAAAAGATAGAGGAGTTGGCAAAGCAGTTTGGTATAACTACTTTGGGGTTGCTGACCTTTCTGGTGTCAATGGAGCAGTTTTAGAACAGGGCTGTAGCGATAAACTATAAACTGCATGCCTATGACATAATTAATCAGCGATTAGATTTAACCTCCTCCATTATTAGTAGTTTCATTCAAAATCAGGGTTATAAGGTTCTGCCCATACCTGGGGCAGAGAAAGTTGTTGTCTGTGGTATGTGCTTATTCGTCTGCCCACATGGAAGAAACTGAGTTGACAGGGCAAATAGATTAAATTACTATATCGGATTTTCAAATAGGAAAGAGTTGACATATATAGATTACCTATATATATTATATATAGATAATCTATATAATTATTTGGAAGGAAGGATAGCAAATGGCACTTGATAAAGCTTTACTTGCTGGCAATACAACCATGCTCATATTAAAGCTACTTGAGGACAAAGACATGTATGGGTATCAGATGATTGAAGAGCTTGCTAATAGATCTGATGATACATTTAAACTGAAGGCAGGAACATTGTATCCTATTCTGCATGGACTTGAAAAAAACAATATGGTAAATTCCTATGATTCTTCTGTAGATACTGCAAGGGTAAGAAAATACTATAAGATAACTAGCAAAGGCAGAAAATTCTTAGATGACAAAAGAAAGGAATGGGGTAACTATTCCAATGCAGTAAATCAAGTACTGAATGGAGGGGTGAGTTATGGATTCCTTTGATAAAATAAAAAAATATTCACAAGCTGTTTGTGATCAAATAAGATGGAAAAAGGCTCATGACTATATAGCAGAAGAAATTGAGAACCATATCATTGATCAAAGAGATGCATATATTGAACAAGGTATGTCAGAAGACCAGGCAATGGATGAGGCCATTTTGCATATGGGTGATCCTGTATCTGTAGGAGTACAGCTTGATAGTACACATAGGCCAAAACCACAATGGGGAATGATTTCCTTAACAATTGTGTTATTATTCATGGGATTATTCATAAATACATATCTTCTTAATGGGACTTACTCTGACAATCCAGCTAAATTAGTATCTTCAATGTGCATAGGCACTGGCCTTATGTTTATTGCTTACTTTATAGACTTCACTTTTATAGGGAAATATCCTGGAGTGTTTTATTTTTCCATTGTAGTTGGAAGTGCTATAACATTGATACTATCTCCACAGTATAATGGAAGAGCATATTATGGAATGTACTTTGCACTTCTTTTTCCAGTGGCCTTTGCTGCAATTATTTACCGGCTAAGGAACAAGGGGTATATAGGAGTAATCCTTTGTGGTATAGCTTTTATGCTTCCAGCAGGCATTACATTGGTGGTACCTACATTATCAGGATTTATGTTGTTTACAATAGCTGGATTGGTATTACTAAGCTTGGCTATTGCCAAGGATTGGTTTAATATTAATAAAATTCTTGGATACGTCCTTGTTTTTTTACCAACAATTTTAGCCTTACTATTTCCAATAGTGTTTTCATACAGATGGTCTGAAAGAATCTCAATAACCCTCAATCCGTCACTTGACCCATACGGAATGGGGTGGCAGAGTATAGTAGCAAGAACATTGCTTGACAACTCAAGGTTTATAGGAAGTGGAACAATACCGGCTCAATATTTAGGTATGGAACATTTTCCTTTACCCGGAATAGATTCGGATTTTATGCTTACTTACTTAATTTTTAAAGTAGGTTGGGTTGGATTTTTGGCAATCATGACTGTGCTTACATTTTTTATCATAACAGGATTTGTGAAATGCCTAAAACAGAAGAGTATACTGGGAACGTTGGTATCAACATCTGTAATGCTGACATTTACATTGCAGGTAATAGGATATGTTACATCAAATTTAGGATTTCAAATGCTATCACCCATTTCATTACCGCTTATTTCATTTGGAAGCACTGCAATGATTATTAATCTTATACTAATTGGAATTATGTTGTCAGTATTTAAAAATGGAGATGTTGTAAGGGAAAAGAATAATATAAGCTTCGAAAAAGATAAATTTATATCATGGTGTGATGGGCAAATAATTATTTCATTACGCAACAAACCAGTTAGCAAGTAAGAAATATGCTAATAGTACATAATTTGTTGACTAACCATACATCCTTTGCTATGATTTTAGACGTGATTAATAATTTCATTTTTTAGTTTTATAGGGTTCCGTAGTATACGTTCTTTACTTACTGGTCTGGTCCAAGATAAAACGCACAGTATCTGTGTTCACGGAGGGATAAAAGCCCGGGAGATATTTAACAATATCAACCGTAGGCTTTTTTTTATTATTTACAAGGAGTGTGGAAATATGAAGTGGTTATTGTTGGTTATTGCAGGGTTGTTTGAAGTATGGTGGGCTATTGGATTGAAGTATTCCCAGGGGTTTACAAAACTTGTACCAAGTATATTTACTATAATAGGAATGATAGCAAGTTTTTACTTCTTATCATTAGCCTTAAAGAGCTTACCTTTAGGTACGGCATATGCAATTTGGACAGGAATTGGTACCATTGGTACTGTTGTTTTTGGAATAATATTATTTAAGGAGCCTATTGACGTAATAAGGTTGGTTTGTATCGGGTTTATTGTTGCGGGAATAGTAGGCTTAAAACTTGTATCTGCTCATTAATAAAAACCTTGACAATATTTGCCTGTGGTATTAAACTATATTTAACATATGAATAAATGTTCATATGTTAAATTGAAGGGAGAGGGTAATTACGAGTTTGTTGAATATCATTTCTTTATGTCTTTTTTTTATCTTTTTTATTTCATACTTGCTGAAATTGGTTATTCTTTATAAGCGTAATGGAATTAAGGCAAATGTACTTGCCAAAAAAGGCAAGAGTGCGGAGATTAGCAGTGCAGAGAGGTTTGTGAGTATATCAACCTTCATATGGGGAGTTCTATGGCTTTTTTTTTCAATACTGGGTTCTAAGGCAGACCAATTCATTATTTTTGGAACAAAGTTCAGTTCGGTACGATACTTAGGTATCATTGTTACTGCTATTGGAGGAGCAATATTCATTACTGCCATGCTTTCAATGAGAACATCCTGGCGTGTTGGGATTGATAAAACTACTCAAACGAAACTTGTTTCCTCGGGTATATACAAGTATAGCAGGAACCCCGCCTTTGTTGGATTTGATTTTATGTTTATAGGCTTTGCTCTTATGTACCCCAATTTACTGACGCTAGCAGTTGCAATCTTAAATATGGCTGCTATACATAAGCTCATTCTACAAGAGGAAAAACATTTAGAGGCTGTTTTTGGGCAGGAGTATCAAAAATTCAAGGATTCGACCCCAAGATATATTTTATTAAAGTGAGGTTTAGAATGGAAAGTTATTGTGAGAAAAGTTAAATTTTAATATAAAATGTAGATGCAGAATTATTAGAGGTTCTGCTTTTATATTATTTGTATATCTGACTATTTTATAGACAAATTTTATAAAAAAAGCCAAACATTGAAAATTATGATAAAATATTAATAAATAAATTGGAGCATTAACTAATAATGGAAAGTACGAACAGGCATTAGAGTTATTTAACAAGGCAATAAAATGCTATGACCAATCAATAAAGTTGGATCCTACCAATGCCAAAGCATATTTCAATAAAGGAGCTGATCATTACAGGCTTGAAGAATATAGTGAAGCTATTGCCTGCAGTGAAAAAGCTCTTAAGCTAGATCCCAATTATGCTGATGCATATAACCTGAAAGGCGTTTCATTATCAGCCGAAGGAGAATTGGAAGAAGCCATCGAGTGCTATAAAAATGCAATAAAGTATGATGCTGAAAACGCAGTCGCATACTATAACTGCAGTATAGCATATAGTGTACTGGGTTATGAGGAGGAAGCAATAACATATCTTAAAGCTGCTTGTGAATTGAATAACAGCTATAGGGAATCGGCTGCCGCTGAAGCCGAAGTCTCAGGAGGTTTGTTTGATAGTATTAAAGCTTCCAATGAATTTAAGGCAATAATTAACCAATAAAGAAATATAATAATTACAGAGGACTTTCGGAGGTTGTTTTGTGAGAAAGAAAATAATTTATTTGTTTGTACTGGTTACTTTACTTACCATTACATTGACAGGCTGTGTACCCGGCGACGGTTCCTATTCGGCTGCCAAGCCTGCAGGCTTCTTATGGGGTATCTGGCATGGATGGATAGCTCCAATATCGCTGATTTGGGGACTTTTTGACAAGAGCATAAGGATATACGAAACTGCCAATACAGGCTGGTGGTATGATTTTGGCTTTTATATGGCGATAATAAGCGGCTTTGGCGGTTTATCCCTATTTAGAAAAAATAAATGCGACAAGAAAGACAACTAGATGTTATAAAAAAAATAAATCAATGCTCCCATACTAAACCAAAAAACAGGTAGCACACGAAATTGAAAATCAAATTTTCGAATACGCAAATCTGATTTTCAATTTCTACCATGCTTCCCTGTTTTTTTGTTTGTACTCGCGCATTGATTTACAGCTTCTTTTCCAAAATTTGTTATCTTTTTTTATGACTATATTTAACTCTTATAGCTCAAACTAACAATTAATGATTGGCTCATGGAGGTTAATATGTATAAAACTCTGCGAAAAAAGAAGCTTGAAGAAGCCCAACAGAAAGAACAATTAAAAACTGAAAGCAATAAAACGCTGACAAAATCCCTGGACGATAATATAGCGATTTTTAAAAGTGTGTTTTTGGATGATCAGACAGTTAAATATAGGGTATTTCAGAATAAACATCTGAATGCTGCCAGGTGCTGCACAATTTACTTGGACGGTATGGCGAATTCCGAAATAATAAATGAAAATATAATAGAGCCTGTACTCCGGGAGGATTTTACCGAAAATATCTCCGGTGAAAGCCTAATGGAGGAATTAAGGTATAAAGTTCTTGTTGCCAATAACATAGCTATATCCGATAACCTAAATACTATTGCAGCTGCGCTGTTTGCGGGTGATACAGTATTTTTGCTTGAAGCTTGTAAAATGGCACTGCTTATCAGTTCAAAGGGGTGGGAATCACGAGCGGTTACTGAACCGGAGTCTGCACGAGTTGTACGTGGTCCCAGAGAAGGCTTTACAGAATCCATAATGACAAACATTTCTTTGATAAGGAGAAAAATCAAAAGTCATGAGCTTAAATTTAAGTTTAAGGAAATTGGTGAAAGGACCCATACAAAAACCTGTATTTGCTACATCGATGATATTGTTTCAAAGGGTATTTTGAAGGAGTTGGAAAAGCGCCTGGATGAGATTGATATAGATGGTATAATTGATTCCGGATATATTCAGGAGCTAATTCGAGATGCTCCCTTTTCACCCTTTGAGACTGTAGGCCATACTGAAAGGCCAGATGTTGTTGCAGGGAAACTTTTAGAAGGCAGGATTGCTATAATTGTTGACGGAAGCCCGGTTGTACTAACGGTTCCATTTATTCTCGCTGAAACTATTCAGTCGAATGAAGATTATTATAATAACTATATATATGCATCTTTCAACAGAATTTTAAGAGGGGTGTCAATCATTATGGCAGTAAGTGTTCCGTCAATATTTCTGGCTATTGTAACTTATCATCAGGAAATGATACCTACACCATTACTTTTGAGCATTTCGGCTTCCAGAGAAGGTGTTCCTGTCCCTACGGTTTTAAGTATGTTTGTTATGCTTTTAATCTTTGATATATTAAGGGAGGTAGGAAACAGAATGCCGGCGCCAATCGGCCAGGCAGTAAACATTGTTGGTACCCTTGTACTGGGCGAGGCAGCAGTTCAAGCGAGGCTGGTAAGTGCACCGATAATTATTATCGCAGCTTTTACAGGTATTGTAACCTTAATGAATATTAACTTAATTGGTTCTACTATTATTGTTCGAACACTATTATTACTAGCTTCCGCTTTAATTGGAATATACGGTTCTATATTCGGTTTTACAGCATCAGTGCTGCACCTTATGAGTTTAAAGTCCTTCGGAGTACCCTACACCCTTAATATAGCTTCAGTAAAAAATCATAACGGACAAGATTTCTGGGTTCGAGCTCCTTGGTGGTTTATGACCTTGAGGCCGAAAATTATTGCCGTCAGGAACTTGGTTCGACAGACATCAAAGATAGCTGTGCAATCAACAAAAAAGATAAAGGAAAAATAGTATGCTTAGAAAAGTTAACTCTGTGTTTCTTTGTATAGTTATTTTAATAAATTCTATATTGTTTACTAGTTGTTGGAATTACAGAGAAGTAGATAGTATGGCTATTGTTTCGGGAGCTGCTATAGATATTGGGGAACATGCCAGGTATAAATTAACGGTTGAAATAGTAAAGCTATCGGGGGGGAGCGATGTTAAAGCTGAATCTAAGCTTATATCGTCAGAGGGGGATACAATGTTTGACTGTGTCAGAAATGCTATTGCTGTATCAGGGAGAAAGCTTTACTGGAGTCATAACAAATTTCTGATAGTAAGTAAGGAACTTGCACAGAAGGGTGTATTGGACATGATCGACTGGTTTATCAGGGATGCTGAAACCAGAGGCGATATTCATATATTGGTTTCCACCGAAAATACTGCTGAGGAAATTTTTAATGGCGATGAAATAACCCAAGCTATAAAATCTTTTAGTATTAATGATGTGGTAAAAAACGAGGAAGATTTGTCAAAAGCGCCTAAAACAGAAATGTGGGAGTTCGCAAATAATATGGCTGGAGTGGGTATAAGCGCAAGCGCTCCCACAATTAGATTAAAGGAGACCGATAAGGGTAAAATACCGTCAGTTGGTGGAATGGCTGTTTTTAAAGGGGATAAGTTGATTGGATTTTTAAGTGAAGAAGAGACTAAAGATGTTCTCTTCATCCAAAATAATATTAAAGGAGGACTTATTGGTCTAATAATAAAACAAAACGAAAAAGAGATTCCCGTTGCATTGGAAATATTCAAAAGCAAGACAAGAGTTAAACCGATCATAAAAAAAGACAATATAAAGTTTAATATATATATTGAAATTACCGTGTCACTTTCAGAGCTGGGTGCAAGTATTAACCTTATTGATGAAAATGGGCGCCAGGAGCTAATTAAAATAGCAGAAACGACTCTAAAGAAAAGAACTGAAAATACTGTCAGGAAGATACAAAAGGAACTTGGAGTGGATATACTGGGCTTCGGCGAGAAAATCTATGAGGATAACAATAAAGCTTGGAAAAAAGTCGAAAATAATTGGTATGGCAATTTTAAGAATGTGCAAGTAAATGTTACAGCAAAGATTCATATAAAAAACACGTCTATGCTATCAAAGCCATTGGAGGTTAAAGAAAAATAAACTATGTTTGTTATTACATTTTTAGCATATGCTGTACTCGCAGTTTATGAGTTTGTACCCCTGTATAAGGAGAAGCTATGGAGTGACATGGTGTTGGACGCAGTTTTGTGGGTGCTTTCATTAACAATTGCCATGTTGTTAAGCTTTAATGTTCAACTTACCGGCCCTCAAGATCTGATCAAGGAATTCATAAGCTATTTTGTATAAAGGTGGGTTATCTATGAATAAGGAACAAATAAACGACAAGGAAGCAATTTGCTTGTTAACTGTTTTTATAGTAGGAAGTACACTTATTATCGGTATAGGCGGAGAGGTTAATAATGATAAGTGGATTACGGGTATAATAGGTCTGTTTCTTGCGATGCCCATCGTACTTATTTACGCCAGACTACAGTCCATTTTTCAGGGACAGGATATATTTGATATCCTTAAAGTACTTTTTGGTAGAATTGGAGGCAGGATTATATCACTAATATACGTTTGGTACGCGCTCCATTTAGGTTCATTGGTTACGCGAAACTTTGGGGAATTTGTTAATGTCGTAGCACTCCCCGAAACACCTATGTTAGTGCCAATGCTGGCTATTGGTATGCTTGCAGTATATGCTGTAAAATTAGGTATTGAGGTATTAGGCAGGCTCTGCTCTTATATGCTTCCGAATTTGCTAATAATATTAGTAACTGTATTATTACTGGGTATACCAGAAATGAAGTTCCATCATCTAAAGCCTATTCTTGCCAGCGGGTTTGCGCCATTGTTAAAGAGTGGATTTACCTCTTTTTCCTTTCCATTTGCCGAGACTGTACTTTTCTTGGGAGTCTTCTTTACACTCAAAACAAAGAAATCCCCTTATAAAGTATATTTTTCAGGATTAATCTTCGCCGGTACAATAATATTAATTACTACAATAAGAAATGTTTTATTATTGGGAGAACTGGGCTCAAGCCTGTATTTTCCGACCCACGTAGCTGTGGGCAGAATTACTGTAGGAGTGTTTCTACAGAGAATAGAGGTAGCTGTTGCCTTTGTTTTTGCTGTGGCATCCCTAATAAAGATCAGTATAAGTTTATTTGTAGCTGTAAAAGGATTATCTAAAATTTTTAATTTGAATGATTACAGGTCTGTTGTTATTCAAACAGGCTTACTTATGATTCTTTTTGCTCAGATTTTATATGATGATATTATGTCAATGACAGACTGGGCAATGAAGATTTATCCATACTATGCCTTCCCCTTTCAGGTCATATTACCTATTGGAATCTGGATTATGGCAGAAGTCAAAAAGAATAAAATCAATGTCGGTGCAGAGAATGCAAGTCAGTCTTAAGATAATTTTCGCTGATAACAATATCAGGAAATGTAATATATATTTATAGTATCTACCGAACCATTTTCCATTTCACAGTGTATATTAATTGAATAACTTTGAAGGGAG
Source organism: Bacillota bacterium (assembly GCA_023393115.1). GTDB lineage: Bacteria > Bacillota > Clostridia > Acetivibrionales > DSM-1351 > Ruminiclostridium. Next base: position 14,271 of record JAEWMS010000024.1, read on the forward strand.
TGATATCCACGACCGAATATATTACCAAGGAGCAAGCAACTGAGATTTACAATAAATACTCGGAATTTGTTTATAGGATTGCGTTGTTTATTATTAAATCAAAACCTCTGGCTGAAGATATAATGCAGGATACCTTTATTCAGGTATTTAAAAAGTATCATCAGTATGATCTGAATAAACCTATCGAACCATGGATATACAGGATAACGGTTAATACTGCAAGAAATCTGCTTAGAAAGCAAAAATGGCTAGGGTTTTTCAGAAACATTCCGGAACAGGAATGTAACGAGCCTGTTGATGTAGCTTTTCTATTGGAACAGGAGAAGCAACAGTTATGGCAAGCAATAAATGGGCTCTCCCACAAGAGTAGGGAAGTCATCGTACTTCATTTTTATTTGGGAATGAAGTTGAATGAAGTTGCCGGAATATTGAATATTCCGGTGGGTACGTGTAAATCCAGATTGAATTCTGCTCTGAATGTCTTGCGAAAGCATTATTCTAAAGAAAGGTCAAGTGAATTAATAGGAGGGGAGTATAATGAAGCAATATGATACAGGCGTAACTGAAACCATTAGAGAAGTAATGGATAAGCAGATTCCAACCAATACCTTTAATCAAATATGGATCAAAAGTAACATAAGAAATACCAGACACAGTAATTTTTCAAAAGCTCGTGCGATACCACTCATTGTTATAATAGCATGCATCATGATGTTTGCCGTTGGTTTTGCAAGCTACCAATTGGCGATAAATACTGACAAAATAGATTATCCCTTTGTTAATGATTCAGAAGTTATAGGGAAATGGAAGGCAGTCGATTTGGTTGAGAGCATTAATGCTTTTTCTCCGGAGGAAAAAAGTTGGACAGGTGAATCACTCATTAAGGAGCTTGTATTTATTAAGGATGGTAGGATGCTAACATCCTTTGAAGCTGGAAATGGAAAGTTGGCAGAGTCTGTAACAATCTGGACCAAGGGTAAGGTACTTAACAAACAGGAGAAAACCGACAGCAGTTACAGTATTAAAACTATTAACGGAAAGCAGTATCTGTTTTTCCAGTGGAAGAACGGCGATTATATTTTTAGAAATGCTACCCCGTACTACTACGTTCTTGAAAAAATTGATAGTCTTGATTACTCTGATTATGTATTAGAAGCAGTAGAAGATAAAGTGGACTATGCTTTTGAGAATGATCTCGAAATGCTTGGCGATTGGGAAAGTGTCGATTTTGTTAAGGAAATTGGCGACTTTGACCCGGCCTCTAAGTACTGGTTTGACGAATTATACTTGAAAAAAATTGAGATTATGGATAATGGAAAAGTTAATATTAAATGTGACGGGAACTATTTGGGGTCTGGAAATTATTGGACCAAAGGATTGTTAATAAGTAAGGTTAATAAAACTGCAAGCAAAGTAGTTATAAAGGAAATTAACAATGGTACTTATATGTTCTATGAGTGGAAGAGCGGAGACTATAGCTTTAGGGGTATGAAACCGTACTATTACGTGCTTAAAAAGGTTGATTAATTCTTCATTACTGGACTTCGCTCCTTGACAATTTGCATATTTTCTTCCCATCTAGGCCAAATTAAATTAAGAAATAATAGTTTTGTGTCTTTTCATTACTATTTGTGTACTCGCTATGCGCGTAGATGGGAGATTAATTATGGAGATAGCAACAGGATACTTTATTAGCAGGGCACCTGCCATAGAGGCTGCAAGGCTTTTAGGGAGGCAGGGTTTTAAAATTGAAGTTCTGGGACATCAAAATCAGGAGGATTTCCGTGAAAGACAGGTTGCCAACGACCATGAAGATGATCTGGAGGTTCCGTACTTTGGATTTATGAGTGGTAATACCGGGGCGGTATCAGGGATTAATGGCTATATGATAGCCGGAACCGGGCCACTGGTGGCTGCTCGCCCTATTGTCAGCCTTGTTAACGGAAATATCGGAAATGATTTCAGAGAGATTATGAGCAGTTGGGGAGTACCGGGTGATATTGAAAGGGAGATAAAATCCGTTATTAACTCGGGAAGCTCGGTCATACTGGTAGAATATGACTCAAAAGATCAGGCTTTTGTCAGTGCAACGTTAAAAAAGCAGGGAGCACAAAACATTCATATTTAGAAGGCGTAAACGTGCATATAAACCCTGAGGCCCCGGCTTCAGGGTTGAATCCTTTCATAAATAAACATATTTCCATTTTTTCCCACACGCTGTACTGCTTTGACGTAGTGTAAAACATTCAAAGCGGTTTGTGCCTTGTACAGGCTAAGTCCGGATGCTTTTGAGTAATCCTTGCTGGTGAATTGACCATCAAGAGCTTCGGGTATTAAAAGAGAGTAGTCCTTGGGACTATTTATGTAAATTTCATTTCTCAGACCCTTCGGGATCCTGTCATGCCGCCAGGAACCTCTTTTTCTGTCGGGACTCCAGCCGTTTAACAGACGATATTCTTCAATGTCCAGATATACAATACATAACCGTATATTTTCATGATCAAGATAATTTTTTATTTTGTAGAGTTCTGCAAATATTTCATAGGCAGAACCTTTTTTTGGTGAAAGCCTTCTTTTACTGACTTCACCTGTCTCTTCGTTAATCCAGACAAGCCACTTGGTATAGGCTAACGGATAAACTAGTGTAACCTGATTTTCAGGAAGAAAAGCCTTTAATTTTCCTCTCAGCTTGTTCCATTGCCTGGTCTGAATTTCGATAATTCCTGTATCATTTATAATATCTGCATAATAGGAGCCAACTCTTATTTCGTGATATATTTCTTCAGGCTCAAAATAATGCTTTAAAACCGCATGAAGAGTTTTCTCCCCCAGGGTTCCTATACCTTCGCGGCGGTATTGCAGGTCCATAACTTTCTCGCAGGCTTCCTCAAACTTCTGAATATCCATATTAACCTCCTAGGCCACTGTCAGTGACTTTGAACCGAAATAGCGGCCACAAAATGAATCAATTGTTGCCTACTCCCTGGCAGTGTTCAGCTATATTTTACAGTAATAAGATAATGGAATCAACATTACATAAAATTAAGAATCTTTACGATTATTATATTTTTTGTTGAAAAACATCAGAATTATTATTTCGTCAGACTTGTTGGTATAATTATATTATGATATGATTTTTATATAGTTAAATCTCCATTCAGCTGCAGGCAAGGGCAAAATTGAATGTTGTTTTTTTATGTGCGTTAAAAAGGTTACAAGATAAGTTATTTTATATGAATGGTAAAGGTGATATTATGCAAAAAACAAATCTTGTATTGAGGCACTATAATAAGTTAAAGCCAATTAATTGTACTTTTATAAGCGGTGATACAAGTAAAATATTCACAGTAAAAATTAATGAAAATGATAACAATGTAGCTGAAATGCTTAAGGGAGACCCTGTTTTGATAGGAATGCTGGACAATAACGAATCTCTTCTCGTAAATGGGGGAAGTGTCATTGGTGGCAACCCAAAGGAGGAGCAGTACATAATATGCTCAAATAATGTTGTCTATATTTCAAAAGAAATGGAAAAAAGACAGTATGAGAGATATCCTACTTCTTTGCTGGGGGAAGTAAAGCTGAACAGCTCAAGTAAAAAAGAACTGGCGTATATTAAAGACTTCAGTTATTCAGGAATGTGTATTTATTCAACGGGTGAATATGAAATAGACGATGAGATTGAAATAAGTATATTTTTAAGTAATAGTGTTTCAAAGTACGATGGAGTAATAAAGAGGAAAGCTAAGAACTATGGAAGAAATGAGTACGGTATTCAGATCGTACATAGAGATAAAAATGCCATGTATTCAACCGAAACACAACTCACAAATATGGTTCAGGCCGAGAAAGAATTGATGTACAGATATTTATTAAATGCAAAGTTCAGTTTTAAATAGACATTCAAAAATATAGTTCATTTGAACTATATTTTTTTACGTATTGGAATAATATTCAGTAATATCGTCAGACTACTAATGAATGTCATCATCGGAGGTGGCTCAGTGCTCAGATCTTTTGAACCTATAATTGATAACAATAGTAAAATCATTATTATTGGCACAATGCCCGGGGTAAAATCCCTTGAAAAGCAGGAATATTACGGGCATGAAAGAAATAGCTTTTGGAGGATAATCAGCTCTTTATTCGGTCATACGACAATTACAGAGTATAGTGAAAAAAAGACATTTCTCCTGGAGCATCATATAGCTTTATGGGATGTGTTAAAAGCATGCGAAAGAGAAGGTAGCCTTGACAGCAACATAAAAAATCCCATTCCTAATGATTTTGAAGCTCTTTTCAAAAAGCATCCCAATATAAAAGCCATTTACTTTAATGGTGACCCTGCGCAAAAACTGTTCAACAGGCTTGTTACAAAAAAAATGGGCAGGCTTGACATACCTCAGTACAGATTGCCTTCCACCAGCCCGGCAAATGCCATTCCCTTTGAACAGAAGCTAAAATATTGGCAACTGGTGCTCTTAACACTGAAAGATCTGAGTGAAGGGGGACTAAAAGGCTTTGAAGCCTGTATTGAAAATTTCTCGGGATTAACTTATAAAGTTCATATTGACTTTTACACTTTAACCGGCAGCTACAAAGCCACTGATAATGGCATACTAAAAACTGAGAAAGCATTATCCTTATCAGAGGAGGCTCTTATAGAGTTTATCCATAGACTCTTTGAAAACAGGGTGCTGTCATGGAAGGAAGAATATTCTGATTGTCATCAGTGTAAGGAAGGCACCCACTGGTTTTTAAGGTTGACAATTGCAGACACTAGTTATATGTTTAGAGGAGAAAATTCGTTTCCAAGAAACTGGGAAGGAGTTTGCAGCAATATACAGAATCTGATTAAGGAGCCCTTTGGTTAATAAAGACAGAAATATATTGGAGATTATTGAGGGAGGTACATATGAATAGGCTAATTGACACAGCAATTAACGGATTTAAGCTCCGATTTGCAGATGAAAATGATACGGCCCTGATACTGGGATTCATTAAAGAACTGGCCCAATATGAAAAATTACTGGATCAGGTGGTTGCTACTGAAGAAACACTTAGAGAAGCTCTATTTTCAAAGCGGGCAGCCGAGGTGATTATTGGGGAATATGAGGGAGTTCCGGTGGGGTTTGCATTGTTTTTCCATAACTTTTCAACTTTTTTGGGACAGGCTGGATTGTATCTTGAGGATTTGTATATTAAGCCCGAAATGAGGGGCAAGGGTCTGGGAAAGACTATGCTTTCATTCCTTGCCGGGCTTGCTTTGGAAAGAAACTGCGGGCGTCTCGAATGGTGGGTACTTGACTGGAATGAACCATCAATACAGTTTTATAAGAAGCTGGGTGCTGTTCCAATGGATGAATGGACAGTTTTCAGAGTTAGCGGAGAAACCCTTAAAGAGTTAGGAGAAAAGTTCTGATGAACATTCAGATTTTTGGTGCCAAAGGTTTCGAAACCCAGAAGGCAGAAAGGTATTTCAAAGAGAGAAAAATAAGCTATCAATATATAGATTTGTTCAAATACGGACTCAGCAAGGGCGAATTTGACAGCGTTAAGGCTGCAGTGGGCCTTAAAGCCCTGATTAATGAAAACAGTAAGGAGTATGAGCGCTTGAACATGCGTAATCTTGGGGTTGGAAAGGTTGCGGAGGAAGTACTTTTCAAGACCCCCAAGCTTTATAATTCACCAATTGTAAGAAACGGTAGAAAGGCCACAGTGGGCTATCAACCGGACATCTGGAAAACCTGGGAGCAGGGATAAATTAAGGTCGGAGGATTGTATGATTAAGAGAATACATATACTGGGCGCATCCGGATCGGGTACGTCCACCCTTGCAGAAGCTTTGGAAAAAGAACTGGGATTTCGGCATTTTGACACTGATAATTACTACTGGCTGCCTTCTGATCCGCCTTTTGCGAATAAACGACCAATTGAAGATAGAATAGAGCTGATAATGAATGATATGTCCGGCGTTGACAAATGGACACTTTCGGGCTCGTTATGCGGCTGGGGAGATGTATTAATCCGGTATTTCGATTTGGTAGTATACTTGTGGATACCTATGGAAATAAGGATACCGAGGCTAATTGATAGAGAAAAACTCAGATACGGAAAATAAGCAGTAGAAATAGGTGGAGCAAGGCACAATTCCATTAAGGAATTTATTGAATGGGCATCACAGTATGATACGGGTGGGATGGATATAAGAAGCAGAGCCATGCACAGTGCCTGGCTGTCATCCCTGGAATGCCCTGTTTTACGACTTGAAGGAGATCTGACCGTGGAGGAAAGGGTTAAGACGATAAAAGAATTATTATAATATGACATTATTGTGTCATATTTAGCTCGGTATAATATCATTATCAAGAACTTTAGAAGTGTTATAAGTTAAACACAATGACGATGGAGGATGATATTGATATGTCGGAGAAGTTTGATTTTAAAAAGGAGTATAAGGATCTGTACCTTCCAAAAGAAATTCCTCAGCTAATCCAGGTCCCATCTATGAATTTCATATGCGTTAACGGGGCTGGTGATCCAAATGGCAGCGAATATCAAAAGGCTGTTTCAATTCTATACGGTCTTACATTTACAATTAAAATGTCAAAAATGAGCGGGTCTCAGCCAGAAGGATATTTTGAGTATGTGGTTCCACCTCTGGAAGGACTTTGGTGGTACGAGGACGGCACTTTTGACTTCATAAAGCGTGATAACTGGCTCTGGACAGCAATGATCAGACAGCCTGACTTTGTAACTACCGAGGTGTTTGACTGGGCTGTCCATATTTGTAAGAAGAAAAAGCCTGAGCTCGATGTGACTCAGGCAAGATTTGAAACCTTTGAGGAGGGTCTTTGCGTTCAGATGCTTCACAGGGGCCCTTACGCAACAGAGCCTCAAACTGTTGAAATAATGAAAAAATATATGGAGCAGAATGGCTTGCTGGATGAAACAGGCTTACTACGGAAGCATCATGAGATTTATCTGCAGGATCCCAGAAAAACTGCCCCTGACAGGCTTAAAACAGTTTTAAGGCATCCTGTTAAAAGATTTTCAGCGGAATAAAACCTGCGTTATCCATACCAGATTATTCACACCCTGAAGGCTTGAATATACAGAAATACTTATGTCGAGAAACAAAAAAATAAATGCCGAATAGAATATCTTTTCTCTGGTTCTGACAGGGATTGACCATAAAAAATTTATCAGCCTGGGGTGAATAATGTAAACCAGAAACAGAGACATAATACCCCATATTATTGTATTTCTCAGGCAAATATACCCCATGATATTACCAAAATTACCACTGTAATCCCATAAACGTTTTTGCATTAATTGACTTAGAAGAATACCTGCAAATAGTTCAACCAAAGAGGTAATCAGAGAAGCACCAATAAAAAGTAAAAAGGGATGGGCCTTTATTCGGTTTAAAATATATACAACCGAAATTGAGCCTAATCCGTAGACTGCACAGAGAGGGCCTATAAGGAACCCTCTTTTTACTATGTGTCCGTGGTATATGGACATATAAATGGTTTCAGCCAGCCAACCGGTGAACGAATATACTAGAAAACAAATAAACAGATTTATTATTCTTTCACTAAATAAGGATTTGCCGGATAATTCACTTCTGCTCTTAACTACAAGGTTCATAGCTGAAGCAACCTCCTGAAATGGTACCTTATATAAGTATATTCAAAAGCACTTAAAAAATTGAAAGTTCTATGTAAGTTGACATCCCAAGCTTGCTTTGATAATATCTCACTATCTACCCGAGCTTTAAAAGCTATTTAACAAAAATCAGGAAGTGACCTTGTGAAAACAAACAGCAGTAACCTTAAGCAATGTAAAATAATCTTGGGCGGCAGAGAGCTTTCATACACCCTAAGGAAAAGCAGCAGAAAAAGTATTGGCATTTCAATTGATAAAACGGGAAACATAACCGTCGTAGTACCAAACAGAGTATCTGAGGCTTCTGTAAATGATGTCCTGAGAAAAAAGTCAGCCTGGATAATAGAAAAACTGACTGACATAGAAGCCACAGCCGAAACATCCAGCCCGAAGGGCTTCAATCAGGGTGAAAGCTATCCTTACCTTGGGAAAATGTATACTCTGAAGCTTATTGAGGATATACAGCTGAAAAGACCTAGCGTCAGGTTAGGGCAGGATAGTCTGGAGATTTACTATAAGGCCCCGAAAGAGCCGGCAGTTCTTCGGGATACGTTAAAGCAGTGGTATGTTTCACAATTTATCCGGTTGCTCGAAGAGAGAGTCGGGTTTTACTCCAAACTTGTTGGTGTTGTACCCGGAAGGATAACCATACGGGAACAAAAAACTCGCTGGGGTAGCTGCAGTTCAAAGGGAAATCTCAATTTTAACTGGAAGCTGATACTTGCTCCTGCCGAGGTGATGGATTATGTAGTTGTTCACGAGCTATGTCACATGAAGGAATTAAATCACTCATGGAAATTCTGGACTCTTGTTGAGAACATCTGTCCAAAATATAAGGAATACAGAAAATGGCTGAAGGAAAATGGAAGTCAGCTTAATATTGATTAACGAAAAATCTCTTAATGAATAATCAAAACTGTGTAAAAGTGTTGAAAATAGTCGGTATATTATATAAAAATGTACATTGCTATCTATTCGGAGAAGTACTATACTGTTCTCTATATAAAAAATATTAGCTGCTTTATTCACAGTTAAAGTTCAATAGTTTTTGTATTATTAAATAATATTGGGAGGTCAATATGATTTACAAAAAGTACGGAAAAACCGGTAAAGACATTTCTGTAATTGGTTTTGGAGGAATGAGATTCCCCAAAGATGGAGATACCTACAACTATGACAAATGTGCTGAAATAGTTGTTAAGGCCAATGAACTCGGTGTCAATTATTTCGATACAGCACCAACCTATAATGATGAACACAGTGAACAAATAATGGGCCATGCTTTTAAAAATATGAAAAATCCATTCTATGTTTCCACCAAGAGCAGCCAGAAGGATGGCTCCAAACTCAGAGCCCAGCTGGAGCTTTCACTGAAAAGAATGAACCTTGAAAAAATTGATTTTTTTCATATCTGGTGCATTCTCAATATGGACGACTACAGGAGCAGAATGGTTAAGGGTGGAGCCTACGAAACAGTACTGAAGGCAAAGGAAGAGGGGCTTATAGAGCATATTGTTTTCTCAACCCATTGCAACGGTGATGAAATTGAGACAATTGTAAATGAAGATTGCTTTGAAGGCATGACGGTGGGCTACAATATTTTGAACTTCCCGTTCAGACAGAAAGGCTTACAGGCTGCTTACAAGAAGGGGCTTGGGGTGGCTACCATGAATCCTCTGGGTGGTGGTCTTATTCCTCAAAAAGCAGATTATTTTGATTTTATAAGAAGCAGTGATGACGATACTGTTGTGGACGCTGCATTGAGATTTAATGCATCCCATGATGAAATAACCACCGTTTTAGCTGGCATGAGCAGTGTTGAAGAGGTGGTTCAGAACTGTCATATAGGGGATAATCTGAATAAATTTGATGATAAAAAGCTTAAAGAAATAGAAGGTAAACTCTTTAACTCAATGGATAAGCTTTGTACCGGCTGCCGATACTGTGAACACTGTCCAAAGAAAATACCTGTTTCGAAATATATGCTTTCATATAACAACAAGATACTTCAGAATGAACAGGAGGTTCTCAATAACTTAAAATGGCACTGGGGTATTGAGAGCAAGGGTGTTAAGGATTGTATTGAATGCGGTATATGCGAAAGTAAATGCACACAGCATCTTCCAATAATCAACAGACTCAAGGAAATAGGAACTTTTTAATGCAGTGAATGATGAAAATTGAAGAGTGAAGAGTTAATGTAGGCTTGCTGGCAGCAAGCCTATAATTTATGTAATTGGAAATATAAGGTTTATTTAGTAAATGATTGGCGAAGCCAATCAACAATAACTATTCACCTTTCACTTTAACTTATTCACTTAAAATAGGGTTATATATACTTTGTATTAATAAAGTGAAAATCACAGCACAAAATACCGTGCACAGCTCTGGATGTCCATACTTACTGACGGTCTCAAAATACACACAGCTTTTTAAATTAAAATGGATTTCCTTATTATTGTAGATAAGTAGACCCTTCTCACTTCCATACTTTTGAATACATACTGATTTTAATCCCTTAAACTTGGTCTCAGAGTAACTCATTATCAAAAAATCCCCAAATTAAAAAATATTTCAGCTGTTTTAAATTATAACAACATTGGTGAAAAACTTCCACTTCAACCAATCACTAATCACACTAACAATATAACTTCCAACCTCCAACCTCCAACTTCTAACTTCCTACTTCTAACTTCCTACTTCTAACCTCTAAATGCCTTATCTATAATATTTTTCTGGAATTGTATCTCTATATAAACATTGATGGCGGTTTATACATGGTATTAAAATGATTTTGATAAAAAAATAACAATCATTAAATTAAGGGTTCGGAATTGAAATTCCAGGTTTCAAGGAGGCGAAGAAATGAACCATTCAAGATTTGAAATTGTGAGTGATATTTTAACCAAATATGATAATAACAAATCATATCTTATAGCAGTTTTACAGGAGATTCAGAACGAGTATAAATATTTGCCGGAGGATATATTGGAATATGTGGCTGAAAAGCTGGATATCAACCTTTCAAAAATATTTAGTGTTGCAACATTCTATGAAAACTTTTCACTTGTTCCCAAAGGAAAATATATAATAAAGGTTTGCGACGGCACTGCCTGTCATGTAAGAAAATCAATCCCAATATTAAATGCCATGAGAAAAGAACTCGGACTCAGTGACAGCAAGCATACCACCGATGACATGTTGTTTACCGTTGAAACGGTATCCTGCCTCGGGGCGTGCGGACTTGCACCGGTTATTACAATAAATGATAAAGTGTATGCCAAAATGACACCTGATTCAACAGTTGAAATAATTAGGACTTTAAGGAGTGACGGATAGTTTGAATTTATGGCCGTGAAATATTCAAAATATTATTCCAAATATTTTGAAAGCGCACATGGCCAATTAACCTCCCATATTCGCCACATAGCGAATATGGGAGTGTACAAATTTCATTACATTTTGTAGCCACTATGTTGGCTCAAAGCCCTAAAGGGCTTTAGGAGGTTAATATGATAAAGAATCTCGAGGAATTAAAAACCTTTTCTGCCAAGTCTTCAGACGCATTAGACAATCAGAAAAAGAAGGTTTTGGTTTGTGCCGGTACCGGATGCGTTGCCGGGGGATCCATTGAAATTTTTAACAGAATAAAAGAACTGATAGAAGCTCATGATCTATTGGTTGACATAGAGCTTGATTACGAAAAAGAGGGAATAGGAGTCAAGAAAAGCGGCTGTCACGGCTTCTGTGAAATGGGTCCACTGGTAAGGATAGAGCCTGAAAACTACTTGTACCTGAGAGTCCAGTTGGAGGACTGCGTAGAGATAGTTGAAAGAACCCTGCTCAATAATGAGCCCGTGGAGCGCTTGATGTTCAGCTCGGAAAATCGTATTTATAAAGCTCAGGAGGATATCCCCTTCTACCATAAGCAGACCAGAATGGTTTTGAAGAACTGCGGAAGCATAAATGCCGAATCCCTTGCAGAATATGTTGCAAAAGGTGGATATGCAGCTCTTTCCAAGGTGTTGTTTGAAATGAAACCTGATGAGGTCTGTCAATCAATTATCGACTCCAACCTTAGAGGAAGAGGAGGTGGGGGTTATCCGGCAGGTAGAAAGTGGTCTCAGGTACTCCGCCAGCAGAGCGATATCAAGTATGTTGTGTGCAACGGGGACGAGGGTGACCCAGGAGCCTTTATGGACAGAAGTATTATGGAGGGTGATCCTCACGGTGTAATAGAGGGTATGCTCATTGCAGGTTACGCAACAAAAAGTACCGCCGGATACATATATGTTAGAGCAGAATATCCCCTGGCCGTTGAGAGATTGAGAATAGCTATCGAAGACGCGAGAAAACATGGTCTTCTAGGTCAGAATATATTAAATTCCGGTTTCTCCTTTGACATTAATATCAATAAAGGGGCCGGCGCCTTTGTTTGCGGTGAGGGCAGCGCGCTGACGGCTTCAATTGAGGGTGAAAGAGGAATGCCGAGGGTCAAGCCTCCCAGAACTGTAGAAAAAGGCTTATGGCAAAAGCCTACAGTACTGAATAATGTAGAAACTTACGCAAACGTACCGCTGATAGTAAATAACGGAAGCGATTGGTTTAAGGGTATTGGCCCTGAGAACAGTCCGGGCACAAAAGCTTTTGCTATTACCGGTAACGTAAATAATACCGGACTGATTGAAGTTCCTATGGGAACAACGCTGAGAGAAGTAATATTCGACATTGGCGGCGGAATCAAAGACAATAAAAAATTCAAGGCTGTTCAGATTGGTGGACCCTCAGGAGGGTGTCTGACAGAAGAACATCTGGATCTCCCCCTTGATTTTGATTCCTTAAAGAAGGTCGGTGCAATGATAGGTTCAGGTGGTTTGGTTGTAATGGACGAAGACACCTGTATGGTCGAAGTGGCGAGATTTTTTATGAATTTCACCCAGAATGAGTCCTGCGGAAAGTGCGTTCCCTGCAGAGAAGGAACCAAAAGAATGCTGGAAATTCTCGAGAAAATTGTTGCCGGAAAAGGTTCATTAAAGGATCTTGACTTGCTTGAGGAACTGGCTGACACCATAAGTACTACAGCGCTGTGTGGTTTGGGTAAATCGGCAGCAAGCCCGGTGGTAAGTACACTGAAGTATTTCAGAGATGAATATGTTGAACACGTTGTTGATAAAAAATGTTGCACACATACCTGTAAAGCTCTGGGTTCAATAGTAATTGAAAGTGAAAAATGCAAGGGCTGCAGCAAATGTGCGAGGATTTGTCCCGTTCAGGCAATCAGCGGGAAGGTCAAAGAGCCTTACACTATAAACCAGAGTAAATGTATAAAGTGCGGGGCTTGTATTGAGGCTTGCAGTTTTAAAGCCATTAAGGAGGTTTAATAATTTATGTCAAACATGATTATAGATGGACAATTAATTGAATATGATGAGGAAAAAAACATTCTTTCTGTTATTCGTAAAGCGGGTATAGAACTGCCTACCTTTTGCTATCACTCCGAACTGAGTGTTTACGGTGCCTGCAGAATGTGCATGGTTGAAGATAAATGGGGGAACACCATTACCTCCTGTTCAACTCCTCCCAAGGACGGAATGGAGGTTTGGACAAATACCGATAAATTGAAGAAACATAGAAAAATGATTCTGGAGCTGTTGCTGGCAAATCACGACAGGGATTGTACCACCTGTGAGAAAAGCGGTAGGTGCAAGCTGCAGGAAATTGCTCTGAAAGTCGGCGTAAAGCAAATCAGATTCGGTCAGGAAAAGAAGTTGCTGCCAATTGATGACCTGGGCCCTTCAATCGTAAGGAACCCTAACAAATGTATTCTGTGCGGTGACTGTGTAAGAGCCTGTCAGGAATTACAGGGCGTTGGTGTGCTGGATTTCGCATACAGAGGCTCAAATCTTCAGGTAACAACTGCCTTTAATAAGCCCCTCCATGAGGTGGACTGCATAAACTGCGGACAGTGCCGTGTGGTATGCCCTACCGGTGCCTTGCTGATTAAGAAGGACATAGACAGGGCATATGAGGCCTTACAGGACAAGAATAAGCGTGTTATTGCTCAGATTGCACCGGCAGTGAGAGTTGCTATCGGCGAGGAGTTCGGAATGGAGCCAGGCGCCATCACTATGGGCAAAATTGTTGCAGCCCTTAGAAAGCTGGGCTTTGATCAAATATTCGACACTGCTGTCGGCGCCGATCTCACAGTTATTGAAGAAGCTGAAGAGCTCATGGAAAGAGTGCAAAACAGAGATAGACTCAAATCAGCTGATCCTTCAAGAAAGAATTATCCGCTCTTCAGCTCCTGCTGTCCTGCTTGGTTCAAGTATGTGGAACAGAAGCATCCTGAACTGATGGATAATGTATCCTCCTGCCGTTCTCCGCAGCAGATGTTCGGTGTGGTTATAAAGGAGCAGTTTAAGAAGCTCTATAAAGATGACGGAAAAGAAAACGTAGTTATAGCAATCATGCCCTGTACTGCTAAAAAGTTTGAGGCGGCAAGGCCGGAAAACACCACAGATGGAATCAGAGATGTGGACATGGTTATTACCACTCAGGAGCTGGCTATAATGATCCAGCAGAACGGTATAATATTCAACGAGCTTGAAGATGAAGCCCTTGATATGCCCTTTGGCTTTACCAGTGGTGCTGGTGTAATATTCGGCGTAAGCGGTGGTGTTTCGGAAGCGGTTTTAAGATATTACTATAAGGAGAAAACCTCTTCAACCCTGCAAAGCATATCCTACTCCGGTGTTAGGGGAATGGAATGTGTAAAGGAGGCTAGTGCTGAGGTTGACGGTAGAAATATCAAAATAGCTGTGGTTCATGGACTTAAGAACGCAGAAACCCTCATAAAAAAGATTGAAAAAGGCGAAGAAAGCTTTGATTTTGTCGAAGTAATGGCGTGCCCTGAAGGTTGTATCGGGGGAGCCGGACAGCCAATTCCTCAGAGTAAAGAAGTGAGAAGTAAGAGGGCCAAAGGAATATATCGGGTTGACAAAGCCTCACCAATAAAGAGGTCCGAGGATAATCCGGCTATTGATGCCCTGTACAATGGAATATTAATAAGCAACAGAGAGATACTTCACAGGCATAAGCATCATAAGTAAAAAGAGTATATATATTTCAAAGTAGATATAGTCGGTGAAGATGGAGGTTAGATTGAAAGACTTCGCTAATGCTTGTCATCCAATTAACCTCCTTTATTCACCTCACAGCGGTAAAGGATATAAATTTTTATTACATTTTGTGGCCGATAAAGCGGCTTAGGAGGTCAATATGTCTGAATGTATAAATTGTTACATAAAAAATGGTAATACAGAGGAAGGTTTTTCAATATGCGAAAAACTTTCAGTGGTAGATGATACAAAAACAGATATGGAATATGATTGTTTCAGTTGTAATTACAAATAAGAAGGAATAAAAGCGTAAAAGCACCGTGAAAAACAATTGAAATGGAGAATATTTCGATTGACAGAAAATTAACAATGGTTTACAATTGTATTGTTATTAGTTTAACAATCTGCAGAAGGGGACTGATGCAATGCTTGATATTTATGTATGCGTAGGAAGCTCTTGTCATCTTAAGGGTTCATATCAAATAATCAACTGCTTCCAGAGACTAATAAAGGAAAACCGTTTGGAGGCGAAGGCCACCTTGAAGGCATCCTTTTGTATGGGGAAATGTACAAATGGAGTTTGCGTTAAAGTTGGAGATGCTTTCTATGGAGATGTAGCTATTGTCAACGCCGAAAGTTTTTTCATCGACAAGGTAATTAACAGGCTAGGTGCGGGTTTATGAGTATAATTCAATTTAAGGAAGCCAATTGTAAAAACTGCTATAAATGCATACGGAGCTGCCCGGTTAATGCCATTGCTTTTAGAAACGACCAGGCAGAAATTATCCATGATGAATGTACTCTGTGCGGGAATTGTCTTAAAATCTGCCCTCAAAATGCCAAAAGCGTAAACAGCGAAATTGACAAGGTTAAGACGTATATCAAAAAGAAGGAAAAGGTTTATGTAAGCCTTGCTCCCTCATTTATTTCGGCCTATGATTATGATGAAAAATGGCTGTACTGCGCTCTTAAAAAACTTGGCTTCACGCATATTGAAGGAACTGCAAACGGTGCATATCAAGTATCCAGACAGTACGAAAAACTTCTAAATAAAAAAGAAATGAAAAATATTATTACCAGCTGCTGCTCCTCAATAATACTTCTAATAGAAAAGTATTATCCCCAGCTTATTGGACAGCTTGCACCGGTAGTATCACCTATGATAGCTCATGCAAAAATGCTGAGAGAAACATATGGACAAAGAATCAGGGTAGTATTCATAGGTCCCTGCATATCAAAAAAAGTGGAATGCAACGATCTGCAGAATGAAAATCAGATAGATGCAGTGTTAACCTTCGACGACCTGGACAAGTGGTTTGAAGAGGAGGGCATAAGCCCAGACCAGGACCTATCGGAGGAAATGAAGAACTTTGATACAATTACAAGAATTTATCCTGTACCTGGAGGGATTCTTAAAACCATAGACAAAAACAGTAGGAAAAATTATCGTTCAATTAGTGTGGATGGTATTGAACGATGTATCGATATATTAAATTCGATAATCGAGGGAAATATAGAAAACTATTTTATTGAAATGAGTAGTTGTACCGGAGGCTGTATTGCAGGTCCATGTATGAAGCATGCACAGGGCGGCTTTCTGACCTCAAGGGAAAGATTATTGAATTATGCAAAGAGAACTTCGGTTAATCATAATGACAGTAAAAATTCAGTGATGATGGCAACAAAAATAGATTTTTCAAAAACTTTTATCGACCGCTCTAAAATAACCGAACAGCCTTCAGAGGCAGTTATTCAAGGTATTCTGAACAGTATAGGGAAATTCAGTAAGGACAAGGAACTGAACTGTGGTGCCTGCGGATATCCCTCCTGCAGAGAGAAGGCAATTGCGGTATATATGGGAAAAGCACAGGTTCATATGTGTTTGCCCTATATGAGAGAAAGAGCAGAATCTATTTCAAATATAATTATCAATTACACACCTAATGCAATTTTTGCACTTGATAAGAACTTGAATATTCAGGAAATTAACAAATCTGCAAAGACAATGTTCAAGTTGGGTGATACAGATGTGGAAGGTAAGAATATTAAAGAAATATTAAGATGTGAGTTTTTTGAAAAAGTTCTTGAGAATGACGAGAATATTTATGACGAAAAGTATGTTTATGAAGAATATAACCTGATTGTCAAACAATCAATTATAAATGTAAGTAAACATAACACCTTGATTGTATTGATAAATGATATTACAGATGAGGAAAATCAAAGACAGAAAATATACGAAAGCCGTTCTCAGAACATTGAAATTGCACAAAAGGTTATGGAAAAGCAAATGATAGTTGCGCAGGAAATAGCAAGCCTGCTCGGAGAAACAACAGCAGAGACAAAGGTTGCGCTAACGAAACTAAAAAAATCGATTATGTCAGAGATGGGTGAAGGTGAGTGAGCCTCTACATTGATGTTAACTACGAAAGTTTAAATAAATTTAAGGAAGAATTATGCGGGGACAAGGTAGAAATAATCAGAAGCTCCGACTCTGTGGTAGTTGTCCTGGCAGACGGTTTGGGGAGTGGGGTGAAGGCTAACATTCTTGCCACTCTTACCTCCAAAATAATCGGAACCATTATGTCAAACGGCCTGGATATTGATGAGGCTGTAAATACTATTGCAAGTACTCTGCCTGTTTGCAAGGAACGCGGAGTTGCATATTCAACCTTTTCAATTATACAAATATTCAATAACGGTGAAGGTTATCTTGTAGAATTCGACAATCCTGCGGTTATGCGCTTAAGAAAAGGGAAGCTGCTGGAGATTGAAACTGAAAGTCGTGAAGTGGGCGGAAAAGTGATTAATGAAGCCAGATTTACAGTCAGTCCTGATGACTTATTCATAATGATTAGTGATGGTGTAATTCACGCAGGTATTGGGCAAACCTTGAATCTGGGCTGGCAATGGAGCAACGTAAGGGAGTATGTTCAGAAAACCTATAAAAAGGACATGTCTTCAAAAGCTATTGCAAAACTTCTATTGTCGGCCTGTGACAGCCTGTACGCCAATGAGCCCGGGGATGATACTACAGTAGTAGCTCTGAAAGCAAAGAAGCCCGTCAAGCTTAATTTGATGATTGGTCCCCCGGTGGATTCCAGCAAGGACAGGGATATTGTAACCAAATTCATTAGTAGAGAGGGAAAGAAGGTTGTGTGTGGAGGAACCACTTCACAAATTGTCTCTCGTGAAACTCAGAAGGAAATTAAGACTTCAATTGAATATTTTAATCCTGCAGTTCCTCCCACTGCAGAGATAGAAGGAATAAATCTGACCACCGAAGGAGTCCTGACTCTCAGAAAGACCCTTGAACTCCTGAAAACCTGTGTTTCACCTGAGAGTACCATGAGTGATTATCTTAAGCTGAATAAGAAGGATGGAGCTTCAAAACTCTCTAAAATGCTACTTGAGGAAAGTACCAGCATTTATTTCTTTATCGGTCAGGCCATTAATCCGGCACACCAGAATCCGGAATTTCCGCTCAATATGGGCTTGAAATTCAAGCTTGTAGAAGAAATTGCCGGTTTGTTGAGACAGGCAGGTAAACATATTACCATTGAATACTGTTAGTACTTAATACCGTATATATAATTATTATTAATCCACTGACAATTGACGGGAATACTTTATGGAGGAACTATGGGATTACGAACAATACGCCTGAAACTTCATAATCCTGGCGCTGCAAAACGAGATATAATCAACAATGCATTTATTAATTATAATAACGCATATAATTACCTTCTTCAAAGAGCATATGCTGAAATAGACACTATTAAAGAGGTATACAGATCCCCCGGAGACACTTACAGCACTATAAGATTATCAAAGTGGGTTGACCGTGATATATCGGCATATATAAACAGATTTAACATACAGCCCTTTAAGGATTCTCTGAAGTTAGACTTTGGAATGACTTTAGCAGGCTATTTTGCTCAGAAAAAAAGCAAGCCTGACTTGTCTTTTCCTGAACTTCGGAAAGAATCCGTAACAATGGAGGAAAGACTTAGACCCATATATTTTTGCAGGCATGATGCAAAAAGATGCTTCTGCCTTTTATTTGATAAGGAAAACAACAAGTTCTTTGCAAAGCTGTTTCTGATGAATACAGGGTTTAGTAAAAAAAGGGAGAGTTTCAATTTTTCCAGAGAACTCACTTGTATTACTAAAGACTTTGAGAGTGTGAAAGCACTTAAAAAGGAAACCTTTATTATAATACCGCTCTCCTTTGGTAAATGGCAGTTGAGTATGCTGATGCAGGCAGTTGAGAAGCCAGAAATTCTTAGGACAGGCAGGCTGATTTATAGTAATGGAGAATATTATCTTAGTCTCTGTATAGATTTGCCTGAGGATAATAAAATAGAACCGATTTCTTTCCTGGGTGTGAGCAGAGGTATTGAGAAAGCTGTTAACTATACTATAACCGACAGCAAGGGGCAGCTGCTTCAAAACGGCTCTATGAGCTTTGACTTTACCGGAAACCCTTCTGAACAAAGTAGGAATATGTTCAAACTTGCCAACAAAATTACTGATTTGGCTGTAAAAAATAAATCCATGGTAATACTTCAAAATCTTACTGGTAAGGGTGATAAGCTGACCTGCAATGAGGACGGTAAAACAATTAAGCCTGTTTTAGGCTGCAAGCAGTACAACGAACTTGTGAGAATAATAGATTACAAGCTGCCTCTTAAAGGCCTTCCTGAGCCTGCAAAGGTAAGCTCTGTGGATATTTTTCACAGATGTAGTATTTGTGGTAGCAACACCCGAAAAAACAGGTTTTCACAAAACAGATTTTTATGTACCACCTGCGGTTTCAGCAGTGATCTGGACAGCCTCGGCAGCCTGAACCTTGCTACAAAGCTGCTTAAATACAGAAATACGCCCATAAAGCTGAAAGCAAGAAGAACCATGGAAGGTATGTACCTGCAGAACGAACTCATGGGGCTGGAATTGTTTGTTCCGAAGTATGAGAACCCTATGGAGAGACTTAAGGAGAAAATAGAAGAAATTTCAGCTTCCATTGATAATTACTGTACCGATATGAAGCTTAGCGTAAAGGACGTAAAAGGCATTATTGAGAAATTGAAAAGTAATGATTTTACTAATATTGAGATAGTTTAGTTTATTGTGCTTTTGCTGCCGCACATGGCCTACAGAGTGGGCATAAACATATTTTTGATAATATTGTTTAGAAAGTGCAGCTATCTAATCTTTAAAGCCGGCTCAGACAATTGAGCCGGCTTTATTAATGTTCTTAATATTTACGTGATTAAACCTCAACATATGCTTTGTCAGGTAAATTATTATCATCATTTTCCTCATTTTCCTTTGAATCGGAAAGAAGTTTACCAAGCCTGATCTTTGATACAACTAGATTCAATATCAGGAAGGATAATGCAATAATTCCCAGAACAACGAGATTTTGAGCGAGGTAACTGTAGTCGATACCTGAGATAACTTCTTTTAGCGCATTTACCGAATATGTCATAGGCATAAACGGATTTAGAACGTTGAAGAAGTCTGGAACAAGCTCCATGGGGAAGGTTCCGCCGCAGGAGGTCAACTGCAGGATTAGCAGGAGTACAGCAAGAAATTTTCCAACATCTCTGAGCTGAACAAGTAAAAATCTCATTATTGAAGTGAAACACAGAGATATTACTATACTAACCAGAATAAATAAACCTATGCTTTTTACCTCTAAATGTAGCGCATTTAATATAACAGCATCAAGAACCAAAGCCTGTGCTATCCCAATAAAGCTATAGCTTGCAAATTTCAGCAGTCCCTTTGATTTACTGGACCGTCTGCGGAATTTTACTTCCGGGTCAAGGTATATTGCAAAGAACATCAATAGTGCGCCAACCCATAGGGAAAGAGATACGAAGTAAGGGGTAAATGCAGTACCATAGTCAGGAATTCCGTCAACTTTATTTTCACTTAACTCTATTGGTTGGGCAATATACTCTTTTAAGCCATCGGTATTACTTAATTTGTCATCTGCCTTCAAAAGAGAGGAGGATACTCCTTCACTTGCCTTAGAAATTCCATTATTCAGTTCACTTATTCCATCATATAGTTTTTTTTCACCATCATAAAGCTTGGTGGAATTTTCACTCAACTGCTTACTTCCTGAGGAAGCCTTTGAAATGCCCGATGCCAGTGTTGCTGCACCTGATCTGATTGCGGCAGTACCAGCTGAGAGTTCGTTTGCTTTTTCAGAAGCAGTTTTTATACTCTCGGCAGCAGTCTGTATTCCGCTGTCTATCTGACTGTAGGAGGAACTTAGCTTATTTGCCCCATTTGCCAAAAGGCCAATGTTATTTGTCAATGAGCCCATTCCTGAGTCCAATTTTCCAGTTCCTTCTGATATAAGCGAAGCCCCTGCTACCAATTGCTTGCCAGAGGTATCAAGAATATTACCAGCTTCTTTTATTTTATTAGGAGCATTTTGTGCGGCCTGAAGGGTTTTTAATACAGCTTGAATATTCTGATCTTTCATAGCTTCAGGATGTTCAGCAGTGTATTGAGTTATCAGTTTAGCGATATCAGTCTGAGCATCTGTGGCTTTGTTAACTGAATCAATATACTGAGTTAATCCTGTTGAAAATGCCTGCATGTTTTGATTATAAGAAGTCATGCTCTTGTTAAGTTCACCCGATGCTTGTGCAAGCTGGCCTGCTCCGGAATTTAATTTATTCAAGCCATCTTCTACCGTCTGGAGGCCTGATGAAAATTCAGAGGACCCCTGTGTCAGCTGGGATACCTTTGAGGCTCCCTGTGTAAGGCTCTGATGGAACAGATCTACACCGGCACCAAGCTTATCCACACCAACTTTCAGATTGGCTGAGCCTTCGGCAGCCGATTGAAGTCCGTTGTTCAAAGCTTGGACACCATCGTTGAATTTTTGCTGTCCATCCAGTAATTCTCCTGTTTTACTGTATAGTGTTTCGGAGCCGTCATTGAGTTTTTTTAGACCGTCATCCAATTCTCTAAGAGAGGAGGGAACGTCTTTTATCTGCTCCAGAAGTGTACTTATAATTTCTTCTTGTATATTCTGTGACATTTTATCCTTGAATTCCAAGGTAACTCTGCTTAATACCTGACTTGCAAGGTAATTTCTCTTTTCATTGACATTGTATACCAAAATACCCTTCAACTTCTCACTGTCTTTCACCGAAGAAATTCTTTCAGAGAAATCTGAGGGTATATAAATCGAAGCATAGTACCTTCTGTTATCTAAACCTTCTTTAGCATCAGCATCAGTGGTTATCACCCATTTTAGGTTTTTATCTGTTTTCAGATTATCGGTTATTTCATTACCAATATTCTTGCTTTCACCATTGATAGTTGCTCCTGAATCCTGGTTTACTATAGCTACCGGAAGTGATTCCAGTTTACTATATGGATCCCAGAAGGCATCAAGGTAAAAAAAGCTATATACAAGCGGTATTACTATAACTGCAAAAACCACAGCTATTATTTTATATTTTTTTAGCCTTTGCATAAATTCTGCCTCCTATTCTGTAAATTATATTTTATGGGTTAATACTTCACCTCCCAAAATATTTAAAATTAAAATTATTTGAAATTCAAAATATAATTGCAAAAAAATTTATGGCTTGAAAATATCATCAAAATGGGAATTCAAGGTTGAGAGGATTTCAATCAATGCCTTTCTTTCCTCAATATCAAGAATACCAAAAATTTTTTCGGCTAATTTATTTCTTAATTGAACAATTGACTCAAACACACTGACCCCTGATTCGGACAGAGAAATAAAAACCTGGCGTCTGTCCTCCTCGTCCCGTTGTCTGATAACATAGCCTTTCTTTATAAGTCTGTCGATTGTAACAGTTGGAGTACCAAAGGTAACACCTAAAGTATTGGCAATCTCGGACATCTTCTTATTTTCAGAGCCATGTCCAATTACCAGTATGGTGTTGATCTCAATTACCGTTAGATCCTCCAGGGTCTTACTGAAGAACTTTTTGCTTTCGAGCTTGCTATATTTATCAAAAAGCTTTCTGAAAAGCTGATCAACAAATAATAACTCGTTTACCGTTTGGGAATCCATCTATTATGACACCTCAATTTACTTTGAATTTCAAACTATTTGATATTACTATAATCCATATGTTTTAATTTGTAAAGTATATTTCTAAAATTATTATTGTAAGCCAAGTTGCTGGTTGACTGGAGTAAAAAAATTTGATAAACTAATTTAATAGAATTAAAGGGGAGTAGCTTAGAAGCAATAAAGTCAACAACCGGTTTTTTATAAGACCTGGCTTTATTCTCCAAAGTGGAAAGCAAGACCTTTGAATGTTTTTTGCATTCAAGGTTTTTTTTTGTAAGGGAAAGTTTAATCCTGTGCAAAAAAACCTTAATAAAAAATCAGGAGGCTATAATGTCAACAAAAAGAGCAATAAAATTCGTTTTACTTTGGATTGGACTTGCTATCCTTTTCAACGCCGGGGTTTGGATTTTTGAAGGTCAGCATAAGGCGTTGGAATTCTTAGGCGGGTATATGATTGAACTCAGTTTGAGCGTGGATAATCTTTTCCTGTTTCTTATCCTATTTACAGGCTTTGGAATAAAACCACAGCATCAGAGAAGAGTCCTAAACTATGGTATATTTGGTGCAATTGTTCTCAGACTGATATTTATTCTATTGGGAATAACAATTATCAATAAAATTCACTGGATATTATATGTATTTGGTATAATATTGATAATCAGCGGAGCAAAGATGATGTTCAGCGGAGATGAGGAAGGGGACCATAAAGACAGTAAGGTATTGAAGCTTTTAAGTAAGATACTGCCGGTCACAGATACGCTGCATGAAGAAAAGTTCTTTGTAAAAATAAATCATGTACTTCATGCCACCCCACTTTTTGCCATACTTGTACTGATTGAATTTTCCGATATCCTTTTTGCAATTGATTCAATACCTGCTATTTTTTCAATTTCTACAGATCCTTTTATTGTTTATACATCAAATATATTCGCAATATTGGGACTCAGAAGCCTTTACTTTGTATTGGCGGCAATGCAGGAGAAATTCAAGTATGTTAAGTACGGAGTTGCCCTGATATTAATGTTTACGGGAGTTAAGCTGGGAATACTGTTCTTCCATATAGAAATACCGATAATTTATTCCTTGCTTACAATTTTCACCATCCTTTTGGGTAGCGTAATTACATCTATCCTTGTAAATAGATATAAGGAAAAGAAAAAGCTGGAAATTGAAATGGAAAAGGTGCGATATATAAAATAAGTTAATACGGGCCATAGCTATAAGTTAATGCAGGCAATAGCTACAAAAAAACTCAGGGGCTGAAAGAGGCCCCTGAGTTTTTCGTCTTTTTTAGCAATCATGATCCTTGTTTCCGCAGAAGCAGCAGAATAAAATAATGAGGATAATTAATACAAAAATCATGTCGTCATCAAAACAGCCGCCACCTTTACCACCGAAAAAACCACCCATAAAAACACTCCCTCCAAAATATATATTATTAATACATTAAAAGTAGATCAGGTAAATATTTTGATTGGCTTTGGTTGAAAGCAATATATACCTGACTAATAACATACTATTCAGAACCATTTTTTTTGTTACAAATATAAAATAGCAATAATAAATAAAATTAATATAATAAACTAGGAGTTCTTTTCAGGGGTGTTTATTGGTGCGGAGATATAAGAAGAACGCATTGTATAAAAAGGATAAAAGTAATAAGGATAAAGGTAATGTGGATACTCCTGTAGTTGTAAAGAAAAGAGATATAAAATTTGAACTGAACTTTAAGCAATACATAGGCCAGACGGTTACGGTATTTGTAAATGCAGGAGGCGAGGTGGGGAAGGGCTTTACTGGTGTTTTGCTGGGTAGCACTAATACATATATAAAACTTCTTATTCTGCCTTCAATGCCTCCGGCCTGTTCTCTTGGAAATGCCTGCACCTGCAATTCTGACAATATACTTTTCTGTGCGTTATGCCCTTTTAACAAGAAGGCTTCAGCCGGTTCTACTGCAATTATACCAATTGATGCCATATCAGCCTTTATACATAACAACTTTAATTCAAGCCGGAACTTTTGTTAGGTGTATTAAACATAATAATATGTGATAAAATTACATAGTAGTTAATTGCGTTGATAAATTATTATTCAGTAATTAATTACCATGTGATAATGCATAAATGATACTAAAATAATAAGGCAGGTTATATGATATTTACAAATGAAATAATCTACCCCGACAGTGTCGGTTACATTATTGTAAGACTGAATGAGAATGGATATGAGGCCTTTATTGTGGGAGGTTGTGTCAGGGATTCCATTCTGGGTATGACTCCATGTGACTGGGATATTACAACAAATGCCCGGCCAGAGGATATTAAGAGGCTCTTTAACAAGACCTATGATACAGGAATCCGCCATGGCACTGTGAGTGTAGCAGTAAACGGTGATATTTATGAAGTGACTACCTACAGAATAGATGGTACTTATTCCGATTCACGAAGGCCGGATAATGTCAGCTTTACAACAAGCCTGAAAGAAGACCTTGCAAGACGTGACTTTACGGTAAATGCTATGGCTTACAATCCAAAAACAGGACTGATAGACTATTTTGAAGGTCTTAAAGATATTGAACAAAGGACCATAAAAGCTGTAGGCAACCCCGAAGTTCGATTTCTTGAGGATGCCCTCAGAATGTTACGTGCCATAAGGTTTAGTGCACAGTTGGGGTTCACAATAGAAAAGAGTACCTTTGACGCTATTTCAAAAAATGCAGGCTCTATCAGAAATATTAGTAAAGAGAGAATTAGGGAGGAAGTAAACAAAATACTGCTTTCCTCGAACCCTTCGTGCTTCAATATGCTCTATACTACCGGTCTGCTTAACAATATAATGCCGGAATTCATACCCTGTTATTTTACTGAACAGAATAACCCATACCATATATACAACGTGGCAGAACATATTCTGGTTACTGTCAAAAGTGTACCAAATACTGTGATACTCAGATGGACAATGCTTCTCCATGATATTGGCAAGCCCTCCCGGAAGACTACAGATGAAAAGGGAATCGATCATTTCTACGGGCACCCCGAGGTCAGTGTTGAAATGGCTGATAGTATTTTAAATAATCTGCGTTTTGACAAGGCTTCGATAAGGAAAATACTTACCTTGATCAAATATCACGATATGGATTTGATTGACACAGAGAGCTCAGTCAAAAAAGTAATAAACAAGGTTGGAGAAGAGCTTTTTTTAAGTCTTCTGGAGGCACAGAGAGCTGATGCGCTGGGACAGAATCCCGTCTATCTGGACAAACGACTAATAACGTTGGATAATATTAAGCATATTTATGAGGAAGTTAAAGAGAAGCATCAGTGTATAAATATTTCTGATTTAGCCATTAACGGAGATGACTTAATTTCACTGGGAATGAAACCTGGGAAAGAAATAAGGCAAGTACTCTGTCAACTTTTTGAACAGGTTTTGGAGAAGCCTGATCTGAATGAAAAGGAGAAACTAATGGAATTGGCCAGACCGTATATTTCTGATTAATTTGACTTACTTAGTACTACTTGGGGGAGTGTTGATTTTGACTGGACTAGGAACCCTGGTGAACACAGGGGCAGTTATTGCTGGCGGTATTGCGGGTACCATGCTGAGAAAGGGTATACCCGAAAAGTATAAAAAAACGGTGATGCAGGGAATAGGTCTATCTGTTTTATTTATCGGAATATCAGGGACCATAAAGGAAATGATTACTATAGTGAACGGAAATAAGCTGGACAGGCAGTTTGTTATGCTTATGATTTTCAGCCTTGTAATTGGAGGATTGTTGGGGGAATTTCTTAAAATAGAAGAAAGGCTTGAAAACATCGGAAATTGGTTTCAGGCAAAAATTCCTTCCAAGAATGGCTCCTTTTCAACCGGCTTTGTTACGGCAAGCCTTGTATACTGTGTAGGAGCTATGGCCATAGTGGGAGCCCTGGAAGATGGATTGTCGGGAAATGCGTCAACTTTGTTTGCCAAATCTATTCTTGATGGTATTACAGCTGTAATATTTGCTGCCACATTGGGAATAGGTGTGGCGTTCTCGGCAATTCCTGTGCTCGTGTATCAGGGGGGAATAACCTTGCTTGCCGGTTTTATCAAGCCATGGCTGAACGATATGGTTATATCTCAGATGTCCCTGGTAGGCGGAATACTCATTTTTGCAATAGGGATAAATCTTCTGGAGCTCAAGAAAATAAATGTGGGAAATCTGCTTCCTTCAATTTTTATACCAGTCATATACTATATAATTTTGGGGTTGTTCTGAAGAGGCTTATAAATATATAAAAATAATATTTTTTTTCGGGAAAATGGTTGACAAAATGGGTCAACCCCTTTATAATAACTTTTGCGTGATAGTGATGCGGGTTTAACTCAGCGGTAGAGTGTCACCTTGCCAAGGTGAAAGTCGAGAGTTCGAATCTCTTAACCCGCTCCATACTAACGCGGGTGTAGTTCAATGGTAGAACATCAGCCTTCCAAGCTGATTGCGTGGGTCCGATTCCCATCACCCGCTCCAATAAAACCGTTTCTTTTGTAATGTCAGGGACATTATGAAAGAAACGGTTTTTAATGTTCAACGCATTGGAATCGGACCCGAGAGGGCGCGAACCGTGAAGAAGATGGGTTCTATACTGAATGTTGGGGTAGTGTGAAAATTCTATTATGTATAACCTGAATTTAACAAAGTTTGAAGGTATGTCAGCACCAGATATACTATAATCCCTATGGACAATAGCATTTGCCACTGCTTCTCTTATAGCTACTAAAGGGACCTCATAATCATCTGCCACTGTAAATCGGCAATTTTCCTTTCTAATTACTCGGGTAATAAATTTTCTAGTATTGTAATTATTTTGTAACCCATTATTATCAAAATTAGGCGTATAATGGGATAAATTAGTAAATTACATTTTAAAACAGGAGGTGGCATTATTATCTGGATTAAAGCTCCAAATATTAGCAATAAGTTTAAAAGTTATGTATTAAAAATAGAATTTCTGAAAAAAGAGAGGTATTTATTATGAAAAGAGTATTGAGTTTAGTCCTTTTTTTATGTATGTGTATATTATCATTTTCTTCAATATTTGCATCTTCAGCCGCAGGAGAAGGTACAGGAGTAAAAGATTACGCTCCTTCAGATATGATGCATACAGATGGAACTAAACCTCCATCTTCTTCAAACCAAACTGTAACTTTAGGGACTTATAATGGAGATATTACTTGGGCTGGTGCAATTCTGTACTCGGATAAGTGGGTAAAAACTTCAAAGAAAACTATTACTGTAACAGGTACTTTCGGACAATATTCCACTAAGGAGGATGCAATTGCTAAGAAAAATCCATTAAAACAACTTCATGCAAATATATGGGTCCAGTTAATTGATAAAGATGGTAATGAATCTGACGTACAATATATATAGTGTAATAGTGGTGCACAATCAACTACTTTTGATGTAGAACCAAATAAGCAGTATTATGTCAAATTTAATTTTGATACTGGGTACTTCCACTCAGGTCCATTCACAGTAAAATAGCTACATATATGGTAACTATATTAAAAAGTTAGGTGAAAGTATGACAATTTTATTAAAGTATAAACATAAAATAATTAAAGTTGTTTTTATCCTATATATTTTAGCTGTGCTATATATTACTCAATTCCCTTTACCTTTCGGTATAAAGTTCCATCTAGGGGATATAAACTACAATTTTATACCATTCAATTTTTTAATTAAAAGGTACGAAGTTATTCAAGAGATTAATAGAGCTGGATATGACGTAAATAATTATATTATGTCTAATATAGAAATTGTAGTAAAGAGCTTTGGATATAATGTAGTTTTATTCTTGCCATTTGGTTTTATTCTACATTTACTTGACAAGAAAAATTGTTCTGCTATTAGAGTTGCTGTTTTTAGCTTCATATTCTCACTATCAATTGAGTTGCTTCAACTATTAACCATGATAATTGCAATTGCTCCTGTAAGGGTATTTGATGTTGATGATATTATGGCTAATCTAATTGGAGGGGTTGTAGGTTATTGTTTGTTATTAATAATTAAAAAGTTTCAAAAAATTATGAAACTAAGTAGATAATGTAACAGCATTAAACTGTAGGGGCTGTTGCAAAACTAACTAGGTGAGTTAGTTTTGTAGCAGCTCCTTTTTTGATCCGAAATAGTAAAATGCGGGTCCCGAAGGCCGACAAGTGTTGTATAATTAATTCCGTCAATATAAAAATATCCGACATAAGAATTATACCGAATTTGGCGGGTAATATAAATTAGTTTTGCTATTAATTTTGAAGTGTTGATACCTGAAGATGATTCCGTACGACTGCTAAGCCAAATATTGGAGGGATTAAACTTCAAAAAGTTATATAAGCCCTACTCTTCCGCAGGAGGAAAACCACTTTCAAGAAACTCTGACAGTATTCCTATCAATCGTGAGATTACTGTGGAGCAGGCTATACAATTAGCAAAATTCCAGGGTTACAGAATCAAGTCAGCTGCCGTATAACTTTAATTTTGTCTACATATTCAATTTTTGAAGCCACCGAAAGACGGCTTGTTTGTTATGCCTTTAAGGATAGTGCCAATCGCTAGTTTTCTTTTTCAACCTTTCCTCCGTATAAGACAGTTTCTACTACTTTCATATTTTAAATTAATATAAAATAAATTAAAAGTATCTAATACACATGTCTTTTTTCCGCAACTTGATACCAATTATCTGCAACTTAGTTTATATAACTTGAAATAAAATATTACCGAGAATATTATAGAAATGAAATGGGGGTCAGATAATGAAGATTAATATTCGGACCGACAGCAGCATATCAGAAACAGAGGTAAGTATTATCTGCAGCCAGCTTACACCGGAAATCGAAAGGCTTGTCTCTCTGGTAAGGGTCATGGATATGAAAATTACCGGGGAAAAAAGCGGTCAGATACATATTTTGGACATAAGTGAGATTCTATATATAGACACAGTGGATAAGAAGACATTTCTTTATACCAAAACTGAGGTTTATGAATCTTCCTTACGCTTATATGAGCTGGAAGCACAGTTGGACGGAACAGAATTTTTCAGGGCGAATAAGTCGTGCATTATCAATTTCGAACAGATAAAATCGTTGAAATCTGATATTGACGGCAGGATTTTGCTTACTATGAGCAACGGTGAGAAATTATACGTTTCCAGACAGTATGCACCATTTGTAAAAAGGAAACTGGGGGTGAGGTAGCAATGGAAAAAAGATTTACAATATTTAATTTTTTCTCAGAAGCGATTATTATTTTTTCCATTATGGTAATCTGTATCGCATTTTCGGCAAAATTTTTTGGAAGTGATGCCGGAGAGATATCAACGCTTTATCAGTTTGGAAGAGACGGAATTGCAGTAGATACAATTTTTCAGTTTTTACTTGCTTCTCTGGCTATGGAAATTTCAAAGGTTCTTTGGTTTTCAGGTCGAATATTCAAAAACATGATGACATTTTGGAGAACTGTAGGTATGACATTATCGGTAATTCCGATTATAGCATTATTTGCCAGCGTGTTTTCCTGGTTTCCTCTTGATAATGTGAATGCCTGGTGCGGATTCCTGATAACCTACGGAATTTTCTTCGGGTTAAGTCTATTGGCTATAACGCTGAAAATAAAGCTTGAAAATAAGAAAATTGACGAAGGCTTCAAAAAGTATCGTAAAGAACATGGATTGGAGGATGGGGATGAACAGTATTGATGTCAGAAATTTGAATAAATCTTTCGGAGAGAAGGTCGTTCTGGATAATATAAGTCTTTCGGTGGGCTGCGGAGAACTCTTTGGCCTGCTTGGACCTTCGGGTGCAGGAAAGACTACCCTTATAAGAATATTAACCGGACAACTAAAATATCAGGGACGTGCAGAAGTATTAGGTGAGGACTGCAGCCGCCTGGGTAACGAAATATATGGGAAGGTCGGGATGGTCCTGGACAATTGCGGAGTGTATGAAAGACTCAGCTCCCTTGATAATATGAAACTATTTGCAAGAATATTCAGAGTCGATAATGAAACAATTTACTCAGTTATGAACAGGGTTGGCTTATCCAAAGCATTAAAAACCCCTGCCGGACGATTATCAAAGGGAATGAAACAGAGATTATTACTTGCAAGGGCAGTTTTACATAGCCCCAAAATACTTTTCCTTGATGAGCCTACCAGCGGCTTGGACCCTGCAACAGCTGAAGAAATCCATCAATATCTCGTCGATCTTAAAAACAACGGAACAACAATTTTTCTTACAACTCACAACATGGAAGAGGCCTATAAGCTGTGTGATAACATTGTATTGTTGAACGAAGGAAAAATTGTGGAATACGGTGTGCCTGAAGAACTGTGCAGAAAACATAATAAGGAAAACGCGATTGAAATTATATTAAAGAATGGCGAGTCAGTCACACTCCCAAATAACGCCGGTTCTGCA
The DNA here is from genome assembly GCA_023393115.1 of Bacillota bacterium. Taxonomy (GTDB): domain Bacteria; phylum Bacillota; class Clostridia; order Acetivibrionales; family DSM-1351; genus Ruminiclostridium. Next base: position 45,603 of record JAEWMS010000024.1, read on the forward strand.
GAGGAGATAGCCTCCTATTTCAGTGAGGAGAGGGTGGAAGCCATTCATTCCTCTGAGCCCAATCTTGAAACTGTATTTATGAAATTAACCGGAAGGGGTTTAAACGTATGATTCAGATAAATCACATGACTGCAATACTGGCTAAGAACTTTAAGGACGTTACAAGAAATTTTGAGGTACTGGTATTGTTTATTGTCTATCCTGTCGTCAGCTTTGTCATGTCTCAATCCTTAGGTGCCGAGATGATGACGTTTTTTATAGCGGTTTTTGCAACGATGCATTTCATATTTACACCTGTGGTTGTAACATCCAGTATGATTGCTGAAGAAAAATCCAAGAATACACTTCGTGTTCTAAGAATGTCAGGTATCTCATCTTTGGGATTTTTTCTTAGCACCGCAATATTTGTAATTCTATTAACTTGTATAACAGGAAGCTCTTTTATTTTTATGTCAGATCAAAGTTCTATGAATATCGGTTTGTTTTATTCAGCAGGAATATTCGGAAGTGTTACATCCATTCTGATAGGGATGAGCATTGGGTCTTACTCAAAGAGCCCCAGTGCAGCAAACGGTCTGGCAGTACCACTGGGCTTGATTTTCTCATTTCTACCCATGCTTTCTTATTTTAACAAGGGTCTGGAAAGCATATCTAAGTTTCTCTTTGGACAGCAGGTATCATACTTGATAGGTGGACAGAAATGGAATACAGAAGCAATTATTATATGTTTAATCAATCTGCTTATAGCCGCAGGGTTTTATGTATTTCTTTATAAGAGATCAAAGCTGGATGAGTAGAATAAAGCTCATAATACATTGTGAAATAATGACATTAATGCATTGTTGAAAATACAAATAAGTTAAAAGATCGTTCATCTATATGATATAATGTAAATAGTGTAAATAACTTACTTCGGAGAAGCGTAAATGTATACTGATAAAAAATTCAGCCTCATTGAAGTAGTTACTTTGATACGAAGCTGTTATGGAAAATTTAATAGTTTTCGTGTTAAGCTGGTGGGTGCGCAGAAGCTTTTTGAACTATTTCAGTTTTTACATAATTCAGTGAGAATTCTCACAATTCTTTCCAAAACTGAACTTGCTTAAGAAACATTTCTTAATGACACTAATTTTATTTAGTTTAAATTTGTTCAGAATTGAGAGGGAGAATTACTATGAATATAAAAATTACTCATGTTGCAGTGTATACTACCGATCTTGAAAGGTCCAGGGATTACTACGTCAAATATTTCGGTGGTAAAAGTAACTCAATATATAGGAATACTAAAGGTTTTTCAAGCTACTTTGTTATGTTTGAAGGCGGAGCCAGCCTTGAGATAATGCACCATACCGAGCTGGAACAACGCTCGGTAATGGATAAGGTAAACGGTTGGAGTCATATTGCTTTTTCGGTTGGAGACAGCGAGACTGTTAGAAACCTTACAGAAAAAATTGTGTCGGACGGATATGAACTTTACAGTCCTCCAAGAGTGACAGGTGACGGTTATTTTGAAAGCTGTGTTGCCGACCCCGACGGAAACCGCGTTGAAATAACTGAGTAGCATGACAAATTTTTGAAACAATGAAATAAAACTAATAGTAAAGGGGCAGGAAAACGCTCATAATTAAGAGCTTTTTATCTGCCCCTTTTTAATTGAATCAAAAGTAAATTACTGTGAATCAGAATATAATTTCTTGCCCGTCGTTTGGTATAAATACTACATCTTGAAGTCTGTTCTCCGAAACAAACTTACCAAGGGCTTCCCTTGTAAGTACGCAATGGTTCCAGGTCTCCATGTGGACAGCGACTATCTTGGAAGAAGGTACTTGCTCATGGATTTTGGCTATATCCTTTATTCCCATGGTTATCGGCCTTCCGGTGGATAAGGTTGCTTCGCCGGCGTTACAGATTACTATATCTGGTTTATATTTCGCCAATACCTTCTTTGTCGCGGTGTAAAATACGCTATCGCCGGCAATGTATACTGAGGGCTCCTTGGGACCGCGCAACACGAAGCCCGACACAGGTGCAAGCTTCATAGCCACAACTCCGTAGCCGTGTCGGGCAGGGGTTCTGGCTATGAGGATGCCTTCCCATTCCAGCTGGTCGTCTACAACTGTAACCTTCTTAAAGCCGTGATTCATGAGGCATTCTCTGTCCTGGGGCTGACAGAATATCTGCTTATCCTTTGGTAGAAATTTAGCGGCCTTATCATCAAAGTGATCCCGATGAGTGTGGGTAATCAATATGGCATCACAGGAGGATAAAGTATCTAAAGGTACTGAAATCTCAACCAGAGGATTCCAACTCTGGTTTTCCACACCCTCAACTGGTTCAAGGCTCCCTTTCTCGGACAGAATAGGGTCAACCAGCAATGTCTTGTTATTAATCGAAAGCAGTATCGTTGCATGCCTTACTAATCTAAAGTTCATATATTTATCTTCCTTTCAATATGATATACTAAACACTATAAAATTTTCCAATATAATTATAGAGCAGATTGCACTTTAACGACTAAAGAGTTAAGGCTGTTATACTTACATAATTCAAGAGTTGTTTTAGTAATACTAGAGCTTAATAATTTCAACTATTAGTTATGAGGTTGTAATTGCTAATTATTTGAGAGGTTGTATTTATGTTTGATGAGACTGATATAGAAATTATCAAAATACTTCAAAATAACTCCAGAATTCAGCTTCAAGAGATAGGAAATCTGGTTCATTTGACTGGTCAGGCTGTCAGAAACAGGATTACCCGCCTTGAAAAGCTTGGTGTTATTGAAGGGTATACAATTAAAACCAATATGGCAAAGCTTGGACAACATTTAATTGCTTACATAACTGTTTTTATGAAGTCAAATAACCATGCTGCCTTTCACAAATTTATCAATGATAATATTATGATTACCGAAGCCCACAGGATAAGCGGTGACGGCTGCTACAAACTAAAGGTGGAAGCAGCAGGACACCAACAGCTTGAAGAGCTTCTGGATGGTTTGCTGCAATACGGAAATTATAGATTAAATCTTTCAATCAACAGAATAAAGTAAGCATAGTTATTACTAAACATGCAAACCATATAAAACATACAAATCATAGTTCAAAATCACCAATAATACAATTGACATAAAGTTACAGCAAGAATATAATATTAAAAGTATAATTGTTATATTAAATTGAAAGATTTAGTTATAATTAAAGACTACGAAAAGAAGAGTAAGTACCGGAAACATTTACAGAGAGTCCTGTTGCTGAGAGAGGATATAGCTTGAAAGTACTGAATATGGTCTTGGAGTTGCGCACCGAACACATTTCATATCCTATACGTCGTTATATCAAAGACTTGGATATTTTGTGACAGGCTGCGACGGTTTTGCCCGTTATAGCGATAGAGTATAAGGTTGCCAGTTTACTTACCCTGACTAATTGCTTTAAGGGCAATAGGACATGAAAGTAAAAGGAGCCCGTACTTGATGAGATCCATACCGCGAGGTGTGGGTGAATTTGGAGTGGTAACGCGAAGTAATACTCTCGTCTCCGAAAATAATATTTTCGGAGACGAGAGTTTTTTTTATTGTCGTGTAAAGTATAAATTTTTGATAGTTTCTTTTATTACTATTATTTTTAGCATACGCGATATGCGCGTGGATTGGAGATGTTATGAACGAATATAAAATACGGAATATATTAATCGGAGGAGCATGGCCCTATGCAAATGGTTCACTTCATATTGGCCGTGTATCTGCACTTATACCCGGAGACATTCTGGCAAGATACCACAGGGCAAAGGGTGATCGGGTTTTCTACGTTTCGGGAAGCGACTGCCATGGTACTCCTGTTGCCATTAGAGCAAAACAGGAGGGTAAAACTCCCGGGGAAATAAGTAATTACTATCATGAGGAGTTCCTGGAATGTTTCAATAGGCTGGGTTTTACTTATGATTTATATGATAAAACTTCTTCTGACCAACACAAAAGCTTTGTGAAAGAATTTCATAGGACAATGTATGAAGGCCGTTATATATATGAAAAAAGTGTACCTCAGGCATTTTGTCCCAAATGCAGCGGCTTTTTAGCAGATAGATTTGTGGAAGGAAAGTGCCCCGAATGCGGACAGGAGGCCAGAGGTGATCAGTGCGATGCCTGCGGAAAAGTACTTGAACCTGAAATACTGAACAATCCAAGATGTTCTGTGTGCGGAACAACACCGGATTTTAGGGAAACAAACCACCTGTATATTGCACTTTCCAAACTTGAAAAGGAGATTGACTCATATATAGATAGTCACCCGGAGTGGAGGAAAAACGCTGTAGCCTTTTCAAAAAAGTATATAAATGAGGGTTTGCGGGACAGAGCGGTTACAAGGGATCTGGACTGGGGAATTGAGGTGCCCAGAGAAGGTTTTGATAGCAAGAAAATCTATATTTGGGCTGAAAATGTTTTGGGATACCTGTCAGCGAGCCATCAGGCAGCTAAGGACAGAGAAGAGGAATTTAATGAATTATGGTTCGGCAGTAACTCAAAACACTATTATGTTCATGGAAAGGATAATATTCCGTTTCATTCAATTATACTGCCCGGGCTGCTGTTGGCAAACGGGAAGGGCTGGCGTCTGCCTGATGAAATAGTTTCCTGTGAATACCTGACTCTGGAGGGTAGAAAAATATCTACAAGCAAGAACTATGCTGTATGGGTAAAGGATATGCTTGAGAATTTTGATCCCGATTCAATAAGATATTTCCTAATAACAAACGGTCCCGAAAAAAGAGATACGGACTTTACCTGGAGAGAATATGTAAACAGCCACAACGGGGAATTACTGGGGGCTTACGGAAACTTTGCAAATAGAAATCTTGCGTTTATAGTCAAGTATTATAACGGGATTGTACCGGCTGGAGAGCTCGAACAAGAAATATCATCAAGGCTGGAAGAATTATATGAAGCAACCGGAACTAGGATTGAAAATGGTGCTTTTAAGGAGGCTCTTGACGGAGTATTTGAATTTGTCAGGTGGTCAAACAAATATTTCGATGCCAATAAACCCTGGGAGACAAGGACAGCGGCACCTGAGAGTTGTGAAAATACGCTTTTTAACTGTGTACAGATAATAGCCAATCTGGCTGTGCTTTTAAAACCTTTTCTTCCATTTTCCTCTGAAAAAGTCCAGGGTTGGCTGGGGTTGAATGACAGCTGGAAAACACAGTTTGTTGCATCTGGCTACACTTTACCCGAAATTGGCATATTGTTTGAAAGGATCGATAAAGTCCGTGTTGATGAGGAAGTAGCAAAATTAAAGCTGCTGGTATAAAAAATCTCCCCTGGTGGGATACCCCCACCAGGGGAGATTCACAATTGCTTACTTTATCTTTACAGGAACCTGAACTTCTGTCAGCCAGTCCTCCTGGCTGTCCTTATTCCATATACCATCGATATATGACTCCCTTGGGAAGTCAATTACTTCGTAATTGTTGTCCTTAACCCATTCAAAAATGAAAATGTATGCATCACGCAGAGAGCTATAAGGTCCCTTGTGAAGTACACAAACGGCAGTTTCAACCTTATTGATTTTTTTAAACTTAAGCAATGAGGTGTCTTCTTTTATTTCTGTTACAGCTTGACATATTTCAACATCAATATTTTTTTCTTTATATTCACCATCGTGATAAACATTAAAGCAGTAATCAGGAACCGCGCAGATACAGCCGACCCGTTCCATTTCCTTTGCCATCACATTCGGACAGAGGTGGAAAAAGTCCTGGTAGTTGCTAACCACCTGACGCATAGATGCAACTATAACCTCTGGTAGCTCTTTGATAACAGGTGTATACATGAATTTAATATCTCCTTTTAATATATTCGTATAATTTTGAATTTGAAGAAGCCTAAGCTGCTCATTTCTTATGTTTTGAGCTATTTCTCTTTCCTTAAGCTTCAGATATAGTTCAGCAGTCTGAGGATTTGACAGAACGTCCTTGATCTCCATCAGGTTAAGCCCCATCTGCTTCAGAGTTAAAATTTTATGCATTGTAGGCAGTTGATTAGAAGTATAGTATCTGTAGCCTGTATATTTATCCACATGCTCGGGCTTCAACAGACCGATTTCATCATAGTGACGCAGAGCTTTTGTTGTTACCTTGTTTATTTGAGAAAATACTCCGATAGAATACATCTACCCACCTCCTGTTTTACTGAAAAAAATGTATACTTTGATTTTACCTCTAAACTGTTCCATTTGAAATAATATATCCCATTTGACTAACTAATCTTATTAAAGTATTAATCCCATTTAAAGAATTTTATTGAGAGTACAACACAGACAATGCTGACCACAGCCATTATAATTATCTGTATGTGTATATCTCCCGATGAAAGGCCCAGGGAAGTGTTCTTAAGGAGCTTTATCCCCTGAGTCATTGGGAAAATGTTCGATATGGTCTGCAGAGCCTTAGGCATTATTTCAAAGGGTACTGTGGCGCCTGACAAAAACAGCATTGGGAAATAGAGTAGAGTACAGGCCAGATTTGCAACTTTTATGTTGGGAGCAAGACTGGATATCAGCATCCCTAAGCTGTAAATGGTCACCGTCAGAAGAAGAAAGGACAATACAAATTTCGGTAAGGAGCCTGGCATTGTGTAACCGAATATGACCACCGAAACCAGAGAAGTCAATATTGCTGAAACCACAGCTATTAAGAATGCTAGCATCACCTGTATTGCAAGCAACATTCCCGGACTAACAGGAGTTACCTTGTAGCGTTTCAATATCTTTTTATGACGGTAATCTGCCAGTACCAGCGGCAGCCCCATGAGACCTGTGGCACAGATTCCTACACTTGCATATGCTCCAAAGGATTGCTGGAGCATGGTGTAGTGCGCTCCTTCATAAGCTGGCTTGCTTCCATATATTCCTCCCAGCAGTAGTGCTATTCCTACCGGAAAAAATATTCCAAAGAAAATAGCATCCATATGACGCATACTTATTTTTAGTTCAGTTCTGAACAAGGTACTAAAAGTTTTCATGTATTGCCTCCTCTCCGGTATAGTACAGATATGCATCCTCAAGACTCTCTGTACCGCTGGCTGAAATAACTTGGGCAGGAGTGCCGATAATCTGGGAAACACCATTTTTTAGAATACAGATTTGATCACAGAGCTTCTCAACTTCATCCATGTAGTGGGAAGTCAGTAATATACTCTTACCTTTTTCCTTTTGTTGCAGCAGATAATTCCATATTTCTCTTCTGGCCTTGGGATCAAGACCGGTGGTTAACTCGTCCAGAAAAAGAATCCGGGGGTCGGGGATCAGTGCCAACAGAACAGATAACTTCTGTCGTTGCCCTCCCGACAACTCTGAAACGTAATTATTCCTTTTCTCATAAAGGGAGAAATCCTTTAAAAGCTGATGATAGTCCAGTGGCTTGGAATATAATACTTGTGTTGCCTCGCAACATTCCCATACCCTGATCTTGTCCTGAAAATGCGATTCCTGCATTTGGACACCTACCTGCTGAAAGATAGTTTTCCTGTTCTTTTGAAGCTGTAAGCCTAAAAGAGCTATTTCACCCGCATCAGGTTTTTTGGTATTAAGAATACATTCAATAGTTGTTGTTTTTCCTGCACCGTTATGACCCAGAAGCCCAAAGATTTCTCCTCTTGTAACGGAAAAGGAGAAATCTTTCACAACTGCAGTTCCACCGTAGGTTTTTGTGAGTCCTTTAACCTCAAGAACTTTGTTCAGACTAGCTGTTTCTTTCATGCCAACCTCCTTCACATGCTTTTAAACATATTTATTTGTTTTAAAAGAAAAATTTCTTTTTCTTTTGGCATGTTCTACTCTAAACCTTCCCCTAAGGTAAAAGTCAAGAAAAAAGTGCTAGCCGATGCCGCCGCTGAAGGTGAGAAACAGCAGTATTGCATTGGCTGCAATTATTACCCCTGCGATAATCCACCCGGCTACATTGGTTATTGGTTTATTGACCAGAACTCCCATCAGGTCTCTGCGTTTTGTGATAATAAGCATCGGAATAATTGCAGCCGGAAGGATAAAACTCAGCGCCACCTGGCTGAAAACCAGTGCCTGCATCGGGTTTATACCAAGAATAATTATCAGCATGGCCGGCAGCATTGTTACCAGTCTTGTAATATTATCACTTATTTTGAGGCCTACAAAGCCCTGCATAATTGTAGTACCGGCCATGGTCCCCACTACCGAGGAGGATAACCCCGATGCGATAAGAGCCAGACCAAAGGCACCGCTGGAAGCGGCTCCCAGCAATGGTGACAAGGATTTATGTGCCTGCTCTATGGTTTCCACTGCCATTCCGTTTCTATAAAATACAGCCGCTGATACGATAACCATCGCCGCATTAATTATAAAAGCTATGTTCATAGCAAGAGTTATGTCTATTCGTTCAAGTTTTAAATGCCTTTTTTTCTGCTCATCAGTCAGATTGCTGTTTCTTTGCTGTACCAGCTGCGAATGCAGGTATATGACATGAGGCATAACAGTTGCACCCAGCATACCTACTGCAATCATTACCGCTTCGCCGTTAGGCATGGAGGGTATAAGTACATGAAGTCCGGCCTGTGACCAATCAGGTTTTGCCAGAAAGAGTTCAAGAGTATATGAAATACAAATTACTGCAACCAGTATGGATATTACTGCCTCAATCACTCTTTGGCCGTATCTCCCCATATACACAATAAAAAAGGTCAGCACTGCTGTTATCAGACCGGCCCAAATCATGGGTATATGGAATAGTAAATAAAGGCCCAGAGTGCAGCCAAGAAACTCTGCCAAATTAGTGGCCATAGCTGCTATTTCGGCAACGACCCAGAAACACCAGTTGGCTTTTCTGGAAAAAACCCTTCCACACATTTGAGGAAGATTATATCCGGTTGCAATGCCAAGCTTTGCAGAGAGTGTCTGCAAAAAAATTGCCATTAGATTACTCCATAGAATAACCCAGACAAGGTTATAGTTGAACTTGGACCCTCCGCTGATATTGGTGGCGAAGTTGCCCGGGTCGACGTAAGCTACGCTTACAATAAAGGCAGGGCCTAAAAACTTAAGCAGGGTTCTTATCTTGGAAAGGGGCAGACTTTGTCCGGGAACAATTTTTTTAATGCCTAAAGGTTCAGCTTGCGAACTTACTGTTGATATGTATCCTTCATCAAACATAAGTAGCACCTCAGTAATTGCATAGAACAGCTAATTATTTAGCTTAGACTAATTTCGTTTACCTAATGTAAAATATGTATTGATGTGAAAATGTGTTACACGACTATAATAAATTAATACACAATAAAATTGAAAACCACCCGCCGGAGGTAGTTGGCATAAAATCAAAGGATTCAAAAGATTCAAAAGTAAGCTAAAAAGATATTGTTAGATGATGGGTTAAACCTGTTCTGTATTTGAATTAACAAATTCACTAAGCCTTTCGGATATTTCGGGATTATTTTGGAGAAACTTGTTGAAAAGGCCGATTTTACTCAAGGTAGTAACAGATACATAATGTTCAATTAGTTCTGTTTCAATTAGTATGTCATCAGAAACACCAAGATTTCTTAAAAATTGTTGAATAGTATTATGGCGATCCAATAAAAATCGTCCAATTTCACGTCCGTTTTCTGTCAGAAAAATTATTCCGTATTTTTTATAATCCAGTAAACCCAGTTTGCTTAGTTTCTGAACCATTTTTGTAGCAGAAGGGGCGGCAACATTCAAAAGATCAGAAAGTGTATTAATTCTCATATAGCCTTCTACAAGGCTGTTTCTGTATATCATCTCAAGATAGTCCTCCATGGCGGAAGTTAGCAGATTCTTGTTCTGGGACAGAAGTTGGTAACCGCGTACGGTATGAAATTTAGACATTTCTTCCACCGATTAATCACTATCCTTCGTGAATTATTCTCATATTTAATATATTCGAAAACTTTAAAGATATAACTTGTAATAACTGTTTAGCAATGCGGTTACAATTGCTCAATGCGTATACATTGAATTGAGCTAAGGGTTTTTTTGAACTAGAAGTTCAATTGAATCTGTCCGTTATGGTATAATGAATACTAGCGTGAAAATACATTTTGATATGCAAAAACAATTAAAGGGGGAAGCATGCTCTTAATATTCAATGGAAAAATAATTACCATGTCTGATAAAGACTATGATAATGGATATATTTTATGTGATAAAGATAAAATAATAGCTGTAGGCAGCGATATAAAAGAGGTAGATGGTCTTTTAACCTCCGACGTTGAAAAAATTGACTGCCAGGGGGGCTATGTACTGCCAGGCCTTATAGATGCTCACTGCCATATTGGTATGTGGGAGGATGCTGTGGGCTTTGAGGGTGATGACGGAAATGAATCCACAGACCCGGTAACCCCTCACTTAAGAGCTATTGATGCAGTTTATCATGCCGACAGGGCTTTTGTTGAAGCCTATGAGGGAGGAGTTACCTCAGTAGTAACCGGCCCGGGAAGTGCAAATGTTATAGGAGGACAATTTGCAGCTCTTAAAACATACGGGCGCTGTGTCGATGAGATGATAATAAAGCAGCCCGTTGCCATGAAGGTAGCCTTTGGAGAGAATCCAAAGACAATATATAATGAAAAACATCAGTCACCAATGACACGAATGGCAACAGCGGCAATATTGAGAGAAAACCTGTTTAAAGCCAGAGAATACAAAGAACTATGGGAAGATTATTGGAAGAATACTGAGGAACTGGACAAGCCGGATTTTGATTTCAAACTTGAAGCCCTGGTCAGTGTCCTTAAACGAGAAATACCTCTAAAAGCCCATGCTCATAGAGCCGACGATATAATAACTGCAATAAGGATAGCGAAGGAATTCAATGTTGATATAACCCTTGATCACTGTACCGAAGGGTATCTGATTAAGGATATTCTATGTGAAGCAGGCTTGCCGATAATAGTAGGGCCAATGCTCACCGACAGGTCTAAAATAGAACTAAAAAATCAGAATCTGAAAAATCCAGGAATACTATCGAAACAGGGATTAAAAGTTGCAATAATGACCGATCATCCCTGTGTTCCGGTTCAGCACTTATGCCTTTGTGCATCCATAGCACATAAAGAAGGGATGGAAGCCCGGGAGGCTCTTAAGGCAGTTACAATAAATGCTGCAGAGATTATCGGAATTGCAGACAGGGTAGGCTCCCTTGAAAAAGGTAAGGATGCTGATATAGTTATATTTGACGGAAATCCTCTGGAACTTATGACAAAGGTAAGGCAGACAATAATTAACGGTAAAATAGTGTATGAAAGGGTTAGTAATGATTAATATCGAAACCAATTCCTTTGAGGAAACAGTTGAATTTGGCAGAAAGTTGGGTGAAGTACTTAAGTCGGGAGATGTTATCTGTCTGTCCGGTGATTTGGGAACGGGAAAAACAGCACTGACCAACGGTATCGCCAAAGCTCTGGGGATAAATTCATATATAACCAGCCCTACTTTTACTTTGGTCAATGAATATCAGGGAAAATATGCTCTGTATCATTTTGATGTATACAGAATAGCTGATCCTGATGAAATGTTTGATATCGGCTTTGATGAATACATTAATGGTGAAGGAATTACCATTATAGAGTGGGGTGAATTGATCTCCGAAATACTGCCGTCGGAAATCATAAACCTAACCATTAAAAAAGACCTTTCAAAGGGTCTGGATTACAGAGGGATTTCGGTTGATTTCCGCGGAGGGAAGTATGCCGGTTATGAATTGAAGATGTAATGGAGGCAAATATGAGAATTTTAGCGTTGGATACATCAACAAATGTTGCAACGGCTGCAATACTTGAAGATGACGTAATAATAGGTGAATACAGCTGCAATAAAGGCAAGACACATTCACAGAGGCTTATGCCTATGATACAGGGCCTTCTTGAGGCAGTAGGCATGAAAGCTGCCGATATGGATGCTTTTGCAGCTTCAATCGGTCCCGGCTCCTTTACAGGACTCCGTATTGGCGTCACCACAGTAAAGGCTATGGCTTTTGCTGCACAAAAACCTGTTGTCAGTGTATATACACTCGATGCACTGGCATACAATCTTGCCGGCTCAAAAGCCATAATCTGTCCAGTTATTGACGCCAGAAACAATCAGGTGTTTACCGCTGCATATAAATTTTCAGGTCATAAGTTGGAAAAGCTCACAGACTATATGGGAATACATATTAATGAATTAGCAGATATTTTAGCGGCTATGGAAGGAGAAATTATTTTTCTCGGAGATGCAGCGCAAATGCACAAGTCTTATTTTGAGGAGAGGCTGGGTAGCAGGGTAACTGTAGCACCGCCGAATAATGCTCTTGCCAGGGCTGCCTCGGTTGCTGTATTGGCTGGAAAGGTTTTGAAAGAAGGCATACAGGAAAATTGTTATGACATGAAACCTTTCTATTTAAGAAAGTCACAGGCTGAGCAGGCAATGAAAGGTAAAATTCATGATCAATAATATCGAAGTTATACCAATGACTGAAGAACATTTGGACGGTGTCATGGTCATTGAGACCTTGAGCTTTAAGATTCCATGGTCCAGAAGCGCTTTCATCGATGAGCTTACAACAAATCAAATGGCTGTATATGTTGTCGCTGTTTCAGGCCGGGAGATTATCGGTTACGGGGGCCTGTGGAGGATTCTCGACGAAGGACATATAACCAATATTGCGGTACATCCGGAATTCAGACGCTGCAGGGCTGGTTCACGTATAATGGATAAGCTTCTTGAAATATGCCAAAGGGAAGGAATCAAAAGTCTTACATTGGAAGTCAGAAAAAGTAATATACCGGCACAGAGATTGTATGAGAATTACGACTTTAAAGCAGAGGGAATCCGAAAGGGGTATTATTCAGACACCGGTGAGGATGCTCTAATAATGTGGAGACATGATACCGATTAATATATAGGCGTTTTTATAACGTTTTTATGACTATATTCGTGTGTGCTTATGCACGCAGTAAGGAGAGTATATGAAGCCAAAGGAACTTTCTTATAAGGATTTGGATTACAGGTGCAGTGAAACGGTGTTTCCATTCAAAAGCACCGCTGAGTTAGGGACTTTTGAGGGAATAATCGGTCAGGAGAGAGCCTCTAAAGCAATGAAGTTCGGCCTCAAAATGAAGATGAGAGGTTACAACATATATATGTCAGGTCCCACCGGTACAGGAAAAACCAGTTTTGCAAGGCAGATTGTAAATGAAATGGCCTCTACCATGAGTGTACCTGATGACTGGTGTTACATATATAACTTCAACAAACCCAATCAGCCCATGGCTATCAATCTTCCTGCAGGAATGGGTAAGGAATTCCAGACTGACATGGAAGCTTTTGTAAAGGTTATAAAACAGGAGATTGTAAACGCCTTCGATAATGACCAATACGAAAAAGAAAAAGCAGAAATAATGGAGGAATATGAAAGTAAAAAGGATCAGCTGCTGGAAAAGCTTAGCGAGGATGCCGAATCACACGGCTTCAAGGTTAATACAGGCAGCACCGGAATATACTTTCTTCCGATAGTCGAAGGAAAAACCATCAGCGAAGAGGAATTTGAGAGTCTCGATGACAGTATAAAAGAACAAATAAATGAAAAGACCAATATTCTCCAGCAGGATACACTGGAAATAATCCGCAAGCTTAAAAACAATGAAAAGGAAACTAAACAAAAAGTTTCGGAATGGGAAAATAAAATAGCCCTGCTGGCACTTGGGGTTCAAATGAATGACCTGAAGGAGAAATATAAGAAGTTTGGTGTTATTCTTGAGTATTTGAGTAATGTACAGCAGGATATTCTTGATAACCTGGATGATTTCAGGGAGGAAGAAGTCAGCGAAGAACAGCCCCAATTCATCATACCCTTCATGCAGAAGGAAGAAACACCAATATATAAATATAAGGTAAATGTACTGGTGGACAACAGCAGTCTTAAGGGCGCACCGGTCATAGTAGACTTTAATCCTACATATCCGAATCTGATAGGAAAAATAGAATATGAAAACGAGTTCGGCTCAGTTTCAACCGATTACACAAAAATCAAGCCGGGTCTGTTTCATCTGGCCAACGGAGGGTATCTTATATTACAGGCTAAAGATGTATTAAGTAATCCTCAAGCCTACGAAGCAATAAACCGTGTACTTAAAACTAAAAAGATAAATATTGAAAATATGAAGGACCAGGCCGGAGTGGTAGCCGTTCCCGCGTTAAAGCCACAGCCTATTCCTGTAGACATAAAGGTAATTCTTGTAGGGAATACTTCTATTTATCAGCTTTTATATGAGTATGAAGAGGACTTCAGAAAGCTATTCAAGGTAAAGGTTGATTTTGATGAAGAAATGGACCGCAATGATGAAAATATATTAAAGCTTGCTTCTTTTATAAGCGGTTTCTGCAGAAAGGAAGAGACCCTGCATTTTGATAAATCAGGGGTTGCAAAGGTTGTAGAATACTCATCCTGGCTGGTGGAGGACCAGAGCAAGCTCTCAACAAGATTCAATGATATTGTTGAAATACTTTGTGAATCATGTATGTGGGCTGAAGATGACGGCGCAAAATTTGTTAAGGCGAAGCATGTTAAACAAGCCATAATAGAAAAGGCGGCAAGATGTGACAGAGTCGACAAAAAAATGCTGGAGATGCTTGAGGACGGCACCATAATGGTTGATACCGAGGGAGAGCAGATAGGTCAGATAAACGGTTTGACAGTTATGGATATGGGAGATTATTCCTTTGGAAAGCCTTCAAGAATCACAGCATCAACCTATATAGGGGAAAGCGGTATCGTAAATGTAGAGAGAGAAGTGGATTTAAGCGGCACATCGCACAGTAAAGGAGTACTTATACTAAGCGGATATATCGGTCAGAAATACGCGCAGGACTTCCCACTGTCGTTGACGGCCAGCCTGTGTTTTGAACAATTATACGGTGGAGTTGACGGGGATAGTGCTTCAAGTGCTGAGTTATACGCAATTTTATCAAGTCTTTCTGAAGTACCTATAAAGCAGTATATTGCTGTCACCGGGTCTGTGAATCAAAAAGGTGAGATTCAGCCGGTTGGAGGGGTTTCATATAAAATCGAAGGATTCTTTGAACTTTGCAAGCTCAGGGGACTTGATGGCAAACATGGTGTAATAATTCCTCACCAGAATGTCAGGAACCTCGTCCTCAATGAAGAAGTGCTCGAAGCCGTCCGCAAAAAGCAGTTTCACATTTACCCGGTTTCGACGATAGATCAGGGAATTCAACTGTTGACAGGACTTGAAGCCGGTGTGAAAAACAGCGATGGTAGTTATAAAAAGGGTACAATAAACTACCTGGTTAACACTAAACTTGAAAGATATGCAAGAACTGTTATGAATTCAACAAAAAGGAGAAAATAAATTCAGACAAATTAATATTTTTCAACGTATCTATTTATTATATACTTCGGAAAAATGTGCTAATAGAGTGCGTTTTTCTCCGGAAAGGGGGTGTATCAAGCTTTGGTGCTTACAGATGCAGAACTAGTATCCCGATGTATAAATGGTGATAGTAGTGCGTTTGAAGAAATTGTGACAAGATATAAAAAACTGGTTTACAGTGTAGTTTATAAGATGATATCGGATAAAGAAGAAGTAAACGACGTTTCTCAAGAGGTTTTTATCAGATTGTACAAGTCTCTTGATAAATATAATCCGGAATATAAAATGTCTACCTGGATTGTAAAAATTACTTCCAATTTGTGTCTGGACACCTTAAGAAAGAAAAAGCAGGATACAGTCACTCTTGACGATGCTATTGGAGTTTCAAGCGATATAGATACACCTGAACAAACCTTGATAAAAAAACAAAGGTCACAACTAATAAAAAATGCTATTAATGAGTTACCTGAAAAATATAGAATACTTATAGTACTTTTCCATAATAACGGAATGTCATACGAAGAAATGACAAAGGTGTTAAATGAGCCAATGTCCATAATCAAAAACAGGCTATATAGAGCCAGGCTCATGTTGAAGGAAAAGCTTGATAGTGCAAGAAAGGAGGAGGTATTATGAAATGCAACGAAGCGCAGGCTTATATGATGAAATTTTTCGATAAAAATTTAAATGATATCGAAGAAGCTCAATTTAAGCAGCATTTGAAAAACTGCAAAGAATGTTCTGAGGAATTTTTATCCCTGAAGGAAATTTTCTCAGAAATTGAACAAGACTCAGTAATTGAGCCTCCCGAAGACTTTGAACTACAAGTAATGAGCAGGTTGGAAAAAGAAGTTGTTATGTATTCAAAACCTGCAGGTGAAAACACTTTTGTATATAATATCCTTCTGGCCGCGGTAACATTTATATTTGTGATTTTATTCGGCGGAATTATATACGAAGCTATTAAACAACCGTTAGAGCTTTTTCAAAAGGTACAATTTGCTACAGATCTGTCAAAGGAATTTTTATCTGCAGCGGTTTCAATGGTAAAAGGAATCGGTATAGCCATAATGGGTGTTGCTGCATCCATTTATAAGACCTACTACTATTTGTACATTTTACTTGGAATCCTGCTGCTGGTCGTTCAGGGAGTTTTCTTCAGAATGGTCAGAGAGGGTAACGGTGCAGCACAATGAGTAAAAAATTGAGAGTAATACTTATTGCACTTATGGCTTTAATAATGGTTCCCGGAGTGGTGTCGGCTGCAAGAAATGATTTGACAATAAGCAATCTTATAATTCTGGAAGATAAGAGTATTGCCGATACAAGCTGTGGAAATGTCACAATTGTCCTTGGTTCGGCAGACATAAAAACAAATGTACTTGGAAGTGTCATAGTAGTATTCGGGAAGGCCAATATAAGCGGAAATGTCACTGGAGATGTAGTTTCTGCCTTCGGTGAAGTATATATTGATGGCAATTCACGTATAGAGGGCAATCTTGTTTCGGTTGGAAAACTTGAAAAAGACAACAGAGTTAAAGTAGCAGGAACTAAAGTGACAATAAATTTTGATTTTATTTCCATGTTCGAATCAAACGGAATAATAATCAATACACTTATTTTCTGCGCTATATTCACTCTAGTAGCCGGTCTGATTTTGATTACAATTTTTACAACAAGATTCAGGGCGATGTCTTATTCCATGGGAACAGCAATGTCAAGAAGACTGATTTTGGGTGCTCTGATTGTAGTAAGCCTGACAATAGTTCTTGCGTTCCTTATTTTTTCACTTATTGCCCCGGCGGTATACATTTTCTTCATAATGCTTGCAGATATAGTGGGTAGCATATATCTTGGAACTCTGATATTCAGGAATAACTATGAAAGATCGGCTATATATCTTCAGTTTTTTGTAGGACATATACTTATCTATATTATAAAGATAGTTCCTCTGATATTTATTCCTTCAGGTTCCTATACTACACTTATGATATACGGAATTTGTTTCCTGGTTGTAGAGTTTTGTCTGTCTTCCTTCAGTATCGGAACGGTTATTGATACAGGGTTTGGAAAAAAGGTGCCTTCTTTGAATGGTAAAAACAAAGTATGAACTACTTATGAAGTATTTCCAGACTTGATAATTCCATGCTAAATGAATATAATAATTTCATAGTTTGATTTGTTTAGCTTTTATTTGGTATAATACTAAATATACAATTGTCAAGTTCTAAAGACGGGGGAGCGCGAAAAATGATTTCAAATAAAGTTGTTATAAATTGTCCATCAGGTTTAGATTCAAAAGCAGCTGCACTACTTGTTCAAAAAGTATCAAAGTATAGCTCAAGTATATGGCTTGAAAAAGGTGAAAGAAGGGCAAATGCCAAAAGTCTTCTCGGCTTACTGTCACTTGGTGTAGAAAGACAGGCAACAATAACTGTTATCACCGATGGAGAGGATGAGGAAAAGGCCTCAAAAGAGATTTCGGAATATTTCTCCACTGGATTTTAACCAGATCATAAGATATGCTATAGTTTAATATGTATAAAAACAGCTGTGGCTTCTGCAGACCGGAGAGTTTGCATAAACCACTTTTTGTTTATCTGAGGGATTTTACTTCTGATACTTACGACAGAGAAAAGATGGTGAGAAACATTAATGTTTGATATACAGGAAGAATTGAAAAAATTGCCGGATAAACCCGGAGTATATATAATGAAGGATGTAAACGGCGTTGTCATCTATGTCGGTAAGGCAGTCGTGCTGAAAAACCGTGTGAGGCAGTATTTTCAGCATTCCATAAATCATCCTCCAAAGGTTTGTGCAATGGTCTCCAGAATCCACGAATTTGAGTATATTGTCACAGATACTGAAGTAGAGGCGTTGATGCTGGAGTGCAATCTTATAAAAAAGTACAAACCGAAATACAACATACTTTTAAAAGATGACAAGCATTACCCTTATATAAAAATTACAATGAACGAGGATTTTCCAAGGATACTAAAAACCCGCAGAGTGGATAAGGACGGTGCAAAATACTTTGGACCGTATTCCAGTGCGTATGCGGTCAATGATGCAATTGATACAATAAAGAAGCTGTTTCCCATCAAAACCTGCAACAAAGTACTTCCAAGGGATATAGGCAAATTCAGACCCTGTCTGAACTACCATATCAAACAGTGTCTGGGTCCGTGTCAAGGTGAAGTAAACAAAGATGAATACAGAAACATAATGAAAAAGATCTGTACCTTTTTAGGTGGACAATACGACGAACTGATAAATGACCTAAAGGGACAGATGGAGACTGCTGCGCAAAATCTTGAGTTTGAAAAGGCAGCTCAGCTTAGAAATAAAATTAACAGCATTGTTCAGCTGTCAGAAACGCAGAAGGTATTGTCCGCAGACGGACAGGACAGAGATATCATAGGTTTTGCACAGAATGTTACAGACCTGTGTATTCAGGTGTTCTTTGTAAGAAACGGAAGAGTTGTGGGCAGAGAACATTTTGTATTTGAGGGTGAAGGAAACGAGGATGAAAAATATTCACTCTCAACCTTTATAAAACAGTTCTACAATACGGTTCAGTTTGTGCCCTCTGAAATTGTTATTCAGCAGGAGATAGAAGACAGCGACATAATCGAACAATGGCTTACAAGCAAAAGAGGCTTTAAGGTAAGTCTCAGAATCCCTCAGAGAGGTGAACTTGTAAAGTTTGTGAAGATGGTTGCACAAAATGCCGAAATATCTCTTAAGCTCCATGGGGAGCGTCTCAAACGCGAGGGCTCGGTTCATGAAGAAGGTCTTAAGGAGCTGACAAAGGCTTTAAGGCTTGAATGTATTCCCGACAGGATAGAATCATATGATATATCCAACACAGGCTCTTCAGAAATAGTTGCATCGATGGTGGTGTTTGAGAGAGGCCGGCCTGCCAGAGATGAATACAGGAAATTTAAAATGAAGTCAGTATCTGAACAAAACGACTATGCCAGCATGCAGGAAACTTTGTACAGAAGGCTTTCCAGAGCAAAGAGGGAGGCTGAGGAAGAGGTTGAACAAACCAAATTTTCAAAAATGCCGGATCTTATTCTGGTGGACGGCGGACTGGCCCATGTAAACGCAGCACAGCAGGTTGTAGACGAATTAGGTTTTGATCTGGTCATCGCAGGAATGGCAAAGGATGACCGTCACAGGACAAGAGCGCTTGTCTACAAGGGCTCCGAATACGAGCTGACCTCAAATATGCCTCTGCTAAGGCTAATCACAGAAATTCAGGATGAAACTCACCGGGTTGCTGTACAATATAATAGGAAGCTAAGGGAAAAGAGATATACACATTCAGAGCTGGATGAAATAGAAGGAATAGGTGAAAGCAGAAAGAAAGCACTCATTAAGCATTTTAAATCACTGGCGGCCATAAAAAAGGCTGAGATTGAACAACTGCTTGAGGTTGAGGGAATAAGCAAAAAAGTTGCCGAAAAAGTATATGAACACTTCAGGAAGTAGCGAAGAGTGAAGAGTTACGGAAAGCCGACTCTATCGGCCTGAACTAATTTTAGCAGTGAATGGTGAATAGCTAAGGAAGGCTTGCTGTAAGCCAGAATTAATTAATAGCAGTGAAATGAAGAGTGAAAGGTAAAATGATTTAATATGTCTGTATATGCAATAGCCGACCTGCATCTTGCTTTGGGAATAGATAAGCCAATGGATATATTCGGAGGCAGATGGTCGAATTACATGGAGAAACTTAAAAACAACTGGATAGAGGTAGTAAAAGCTGAGGATACTGTTATTATTCCCGGGGATGTTTCCTGGGCAACATATATTGAGAATGCTTATGAGGATTTTAAGTATATTGAAGAGCTGCCCGGAAAAAAGATTATCTCCAAAGGCAATCATGACTACTGGTGGACAACTACCTCAAAGCTAAACAAATATCTAAATTCCAATGAGTTTAAAACAATTTCGTTTATGCATAATAACTCTTTTAATATAGAAAACCTAGCCATCTGTGGTACAAGAGGCTGGAAATGTCCCGGAGAGGATGATTTCAAGAAGGATGATGAAAAGATATATAACCGTGAAATAGAACGGCTTGAGCTCTCCTTGAAAGCCTCGGGCGGCTTTGATTATAATCAAAGGTTGGTTTTCCTGCATTACCCCCCCGTTACTATGAAAAGTCAGGTATCAGGCTTTATCGATATAATGAAAAAATACGGTATAACGAGATGTTTTTACGGGCATCTTCATGGTGTGGGCATAAAAGGGGCTATAGAAGGTGATTACGAAGGAATTGGGCTGAAACTAATATCAGCTGATTATTTAAATTTTATGCCTTTACTTATAAATAGTGAAAAATGAATAGTGAAAAGTGATAAATTATAAAATTAGCCATAGTGGAAAATAATGTTTGGAGTGTTGACAGAAGGCTCTGTTAAGGTTATATTGATTCTTGAAATATAAAAACAATATGGTATAATTGAATGGTTAATTTTTAATACTAGGATGTTTTTTCTGATTTTTATAGAAGATTAGCTAAAAAACAAGCATAAGCTGAATAATAAAATTATACAAAACTAAATACCGGGAGGAAGTTTATTAAATGAAAGTTAACAAATTTGAAGATGTTGAAAAGAATGTTGTACAGCTTGAAATAGAAGTTGATGCAGCTAAATTCGAAGAAGGTATGCAGCAGTCATACAAAAAGAACGCATCAAAATTTAATGTACCTGGCTTTAGAAAGGGTAAGGCTCCAAGAAATATTGTTGAACGTTACTATGGAGAACAGGCATTATATGACGATGCTATAAACATAGTTTGCTCAGAAGCGTATGACCAAGCTATTGAAGAAAAGAACTTACAGCCTGTGGACAGACCTGAAATAGATATAATCCAGATCGGAAACAAGCAAAATCTTATTTTCACTGCAAAGGTTACAGTTAAACCTGAGGTTGAACTGGGTGCTTATATGGGAGTTGAAGTTACTAAAGCTGACGCTACAGTAACTGATGACGATGTTGAAAATGAATTCAACAAAGTTGTCGAAAAGAATTCACGCCTTGTAACTGTTACCGACAGACCTGTTCAGTCTGGAGATACAGCAGTTATCGATTTTGAAGGCTTTATTGATTCAGTTCCATTCGAAGGCGGAAAAGGAATAGATTATAGTTTGGTTATCGGTTCAGGCACATTTATTCCTGGCTTTGAGGATCAGTTAATCGGAAAGAGTACAGGAGAAGAAGTTGATGTTAATGTTAACTTCCCTGAAGAATACGGTAAGGAAGAGTTAAATGGCAAGCCTGCATTGTTCAAAGTAACAATCAAGGAAATAAAAGTTAAAGAATTGCCTGAAATAGATGATGAGTTTGCTAAGGATATAAGCGAGTTTGATACTCTTGAAGAATATAAAAAGGATTTGAGAAATAAATTAGAAGAGACTGCAAAGCATAAAGCAGAGCATGAAAACGAAGAAAGTGTTATCCAGAAGGTAGCAGAGAATGCAACTGTTGAAATACCAAGAGTTATGGTTGAAAAGCAGATTGATACAATGGCAAGAGACTTTGATATGAGACTGCGTTACCAGGGTCTTGACCTTCAGAAGTACCTTGAAATAATGGGTATGGATTTCGAAGCTTTCAGAGGCCAGTTTGCAGGAAGAGCTGAAAACGAAGTTAAAATTCAACTTGTTGTAGAAAAGATTGCTCAGGTTGAAAACGTACAGGTTTCAGATGATGAACTTGATGATGAGGTTAAGAGAATGGCTGAGCTCTACAAGCAATCAGCAGAAGACCTTAAAAAGTCTTTAACTCCTGAGGATCAGGTTTATGTCAAGAAGGATATTGCGTTCAGAAAAACTATAAAATTATTGGTTGAGAATGCAAAGCTGGCTTAATATGCCAGCTTTAAACCCTTGAAAGTTAACAAGTGTTTATTAGTGTTACTTACTTGTAGTATTTTGGTATTTTAAAAAATACGATTGGACACCTTCGGAAATGGGTAACATTATATAAGAGTAAATTTTAATTAAGGTATCGATTTTTCAACGAATATTAACCGTTCGTAGAAGAATAACATATATTAAATATAAGGGAGGTATGATCATGAGTTTAGTACCTATGGTTGTTGAGCAGACCAATCGTGGTGAGAGGTCTTACGATATTTATTCAAGGCTGTTAAATGATAGGATTATTATGTTGAGCGATGAGGTTAATGATGTAACTGCAAGTCTGATCGTTGCGCAGATGCTTTATCTTGAAGCACAGGATCCTGATAAGGATATTATGTTTTATATAAACAGCCCGGGCGGAGCTGTACATTCCGGTTTTGCTATTTTTGATACAATGCAACATGTAAGATGTGATGTATCAACTATATGTATGGGTATGGCCGCAAGTATGGGTGCGTTTTTATTGGCTGCAGGGGCAAAGGGTAAAAGATTTGCACTTCCAAACAGTGAAATTATGATACATCAGCCTCTTGGTGGCGCTAAAGGTCAGGCAACAGATATTAAGATACACGCTGAAAATATTTTGAAGACTAAAGACAAGTTAAACAGAATATTAAGTGAAAGAACCGGTCAGCCTCTGGATAAGATTGAAAAAGACACTGACAGAGATTTCTTTATGTCTGCTGAGGAAGCGAAGGCCTACGGACTTATTGACGATATTATGGTTAGAAGATAATAATTTGAGGTGCAATGATGACCAGATATGATGAGAAGAAGCAGTTGAAATGCTCTTTTTGTGGTAAGTCTCAGGAGCAGGTGAAAAGACTTGTTGCAGGTCCTGGAGTTTATATTTGCGACGAGTGCATAGAATTATGCTCTGAGATTATTGAAGAGGAATTCGAAGATACAAAAATAGATGCAGAAATAAATGAAATACCCAAACCAAGAGAGATTAGAGATATTCTTGACCAGTACGTTATTGGTCAGGATACAGCAAAAAGGTCTCTTGCGGTAGCTGTTTACAATCATTATAAGAGAATAAACAGCGATTTGAAGTCCTCCGATATTGAGCTTCAGAAGAGTAATATTGTAATGCTTGGACCTACAGGCAGTGGTAAAACTTTTCTAGCGCAGACACTTGCAAGAATACTGAATGTTCCTTTTGCCATCGCCGATGCTACTTCTCTCACAGAAGCGGGTTATGTCGGAGAGGATGTTGAGAATATCCTTTTGAGATTGATACAGGCCGCGGATTATGATATTGAAAAGGCAGAAAAAGGTATTATCTATATCGATGAAATAGATAAGATAGCTCGTAAGTCTGAAAACCCTTCAATAACAAGGGATGTAAGCGGCGAGGGAGTACAGCAGGCATTGCTTAAAATTCTTGAAGGCACGTTGGCTTCTGTTCCACCTCAGGGCGGAAGAAAGCACCCACATCAGGAATTCATTCAAATTGATACCACAAATATATTATTTATATGCGGTGGTGCATTTGATGGCATTGATAAAATAATTCAGAACAGAATTGGCAAAAAGTCACTTGGTTTCGGAGCAAAAATCGAAAGCAACAAAGACCGTGATGTTGGAGAGCTTTTAAAAGAAATCCTTCCTCAGGATTTGCTGAAATTCGGACTTATTCCAGAGTTTGTGGGAAGACTTCCCATTGTGGTAACACTTCAGTCGCTGGATAAGAAAGCTCTTGTACAGATACTTACCGAGCCAAAGAATGCTTTAGTCAAGCAATATCAGAAGCTGTTGGAAATGGATGATGTACTGCTGGAAATTCAGGACGATGCTCTTGAGCTTATTGCTGAAAAGGCAATATCCAGAAATACCGGAGCCAGAGGACTTCGTGCAATACTCGAAGAAATCATGCTTGGTGTAATGTATGATATACCTTCAATGAATAATGTTGAAAAGTGCATTATCAGTAAAGAGGTTATAGAAAACAATACCCAGCCCGAGCTTATATATAACGAGAACCGTAAGTCTTTGAAAAAGGCTGGTTCAAAGAAAGCACGAGTTAAGAAGGAATCGGTATCATAAGCTAAAAAAGAATAAAGTTGTTTAAATAAAGGGACTGTCTGTAACAATAACTTGTTATGAGACGGTCTTTTTGCTTTATACTCATGTGCCAAAGTCGGCGAAGCAGTTGCAGGTTTTCTTATTTGAATGAAACTGGAAAAGGATATTGAATTTTGATATGAACTGATATATAATATGACCGTGGTCATGTTATGCAATGGGTTATACTTTATTTTGCATTATGAAAATAGAATTTACGGGAGTTTGAATTTATATGTCAATATTTAAAGAGCAACGAGAAAATGTCAGGGTAAGGATACATGAGTCAGCCATTATGCTATTCCGGCAGAAAGGCTATGAAAGCGTAACAATTGATGAGATAACCAAAAACGTCGGAATAGCCAAAGGTACATTTTATAATTTCTTTTCATCAAAATTCGATATTTTACTATTATGGGCGGAGCAGGAGTTTGGCAAATTCGATTTTAAATCAACTATGAATCCTGAAAAAACCATAAATGAAAATATCGGTATGCTTATTAATATACTTGTAAAAGCAATACAGGAAAATGAGCAGTTATTTAAGGCTTTCATTACTGAAATTATCAAGGTGCCGAGCGACGGCAAATTTGATTTCATATCAATTTTTAAGGAGTTTATTACCAACTCAAAGGATTTTAGTAATATCGGGTCCAGTCTACTGGAGGAAAAGCTTCAAATTATAAATAATGTATTTTTTCTTGGGATAGTCAACTGGTTCAGCTGGCAGAAGTCTTCAGAAGAGCTCGACGTATACCTTAATAAGCTTAAAAGCATATGTTTATCCGGTATTTTAGCAAATTTCGATGGGGGAGATATTTATGAATAAGTCGCATTCTCGTAATCTGATTATCAGCGGTAGTATTTTTACTTTGTTAATACTGCTGTGGCCGATTTTTATGGCACTTTCGGCCGGTTATGCCGGTTCGCTGGAGGAAAAGGTGCTGGAAATCAGTAAAGACGGAGCAGTTTATTACATAGGTTTTGTTAACGCATCCTTAATTGCACCTTCTGCATTTGCTTTAATATCAATAGTATCAGGGCTTTACAGGAAAGAGAAAAAGGATTTATTTGATTCTATTGGAATAGTCCTGTTAATTGGGTACTGCATACTTAATTCCATTTCTTACATATCACAGTATTCAATACTTCCCAGATTAATTACAGCCGGAAAAATAAATGAAGCAATTGAATGGCTCTTTGATAATAAGGATTCTTTGGTTTATTTCTTAAATCAAATGGGCTATAGTCTGTTTGGAATGGGTGCCATAATAATCTTTAAAGGGTCTTTAAGGGCAAAAGGCATAGAAAGATTATTAGGATTAATATTTTGTATTTCGGGGGTATTATCTATATTAGCTTTTATAGGTTTATTAATACAGAACGAATTACTGAACATGCTAACGATATTTAGCGGATTACTATTGGTTCCGGCAGGAGTATTAGCTATAATTTTGGGAGCAAGAATTACTAAACAGAAAGTACAAAGCAAAAATATTAAACAGAAAATGCTAAGCAAAAAATTCTAAGCAGAAAGCACTAAGAAAAAAACACTAATCAAAGAATGCTCATCAAAAAACAGTAATGTGAAATGTGAGCAAATTGATTAGTTTTTTTGATGACTTCTATTTCCGAAGCTTTTTTTGAAATTTATCCCATATTTCGGGATAAAATTTGAATCATTGCCAATAATATAATTGGTACGCAGCAAAAAGCTTAGGAGGTAGTGTATGTTTACAACTACAATGTTTATCATACAGTTTTTCTTTTCTGTTATCATAGGAATTTATTTTTTTACATTACTTAAGACACAGCAGGGTAATAGGAGTGCAATTGATAAGGAGTCCAGAAAAGAATTGGAGAAGCTGAGAAAGTTAAGAGATATCCATTTGACCGAACCCTTATCAGAAAAAACAAGGCCATCCACCTTAAAGGATATTGTCGGGCAGGAACAGGGGATTAAAGCTCTCAGAGCATCCCTGTGTGGTTCAAATCCACAGCACGTTATAATCTATGGACCTCCGGGGGTAGGTAAAACCGCTGCGGCCAGAGTTATCCTTGAAGAAGCAAAGAACAACGGTATTTCACCCTTTAGAAAAGAAGCCAGGTTTATTGAGATGGATGCAACAACCTTAAGGTTTGACGAGAGGGGTATCGCAGATCCTCTTATCGGATCGGTACATGATCCCATTTATCAGGGAGCTGGAGCCTATGGTGCAGCAGGAGTTCCGCAGC
The DNA here is from genome assembly GCA_023393115.1 of Bacillota bacterium. Classification (GTDB taxonomy): domain Bacteria; phylum Bacillota; class Clostridia; order Acetivibrionales; family DSM-1351; genus Ruminiclostridium. Next base: position 72,263 of record JAEWMS010000024.1, read on the forward strand.
CTAAGCCCGGAGCTGTAACAAAAGCTCACGGCGGGATTTTGTTTATTGATGAAATAGGAGAACTCCATCCCATCCAGATGAATAAACTTCTTAAAGTTTTAGAGGATAGAAGAGTTTTTCTTGAAAGTGCCTATTACACCTCTGAAGACAGCAACATACCCTCACATATTCACGATATATTCCAAAAGGGTTTACCGGCAGATTTTAGGCTCGTAGGAGCCACTACCAGAACCCCCGATGAAATTCCTGCAGCTATCAGATCCAGATGTGTTGAAATTCATTTCAGACCCTTAAGAGCAGATGAAATAAGCACCATATGTGAAAATGCAGCGCTTAAGGGGGGATATATCCTTAAGGAGGGCTGTAGCGAGCAGGTTGCAAAGTATGCACAAAACGGAAGAGATGCTGTAAACATTGTTCAGATAGCAGGTGGAATTGCAATGCTGGAAAACAGGAATGTCATAGATGTTAAGGACATTGAGTGGGTTATTGAATTCGGTCATTACAGCCCGCGGATAGAGAAGAAGGTTAATTCTGAGGTTCAGATAGGCTGCATAAACGGTCTGGCTGTGTTTGGTAACAGTACAGGTATGGTTATTGACGTAGAAGCCACAGCACTGCTGGTTGAGCCGGGCAGCGGCAGCATACGAATCACCGGAATTGTTGAAGAGGAGGAAATGGACAGCAGGGGTCATAAATTAAAAAGAACCAGCTCTGCTAAAGCTTCTGTTGAAAACGTTCTGACAGTGCTGAAGAGATATCTTGATATAGATTTCAAGGACTATGAAATTCACCTGAACTTTCCGGGCGGCATACCCATAGATGGCCCCTCAGCCGGGATAACAATAGCCACAGCAGTATATTCGGCGGTAAAAAATATCCCTGTCAGCGGCGATATTGCCATGACTGGGGAGATATCCATCAAGGGCAAGGTAAAGCCTGTAGGAGGGGTTGTTGCTAAAGTGGATGCCGCCAGAACAGCTGGAATCAAGAAGGTATTTATCCCGAAGGAAAATTATCAGGAATTGTTTGAAGATATGGATATAGAAGTTATTGCTGTTGATAGTATCGGACAGGTAATGAAAGCCATCTTTAATGCCAACGTGATAGACCGAAAGGATGAAGCAGTTATAAACAGCTCAGTTCCGGTAACTGTACTGACAGCCCAGGGGACCTAGCAATACGAGGAGCGGCGCAGGAATGGAAGACTGTCAAATTTGTTTGTGTACTTCTGAACTATGCTTTAAAAACTATCATCTTAGGATTGATTGTTGGCTATAGATCGATTGCACATTATCGAAATGTAAACTAAACTTTCAGTGCGAGAGCACAACTTATCATCAACGTGGAAGTACGGTAGAAAAAAATCCACGG
>JAEWMS010000063.1 GCA_023393115.1 Bacillota bacterium
GTTTAATATCTTTATTGGAACAGTACATGAAAGTAAGTTAATTCTATTGAACCGCCGTATACCGAACGGTACGTACGGTGGTGTGAAAGGTCGGTAGCTGAAATAATCAGCTACCTCCTATTCGATTTTCCTTTCTATTTGTTTTTCTAAGATTTATCTATTCGCTTTTTTTTGAATATATATCCAACCCGTAAAACCACATATTAATAAAAATTTTCACATGACTTAAAATATTACGAAATTGTGCTACATATAATAATAAAGAAAATCACTATAATGGTTATATGAGAGTTAATTCATGTTAAAGCCAATTTAAGGCAAAGAGAACAATAATAATAGTTAGCAAGCAGGAGGTTAATGGTTCTGTGTATGGTTAACCTCAAAGGAAACTCAAGAATATTGCATTGTACCATTTGACATAACGGTCAAATTTATAGTAAATTATTAATTAACCTGATACTAAGGTTATAAATATATTCAAATGGGGGGTTAAATATAAGTATGGAGGATAATCCTGAGGATACAAGTAATTATAGTATAGCGTTCAGCTGGATATTACTTAAAAAGCAAAATCACAATGAAAGATACTTTTACAGAAGACCCTGACAGTCCTACCTCGGATTGGTGTGTCTTTTTTTATTTATTTTTCAACGGGTTTAGGAATATTTTTAGTTTTTATTCAGATGGAGGATGAAAGAATTGTTAACTGAAATTTTTGTTTTAATAATACTAGTTATAATGAACGCTTTCTTTGCAGCATCAGAGATTGCACTGATATCGCTCAATGATAACAAAATAAGACTTATGGCTGAGGATGGAGATAAAAAGGCAAAAGTATTAAATAATCTTTTGAGAGAACCCAGTAAATTTTTGGCCACTATTCAAATAGGAATAACACTGGCAGGTTTTCTTGCAAGTGCATTTGCTTCGGAAACCTTTGCAGAACCGCTGGTTAAATTGCTGGTGGCAACGGGAATACCAATATCTGAAGCTTGGTTGAAGACCGCGTCGATGCTTGTAATAACAATTATTTTGTCATACTTTACTCTTGTACTTGGTGAACTGGTACCAAAGAGGATAGCAATGAAAAAGGCTGAGCCTATAGCCAGGTTCGTTGCAAGTCCGTTGCGTGCTCTGGCTGCCTTTACAGCACCTTTCGTGAAGCTGTTAACTGCTTCTACCAATTTTTTTGTCAGGTTATTTGGTGTTGACCCTGATGCCGAAGAAGAGAATGTAACAGAAGAAGAAATAAGAATGATGGTTGATGTGGGAGAAGAAAAGGGAACAATACATGAAAATGAAAAAGAGATGATTAATAACATCTTTGAATTCAATAACAAAACGGTTACTGACATAATGACCCATCGAACTGATATTGCGGCTCTTCCTATAGATGCCAGCCTTAGGGAAGTAATTGACTTTATAAACAGTGAAAAATACTCAAGAATTCCGGTTTACGAAGATAACATAGATAATATCGTTGGAGTGATGCACTCCAAATATGTTTTTAAGTTTGTAACTAACGATGATACCTCAAAATTTACTTTAAAAGATTTAATACGACAACCGTATTTTGTTCCTGAGTCAAAAAGGACTGATGAGCTTTTCAAGGAACTTCAGCAAAATAAAACTCATATGGCAATAATTATTGATGAGTACGGTGGAACTGCGGGAATTGTTACTCTCGAGGACTTAATCGAAGAGATAGTCGGAAATATATTTGATGAAGACGATGATGAAGAAAAAGAGTTGGAAAAAATAGATGATAATACCTATATTATTAAGGGGTCAATTAGTCTGGATGAAGCCCAGGATATACTTGGAGCCGAACTTCCGGTTGATGACTATGAGACTTTAAGCGGATTTATAATAGGGCAGATTGGAAGAATTCCTGAAAAGGGTGACGAACCGACAATTGAATATAATGAGCTGGTGTTCAAGGTTGAGGAGGTCGAGGAAAAGAAGGTTTCTAAGGTAAAAGTCTGCCGCGCCATGTAACACAAGTGCCTCCTGATTCATAAAATATGGTACGACATATTTTGGGGAGTGATAACATGGGGGTAGACTATGCAATTCTTTCACTTCTGGCCATATTTGGACTTATTAGTCTGTTTTTGGACATCATAAAATTGATGGGCAGGAAAAAATACTTTGTAGAAAAGGCAAATCTGGTGCTTTTGGTAAATGATCAGGAGCAGAACATTGAAAGACTGGTTAGAGAGGCAATGGAAAGCAAGTTTGTAAGAAATATAGCCTTAAACGGCAACTTTATTGTAGTCGATATGAACTCGAAGGACGAAACTTTGAAGCTTTTGAGAAAGCTGGAAAACCATTTTCCCCTGTTGGAAGTGTGCTCCTTCGATGAGAGAGAATGCATATTTTATAAAAACAGGAATTAGAATTACTATATGAGCTAAAAGACCCCGGTTTATCTGGATTGATAAACTGGGGTTTGTTTTTATGCAATCGCTATCTCAAAGCCCACCGAGTAATTATTGCCCCGGGTGGTAAAATAAGATATCATTTATAGAGAAGAGTTAGATTAGTTAATGGGGAAGGCTAGGGGCTAATATGGCAATTGGACAGTTTCAGCAGCAGAGGTGGTCATTTGACAGCTACGCTGTGGGTACAAGTTTAAGCATAATCGGAAGATTTGATTACAAAATATACGAAAACTCAGAAAACGGTTATAAAATATATACCTTTGACATAGAAAAGATTATCGATGAAGACGGCTTTGAACATGAGGCCACAGACCAGATAAGCGTGACAGGCTATTACGAGGTTAACGAGCATTGCGCTGTTTTGCCCAGCAAAGTAATCGGAACGGTTGGTACTTACAGGGGAGAAAAGCAGCTTAAGGCTGAAACTGTTGAGTTTATTGAGCCTGCCACTGACGAGGGAATAATCTCCTTCCTTTCCTGTGGCATAATAAAGGGAGTAGGAGAAAAAACCGCAAGAAATATTGTAGCGGGTTATAAATCAGGCTCGAGCTATGTTGAGGGTTTTGGCAGCAGGACGCTGGAGGTTATTAAGAATGAGCCATTGTCCCTGACCAAAATAAGAGGAATTTCTCCTGATAAGGCAAGGGTAATTCACGATTCCTATATGGAAAATATGGAGTACCAAAATGTAATGATATTTTTTCAGAAGTTTGGCATATCTTCTGCCAAAGCCATGAAAATATATAATTCTTTTAAGGGGACAGCCATAGCCATAGCAGAGCAAAATCCGTATATGTTTGCCAATATCAGGGGCTTTGGTTTCAAAAGCTGCGATGAAATCGCAAAGAAGCTGGGGATAGATCCGCATTCGATATTCAGGCTTGAGTCTGCCCTCAAAAGTGTCCTTGAAGCGGCAGAAACAGACGGTCACTGCTATTTATTCAAGGACAAGCTGCTGGAAATGACTGCAAAGGCACTGAGTGACGAAACGGATACCATTTCGGCTGAGGAGCTCGAAGAGGCTTATGATAGAATGCTCAAAGCAGGTAACTTTATTAATATAACTTATTCCGAACAGAATAATCAATATGAAGCAGTCTATACCAGGGAAATGTACAAAATGGAGTATGAAACAGCTCAGGCCATAAAGGAGATAGCCCGCTGCCAGCCTGATTCACTCCTTTTCAATATAGATAAATTGATCGAAGAATTTGAAGCCATGAGAGGCTTTGAACTTGAAAGCATGCAGAAGGAAGCCGTTAGGGCTGTTTTTGATACTAATATGCTGATACTTACAGGTTCAGCAGGCAGCGGAAAAACTACTACTGTTGAATGTATGATATATGTGCTGCAAAGATATTTCGCCAATCAGGAAGAGATGAGCTTTATGTTGGCAGCTCCAACAGGAAAGGCGGCAAAAAGGCTTACAGAAATCACGGGCTTTGAAGCTATGACCCTCCACAGGCTTCTGCAATTCTCATATGAAAGCAAAGGCTTTTTTTACAGGCAGGGCAATGAGCTGCCTTATGATCTGGTTGTAGTCGATGAAAGCTCCATGTTGAGCATAGACCTTGCCCACGCACTTTTTACTGCTATTTCGCCGGGCACAAGGGTGGTTATGATTGGAGATACACAGCAGCTTCCGTCTGTAGGCGCCGGTAATGTACTGGACGACATGATCAAGAGTGATATAATCAAAACCGTAAAGCTGAATGTCATTAAGCGCCAGGCAGACGGGTCGGGTATTATCTCCAATGCAAACAGGATCATTAACGGCGAAATGCCCGAGAATGTGAATGAGAACAAGGATTTCTTTATAGTAGAGGAAGAGGATAAAAACCGAGTGATAAAAAGAACACTTGAGGCGTTGAACCGCCTTATGACAGGCTATAATTACACCATCGATGACGTTCAGATTATTTGCCCTCAGAAGACTTCCGAAATAGGGACTTATGAGATGAACAAGGCTATCCAGGAACTGATAAATCCTGCTGCTCCGGGTAAGAATGAAGTTAAGAGGGGTAACAGTATTTTCAGAGAAGGTGATAAGGTTATCCACCTAAGCAACAACTATGAATCCCCCCATTATCAAAAAGATCCGTTTACAAACAGGTACGTAGCAGAAGAGAGCTCGGGAGTTTTTAACGGAGATATTGGAAGGATAATAGAAATATCACAAATAAGCGAAGCCGGTTTGAATGGCGACGATGAGGATAGCAGTTCATCATCGACAGAAAGAAGAGTTGCAGTTCAGTATGATGATTTTATTATTATTTACCAGATAAATGAGCTGGAAGAAATAGATCTTGCATACAGTCTTACCGTTCACAAGATGCAGGGCTCTCAGTGTGAAGCCGCAATAATTCTGTGCCATATGAGAAATTATATAATGTTAAATCGAAATCTCGGTTATACTGCTGTCACAAGAGCAAAAAAAATGGCGTGCATTATAGGACAGAAAAAAGCAGTAAAAGTCATGGTTTCTAATGTTAAAATAAACGAGAGAAACTCAATGCTGTGTGATCTCCTTAAGATATAGCGCTCATTTACTCCCGCAGATGGGTATAATTCTAAAGGGCCAGTTAATAGTAATTAGTACTGTTGAAAATGGATACATTATAGTATATAAATGGGAATAATGTAATATTGCATAACACTCCAAACTGATGTAAAATGAACTTAAGAAAATGCGTGTGTTAAACGAGTAGGAGGAGGATCCATATCAGCCTGCTGGAATTTTTATTTCCTCCGAGATGCAGTATTTGCAACGTGATATTATCTCAGGGAAGTCCTATTTGCTTATGCGGGCAATGTGCCGCTGAAATGGATTATTTTAATAATAGTATAAATTCCTTAAATTTGCCTGATGACTATGAAGTTTACTGTAACGGAATTATTTGCGTCGGTAGATATTGTAATTCACTTAAGAATTCAATAAGAAAGTTCAAGTTCAGCAATAGGCCCTCGTATTATCGCACTTTTGGAAAGTTACTTGCTCTAAAAGTTCAGAATACTCCGCAATTAGGGAAAATTGATACCATAATACCCGTACCGATGCATAGAAACAGACAGAGACAAAGGGGTTATAACCAAGCGGAATTAATAGCCGGATTTACGGCTAGACTACTAGGTATAAAGTCCGAAAACCATGTTTTAATAAAAACTGTTGAAACAAAAACTCAAAGTTTGTTAAGTAAATCCGAGCGCCTTGCAAATCTCGAGGGATCGTTTAAGGTTAATTTACCAAAACGAGTTGAGGGTAGGAGTATTTTACTGGTAGATGACATTGTAACAACAGGAAGTACTATTAATCAGTGCTGTAAAGCTTTAAAACTTGCAGGAGCTGAAAGAATCATTGCCGGTGTGATAGCAACAACAAGGGTTGACAGTTAGATTTTAACCTTACATATATAACATGTTTTTAGGGGGAGAATGTTATGCCTGATTTAAGAAACTGCAGAAGATGTGGCAGAATGTACAATTATCTTGGAGGACCGCCAATTTGTCTTGATTGTAAAAATGCAGACGAAGAGGTTTTTAAGAAAATAAAGGACTATTTGTATGATTATCCGGGTGCGACATTATCACAGGTTGCTCTGGATTGTGATGTAAGTGTGGAAAAAATCAAGATGTTTCTTAAGGAAGGCCGTCTTGAGATAACTGAAGGAGCAAATATAATCCTTGAGTGTGAAAGATGCGGAAAATCTATCAAGACCGGCAGATTCTGTAATGATTGCCAGAGTCAGATTCATCATGATATCTCGGGAACTATTGGAAAGCCGGAAAAGGAGCCTGAGGTTAAAAAACAGACCGGAATAGGCATGAGATATCTGAACAAAAACTTCTAAAATAAGTATTTTGAGTATTCATTAATTATTCATTGTATCGCAAGTTGTATAAAACATTTATATCAGTTAAAAAACGAGGGAGATTTCCCTCGTTTTTTGTTGGATATAAGGCTTTTAGAACTTAACTGAACAGATTATAAAAGTATGTATATTATGTAAATTATTACCCTATTTCCTGCCTTTAAATCCCTGATAGAAGTTAATTTCAGCTTTTACCATTATTTATTGAAAAGGAATACTAAATATATTTTGCAAATTGTCGATAATAAATATAGTAGAATTAGTCTTGGTATTATGCAATTCGGAAAGTAGGTGGTAACAATGAAAATCACAGGCGATATTTATAATGTATCAAAGGTCTATGATTCAAAAGGATCTGTTGGTAAAGTTAATAAAACCAGTTCTGTGGCTCCCAGAAAGGATGTTGTATCCATATCCAGCAATGCTATGGATTATCAGACGGTAGCCAAAGCTCTTAGAGATGTTCCTGATATCAGACAGAACAAGGTTGACGAACTTACTGAAGTATACAGGTCGGGAAACTATAATGTAAGCGGACAGGAAATTGTTGAAAAACTCGGGAAATCAGTGCTGGATACAAAAGCTTAATTTTGACAGATTACAAGAGATAAAGAATTTGACCTAATGTGGGATGCGCAAATGTTCGGGGGTGTAATTAAATGGAGGCAGAATTAGTCAGACAACTGGTCAATATATTAAATCAGGAAAATGATATATATGATACACTCTTCAAGATATCCAACAATAAGAAAGAATTGATTATTGGTGGAAAGGTTAATGAACTGGAGAACATTGTTAAGATAGAACAGTCTCTGGTTCTAAAAATCTCAAAGCTGGAAGATGAAAGAGAAAAAGTCGTTGGAGAATTGTGCACACTATTAGGTCAAAAGCCGGAAGATGTTACAATTTCATGGCTGACCACAAAACTTGGGGCGGATGAAGCGTCTCAACTAAAAGCTTGTCAGGAAAAGATGGTAAAGAGTATTAATGAACTCAAGGATAATAATGAGTTAAATTCCAAGCTTATTAAAACATCACTTGATTACATTGATTTTTCAATAAATATGATGACCAGCATAGATACTGTTTCAAATAATTACGGTGTTACTGGTCAATCTGGAGATACAAAGAAAAGAAATCTTTTTGATGTGAAGCTTTAACATTATATAACTTTTACATGTTATTTATACGTTTTTAGAAGCGATTTCTGTTAGGGGGACAGTGCATGGCTGTAGGGTTTTCAAGTTATAACATAGCGAGTTCGGGATTGTATGTCAGTGAAAGAGGTCTTGCAGTTACAGGCCATAACCTTTCCAATGTTGACACAGTTGGATATACAAGGCAGCAGGCGATGATAGAGAGCAGCCACTATATAACCGACTATGGCAAGGGTGGTAAGATATTTCAATATGGACTTGGTGCTGACATCCAGGAGACAAGACAAATCAGACATACCTTTTTGGACAATATTTATAGACAGGAAAACACTTCACTGGGTTACTGGGAAACCAGAAGTAAAACCTTTCAGGATGTAGAGGCAATATTAAACGATCCTATGGGGGATGGACTCCAGGAGGTTATGAACCAGTTCTGGGATTCCTGGCAGGAGCTTACCAAGACACCAGAGAGTTTAACTACTAGAGCGTTGGTAAGGCAGAGAGGCCAAGCACTCACTTATTATTTTAATCACATAGGAACTCAATTAGACAGGTTGCAGGCTGACCTGAATTCAGAGATAAAAGTACGTGTTGATGAAGTAAATGATATTACGGGACAGTTGGCAAAACTTAATTATAAAATAGCAACTGAGGAAATAAACGGAGATGCCGCAAACGACTATCGGGATCAGAGAAATTTACTGCTGGACAGGCTGTCAAAGCTTTGCGATGCTGATGTTTTGGAAATGCAGGATGGACAGGTTGATGTTACACTCGGAGGCTATTACCTTGTATCCAAGGGGACTGCAACAAAACTCTATTGTGAAGCCAACCCGCAGAATGGAGAGTATTTCTATCCCATGCTTCAAGGGACAACAACCGAGGTTCCTATTAAAGGAGGCGTACTTAAGGGGTTGCTTGAGTCCAGAGGAGAGGTCCCGGGAATCAAGGGTAGTTATGAAAACGGAACTCCAAAGGAAAAGGTGGATATAACCTTTGCTGTAGATACTTCTGTGGATTCGAATGAGTATCTTGCAAAGATAAAGGATACTATAGATGAATATGTTGACGGCTTGGAAAAGTCAGGCGTTGACTACAATATTCGGTTTGTTTATATGGGAGCATCTTCTACTGTTTATGGTAGTACTGTGTATGACAAGACCAACATTGGTACTATTAAAGCTCTAATAAATACATTAGATACAGATACTACAGCTTTAGATCCGCTTCTTTCGGAGTCAGGAGATAGTGATGCAAGTCTCAGTGGATTAATATCTGAACTGGAAGGTCTGCATAATGATGGTCATTTCAGAACCGATGCTGCAAGAACTACAATTGTATTTACAAAGGAAAGCATTGACGGTGATGGCGGTACTCCGACAGATGCTGCCGGATATATAAATAGATTAAATGCTATAGGGATGAGAACTTCAGTGGTGACCGGCAAGGAATATTTTAGTCAGGGTTTTGGGGATATAGCAACCGATGTGCCTGAATTGGGATGGAACGCAATTGCATCTGCTACCGGAGGAAACATATTTGACATAGATTCAGAAAATTTCGTTGATGTTATGGAATTTGTAAACGGTGATACCAGACGAGCAGTTAATGCTAACACCGGAAATATTTCAATTTCAAAAAATATTGTATCAGATGTAAAGATCAAGCTTAACGCCATGCTCAGTGGTTTTTGCAAAGAAATTAATTATCTTCAGAAGTCAGGGTTTACACTTGATGGGCAACCTGGCGTAGACTTTTTCGAACCAATAGATGATCTCTTCCCTATACAAATGGGTAACATAAAATTAAGTGATGCGTTACTCAGTGATAATGGCTTGAATAATATAACCGCATCTGATTCAACTGCAAAAGGTGGAAATAACATAGCAAGGAAGATTGCTAACCTTAGAGATGAAGATATTATGACAGATGTTACAGGGAAAGTCAGTATTGATGAATATTACAGAGCAGTAATCCTCGACCTGGGTAATGGCGGATCGGAAGCTACCAAAACAGCTGAGAATCAGATAACAATTGTGCAGGCTGTTGATCAGCAACGCGGATCAATATCAGCTGTCTCAATGGATGAGGAGATGGCAACCATGATGAAGTTCAAGTTTGCATACGATGCGTCCGCAAGAGTCCTCAACATTATTGATTCAATGGTGGAAAATGTTATTCTGTCAATGGGCAGGGTTGGAAGATAATTTGACTAAATAATTTGAATAAAAGTATCTGTAGAAAAAGGTGAAAACATGAGACAAAGCTTTTTCGGTTTAAACGTTGCATTAAGTGGATTATATACTGCTCAGAAAAATTTGAATACTGTAAGTCACAACATTTCAAATGCGACAACTCCGGGTTATTCCAGACAGCAAAATGTGCAGACTGCTTCCAGGCCACTGTCTGTTATGGATAGTACGGGTATGGTTGGTACAGGTTCTGAGGTGACAGGAGTAGATAGAATTCGAGATGTTTATCTTGACTTCAAATATTGGAGTGAAAATACTGCCGCAGGGGAATGGAGCAAGAAACTTGAAAAGCTTTCGGAACTCGAAGGTACATTTAATGAACCTTCAAAAAGCGGATTTGTTACAATAATGAATGATTTCTTTAATGCATATCAGGAACTTTCAAAAGATCCTTCAAGTTCAGCTGTAAGAGCACTTGTCAGGGAAAAGGGTGTGACTTTTGCCAAGTATTTTAACAGTACTGCCACCCATTTTGAAAAAATGCAGGAAGATATTAATGATCAGATAAAAATTACTGTAGACCAAGTAAATTCTTTGGCTTCTCAGATTCAGCAACTGAATAAGCAAATTTATAGTTTTGAGATTCAAGGACAATCTGCAAATGATTTACGGGATTCAAGAACATTATTAGTGGATAAACTGTCAAAATTGGTAAATATTCAGGCCACAGAAGTTTCATACGGTAAGCTGCCAAATGGAGAGAACGATGTTCACTTTTTAATAACTGTGAGCGGAAAACCACTTGTGGATCATTATAATATAAGTAAAATGAAAGTTGAACAGAGAGCCGGCAAATTGAATGCAGAAGATGTAGGAAATTTGTATGATGTAAAATGGGAAGACGGTAACCTTCTGAATGTTACAGGAGGAGAGTTGCGAGGATTGCTTGATGTAAGAGACGGAAAGGACGGAGCAGTGTCTGAAGATGGAGAATCAACCACTCCTGTATATAAAGGAATCCCGTATTACCAGAGTAAATTAAATGAATTTGTTCAGACCTTTGCCCTGGCTTTCAATGAAGGGTTATCCAGAGATGAAACGGGTAATTGGGTCAATGGTGTGGGACATGTTGATGGATGGGGCCTTGATACTGAATTGAAAGATAGTACAGATCCGTCCAGTAATATAAGATTTTTTACGATTTTTGGAGACAGTGATCGACCCATATCAAGCGATAAGTTTATGGAGGGACTGACATTATCAACGCCTCCGGCAGTGCCTACAGCAGCTGAAAATGATGCGATAGTTAATAGATATAAACGAATCACAGCTAAAAACTTTACTGTGGGCAGTGATGTTATGGACAATACTGATACAATTGCAACTTCTGATACAAAAGGTGAAAACGGCAACATAAATGTACTGAATAAAATAATGGTTATACGATCAAATCAAAGTCTCTTTAAAGAAGGGGCGCCGGAAGATTACATGAAGTCACTGGTAGCAGGTCTTGGAATCGACACTCAACAGGCTGAAAGGCTGTCAAAGAGCCAGACTGCCATCGTTCAACAGGTTGACAACAGAAGAATGTCAGTTTCCGGAGTTGAACTGAATGAAGAAATGACAAATATGGTTAAGTTCCAGCAGTCGTACAATGCAGCTGCAAAAATGATATCTACCATGTCTGAAATATATGATACGCTTATTAATAGATTAGGTGTTGGATAAAGTATAGATGATTGACCACGTCAAGATATATGGAGGCAGCAATGAGAATTACAAACGGCATGATGATTACAAATATGACAAGAAATCTTGGGAATAATTTGAGTAGATTAAATAATTACCAGAACCAACTATCTACTGGAAAGAAAATACAGGTACCGTCAGATGATCCTGTTGTCGCTGCTAGAGCTCTGAAACTGAGAACCGATGTGTCAAAAGTTGAGCAGTACCAGAAAAATCTGGGAGATGCACAATCTTGGCTTGATTCAACTGATGTCACTTTGGGAAAAATCGGAGATGTTCTTCAAAAGGCCAGAGAGCTTTCTGAGCAAGCTGCAAATGGAACAAACACTCCAGAGGAAACACAAAAGATTGCTTTGGAGATGAAACAACTGAGATCCCAGCTTGTACATTTGTCTAACTCAACCTATGCAGGCAGATATATTTTCTCCGGATATAAGACTGATCAAAAATTAGTAAATGATGATGAATCCGATCCAAATTTCGGAAAATATATGATTAATGTTGATTCAAACAAGGAAAAAATATTTTATGAGATTGGTGTCGGCGATAGTATAAATATTAACGTCGCGGGTGGAGATTTATTTAGTAACGGCGGAAATGCCTCATATCCCGGAAGTGGTGTTGCAGCAGCAGATATAAATGACATAAAATACCCGCTGACAATTACTGCAGGTGCTAATGATGCTCTTACCATTACAATCAACAATAACGGTACTCCCCAAACAGTAACAGCAACAATCCCTGCGACAAATACTGCCGCTACACCTCCGATTGAGTATAATACTCCTGTACAGCTTAAACAGGCCATAGAAGATGCCATTAATAACAGCTCGACTCCAGCTTTGCCGGCTGGCCAGGGTGTTGAAGTTACTATAGCAAACAATATGATAGAAATAAAAACTCAAGTTAAGTCAGATACAGCATCAGTAACATTTGACCATGATCAAGTCAATAGCTTTTTTAGCAGTGTTGGAGCTAAGGCGCCTGTTACTACAATAGGTGATACCGGTGATACACCTGAAATGATAAAGCTGTTTAACAATGTTATAGATGATATGGAGCAAGGAAACTTTAAGCAGATTAGTGATTTCCTTGATGTTTTTGATCAACAGATGGGTGTTGTTTTAAGGTGCAGGGCCGACGTTGGAGCCAGACAAAACAGAGTTGACCTTTCAACTGACAGAATGGATATTGACCTTGTTAACTTCACAGATCTTATGAGTAAAAATGAAGATGTTAATGTGGCTGAAACAATAATGAACCTTAAAAATGAAGAGAATGTATACCAGGCATCATTGGCAGGTGGTGCGAGAATAATTCAGCAGACCCTAGTAGACTTTTTGAGATAATTGTATTTAGTTTAGTTGTGCAACATATATGATATTATACGTAGTACAACAAAATGTGAACACAAGGTAAACACAAGGTAACCCACAAGGAGAATACAAGACAAGACAGGCAGTGCTAAGCCTGTCTTGTCTTATACAAGGATGTGATTAATATGGGGCTTACTATTAATACTACTCCGGCCAGGTATGAGATCAATGTAACGCCTGCAAAGCTGGAGTGGAAAACAAGGAATGCCGAGCTGAATGTTAGGCAAAAACCACCATTGGTGAAGATAGACACTGAACTTCCGATACTGATGATTGACCAGTCCCAATGCTTTGCTGAGGCTGGGCTGAAAAATAATATTGATCAGGCGCGGGAACATGCTCAAAGAGGCTATGAGAACGCTATGAAATATATTGCAAAAGAAGCCCGTGATGGAGATGCCATGGCAAAAATCGGACATAAGGCAAATATAATGCTTGACATCATCAGGAGGGATTCCATCACAACGCATGAGTTCGGCCTGGGCTCAATGCCAAAGTCCAGACCCACGGTGGAACTTAGGGGAGGTACATTGAAACTGGAGGCTGAAAATAATAACAAGCCTGGTGAGATTAATGGAGTATCTGGTACATATACTGCCGGAGATATCGATTTTAGATATACCCCTTGGGAAGTTGGCATCCGAATGTTATCATATGGTTCAGTAGATATTCGATATACTGGAAATAATGTAGATACATATATATGAAATTTAATTAACAATCAATCTAATGTACTTTGATAGTAAATGAGATATAATATTAATATATAAAAGTACACGGAGGATTAAACATGGTTATTGAAACAACCCATTTCGGAAAAATAGAAGTCAGTGAAACTGATATATTGTTCTTTGATGAGGGAATAATAGGATTTGAAGACGTAAAAAAGTTTGGAGTTATTAATAGTGAAGATCCCGAATCACCATTCAAGTGGATTCAGGCAGTTGATAAAGCTGATTTAGCCTTCGCACTGGTTGATCCTTTTAAAATAAAAAAGGATTATGATTTCGAACTGAAGGATGAGTATGTTGAAGCTCTCGGTATAACAGATGCTTCTGAAGTAGTTGTTTATTCCATTGTAGTAGTTCCTGAGGATATAAAGAAAATAAGTATGAATCTCAAAGCTCCATTGATAATAAATAAAACAAATAATAAGGGAGCACAGATAATTTTAGATACAGATAAGTACACAGTAAGGCATTTCATATTGGATGAACTCCAGAATCAGGAGGTGTAAGCATGCTGGTACTTTCCCGCAAAAAGAACCAAGGGATTATAATAGGTGATAATATTGAACTTACAATCATTGAAATCCAGGGTGATCAAGTAAGGATAGGCATCAAGGCTCCAAAGAATGTTTCGATTTACCGTAAGGAAATCTTTCTGGAAATCCAGGATGAGAATAAGAAGGCAGCCAACAGCGGCGCTGCCATAGCTTTGGATGAGATAATTAAGAAAAATGGCGAGAAATAACGGAGAAAGATTGTGCTACTTCATAAGGTTCATACTTCTGGAGGTGCGTTAAGTAAAACTCGCAGCATTCTGCACATTTCTTTGTATAGTAATAAAAATGGTCAAAATAGAAATAATTTCTACAAAAAAAAACTAAAGTCTTTAAGAATTCTTCCGATATTATTATTGTCAAACAAATTGACATACAATTTATTTATCTAAGGTATTTTAGGCGTTGCTGTTCCCGGGAATTGCAGGCTTATTATATAAATTATTTATAGTGTGAAAAAGGAAGTTCACACTAAACATTAAAAACTCAAGGAGGATTTTATTATGAGAATTAACCACAATCTTATGAGCATCAACACCAACAGACAGTTGGGAGTAAACAGAGGTGCTACTCAGAAGTCACTTGAAAAATTATCATCAGGTCTCAGAATCAACAGAGCTGGAGATGATGCTGCAGGTTTGGCTATATCTGAAAAAATGAGAGGTCAGATCAGAGGTTTGGATCAGGCATCAAGAAACTCATCAGACAGTATATCACTGATTCAGACAGCTGAAGGTGCTTTGAACGAAACTCACTCAATTCTGCAAAGAATGAGAGAGCTTGCTGTTCAGTCAGCAAATGATACTAATACAGATGCTGATAGGACAGAACTTCAAGCTGAAGTAACTCAGTTAATTTCAGAACTTGACAGAATAGCTAATACTACTGAATTCAACACAAAGAAACTTCTTGACGGTAGTGCAAGAGGTGTTTCTGGTGAAATTGTAGGTACTGCATCATTGAATAATAACTCAGGCGTAACTGTAGCTGCAGCTGATCTTGAAGCATTGAATACTGCCGCGAATGCAGCAGGAACATCTACTCTTCAGAATGGGGCTTTCATGATTGTTAGAACTGGAGAATCAACTGCTTGGGATGCTACTGACTTTGAAATAATTGGACCTAATGGAGCCATTGGTAATGCTGAAATAACTTTAACAAATGAAACTACAATAACATTCACTAACACAATTTTCGAAGCCGCTCAGACACTTGAAGTAAGCAGCTTAATGGCTAATATGGAAGTTGGAGAAAGCATGACTTTCATATTTGGCAGACACGAGGATGCTACATCAGATCTCGAAAATTCAGTAATGGCTCAGATAGGCGCAAATGCTGGACAGACTATGTTTATCTCTATCGGTAGCATGAGATCTTCTGATCTTGGTGTTGAAGATATTGATATTGCAACTAAGTGGGGTGCTGCTACTGCAATAGAAACTGTTAACAATGCTATCAGCAGAGTTTCACATCAGAGATCTGCACTTGGTGCTATCCAGAACAGACTTGAACACACTATCAACAACTTGGATACAGCTTCTGAAAACTTACAGGCTTCTGAATCACGTATTCGTGATGTAGATATGGCTAAGGAAATGACTGAGTACACTAAGAATAACATTCTCACTCAAGCTGCTCAGGCTATGCTTGCTCAGGCAAACCAACAGCCACAGAGTGTTCTTCAATTATTACAGTAATTTACCAAGTTAATAAAAGAGGCAGGGTCATTGGCCCAAGCCTCTTTTTATTAACTTTTTAAACAAAGATTAAATTTATTATGAACCAAAGTATATGTTAATTTTGAATTATGTAAACTAAATCTTGTCAAAGTTTATTTGACTAAACTATTATTAAGGGGCGTAAAGAGTGAAAATTACGGCATGTTCAATTGTTAAGAATGAAGCTCATAATGTTGCACGATCTATAGAAAGCTATAAGGATTCAGTCGATGAAATAATTATTGTAGACACAGGATCCACAGATAATACTGTAGATATATGTAAGGAGTATGGAGCAAAAGTATTGTTTTATGATTGGAACAATGATTTTGCTGCTGCTAAAAACTATGCCCTTGAAAATGCAAAAGGCGACTGGATAATATTTTTAGATGCCGATGAATGGTTTGTTCCTAAGCTAAACAGACAAAGTTTTCGAAAGTTTCTGGGGAATCTATACAATTCCGTGGATGGGTTACTTGTGACATTATGTGATTTTAGCCACAAGCAGCAAAAGGTTCGAGTAAAGGGTGTTACTAGTAGGATTTTTAGAAATGACCCTAATACAAGATTTACTGGAAGTATTCATGAAAGATTAATTAATAAAAAGAAAAAAATATGTTTATCAAAGACAAATGAGATAGAAATATATCATTCAGGATATGCTGACGGTTTACTAAAAGTTAAATCAAAAAGAAATATTATTATGTTATATGAATTGTTTAACAATGGTGAAAATGGCTTAGATGTTTTATACTATCTTTTTAGGGAAAATTTAGTGCTGGATAATCTTGAGGAAGCAGATAAGTTTTATAATCTTATAATGCAACTGGATAATATAAATGAGGAATTACAAAAAGGTGACAACTATATCAGTATTTATGAGTATAGATATAAAACAATGGTCTTGAGGCCGGAACTATTTACTCAGAATGATATTGACGAATTTCTTGAATCTGTCTATAATAATTATCCCAATATGCCTATTTATAGTTACTTTATTGGAATTGAAAAATATAAATCAGGAAAGTATACAGAGAGCTATAAATGGCTTAGCCAAGCAGTAAATCTTAACAAAAGATACTCAGGTGTTTATTTGAACACGTTTATTAACAGTATATTTGATGCATATAACAGAATGGGGAACATACTTAAAAAGCAGGAGAGAAAAGAAGATGCACTGGTGCATTACCTTGAAGCGTTAAGAGAATCAACTGTAGAAGAAAAATATATTGTACTGCCCCAAATTATAAACATAATAAAATCGACACCTCAAGAAGAAATAATTCTTTTTTTAAATAGTATTTTTGATATCAGTAAGAAGGAGAATATAGAGTGTATATTAAAAGTACTAAAATGTACACGCCTACATAAAGCGTTTCTATATTATGCAATAAAGTATAATAAGGAATTCAATGGACAGGATGATACAACATATATAGCAATGATCTTATCTGGACAAGCTGAATTAGCCGTAGAGACAGCTGGTGAAGCAAGTAGTAATTATAATGGTATAAATAGAATTGTAGATCATGAAAAACAAGACAATAATAAATCATGTGCCAACAATGAGGAGAATAGTTGTGAAGACTGGCATTTATATTATGCAGTTATTGCCATCCTGAGTAGTAAACGTTCTGATTTGTATAATAAACATAAATCCATCTTCAAACCTGAGCACGAAATAATAATTGAAGCTTATTTAAATGAAAAATCTATTTGCGATTTAACAGATGAAGTATCTTCTGAATTTAATAGGTTATATAACACAGCGTTCTATATATTAAACGAATCTGAATTAAGTAGAATGAGGAAGACTATAGGAATAGCTTAAATTTATCTAAAACGAGGATTGATCCCATGAAAGTAGTAATATTTGCAGGTGGTTACGGAACTCGAATAAGTGAAGAATCCCATTTAAAGCCAAAGCCGATGATTGAGATTGGAGAAAAGCCAATACTTTGGCATATCATGAAGCAGTATTCCCATTATGGGTTTAATGAGTTTGTCATTTGTCTGGGATATAAAGGAAATTTAATAAAAGAGTACTTTGCAAATTACTTTTTATACGGTGCCGATGTTACTTTTGACATGAGATATGGAAACAATATGCAGGTACATTCAAATATGTCCGAACCTTGGAAGGTTACACTTGTCAACACTGGTTTAGATACCATGACGGGTGGGCGTTTAAAAAGGGTAAAAGAATACTTGCAAAATGAAACATTTATGCTTACATATGGTGATGGTGTTTCCAATGTAAATATTGGAGAACTCGTAGAATATCATAAATCCCACGGTAAGTTGGCTACTGTCACAGCAGTACAGCCTGGGGGGCGCTTTGGAGTTTTAGGCATAAGGGAAGATGCTACAGTACTCGAGTTTGTTGAAAAACCCAGCACCCTTGATGTATGGATAAATGGAGGGTTCTTTGTATTAGAACCAAAAGTTCTTGACTATATCGAAGGTGATAGTACCTCTTTTGAAAAAGAGCCTCTTACTTTACTTGCAAAAGATGAGCAAATAACAGCATATAAACATCTTGGTTTTTGGCAGTGTATGGATACGCAGAGAGACAAATATCAACTAGAATCTATGTGGCAGTCGAGTAGAGCTCCATGGAAAGTGTGGTAAATCTTTTGCAGATATCTAAATTCAATAGATAGAGGAGAAGATAATGCCAGATATTAGTATCATCATGGTTACATATAATAGAGAAAAATTTTTAAAGCGATCCATAGAGAGTGTATTAGCACAAAAAAACTGTGATTTTGAATTGGTTATTGTAAATAACGGAAGTGAAGATAACAGTTTAGAAGTTTGCCGCAAATATGAAGATACAGATTCAAGGGTTAGTGTGGTCAATATTACAAACGGAAATATTGGGCGAGCAAGAAATGTAGGTTTGGATCATATTTCTGGTAATTTCGTAAGTTTTGTAGATGATGATGACTATATGAAAGAAGATATGTTTTCATATTTATATACCATTTTGCAAAAACATAATGCGGATATATCTGTTTGTGGGTGTTATTATGATTTTTCTGGAAGAATTGAACCATTTTATGTATTTGAAGATGTAAAAGTATTAAATAAATACGAAGCTGTTAGAGAGTTTTTAAAGAGAAAAAGGTATAATTCAGCAAACCCGTGTAAATTGTTTAAAAGATCCTTGTTTGATAATATTAGGTATATTGAGACAGGAAGATATGATGACATACACACTATTTATAAACTATTTGCTGAAGCTGAAACAGTTGTATCATCAGGAACTGCAAAATATTTTTTTGATAGACATGAGAATAATAATTCAGGATTTGCATTGACTTATAATCTTACACCTCAGCAATTAGAGGAATATTTGTGGGCTTTTAGTGAAAGAACGAAATATTTGTCTATGAAAATACCTCAAATAGCTAAAATGGCAAAATACTCTGAATTGTCTTATATGATTTCGATGGTAGATAAAATAACAAAATACAATTTGGAAAATTGTAAGGATCAACTTAGCTATATAAAAGGAATACTAGTTTCGAGTTTGGATGAGTTATTAAGTTGCGAATATATAGAACCTTTTGAAGTAGAGTGGGTAAATAAATATATTATAGGAGAATCTAATGCTAAATATTGAATCAATCGTTTCAATACCTAATAAATGTCAAGAGTTTTTTAAGTCCTATAATAGAGTTATTCCTATTATTCTTTTTG
Source organism: Bacillota bacterium (assembly GCA_023393115.1). GTDB lineage: Bacteria > Bacillota > Clostridia > Acetivibrionales > DSM-1351 > Ruminiclostridium. The sequence goes on from JAEWMS010000063.1 coordinate 19,493, forward strand.
GAGCAGGAGGAGGATGTAGTAATGCTGCTAAAATGTTTCTGTCACATGAAATAATGCCTCAAACAATATGTGATAACGACAGTAAAAAGTGGGGAAGATTCTATGAAGATATTCCGATAACTTCTTTATATGATGCGATTATGAGGTATGAGGATTTTAATATTTTTGTGTCTGCACCAAACAATGCTCATGATATTATACCTGACTTAAGACAAAAAGTAGGAGAAGATAAAATTTATTTTTTTGATGCTGATACAAGAATAGATCTTCAAAGCTATAAGAAGTATTTGTTAGAAAATAAGGATTTCATTAATAGTCTGTTTCAAAGCTTTAAAGATACTCTATCGAAACAAGTTTTAGAAAATATGTTAAAAGGATGGATTAGTTGTGACTATAAATATTTTGAAGAAATATATTCAAGTCCGCAATACTTTCCTAAGGATATTTTTCAGCTAAGTCAATATGAAACGTTTCTAGACATAGGTGCTTATACAGGGGATTCAATAGAGGAGTTTATAAGACAAACTGATTGTAAATATAAAAGAATTATAGCAATTGAACCCAACCTTGATTGTAAAGATAAGCTTGATTCAATAAAAAATCAATATCGTGACATAGACGTAATATATAATGGTGTATTTAATAAGAGTGATAAAATCTTATTTGATAATACAGGAATTAAGTCAACAGCTCATTTTTGTTTAGATAAACAAGATAGTTCGATTGAGAAATGTGTGGAAGTATATACAATAGATAGTTTAATAAAAGAAAAAGTTACATTCATTAAAATGGACATTGAGGGACTTGAATTGCAGGCCTTAGAAGGCGCAAAAGATTTAATAAAAGAATACCGTCCAAAGTTGGCAATTAGTGTATATCATAAAACAGACGATATTGTTGAGATTCCTAAATTTGTACAGAATCTAAATTTAGATTATACGTTATACTTAAGGCACCATTCGTGGTATACAGGGGAAACCGTTTTATACGCAATATAACATTACTTATGGTGAGGTATATTATGAAAGATAGTTATAGTCAAAAAAAGACTTATAGAAAAGATAGAATTGTTTTAGGAGATAAACTCCCAATTTCCACACCATTATCAATATTCTTAGATGTTAGTGAAGTATGCAATTTGAGATGTAATTACTGTTTTCGCGGAAATGATAATACCTACAAAGGATCATATGTAAGAGATAATGATATAATGAGTTGGGAAACATTTTGTAGAGCAATGGAGCAAATAGAAGAGTTTCCAGACACTCTAAAAAAAATATCATTATCTGGTCATGGTGAACCTTTAGTTAACAAGAATTTAACTAAAATGATTAGGTATATAAATGAAAACTATGGAGAATGTGAAACAGAAATACATACGAATGCTACGATTCTTGATAAGGCTTATGCGCTTGATTTAGCTGATGCAAATATAAGTAAAATAGTAATTTCTTTACAGGGGCTAAGTTCAAGGAAGTATAGAGAGATATGCGGAACCCGGATTAATTTTGATTCTTTTATAGAAAGTATTGAAACATTATATAAAAATAGAAAAGATACAATAATTTTTGTAAAAATTGTCGATATAGCCTTAGAAGGCCAAGAAAAAAGTCAACTATATGAGAAGTTTCAAAATATATGTGACAATGTTATAATTGAAACGTCGGTTAACCTGTGGAAAGGTATGGATAGTCTAAATAACAACTCAGTTAAAGTAAATAAGTTTGGAGATGAGATTCAATATCAAAAGTGTTGTTCATTATCATTTTACTCATTATTTGTTTCTCCTAATGGTACAGTTTATCCTTGTACTCAGCCTTCTATATCTTTTAATTTAGGGAATATCTATAATTCAAGTTTGCTTGATTGTTGGAACGGAGAGAGAAGAAGAGAATTTCTTTATAAGCAATTAAAGTATGGCAGGCAGGTTCTGGTGGATTGTAATGATTGTTATATAGCTCAGAACTCTATAATGTCTATTGAAGATTCTTTAATTGGATATGAAGATGAAATTTTAGAGAGGTTTGGAAGAGGATAACATGGAGAACAAGTACAATTTTGCCTGGCCGGTAACAGTAATGTCTTATGAAGATTATATTACTCTAAAAGAATGTATAGATAAAAACCAAAACAAAATAAAAAATAAATCATTAGTTATATTTGGAGCAGGAATAAGAGGTTCCGTGTTTGCAGCAATTCTAGAGAAAGAGAATTATCCTTTTTTTTATTTCGCAGATAATAATAGTAAAAAATGGGGAGGGTATATAAACAGTCATCCGATTCTACCACTTAAGGAAGTAGAAAATAATGTAGATAAATTTGCCATAATAATATCGGTTGAAAATTGTGATAGTATAAAAACACAGCTTTCAAATTATGGTTATATTGAAGACGTTAACTTTTTTTGTATCAAAACAAACATTTACAATAATTATTTAAATGAATTTAAAAGGAAGACACCTTTTAAAGTGTTAGCCCTTGGAGATTGCGGCTTATCTCAGATATCAATAAATGATATCGACCCTGAGAATCTCGGAAGTATGATAAGAAGAACTATTGGCGACAACTATACTAAAGTATTAGCAATGCATGGCATGGGTATGAGATCTTTTTACACCGTTTATAAGACACAAATTGAAATGGGAATAATACCAGAAGTATTAGTATTAATGATTAATTTTGAAGTATTTACAGGAAAACATCACATTTTACCAAGAACGCAACATGTAGAATTATTTAAGTTATTAGATAATTTCGTCGGATCAGCTTTTGATGAGTTAAGAGAATATGTAAAAATAGTAGAAGAACGTTTTGCTAAGTTAAAATTAGATGTTTTTAATTCTTCTGATCAATCAGTAAATATTGATCAAAACAGTGTATTAGTTTTTCGAAAAAATTACATGTATAGGTTACGTGGGGAATGTGAAGATGTGGAATATTTATTGAAAATACTAGATTTTTCTATTCAAGAAGGTATTAAAGTTCTACCATTTATTCCACCTGCTAATTATATGTATGCAGAACAGCTACTTGGAGAAAAGTTTAAGAACGCTTATGAAGATAATCGTAAGAAAATGATTAGTTTAATTAATGATAAAGGATTTGAAGTTTTAGATTTAAGTTATATTCTAACTTCCGATTGTTTTGCCGATAAAAAAACTATTGATGAAACTGCAAATTATAAAGGGCGGTTGATTGTTTTAGACAAAATTGTTGAGAGTCTAAGAACAATGATTTAGAGTAAATTAATTTTAAATGGAGTTGGTATGTTTGAAGAAAAACATTTTAGAATATTTAATTGAATCTGTTGATAAAAGGCCTAATCATATTGCAGTAAAAGATGAGCAGATTACTTTAACCTTTGCAGAGCTTGATAGGCTTGCAAGACAAATAGCAACTCAAATAATAAACCAAACTAGTGGAATAACAAATCAACCAATTGCTGTTTACTTACCTAAAAGAGCGTTGGCAATAGCTACATTTTTAGGCATTGTATATAGTGGGAATTTTTATATTCCTATAGATATTAACTCTCCAACCGAGAGAATAAAGACGATTTTTTCAGTATTGGAGCCTTTGTGTATCATATCGGTTGCTGAACTTGAAAATAACCTTAGTTTATATGATGATACAATAAAGATTTATTTGGAAGAATGTAAATCAAATACTATATCTGAAGATGCCTTAACGAACATTATGCAAAGAAAAATTGACACTGACCTTTTATATGTTATGTTTACTTCAGGCTCAACTGGTGTACCTAAAGGTGTAACAATAAGCCATAAATCTGTAATTGATTATGTTGAATGGCTAACAGACTTCTACAAATTCGACAGAAATACGGTATTTGGTAACCAGGCACCGTTCTATTTTGATAATTCAATATTAGATATTTATTTAACATTAAAACATGGTTGTACACTAATAATTATACCTGAAAGTACGTTTATATTTCCCCAAAAGCTATTTGAATTCATGTATGATAATTCAATTAATACAATTTTCTGGGTTCCGTCGGCTATGGGAATTGTAGCATCCTCTAATAAAGTGAACTTTAACAAAATGCCAGACTTGAGTAAAATAATATTCTGTGGTGAAGTAATGCCTGTTAAAACACTTAACTTTTGGAGAAGCATTTATCCAAATGCACTTTTTGCAAATATGTATGGACCAACAGAAATTACTGACGTGTGTACTTGTTATGTTGTAAATCGAGAATTTGAATTAAGTGAAACATTACCAATCGGATTTGCATGTAATAACACAGACATATTAGTTTTAAATGAAAATGACGAACTCGTGAATAATGATGAGATTGGAGAATTATGTGTACGTGGTACCTGCTTATCATTTGGTTATTATGGTAGTTGGGATAAGACAGATAGTGTATTTGTCCAAAACCCATTAAACAAGAAGTACCCCGAAAAAATATATAGAACTGGTGATTTAGTTAAATATAATGAATACGGTGAGCTTATTTATATTGGAAGAAAAGACTTTCAGATAAAGCACATGGGGCATAGAATCGAATTAGGAGAGATTGAAAACGCAACCCTTGCAATAGATGGCATTAGGGAATGTTGCTGTTTTTATCTAGAAACTGAAAATAGTATCTGTTTAGTGTGTTCCTGTATAAATAGTATAACTGAAAAAACAATATATCAGTATTTGAAATCGAAATTACCTTCATATATGCTACCAGGCATAATAAAAATAATTTCTAAATTACCGCTGAATCCAAACGGGAAAATAGATAGGAAGGCATTAAAATCGGAATTTCAAAGGGATAACTAAAGGGGTGAGTAAGATTTATACTGGCATTGAAGAAAAGATATTAGAAATTATTACAGAAATCAATCCTTACGTAGATATTAATAAATATTCAAAGCTTATTGAGGAAAAAATAATTGATTCGTTAGGGATAATGGTATTGATTCAAGAATTGGAAACAGAATTCGAAATAAATATACAGGAAGACGATATAAGTATAGATAATTTTAAAGATATTGCCGGAATTGAAGCACTTGTATTAAAGTCCAGGAGGATTTAACTAATGCAGTTTAGTATTAGGCCGACACTTATTTGGAGAGATTTACAATCTACAGATATACCGATTATTATTTATGGTGCAGGAGGACAAGGACAACGGCTATTTGAAATATTGAAGAAGAATTGCATAACCCCAAGCTGTTTCTGTGTGACTGATAAATGCGAAGAAAATGAACTGTTAGGTCTGAAGTTGTATTCCTATAGTGAATTAAAATATAAGTATTCAAAATATATATTATTAATTGCAACCTTACCATTAACAGCTTTAGAAATAGAAAACTTTTTAGTATCTCAAAATGAAAAAAATGTATTCTATAATATGTGTGTTCCGTTTAAGATGGAAGATACTTTTTTGGACATTAATGATATTAATATTGACTATGAGAGATATAAAAAGTATTTGACATGTTTCAGGATAATATATCAAGAGAACTCTTCATAAGTCTTTTGTCTTTTAAAATGTCAGGTGATGGTAGTCAGTTAATTAATATGATTTCAGGAGAATCTTTCTTGATGATCCTATACTAAATAAAAACAGCAAATATATATATATTGATTGTGGTGCATATACTGGAGATACTATAATGAAATTTTGCCAATTTAATGGATTACATTATACTAAGATAATTGGCATTGAAATGGAAAAAGGGAATTTTGAAGCATTGAGAAACTTTATAAAATATTCGAAATTAAAAGATGTTATATTACTTAATATTGCCTTAAGCTCAGAAAAAGGTGAACTTACTTACCATACAACTTCAAATTTTAGTTTTTTTAATGCAAATTTATTTAAAAAACCTATTTTAGTATCCAGCCACGAGGAGAAGCAAAAGTTTTTGCAAGATGGGTCAATGAGTATAGAGGTAGATGTACACTCAGATACTAATGATAATATTTTAAGTGATATAGATGATATAAGTTCTAGTCCATTAATTATAAAGCTGAATGCTATGGGTTCGGATTACGAAATTTTGCTAGGAGCCCAAAATACATTAAAAGAATATAAACCTGTTATAGTTCTTGAGTATGGAACATTTAAGAACCATATATTAGACATCCCATTTTTACTAAAAGATCTAAATCCAGAATATCATTTTTATTTAAGACAGAAAAAAGTTTTTGGTGACTGCAAGACAATTCTTTATTGTATTAATGGAGACTAGCATGATGAATAACAATAAAACAGTTTCTATAATATAGAAACTAAAATAATATTATAGATGAAATTAAGTAATAGAATTGGAAAGAACTTCTCCAGTATAATAACTGGTGATAATTTATGAATTAATTAGATTGAGATTGTATGGGGGTCTAAATATGAAATATGCAAATATTTGCTTTGATAATTGTTTTGTAAATGATTCTGACGAAGTATTATGTAATATCGGGGATTATTTACAATTCATAACAATACAAAGATTGTATGATAAATTAGGTATTGGGGGAGAGAGGATTGTAAATTTAAATATTGCGGAACTCACGTCTTATGAAGGAGAATGTCTAATTCTTCCATTGAATTATTCAATTTTTAATAAAAATTTTTTATTGAATGGACGATTCGCTATTTCAAAAAAAATAATACCAATATTTTTAGCATGCACGTTGCATACTATTGGAATGGATGGAGAACAATTATTAAAAGATGAATATAATTTAAATTATTTGAAATCCTTTGAACCTATTGGATGTAGAGATGAATATACTTTAAAAAAATTAAGAGATTTTGGGATATTATCATATCTTACAGGGTGTTTAACGATTACTCAGCCAAAGCGTAATTTACGCAATATAAAACCCAATAAGGTTTTCTTTATCGATACACCGTATTTGCTTAAAGATTATATTCCATCTAATCTATTTGAAAATTGTGAGTTTACGACACAACAATATTATCTATCATATTCATCTTGGTTTAAAAATACAAATAGAATTTTTAGTTTTGTTGAAGAGTATTATCAAAAAATAGCTAACGAAGCATGTCTTGTTGTCACTTCACGCTTGCATGCAGCTACCCCGTGCATAGCCATGGGTATTCCTGTGATTCTCGCAAAAGATTACATTGATTATAGATTTGCATGGTTGGATAAATTCATAAAACTATATTCATTAAATGAATATCACCTTATTGATTGGAACCCAAAAACAATAGACATTGAAAATCATAAAACTAATTTACTTAATTCTGCAGTCGAAAGAATTCAAGAGGTATACACTAAATATAGTAGTATTTGTGATATAAGTGATTTTTATGAAAATAGGTCTCGAGTAAGATATTATGACTTCTTTGAAATAACACATATGAATTTTGATATACTAGATAAATTTATTGACCAACATTGGAATAGAAACGATGAAGTTGAATTTGCCATTTGGGGAATAACAAGCGCTACAAATAAAATTTTACAACATATTTTTGAAAAATACCCGAATGCAAAACTGGTAAAGGTTATAGATAGTTTTAGGGATATTGTGTATGACGGAATTCCGTCAATTAAGCCATGTGAATTAACACCTAATGACGACTTTTATACAATTGTAACTAGTGTTGGAGCTTCTAATGTAGCTAAAGAGCTTTTCGATAGAATAGGAAAGAAGGAAAGCACGTATTGTCTTATGGGATCTGTTTTTTTGAATAAGTCATAGAGAGGGCTAAAATGGTTAAAATTTCGATAATTACAAGAGCATATAATGTAGAGAACTATATAGAACAATGTATTCTGAGTGTTATTAATCAAACGCTATCCGATTTTGAATATTTTGTAGTAGATAATGGATCAACTGACAACACTGGCAAATTAATTGAAAAAATCGCTTCTTCTGATAAAAGAATTAAATATGTTAAACTAGAAAGGAATTATAATTTTTCTTCTATGGAATTACTAGTTAGAGAAGGAAGCGGAGAGTTCTTTGCAATGTTGGACAGCGATGATTGGCTGGAGCCGAATTTCTTTGAAGAATTGTATAATAATACTAAAGCTCATAACCTTGATATCGGGCTAGGAGGTTCAAAATTTCATATTGTACAAAATGGAAAAGTAGCGTATAGAAAAAGTGAGTTTTGTGGAATTATACCGAAAAACGAATTTAGTAATGCTTTTAGATATATACATCAGTTCTTCCGTCCAATATGGGGAAAGATTTTTGCTTCATCAATTGTAAAAGAAGCGTGGGATCATATTCAAAAGAAAAGGCCTAGTTTTTTATCTTATGGAGGCGATACATATACTTGCTTCGAACTACTGAATTACGCTAACGGCATATTTCTATCAGATAAAGTTTTACATAACTATAGAATTCACCCTGAATCAGGATCATACAAATATAGCTCAGAGCGTTTTAAATCAGATATATATCTTTTTTTCCATGAAGAGAGTTTTCTAAAACAATTTGGTCCTATAAGTGAAGTTAATAGAAAATTTTTATTTCTTGTGTATTTTAGTGCTATAAAAGATACTATAAGGGTTCTATATACAACGAATATAAGTATATCAGAAAAGGCTATTGAACTAAATGAGATATTTAATCATGAGCTTACTAATAAATTGCTTAGTAATTATAGAAGTGTTGATACGCAAAATTTTATTATAAATATTTTTAATCTAGCTCTTAAAATCGATGAAGAATTCGCTGAAGAAAAAAACAAACTTTTACTTACTATCATAGGCATAGAACCAATTTTATCTCAAACTATTTCAAATCCGAGTTTCATAAAAAAATATAAGGAGTTAGTGATTTTAGTATTTAATCATAATTATAATAAATCTCTTGAGTTAATCATTCATGATTTATCAGAAGAAGTTAACGGAGAGGAATTATTCATAGATAGCTTATTAAATTTAGCTATAAAACTCGCTGCTTTAGAAAACAAACCAGATACTTTTATTTGGTTACATGAGCTTTTATTTAATTATTTATTTGAAAGAAATAGATTAGATGAAGCTTTATTGATACTTCATGATTTAGAAGAGATGTTACCAGATAATTCTGAGATTAGGAAATTTAAAGAGTATATAAACAAATATATTAACTAAATTTTGTTTATGATACAACTTTAAGTATGATAAATTTTGAGTTAATTCTCAAACAAGCATAGTAGTTTGCTTGTTTAATTCTACGAGATGTAGATGAGATGAAGATAGTATATTCAAAAACCCCTAAACACTTTCCATCAACTCACCGATACAAATAATAGAAAAGTTTTGGAGGTGTCGTCATGAAGATTGATAGCAGCGATTCACTTCGCTCAAATGTTAGCCTAAATAACAACATTAATAATTCATCCGTTGCAGAAAAGAAATCTAATGCAATAGATGCAAATAGTGAATGGTCAAGTATTAAACCCATTTCACAGTTAAACGAATATGATAAGGATAATATGCCTGTTTCAGAAAGGGTTGTTATTGAGGCAATTCAAAAGGCTAATAAGGCAATCTCAGGCGGTAACAGAAGATTCGAATTCTCCATTCATGAACAGACAAATGAAATAGTTGTTAAAGTATATAATTCAGAAACTGACGAGCTAATACGGGAAATACCGAATGAGAAGATATTAGATATGGTAGCAAAGATCTGTGAGATGGCAGGTTTATTTGTTGACGAAAGAAGGTAATATATATGGGAATAACGGGAATATCAAGCTATACTTTCAATACTAATAAAAGAATAACGGGGCTTGCTTCAAATATGGATACAGATACATTGATTAAGCAGGCAATGCAGGCTGAAACTGCAAAGTACACAAAAATATTACAGAATAGACAGGTAAGTGAGTGGAAAGTTGAGTCATACCGTGAAGTGACCTCAACACTCCAAGATTTTTATAAGGAATATTTTGATATCTCAGCAACCAAAAAGCTAAAATCTGCTGATTCTTTTGCAAGTCACTCAGCATCGTATGCAGCATCCAATTCAACTGACTATGTGAGTGTTACACCAGGTGCAAGTGCAAAGGCAGGGACATACTCAATAACATCCATGAAAGCAGCAACAACGGCAAGCACCTCAATTTTGACAAAACCTTTAGTGATGGCTGAGGTTCTAAATTCAGATGTTCAAAATATTAAATCGGGTAACAATAACAATCAGTTTTCCTTTACTTTGAATGGAGTTACTAAGACTTTTACTCTAAATGATGCTGGAACATATGCTACCGTTGAACAATTTCAAGCAGAATTGCAGAGTAAAATAAATAATGCCTTTGGTGATGGAAAGATAACAGTTGGATTTACTTCGAATGCCAGTAACAATGGAGGAAGTTTAAGCTTTAAGGCTGCATCAAGCTCAGATATATTTAAGATTGATACCTCTTCTAGTGCTAGCTCTTTACTTGGAGTAAGTCTAGCAAAGTCAACAAACCAAGTATCACTACAAAAACCTGTTGAGGGAATAGAGGTCTTGGATAGCGATGTTGATACAAAGATTAAGTCTGAATATAATACTTTTATTTTTACATTTAATAATGTTACAAAAGAATTTACACTGAAGGATAACATTACTACTGTTCAGGGATTTCAGGCAGAATTGCAGAGTAAACTTGATGAGGCATTTGGTTCAGGTAAGATAACAGTCGGATTTACTGCTAATGCTACCAACGACGGAGGAAAGTTAAGCTTTTCCACATCAAGAAATACAGACTCCTTTAGTATAGGTACAGACTTTAACGATGGAGCAGAGGATTTGTTTAGTAAGGAACCTACTAATGATAATCCATTAACGGTAGGCAAAGGTAATAATAAGTTCCAGCTTATAATAGACGGAGTTCCTAAAACAGTAACTGTCGCCTCAGGTAAATATACCAGTGCTAGTGCTTTGGCAGCAGCTATTCAGACTGCAGCAAATTCGAGTGAGGTGACTTTCTCTGGTGAAACTGGAAAAGTAACATTTTCAGTTTCAGCTGGACATACAGCATCCGTTTCCGCAACAGAAATCGATGCGAACAGTGCACTTGGGATACAAACTTCGAACATGTCGAATAAGCTTGATTTAACTAAAAAGGTTGATGAGATTAAAGCAGGTTTCGCAACTCCATTGACTCTTAGTGGTGCCGGTAATGATATCGAGTTTACAATAAATGGGAAATACTTCCGTTTTAATTCAAAAAATGTATCACTTAACGATATTATGAAGACTGTAAATGCCGACACTACTATAAATGCTACAATAAAATATGACATTACAACCAATAGCTTTAAAGTTGAGTCAAAGAATACTGGTGATGCAGCGAAGGTTACAGTTGAAGATAAAACTGGAAATCTCATGTCGGTTTTGGGAGTGGTAGGTACTGACAATGGCACGGATGCCAGCGTGACAGTGGATGGCACTACAATAGTAAGACCTTCAAATTCTTTTACTTATGATGGACTAACCTTTAATATTAAGAATGACTTTGAATCTGGAGCAGGTGTTGATCCTATCAAGGTTACAGTATCCAGTGATGCCAACAAGGCTTTTGATTTCGTTAAATCTTTTGTAGATAAGTATAATGAGGTAATAAAGAAGCTGAATGACAAATTATCCGAGAAAAGATATAAGGATTATCTGCCTTTGACTGATGAACAGGAATCAGCAATGAGTGAGGAGCAAATAAAAAAGTGGAATGAAAAGGCAAAGGCTGGTTTATTGAGAAATGACAGTATAATTTCAAATATTCTGTCACAGTTTAGATCTGCAATATATGCTGCTGTTGAAGGAGCAGGTATAAAGCTGACCTCTATAGGTATAACAACATCTTCAAATTATGAAGACAAGGGAAAGCTTGTTATTGATGAAACTAAACTAAAAGATGCACTAGCTACAAAACCTGAGGAAATAGCTCGTTTATTTACCAGCAGTTCTAGTATAACCTACTATCAGGCCATAAACAGTTCAAATGGCTCAAAACTTAGAAGTCAAAGATATGCGGAGTCCGGTATTGCAAATAGATTTTCAGATATTATTCAGGACGCAATCAGAACAAGTACAGATATCGGGGGTTATAAAGGTTCATTACTTGAAAAGGCAGGTATCGTGGGAGACCGTTCTGAAACTAAGAGTGTTTTGGCTAAAGAAATTCTTAGGTATGATGATGAGGCTTATGAAATGAATAAAAAGCTTATTGCAAAAGAAAACGCTTTGTATGAGAAATATGCTGCTATGGAATCCGCTCTGAATAAATTAAATAGTCAGCAAAGCTGGATCGCTCAACAATTCGGTGGTCAATAAATAAGATATTATTTATCAGAAAATAGATATTATGTAGGAGGCTGCTAGCTAATGTTAACAAGTAATGGATATAACCAGTACAAATCCAATTCAATAAATACAGCAACTCCAGAAGAGCTTACCCTGATGCTGTATAATGGGTTGGTTAAGTTTTTGATGCAGGCGCAATCTGCCATTGAGGCAAAAAACATTGAAAAAGCAAATAACAGTATTATTAAGGCGCAGGCAATCATTGTTGAATTTATGACAACATTGGATATGAATTTTGAGGTCTCTCAGAATCTTGAGCTATTATATGATTACATGTATAGACAACTTACACAAGCAAATCTAAAAAAAGATAATGTTATAGTAGAGGAAGTGCTCGGGATGGCAAAAGAGTTACGAGACACATGGTCACAAGCTATGAAACTTGCAAAGCACCCTGTACCAGTGCAAGAAGCTATTGCAAAGTAATTGGACTTTTTTCAACATACACCTCGCAGTCTATTCAGATGCGGGGTGTTTTGAACTCATCCGCTTTTCCGAAGTGGGTTGTTTCCATATCAACTTTATCCAACTTTGTGAATAAAAATGAGAACAATATTAGCAAAATATAAGAAAAAACTGAGATAAAAGTAAAAGGTAAATTAATAAGGTGTAGCATATACACTGATGTATTCATGGAGGATGCTATGAACGCTGATCAATATATACAAAAGCTTTTTGAACTATCCGAAAAGAAGTTAGACGGCTTGCGAATGATACTAAAGCTTACACAAGAACAAAGTAACATTATAACTGAAGAAAATACCGAAGAGCTTCAAAGAATAATAGACCAGAAGCAGCAGGAAATGGATGCTATTGACGAGTTGGACCAGGCTTTCGAGGTGTATTACTCAAGACTTAAATCTCTGCTTGGAATTCAGAGTCTTGAAGAAATCAGAATATCTGATCTTACAGGCTCGGCTGAGTTAAAACAAATAATTACATCAATTTATGATATTACAAAGAAAATACAAAACCTCGAAGCCATAAACAATAGAATGGTTAGAGATATTCTTAACAGGCTTAGTGGTGAGATACGGCAGGTAAAGCAAAACCAAATGGTTAATAACGGCTATAATATTGGGAATAAGCTGCCACAACAGTCGTTTTATTTTGATAAGAAGAAATGATATTTAAACTTGACTAAAATAAATAAAATAGCGAGAGAACGGTTTTTCTTCGCTATTTTATTTATTTTGCTTATGTGGTGGGTATGATTATTCAATTGTTGCACAAACACAAAAATATTTCACCTATTTTTTACTGGTACTCTCGGCCTCCCTAATACACCCCTCTATAAACTTCACAACAGTATCCATATACTTGTCAGGTGCCGCTAAGAAGCTCTGACCGTATTCTGTAGCCCCGGAGTTCCAGTAATGGACGGGCACAGGGCTTTTTCTGGAATATAGTTCATAAAGCAGTTTTGTGTTTTCAGAGGCACTTAATTCCTTTTGAGCACCATCTATAAGTAATAAAGGTGTCGGCATTATAGCGGGTATCTGGGGAATGATATCCAATTCATCACTTACTTTTGTAAGCTTCTTTACAATAAAGTCTATGGTAAATTTAAATGGATATTTTGGAAGCCAACTGTCATCTTTAGTTACGTAATCAATGTAATTGTCAACCTTTGCATAGGGGCTGTCAGCAACTACTCCAAGTATACTGTCCCGGTAGGGCGATTTGTTAATAGCAGAGAGACATGATGAAGCTCCCGTTGAAAAACCCATCAGTATTATCTTTTCAGTTTCCTGCTGCTTCAGATATTTAATAGCAGTCAGTACATCAGTTGTTTCATTTTTCCCGAAAGTAGACATGGAACCGGCGGAGTTTCCTGAACCCCTCAAATCTATTGTTAATACGTTCAAGCCTTTATTATTTAGTGTTCGGATTAATTTAAAGGTTTCTTCATCAAATTCAAGTCTGTTTTTACCATGGCTGTGTACCATGAGCACCGTGGTCTTTGAGCCTATTGATGGAAAGAACCATCCATTAATCTTTTCTTTTGATTCACTACAGTAGAAGCTGATATTTTTATAGTCTGGGGCTATATTTGAAGAAATTTGCTTTGTTGTCAACTTACCTGGGTGGGTTAGTTTCCAGGCTGAAACAAAGGAAATAACTCCTATAGCCAGACAAACAAGTACAAGTATATATATAAGAGCGACAAACAGGTTTTTGGGTAAAACACTCTTACGCTCTGCATATGCAATGGGTTTAAGCTGCATTGGTTAAATCCTCCGGATATTACTATTGACTAATCAATACTTAAGATTTATTATATTTTTATTTATTGGGAATGTAAATACAATATAGAATGTTAAGATATTCTTAAGGGTTACACCTCAATACCTCAGCCAATGATAGATAATATGGTAATATGTTCTTCTGGCTTACAAGCTTAGTAAAACAAGTATACAGGGAGATATCAAATGGGTAAAACATGCAATATATGTCCAAGACACTGTAATGTAGATAGAAAAGTTGAGACAGGTTATTGTGCCGTCCCGGAACAGCCTAAAGTAGCCAAGGCTTTCCTTCACATGTGGGAAGAACCGTGCATCAGTGGGACAAGAGGGTCTGGTACAATATTTTTTGTAGGCTGTAATCTCAAGTGTGTATATTGTCAGAACTTTCATATTAGCCAGGAGAATTTCGGTAAGCTAGTTACATTAGAAAGGCTTAAAGAAATAGTAAAGGAGCTTGTAAGCAAGGGAGCACATAACATTAATCTGGTAAACCCTTCTCATTACATAGAATCTATATATTACGCTATCAGAGAATTAAAAGAGACTGGAGAACTTACAGTCCCGGTAGTATATAATTCAAACGGTTATGAAACGGTGGAAACCCTTAAAACTCTTGAGGGAGTTATAGACGTATATCTGCCTGATTTGAAATATTCAACCGGAGAGGCTTCCTTGAAGTACTCCAAAGCAAAGGATTATCCCGAAGTTAGTAAAAAAGCTGTTCTGGAGATGTACCGCCAGGTTGGAAGCCCTGTTTTGGATGATGATGGGATAATCCGTAAGGGTTTGATTATCAGGCACCTCATTCTTCCTGGTCACACAAAAGAAAGCATTAACGTGCTTGATTGGATCAACAATAACTTACCTAAAAGTGTGTATGTGTCCTTAATGAGTCAGTATACACCTTTTTATGCTGCTGAAAAGTATCCTGAAATCAATAGGCCTATAACAAGAAAGGAGTACGAAAAAGTAGTGAACCATCTGTACAGGTTGGGACTTGAGGAGGGCTATGTTCAGGAGCGGCAGTCTTCTGACATCCAGTATATACCTGACTTTAACCTTGAAGGGGTATAGTCAAACCAGCATAATTACAAAATAAATAAAAAAAATTACTATTTTTTAAAAATAACTGTTGCATTATGGAATAAAATGGATTATAATTTACATTACTAGAAATGATTTACATCTAAACCTTAATTTGATATCTACTCAAATTAAGTTCCAATGAAGTCATCCCGTATATAATCATATTGCTAATCATTCTTCTTATATCATTTCATATCGTTATTGTATTGATTCACTTATATAAATTCGATTATATAAATTCACTTTCATATATTTACTTTTATCATTTCATTTTTATACAATTTTCGTTTTACATAGTCCCATAAATTTGATTTAACTTTATGCATGGAGGATTCGTATCATGCAGGATAATATCTTTTACCAAAAATACAAATACATAAAATCACTCGGGAGCGGAGGCTGCGGAGAAGTATACCTGGCTGAAAACAAGGCACTGGGGAACTATTGGGCCATAAAGGAGATACCAAAGGACAGGGCAACCTCGATAAGCGGATACATTGAACCTGAAGTGTTAAAACGCTTGAACCATCCAGCTCTGCCCAGAATTTGCGATGTTTATGAGACAGAAGAAAAAATCTATATTATTGAGGATTATATTGAAGGCGTATGCCTGAAGCGAGAGCTGGAACAAAATATAAGGTTTGAGGAGCGGAAGGTAATTGGGTGGGGAATTCAGCTTTGCAGTGTACTTCGATATCTTCATGAGCAACAACCTAGTCCGATAATTTACGGAGATATGAAACCCCATAACATAATCCTGACAAAAGAGGGATATATAAAACTGATTGATTTTGGAGTTTCTACTACTTTAAATAATTCAGTAAAGGAAACTGAAAACATATATAAAACAGTCTTTCTTGGCACTAGGGGATATTCGCCTCCTGAACAGTGCTCCGGTGCACTGATAAGCCCCAGCACAGATATTTATTCACTCGGCATCACTCTGATACAGTTTCTATCAGGAATAGACCCTGTAAGCTTTCCTCATTCATATTACAACGGGGAATACGGGGAATATATGTCACCGGGTTTGTACAAAATTCTGCAAAAGTGCATTGACATCAATCCTAGACATAGATATCAGGATGTAGCACAGCTTATGAATGAGTTAAATGAAATAAGTATACATAACTCTACCTCTCCTGGTAAAGAGCTACCAGCGGCACCACACGGACTATCCAGAATAGTCGCTTTCTCGGGAATACGTGGAAGCGGGGTTTCAACCATCACTGCCGCAGTGGCGGAGAAAATAGCAAGGGAAGCAAAACCAGTTTGTATAGTAGATTTAAGCAGCACCGGAAACTTGGGAGAAAGCTTTGGCTTGAAAAGAGGAAACAATTCGGGGGAACCGAAAAAAATCCACTCTAACCTCTACTATATAGACATTAATCATTTACATAACCTTGATAAACAAACAATGTATCCTGATGATCATACTGATCATTTAATACTTCATAAACACTTCTCTCAGCTTCAGGATCAATTCTCTTACATCTTAATTGATGCTGAACTGTCAAATCTAAAGCTAATTGAGCGCTTTATCAATCACATCTTTCTGATATGCGATATGAACCCGTATAGTATATCAATACTCGGAGGCAGGCTTAAAGGAGAAATACTGACAGCTGCATATGTCTCCGGCGTATCCTTCATTATCAACAAATTCTATAAAGGAGAATTAAGCTCACACAATTTACTTCATGGAATTTTACTTAACAGTGAAACTGAAGAGTATTTGGCTGAACTTATTCCTTTATCCAAGATTTATGAGGTACCGTATGATCAAAGGATATATATAAGATGGATGTACAGCGGCTTTGGTGAACCACTGAAATTTGGGAGTAAGCTATCTGAAAGGTTCGAAACAGCTGTTTCAAATATTTCGGCCGCGATAGTGAAAACTCCCAAACCAAAGCCGCGGGTCCGGCTTAGGCAGCTAATAGCAGGACTATAGAGGTCCAAGTCTCAATAACGGGAATATTACTAAGAGTGTATATATTCTTCTGAATCTACACAGTATAAGCAACTTGGGAGGGAAAAATTGAGCAAAAGAATAGTTATAAAAACAATCCTGATATGCGTTGGAATATTCTTAATTCTTAACGCAGCTTTACTGGCTTATGTCTTCAAAAAATATCCAATTGATATGGAAAAGTATGTTCCTGCTGTTATTGCCGTATCGGACATTGAAGCTGGGACAGTAATAGAACGTAAGCATGTTAAAACAAAATTGATTCAGCAGTCTGCTTTAAATGAGTCCATGGAAACTGATATAAACAACGTTATAGGTAAAAAGTCTATACATGAAATAGCAAAGCAGGATTACTTCAGAAATTACAATTTGATACATAAAAATCAGTGGTTCAAGCCTGATGAAAGAATTATCGTACTTCCCGTAAACATCGAGGAAAGGCTTGCAAATCTAATCAAGCGGGGCTCCTATATTGACATCCTGTTAAGAAGTGATACCACCCTGGCCATTGAACCTGTACTGAAAAAGGTAGAAGTTGCAGATATGCTGGATGAAAACGGAAATCCAATAGATAGTTTGTCCGGAATAAATTCCAAAACAGCTTATATGAAGCTGGTACTGGATGAGAAACAAAGACAGTGTGTATATTCTTCTATGGTAAAAGGACAATTTATTTACGAATTATATTGTAATGGAGGCTAATATGGGTAAAATACTCGCTGTGTGGTCGGATTCCAGAAAATCCGGCAAATCTATTATTACATATATGCTTGCGAACCAGATGGCCCACAACAGGAAGCTAAAAGTTCTGGTATGCTGTCTCAACTTCAAACACAGCTCATTATACAGATTATTTGGAATAGAAACATCTGCCACAGGACTGGAAGACCTGATAAATTACAAATTCTACGAGGATATCGAGGAAGACATACTAAAAAGTTTAATACCAAGGTGTGGGGACATTTACTTTCTCGGAAGCAATAAAATGACAAATGGTTACGCTTTGAGAAATATGGAAAAGTATGCGGAATTATTCGAACAACTTAAAAGCTCTTTTGATTTGATCATTGTAGATACCTCGTCAGAAAATGAAAACGTTCTTACTAAAATGGTGCTTCATCAGGCTGAGATGATTCTAAAGTTATATTGTCAGGACATTGAAAACCTTATGGTCGTGAAGTCTGTTAAAGAGGAGGATATTCCGTACAATCAGGAAAACGTGTACTTAATTTCTAAATACCGAAACATTTATCCAAATAAATCGGACCTTAAGCATACATTTGGGAATTGCAAATTATTTATCTTTGACTACTGTGAAACCCTTCAGGAAATGAAAAACCGGGACAGTCTTCATTTGTATCTGCAAAGGGAAACAGCCTGTAACAAATCTATTGGGAAATTGTCGGCTTACCTGCTGAAGTCACTTGGTTTAACAGAAGAAGCTGATATTGTTATCAGAAGTGACAGCCGGAACAGAGGACTTGAACGGTTTTTCAGAAGAGTTGGGAATACAGTTATTAGTAAGCACGTTTGATTAAAAGTCAGAAAACTAAGTACAGCCATTTTTCAATCCCTTTATACATTGTTGGATTTAGAGGTGAAAGGAGAAAAGAGTGAGAATACTTCAGAAGATTTGTTTAAAGGAACTGATGAGTTATATTGAAGAGGAACTGAGAATAAACGGATTTAGCGGTATAAAAGAGGTACATGAAGGGGCGGTCGGATATATGGACGAGGTCCGGCAAACCCAAAAGCATCTCGCTGTAGATGGCAGCATACAGGCCAGAGAATTTATTCAAAACAGTATTTACTTTATACTGATTGAAAAAGCTGACCTGATAAATGCAGAAAACATCGACCAAATAATTCAAGAGTATCACATTAACTATTATCAGAATATCTACCTAGGTAAGGATTACCTAGGTAAAGATTACATTGGTAAGGACGAAAATAGAGCCGTGAAGGTCATAGATAGTGAAATAAGTCGTTACTTGAGTAAATACTCCATAAGTCCTTTCGACGATTTTGATATAAAGCTTCAAAAGCTGACCCAGATCATATATCAGGAAGTGTACGGGTATGGTATATTGGATGAACTTATATTTGATCCAATGTTAAATGAAATTGCATGTACCCGCAGAGATTACATATGGCTCCAATACAATGGAATCAAGAGGCATATTCCCAATCCTGACTTTATATTTAAAAATGAGGAGAGCTATAGGAAAGTGATTGAAAATCGCCTTACCTCCACTGCAAAAGAGGAGATAAATGCAGGATATCCACTGGTGAATGCCATACTAAAAAACGGGGCCAGAGTAACAGCACTGCGACCGCCGCTGTCGAAATACTATGTTGTAAACGTCAGGCTTTTTGCCACAAAGGCCCAGCTGGTAAAGTACAGGAGTAAATTTGTTGAGGACCGTATAGCAAGGATTATAGAACTCCTGGCGGGAAAAGGAAGGCGAAATGTAGCAATTATTGGAGAACAAGGCTCGGGAAAAACAACAGCAGCTGACGAACTAATTATACGACAGCTGGACCCCGACATAAGTATAGGTCTTGCTGAGAATATTCACGAACTGAATATTTCAACCAACTATCCTGAAAAAAACATAGTTGAATTGCAGTATACAAGGGATTTCAAACCCTCTGATATAACAGAGATATTCTTTAGGCTTAACAGGGATATTGTTATTTACGGAGAAGTAAGAAACTCCTATGAGGCCTTTGAAATGATAAAGGCCATGCTTAGGCAAGCCAGAGGAAGCCTTTTTACCTTTCACTCCTCAAGCACAAGGCGCATGATTCATGACCTTAGGCAGCTTTTAATGCAGACCGGTTACTATACCGACTATAGGGAAGCCCAATTTGATGTGGCAGACGCCGTTGATCTTGTAGTACATATTAAGCTTGACCGCCAAACAGGACAAAGATACGTATATAAAGTTGCTGAAGTTATTGCAGATGAAGAAAGCATGTCCTTTCAGATAAATGATCTATTTGTCTTCGACAAGGAGAAGGAAACATATTGGGTTAATAAGGAAGGTTTATCAAGGGAACAACTTCTGTCCTGTATGGAATATGAAATGTCCGGACCAGATGTAGAGGAACTTAACAACCTATTTCGTATGGAGTTCGGAAGGACCTCGGTGGAGGAGGATACATGTCAGACTTGATTTATCCGTCTTTTGATTTACCACTTCAGGGTTTTGAATACGTTGATATCCTAATTAAAAACCGGCTATACCTGACGCTGATACTATTGGGGCTACTGTTGATACTTACAGGAATGTATGTATCTATATACAAGAAATCAGTGATGAATAATTATAAGAAGCTTAAGTCTGTGAGAACCGATAAGTACATTAATGCACTTGAGATAATGATAAACAGGCTGCCTCTAAAAATTCTTTCCCGAAAGCTGGAGAATTCCTTGTCCTGCTTTATGTTGAAGGAAACAGCCCAACAAAAAATGGTGATTATTCTTACTTTTTTACTCCCCGGGTTGGGAATACTTATGTATATTCCACTGAACACAATAATGAATCTCTGGTATACAAAAGCGGCAACTTTCCTTCTTTGCCTGATGGTTCCCTATTATATATTTACTTTAGCGGCTGACTATATGAAATATAGCCTCAAATTAAAAATACCTGTTTTGATTGACAGCTTTAGAAGCTCCTTCATGCTCCACTATAGAATAAAGCCTGCATTATTGGACTGCAGCAAAAATTTGGACAGATCAATGGGCAGGATTATCTCGAGGGCCTCCGATTGTAGTGATCTGAATGAAAGTCTTTTCAGAATCAGAGATAGAATAAATGATACCTGGTTTAATATTTTTGTGCTTTTGCTGGTAAATTACAGGGAGAATGGCGGAGAACTTATGGCCCAGCTTTATAAGTTAAATAGGACCATTACAAGATACAACAACATTGAGAAAAAGAAAAACAAGAGGCTCATATGGTATGAGGTTTTTACCGTAGCGGCAAGCATTCTGAGCATCCCTACTGTTTTGATAATTAATAAACTGATACTGGGTGTAAATGTGGGAGGGTTCTACGACGCAACTGCTTCTTTTGCTAAACTGGCAGCCTTTTCATTAGCGGCGTTGCTGATTGTCAGAATACTCAGAAGAGTATAAGGGAGGAAAAACCATGTTCAAACTAATAATGTTTTTTCTTTCTCTAACAGGAATAATATTGATTGTATCCGGGCTATTAGTCAAGGTTGTTAAATCGTCAATACCTTATGAAAAAGCAAGAAATAATAAGAACACTTTTCTGGGTTTACTCGAAAGAGTTACCGAACATAAAATAATAGCTGTTCCACTCAATTTTATTTCGAAAGATAAGAAAATATGGACAAACAAATGTTTATGTAAACTTCTTGAGCTAAGTGAAGCAGGTTTAAACTTAAAGCAGGCTTACTTTTTAAAATTCTTGTGTCTAGCCACATGTACGGTTTTCCTGCTGACTATTTCGTATAGCAATATGTTCTACCAAACTAAAATTCTAATTGAATCCACTGCTTCAGAAAGTACTATAGCAGATGCCTCGAATACATCCATCAAGTCAAGATATAAATTCTATAATCAAATTTATAAAAAAATTGATATTGATTTATTATCCCAAAAAAAATATGAAGACCAATACACTATGGTTGAAGAGGCGGTAACCGAGTGTCTTTCGGTATCTGACGAAAAACTCATACAAGAAAATACCGACTGGTTTATAGATACTTGGAGTAAGGTCCGACAAATCAAACCTTTTCAAGCGGAATATCTTTTATTTGTTTTAGTTTTCTTTTTTATCCCTGACCTTTACTTTGTTCTCAGCTGGCTCATTAAAGGCTCTGTTTACAAAAGAGAAATAATTAAGCTGGAGTATGTTTTTGAACTGCTTGCGGGAGTTGACGGAATAAAAACCCTGGACATTATAAATCAGCTGGAGAAATCCTCAAAAATATACTCAAAGTACTTTCTGGAGTTCTCCCATTTATTTAAATATGATAAAAACAGGGCATTCAATTTCCTTAAAAGCAGAAACATTAAAAGTCTTGCTAAAATGGCTAATATCCTGGGAATATACAGCTTGACCAGTAAGGAAATTGCAATACAGGTACTGGAAAGGGAGGTAATAGAAAGAGATGAAGCATTAATGATGACTGCTGATGAAACTGTAGACTTGATTGACTTAATTGCATTCTTAAGTATAGTGCCGTTGGTCTATGAGCTGGCAATATTAATTCTCAATCCGATGATGGATATAGTATATAAAGCCTTTGAATACATTTGATTAGCGGTGTAATACAGAAAACAGAAATTCATTTTTCAGGAGGTGCTGCGGTGAAGCAGATTATTTTGTCCATTGCGATGTTAGCCATTGCATTAGCTCTCGTAATAGGAGTTATTGTACCTTTTTGCGAGCATGGAGCTGAGCAGGGGGATAAGGCAAGTGAACAGGGAAGGCTAGTTCTGACAAGACTAGGTAATATATTGGAATAAAATAAATTATTGGAGGTAAGAGTATGAAAAAAATTATTTTATCTGTAGCTATGTTGGCCATAGCTATCGCCCTTTTAGTAGCAGTTATAATTCCTTTGGCCGAACATGGCAAGGAAAACGGCCAAAAGGTTGAGACCCAGATTGACTCGGTTGATTCAAAAATAAGCACTATTTCAAGTACAATAACCAGGTAGGAAAATAAGGCGGTATACCAATAACTAAAATCAACTGCTTGTTAATGTTTACGGAGGCTCAAATGAAAAACATATTAATTGCAATAATAATGTTTGCATTATGTGTTGCCCTTATAATAGGTACTATTCTTCCAGTCTCAGAAGTTGTTTCCGATACCGGTGAAGAGGTTTATTCTACAGTAAAGGAATTAAATAAAAATATTAAGTGAGCATTTTCTATGGTACTAACTAAATCTGGAGGTATGACGTAGTGAGTAAAATATACGCTTTTATAATCATTATACCTATAATAGCTATTCTTCTGTTTAAAACAATTGCCTTCTACGAATTTGATACAAAGCAAAGGTATATAAAGAATACTATTGATGTAGTAGCTCACAAGGTTATGATAACTGGAGTTCTAACAGACGGAGATAAGGCGGAGATGCTGAAGAAGTTAAACAGGTTCGGCAATTTTGATGAGGATAATATTAAACTTGAGTCAGGGTCTGTTAACGCCGACGGGGAGATATACGAAATGAGTCGGTATACTGCCGGGGATATTCTTGACAGAGGAGAGATCTTCAGCATTTTTGTACAATCGGGTAATAAAAGCTTGCTGTCGGAGGTGGAGGGAGATTTGGATGAAGATAAGCTTTGCTATAAAGCAAAGGCAGTCTGTAGAGTTGAAAAGAAACAGGACAGTGAATAAAGTAGTAACTCTGAACCTTAAAAGCTTACTTGGGGATGAGTTCGGCGGAGGTCTAGGCATATTATTCATAGGAATATCAATTATGGTTTTAGTAGTGGTTATATTCCTTAACATTGCTGACTACTCCATATACACCTATAAGCGTAACGATATTTCCAAGGCCTTGGATTATGCCGTAACCGCCGCCGCACAGCAATTAAAAACAAGTGAGAGTCTGGTCGGACTCTCGGAAGGCTTCTCTGACAGTTCAGGTAAAAAACTACTCGAAAATGTTGAAATCAATATAGATAAAGCCAGTATAACTTTTACAGACATATTATGCAGAAACAACAATATTCCCGTGCTTTATGTAAACGATAAGTTGTTGCTATGCTCTACCTACTCAGATAAGGGCAGGGTAAAGTATACCATAAAAGCTACCGGGCAGCCCCTCAAGCACGGAGAAACAGATGGACCACAAGATATGGAAGCTATAATAAATGACGCTCTGGATGCTTTCTGGCCTGACAGCCATAAGACATCAATATATGTAAACGGAAATCCATATACAAACATGTTAGAAAGAGGCACGTACCTGTTTGCAGTTTTAAAGGATGTTGAGATAACTGGGATTTTTTCCAAGAGAAAAATAAGTCTTTCCAGCTTTGTAGGAGCAAAACTAGAAAGACTTGCCGACTAAATCTGTTTAAGAATTTTGTGACCTATCAACAATGACTTATATCGTTCCTTCGTAAGCTGCTCTTACGGCATTTGCCAGCTGATCGGCGCAGGAACTGGACTTTCGTCCGCATTGAATCCCTCTGAAAAATTCCTCTATTTTATCAACGGACATTCCGTCTATAACTCTGCTTAAGGCCTTAAGGTTACCATCACACCCTCCAATAAAAGATACATTTTTTACAATGTCTCCTTCAAGGTTAAAGCTTATTTGAATAGGACAAACTCCCTCAGGGTAAAAATCATGTGTCATATTGACCTCCTCCAAGAAGGTTTATTTTTTACTAAATATCTTCAGTTAGATGTTTAATTAAAACAATTCAACTAAAAAATTAAGTTGGATACAATCGAATTATACAAATGCATACCCATGCTGTCAAGCGGATTATCTATGAGTTTATACCAGATAAGTTCTGACTTTATTAGTTTGCATTGTGTATAAGTTTGTTGTTGGTTTGTTTGTTGTTTACGGTAGTAATTTTAATTGATATAATATTTGAAGGGAGCGTGATAAAAATGGCAGACGACACTTTTGAATTATTGACCAGAATGTATGCTGATTTTACATCACAATTTAAGGAAGTACGGGGTATACTATCAGATATAGAGGATAGACTAACGGCAGTAGAGGATAGACTGACATCTGTAGAAGGAAGACTCACAGTTGTTGAGGATAGACTGACATCCATGGAAGATAGAATGTCATCCATGGAAGAGAAGATGTCATCCATGGAAGAGAAAGTATCATCACTGGAAGGTGATGTTTCATCTCTTAAGGGCTTGTTTGGTAAATTACAGCTCAAAATTGAAAATGATATCGAAAGAAAAATTGACTTGCTTTTTGAGACACGTCATGAAGTTAATAACCGCCTCGATGTTATTGAAAATAAGATCGATATTCTTACTACCAAGGTGGACAGGCATGATATCGAAATCAAAGTGATTAAGGCAGCAAAATGATTTTTTTATTGTGATGCTTCAATCCAAGTAGTAGCAAGCGCTAGCATGAGCAAAAAAATATAAATTCCTATGCGCAAAGGATATCCCGATAAGATTACCGCTTATCGGGATTAATAGTATATATGGGAGTACAAAATGAAAAAATACAAAAAGGTGTATGTTGAAATAACTAATGTTTGCAATTTAAGATGTAACTTTTGTCCTGAAACAAAAAGACAATCAAAATATATGACTCAAAGTGAGTTTTTACATGTAATTGAGGAAATTAAGCCGCTTACAGATTACGTTTATTTTCATCTGATGGGGGAACCGCTCCTAAACCCGGAACTTGGCAGTTTCATCACAATTTGTTCTGACAATAATATAAAGGTGAATATAACAACAAACGGTACACTTCTGGAAAAAAAGAAAGACCTTTTGTTAAGTACCGAAGGATTGAGAAAAGTAGGGATTTCTCTCCACAGCTTTGAAGCAAATCTGGAGGAGAAATCCTTAAGTGAATATCTGGAGGGAGTTATTAACTTTGTTAAGGAAGCAAGCCAAAGGGGCATAATCTGTGAGCTTAGATTATGGAATGCCGAAAGCAAGGACATAGCACACGGCAACAGCCTGAACAGTATCATTATAAATACCCTGTATAAAGCTTTCGGCCCCCAGGTAGCACAATGTAATACCGACAATCGGAAGGATATGCCCCAGGGAGATTTCCTGCTTGATGAGCTCCTGCTGCGCCAAAACACGAAAATTGCCGACCGGGTCTTCCTGCATTTGGCGCATAAATTTCAGTGGCCTGACATGGATAGAGCCGATTCTGCTGAGGAGGTGTTTTGTTACGGCCTAAGGGATCAGTTTGGGATTCTGGTAGACGGTACAGTGGTTCCCTGCTGTCTGGACAGCGAAGGAAATATACCCTTAGGCAACATATTTGAGCAGCCCCTACGGGATATACTTGCCTCCCCAAGAGCATGCAGCATGTATGACGGATTTACTGCCCGAAAAGCGGTTGAAGAACTGTGTAAAAGATGCGGTTACGCAGAACGCCATAAGAGATAGCAAACTTTTTCTACAACCGAAAAGTTAATTTTGAACAGGAGCGTTATAATGATATAATATTATCATTAGTCTCAAATTAGAAATTCTTATAAAACATTGTAATACTATGTAAAAAAGAGGAGAAACATAATTGAACATATTGTCGGCCGAAGGCATTTCAAAAAGCTATAGTGAAAAGAAACTGTTCAATGATATATGGCTTGGAATAGGTGAAGGTGATAAGATCGGCCTCATAGGCATAAACGGAACAGGTAAAAGTACACTGCTAAAGGTAATAGCCGGTACTGAAACCCCTGATACAGGAAGAATAATAAAAGCAAATAATGCAAGTATAGGTTATCTTGAACAAAATCCGCACTTTGAGGCAGGTACTACCGTCCTTCAACAGGTATTTACCGGACATTCTCCAGTAATGTCACTTTTGAGGGAATACGAGTATACCTTGAAAAAGCTCCAGGAGAGTCCGGGAGACAAGCAGTTGGAGGAGAAACTGTCCCAATTGCTGCAAAAAATGGATGCTTTGAATGCATGGACTGTTGAGAGCGAGGCAAAAAACATTCTGACAAAATTGGGAATCGATGATTTTGATGCAGATGTTGCTGTCCTTTCAGGGGGGCAGAGAAAACGTATAGCAATGGCGGGTGCTCTGATCAATCCCACAGACCTTCTGATACTTGATGAACCGACAAACCATATAGATAATGACTCTGTTGACTGGTTGGAAAAGTATTTGAATACCAGAAAGGGTGCGCTTCTTATGGTAACCCATGACAGATACTTTTTGGAAAGGGTGGCCAATAGGATTATAGAATTGGATAACGGAAAACTCTATAGCTATCAGGCCAACTACAGTAAGTTTCTGGAGATGAAGGCTGAACGTGAAGAACTTGAGCAGGCCTCCGAGAGAAAGCGACAAAGCCTGCTGAGAAGCGAGCTTGAATGGATAAGAAGAGGTGCACAGGCCAGATCTACCAAACAAAAGGCAAGAATAGACAGGTTTGAAAAGCTTCAGGAAATAGAAGGACCAAAGCTGGAGGAAAATATTGAAATACAGGTAGGAGCCTCCAGATTGGGAAGAAAGATTATTGAACTTGAAAACATAGAAAAGGCTTATGATGATAAAATTCTAATTAAGGACTTCAGTTATATCCTTCTGCGTGATGACCGGATAGGTGTAGTTGGTCCGAACGGTATGGGCAAATCCACACTTCTTCGTATTATTTCCGGGGACATCAAACCCGACATGGGAAGCGTGGAAATTGGAGAAACAGTAAAAATAGGCTTCTTTACTCAGGAAAGTGCAGAGATGGACCTTAATCTGCGAGTAATAGAATATATAAGACAGATTGCAGAGCATATAGAAACAAAAAAAGGCAGCCTGAGTGCTTCGCAGATGCTGGAACGGTTCCTATTCCCGCCCAGCGTTCAGTGGACGCCTATCTCAAAATTGTCGGGCGGGGAAAAAAGGAGACTTTATCTGCTCAGCATATTGATGGGTGCTCCAAACATACTTTTACTGGACGAACCCACAAATGATCTTGACATTCAAACTCTAACCATACTTGAAAATTATCTGGACGAGTTTCCGGGAGCTGTAATTACTGTTTCACACGACAGATATTTCTTAGATAGAGTTGCTGAACGAATATTTGCATTTGAAGGAAACGGGTATATTAATAAGTATGCAGGTAATTATTCTGATTATAAGGAAGCCAGTATAAATGAGGCGGGAACAAAACTGCCGCAGCAAAGTGGCCAAAAATCCGGAAAGAGTGATGACAGAAGGGCAGTTGGAACAGCAGCAGGAACAGCAGATGGACAGGATAACACTACAAAACGGGACAGCAGGGGACAGAAGGAAAAGCCTCTGAAGTTTACTTTTAAGGAGCAAAAAGAATACGAAGAAATAGACGGTAGGATTGCAGAAAAGGAAAGTGAACTAGAGAAAATAAAAATTGAGATAGACCAGGCCTCCAGTGATTTCACTTTACTACAGGAGCTTTTGGATAAGCAGCAGAGGCTGGAGCAAGAGTTGGATTATCTTATGGAGCGCTGGACTTACCTGTATGAATTGGCAGAAAAAATTGAAAAGAGTAAGAACAACTAAACTAATGCAACACATAAAGGAGAAAAAATGGAACAATCATTTGCAGGTTTGCAACTAGACAGCTCGCTGGTAGAGGCTTTAAAGCTGGCGGAAATCACTGTGCCCACAGAAATACAGCAGAAGGTAATCCCGGTGGCCCGAAATAACAGTGACCTTATTTTTCAGTCAGAGACTGGAACGGGAAAAACCCTTGCGTATTTACTGCCGCTTTTTGAAAAGCTGGACACTGAAAAGAGGGAGATGCAGGCACTGATTCTTGTCCCTACTCATGAACTTGCCATACAGGTAATTAGAGTAATAGAGATGCTTTCTTTAAACTCCGAGCTAAAGGCAACATCAACACCGGTTATTGGCGACGTAAATATAACAAGACAAGTGGATAAACTCAGAACCAAGCCACATATTATTGTGGGTACAGCCGGAAGAATACTTGAACTTATACAGAAAAAGAAAATCTCTGCCCATACAATAAAGACAATAATCGTTGACGAAGCCGACAGACTTTTGGACGACAGCAATATTGAGGGTATCAAGGCCGTAATAAAGACAACTCTTAAGGAACGGCAGATAGTGATGTGCTCGGCTTCCATGTCTGCACGTACAATTGAACGTGCTAAAACCTTAATGAAGGACCCGCAGATTATTAAAAGTACAACTGCAATTGAAGTTCCCGATACAATTGACCACATATACTTTGTGGCCGAGCAGAGGGACAAGATAGAGGTTTTACGTAAGCTAGTGAGAATAATTAATCCAAAAAAAGCTATTGCGTTTTTTGGCAATGCAGATGATATAATGGAGGCAACAGAGAAGCTGAGATTTCATAAATTAAGGGCTGACGGGCTTCATGGTTCAAATATTAAAAGTGACAGAAAGAAGACCATGGATGATTTTAAGTCAGGAAGACTGCAGCTTCTCATAGCGTCCGATATTGCTGCAAGGGGGTTGGATATTGAAGGTGTAACTCATATCTTCAATGTAAATATTCCGGAAAGATCCATGGAGTATTTACACAGGGCAGGAAGGACCGGGCGTAACGGAAATGAGGGTATGGCAATTTCAATTGTAGCCGAAAATGAGATACCTTTAATAAAGCAATATGAAAAAGAACTGAGAGTTTCAATAATTCCAAAGTCCATGTACAATGGTGTGATAGTTGAATACAGGAAAGAAAAAATGAAGTTTGACACCATCAGTGAATACGGACAGAGAATGAACAAAAGAAAAAATGAAAATAGCGAAGATATTTTTGAAAAGGAAGGCAAAGAGCCTAAATCAGGTTACAAAAAGGAAAACAGAACTGAAGTCAGGTCCGGTAAGGGAAAGGATAAACCGTCATATAAGCGTGAGCGTGATGACAAAAATGTAAAAAGATTCGATAAGGATAGCAGACCTGACAGAAAGTATAAGCCGCACGAAAAAGACAAGACCGAGGCAAAGTATAAAAAGGATGGCAAAAAGGATTCCGGATTTAAACGTGACGGTGATAAAATTTACTCCAGGTTTGGACGTGAAGAAAAGGGCGAAAAGAGCTACGGTAAAGACGGAAAAAGGGCAGATAAAAAGTTCGGCGGTGATAGAGGCGATAAAAAGTTCGGCGGTGACAGAGGCGATAAAAAGTTCGGCGGTGACAGAAGCGATAAAAAGTACAGCGGTGATAAGCCGGGTAAAAGGTTCAGCAGCGACAATGCAGGTAAAAAATTCGGAAGAAACGAGAAACCGGAAAAAAACTTTGGACGGGATGATAAAAAAGAGGGCAGTTTCAGTAAAGATAAAAAGTATTCAAAAATAAAATTTGTAGGAAAGCCGCCAAAGAATCAAAAACCGTGGGAGCGCAAACCACAGTTGGGACAGAAAAAGGGAAAATGAGTGATCAAGTAAATATGTATTGATAAGTATTAATCCAAGTAAGGTTTTAAGGGGGCTGGGTAATATGCAATCAACGTCTATACCAAAAGCATGGGAGGGTGTGCTTGGGGCAGCCAGCTTTATACCTGTGACAAGTATAAAGGCTATTGAGCGTTACCGGAATGCAGAGTGGTCAAAAGGGCTAAGCATTCATGAGACCTTTGAAATGGTATACATCAAGTCCGGTGAGGGCAGTTTTGAAATTGGGGATCAGACTGTAACAGTTGGTTCAAATGACATAGTTATAATAAAGCCTCATCAACATCACAAGCTTAATGTAACATCAGATAGCGGGTGTGATTTTATAGTCCTGTACTTTAAGTTTATGAACCAGTCAAATCTGTCAATGTCAGAAGCTTCATTGGAAGACTTTATAAACTTTGTCAGCGGAAGAGATTCCGGTGCTTTCATAAAACTTAAAGTAAGTCAGAAAAATGATATAATTGTTTTGCTGAACAGGATACTTAAGGAGAAGGCTAGTGACCAGCTGGGAAGCGAACTTTTAGATTATCTCATGCTTATGGAACTGTTTGTGCTTATTTCCAGGGCATTGAAAGCCGAATGGGAAAACAGTATAAAAAATAAGAGTCCTAAAATAAAAGAGCTGATGCAATCCGCCATTCAGTTTGTTCACAACAATTTTGAAAGGGAGATATCAATAACAGATATTGCGAAATATGTTTTCCTTAGTCCCAGCTACTTCACAAGAGCATTTAAGGAGGATACCGGCCTCAGCCCCATGCAATATCTTTTGAATGTCAGAATCCGACGTGCTTGTGAACTTTTGGATGAGACCGATATGAAGGTTGGTGAAATAGCACATAGCGTGGGATTTTCGAACCAACAGCGGTTTAACGATATGTTTAAGAAGCAGACAAATATGACCCCGATGCAGTATCGCAATTCGTCAAAAAACATTCATAATTGATAAGAATAACGGTAAATAACAGGAAGAACACTTTTGGAGCTTATTGTATAATGATTTTAAATTAAAAGCTGAAAAGTGTTTTTTTATTATATTATTTTTAGACATTTGTGAATATGAGGAGGTTTGAAATATGGGAATGACGATGACACAAAAAATTCTTGCTGCTCACGCAGGACTGGATTCGGTGACAGCAGGGCAGCTGATAAAGGCAAAATTGGACATGGTATTGGGAAATGATATCACCTCACCTGTTGCTATAAAGGAGTTTGAAAAGGTCGGAGTAGACAAGGTATTTGATAAAAATAAAATTGCTATTGTACCTGACCACTTTACACCAAACAAGGATATCAAATCAGCTGAGCAGGTCAAGGTTTGCAGAGAGTTCTCCAAGAAAATGGGGATCGTTAATTTCTTTGAAGTAGGTCAGATGGGCGTCGAGCACGCACTTCTCCCTGAGAGAGGCCTTGTAGTCCCCGGGGATGTGGTTATAGGAGCCGATTCACATACCTGTACCTATGGAGCGCTTGGAGCTTTTTCTACCGGTATCGGAAGTACCGATATGGCTGCGGGAATGGCAACCGGAGAGGCGTGGTTTAAGGTCCCTGAGGCAATCAAATTTGTTCTTAAAGGAAAGCCTCAGAAATGGGTCGGTGGTAAGGATGTAATACTTCACATAATCGGGATGATTGGTGTGGATGGAGCATTATACAAATCAATGGAATTCACCGGTGACGGTGCAAGCTCCCTTTCCATGGACGACAGATTTGCAATGGCAAATATGGCAATTGAAGCCGGAGGAAAGAATGGAATATTTGAGGTGGATGAGAAGACCCTTGAATATGTCAAGGAACATTCGGTAAAACCCTATAAGGTGTTTAAAGCAGACGAAGATGCTGTTTACTCCGAGGTATACGAAATAGACCTGTCTTCCATAAAACCCACAGTTGCTTTCCCTCACCTTCCTGAAAATGCACGTACCATTGACAATGTGGGAGAGGTTAAGATAGACCAGGTTGTAATCGGTTCATGTACAAACGGACGTATTGAAGACATGAGAGTTGCAGCAGAGGTATTAAAGGGAAGAAAGGTACATGAAAATGTCCGCTGTATTATAATCCCTGCTACACAGAAGATTTGGAGACAGGCCATGAATGAAGGACTGTTTGACATATTTATTGAAGCGGGGGCTGCGGTGAGTACGCCTACCTGCGGACCATGCCTTGGAGGGCATATGGGTATTCTGGCCAAGGGTGAAAGAGCGGTTGCAACCACCAACAGAAATTTTGTGGGCCGTATGGGTCATCCTGAAAGTGAAGTATACCTTGCAGGACCGGCTATTGCAGCCGCATCCGCTGTTGCAGGTAAAATCGCGGGACCTGACCAGATATAGTTAAACGTGTAGAGAGGAGATAAAGTTATGAACGCCAAGGGAAAGGTTATTAAATATGGAAATAACGTTGATACGGACGTAATTATACCGGCTCGGTATTTGAACACTACAGATCCTGCCGAGCTAGCAAGCCATTGTATGGAGGATCTTGACGAAAAGTTTACTACCAGGGTTAAAAAGGGAGATGTAATGGTGGCAGGCAAGAATTTTGGCTGCGGTTCCTCCAGGGAACATGCTCCTATTGCAATAAAGGCGTCAGGAATATCCTGTGTTATAGCTGAAACCTTTGCACGAATTTTTTATAGAAATGCTATTAACATTGGCCTTCCTATTATAGAATGTGTGGAAGCGGCTCAGGATATAAAAGATGGTGATGAAGTAGAGATTGATTTTGATAAAGGCTTGATAAAAAACCTTACAACAGGAAAAAGCTATCAGGGACAGCCCTTTCCTGAATTTATGCAAGAACTTATTGCAGCAAATGGTCTGGTTGAGTATATCAAAAAGTCATTAGTAAAATAAAACTCGATTAATTTGTCTGTTTTATTGCAATCTATGAATTTGAGTTTTAAAGAGATGGAGATGAAATTATGAACTATAAAATTACCGTTCTTCCCGGCGACGGGATCGGTCCGGATATAGTGGATGAAGCGCTGCAGGTTTTGAAGCTGATAGGTGAAAAGTACGGACACAGTTTCCAGCTAACCGAAGCAGACATGGGCGGTGTGGCCATTGACAGGCATGGAGTACCACTTCCCCAGGCAACTATAGACGCCTGCAAAAACAGCGATGCAGTATTGTTAGGTGCTGTAGGGGGACCTAAATGGGATACCCTTCCGGGACATTTAAGGCCTGAAGCGGGCTTGCTGGGAATTAGAGGAGCATTGGGGCTCTATGCAAACCTTAGGCCTGCAATAATTTATGAAGCCTTGAAAGACGCTTCACCTCTTAAATCTGAAATTATAAGTAAGGGCATAAATATTATGGTAATCCGTGAGCTCACCGGGGGCATTTACTTCGGAAAGAGGGACAGGTTTGAAACAGAAGGCGGAGAGGCTGCATACGATACTGAAATGTATAGTAGAGCCGAAATAGAGAGAATAGCAAGGGTTGGTTTTGAGACAGCCATGAAACGCGGCAAAAAGCTGATGTCCGTTGATAAGGCAAATGTTCTTGAAAGCTCAAGATTATGGAGACAGGTGGTCGAAGAGGTGGCAAAGGATTATCCTGAAGTGTCTTTAAGCCATATGTATGTTGATAATGCAGCAATGCAGCTGGTTAGAAATCCTGCACAGTTTGACGTTATACTTACCAGTAACATATTTGGTGATATCTTGTCAGATGAGGCTTCGATGATTACAGGGTCCATAGGAATGCTGCCCTCTGCAAGTCTTGGAGCTACAAAGCTGGGATTGTACGAGCCAATACATGGCTCTGCACCTGATATTGCAGGACAGGATAAGGCAAACCCTATTGCCACAATTCTTTCAGTGGCTATGCTGCTCAGGTACTCTCTTGACCTTACGGCTGAAGCGGATGAGATTGAGAGCGCCGTAACACGAGTGCTGGATAAAGGCTATAGGACAGGTGATATAGCTTCAGCCGGAACAACTGTGGTTGGAACAAGAGAAATGGGTAGAATTATTAGAGAAGAACTTTAGTAAACTGTCAAATTTGAATTTATTATTGCTGAAAAAGAGGAATCTGAGACAAAACTCAGTTCCTCTTTTTGTGATTAATGTAATATTTTCTGAAATTGTAATTGATGAATAGCGTTTAATAAAATATAATATAATTGGGATAAAAATACATATTATTTTTTCATAAGCATTTATGGAATTAAAAGGAGGAAGGTATTATGGATTATACTTTAGGTGAAATATCGTTATTTGCATTTAATTTTGTGCCTATGGGCTGGATGCCCTGCGAAGGTCAGATGCTTCAAATTGCTCAGAATCAAGCTCTATATTCATTACTTGGGACGACCTATGGAGGGGATGGTAGAACAACCTTCGCTTTACCTAATCTAAAGGGGGCAGAGCCGCTGCCAAACATGAAGTACTATATAGCAGTACAGGGTTTGTATCCTCAAAGGGATTAATAGGTTGATAAATATAATTGCCATGCAATTACCAAGACGTCATAAGCTTATGATATAGAAAGGATGGAATTACATATGGCAGATCCGAATATTGCTTTAAATAAATCGGCAACAGCAAGTAACTATGTAAAGCCCTATTCTCCGAATAAAGCTGTAAATGGTGTGATTACACCGTTCAGCCGATGGCTGAGCAACGCTGTTCCTGCAGCTATGGTGGTTGATTTGGGATTTATTAATGTTATTACAGCATGGACTGTAAGGCATATGGGTGTTGCAGGCTGGATGACACCTGACTACAATTTGGTAGATTTTTCACTTCAGGGTTCAAACAATAACACAACTTGGACAACAATAGATTCAGTTACTAATAACTCTGCAAGTATAACAACTAGAGGTGTAATAGCTGCTTACAGGTATGTAAGATTATATGTGACAAAAGGTCTCAGAACTAATCCTCAGTTTGCATCTATTATGGAGCTTGAGATTAACGGACATCCTGTTACAGCAAATCTTGCAGCACTCGGTATCAGCAGCGGAGCACTTTCACCTGCATTTGCTCCTGCTACCATGGCTTATACTGCTCCAAAAGTTCCATACAGTACAACAAGCGTTACTGTTACTGCTACCGCAGCAGATCCTACTTCTACTATAAAAGTCAATGGTGTGATAATGACTGGTGGGCAGAGTACAGTCAATCTGAATGTTGGTATTAATACCATAAACGTGTTAGTAACAGCATTAGATGGTGTGACAACAAAGACGTACACTATTACAGTAGAAAGAGAGCAGGGAGCTATTCTCACAGGTCTGACAATAAGCAGTGGTACGCTTACTCCGGATTTCTCAAGTAATCATTTGAATTATACTACTCAGAATGTTGGCTATGATACTGCACGTGTTGAAGTAACTCCTGCTACCACTGTAGCCGGAACAACAATAACTGTAGCCGGAAATGCAGCAACCAGCGGTCATCCTTCACCTGTAAATCTAAATGTAGGCAGCAATACCATTAATGTTGTGGCTACAAATGGTGGTGCTTCTCAGACGTATACCATAGGAGTGGTAAGAGAGAGTAGTCCATATTTACAGAGTGTAACTGGTGTTCCGGGGATAACCTTTGTTAAAACAACATATACATATACAACTAGTACTCTTTCACAAAAAATAAAAAATGTTGTAATTGTACCTGAGGATAATAGTGCTACATTGGCAATAAAAATGAACGGGACCTCAATTCCGTATACTTCGTCCATTACATTCGATTTAATTAGCGGAATAAATGTTCTGATTATTACAGGCACATCAGCTTCTGGTACAGAAAGCAGAACGTATACATTTAACATAAACAAGACATAAATATTAATAGGATACTTATCATTCTAATAATGCGCAAAGACTGAAATTATTATTAGTTTCAGTCTTTGACATTTTTTAGAGATTAAGCAAAATAACTTATATTTAAGTACTGAAAAGCTAATAATCTGGATAATGTCCAGTATTAGAGTGTGAGCTATTTGATCAAATTCAATTATTTTATTGAAGGGGTGTTTAAATGAGGAAGGCATGTTTGGCGATTTTATTATGTTTTATCTTAATTATATCGGGAGGTAACTGTGTTTTTGCCGAAGAATATATTGATGGTGGCACTAACAAGGATTTGACAGCACCTTTGATTATAAATACTTTTACATACATAAATACATATGATGGTGCTGTTGGGACACCAATGTTTTTTAGGATTATACCTTACAGCACTGATTTTTATATAATTGAAACTACTGGTACTGTTGATACTGAGGGTGAACTCTATGACAGTGGTGGGAATTCCCTTGAGGTTCAGGATGATGTTGTTGGAACAAATTTTCAGATACACCGGGAATTGATTGGAGGAGAAACATATTATCTTCGAGTCACTAATTATACAATGATTGAAGGGGATCAAACAATACTTCGTATAGCTGGAGATGTTGTTGGACAATTAAGCGCGCCTCCTACAGCAACAGTGCAGGAGATCACAGGAACACTACAGGTGGGAAGGACACTGACAGGTAACTATACCTACAGTGATGCAAATGGAGATTTAGAGGGAACAAGTACATACAAGTGGTTTAGATCAGATGATGCAGCAGGACTAAATATAACAGAAATAGCGGGAGCAACAGATGATGAATATATATTACAGAGTACAGATGAAGGAAAATATATCAGCTTTGAGGTAACGCCAGTAGCTCTAACTGGAATAGCACAGGGAACAGCAGTGAAGAGCACATGGGCAGGAGCTGTAGGACCAGCTGAGGCAGCACCAACAGCGATAGTACAGCCTATCACAGGAACATTGCAGGTAGGAGCTACACTGACAGGTCACTATACCTACAGCGATGTAAATGGCGATTTAGAGGGAACAAGTACATACAAATGGTACAGGGCAGATAATTCATCAGGACTTAACAAAACTGAGATAACAGGAGCAAATGCTAAACAATATGTGCTTACCAGCGATGATACAGGTAAATATATTAGCTTTGAGGTAACGCCGGTAGCAGCAACTGGAATAACACCGGGAACAGCAGTATTGAGTGCATGGGCAGGAGTTGTAGTACCTGCGGAAGCGGCACCTACAGCAACAGTGCAAGCAATTACAGGAACACTGCAGGTTGGAGCGACACTGACAGGTCACTACACTTACAGTGATGTAAATGGAGATGTTGAGGGAACCAGTACATACAAATGGTATAGGGCAGATAATTCATCAGGCCTCAACAAAGAGGAGATAGCGGGAGCAAATGCCAAACAATATGAGCTTACCAGCGATGATATAGGTAAATACATTAGCTTTGAGGTAACACCGGCAGCTGCAACTGGAATAACACCGGGGGCAACAGTATTGAGTCCATGGAAAGGAGCCGTAGGACCAGCTGAAGCAGCACCAACAGCGACAGTACAGCCTATCACAGGAACATTGCAGGTAGGAGCTACACTGACAGGTAACTATACCTACAGCGATGTAAATGGCGATTTAGAGGGAACAAGTACATACAAATGGTACAGGGCAGATAATTCATCAGGACTTAACAAAACTGAGATAACAGGAGCAAATGCCAAACAATATGTGCTTACCAGCGATGATATAGGTAAATATATTAGCTTTGAGGTAACGCCTGTAGCTGCAACTGGTATAACACCGGGAACAGCTGTACCAAGTGCATGGGCAGGAGCTGTAGTACCTGCGGAAGCAGCACCCACAGCGACTGGTTTGTCAATAACAGGAACATTGCAGGTAGGAGCAACACTATCTGGTCATTATACTTACAGCGATGTAAATGGAGATTTAGAGGGAACAAGCACTTACAAGTGGTATAGATCAGATGATGCAGCAGGAACAAACAAGGTTGAAATAGCGGGAGCAACAGCAACTACATACTTATTGGTGACGGAGGATGCAGGAAAGTACATAAGTTTTGAAGTAACTCCCGTAGCGGCTACCGGAGCTAAACAAGGAATAGCATATGAAAGTTCGAAAATAGGAGCGGTCGGGTTAACAAACGCAGACCCACCTGTTATAATTGAACAGCCCCAGAGCCAGTCTGTAAATGTCGGAGAAACAGCTTGGATATCAATAAATGCAACAGGAAGTGGGACACTGAGCTATCAATGGTATAGCAATTCAGAACCGTCCACTTCAAATGGTGTGGAGCTTCAGACTACATCTGGTTCAGCAATAACCACGACGGGTGCCGCAATACAAGTGCCTACAAATTTACCTGGTACAACATACTACTATTGTATAGTTACCAACACAGATAATACAAAGACCGGCTCAAAAACCGCTACAACGGTTAGTGATATAGTAAGTGTAGCTGTAAATGCATTAACAGATGCACCGGCACCAGTAATAGTTGAACAGCCACAGAACAGGACGGTTAATATCGGCGGAACTGTTCAGCTGTCTGTAGCAGCTACAGGAAGTGGAGTCCTAAGCTATCAATGGTATAGCAATACAGTGGCATCAGCTTCTGGCGGGACTCTAATACAAAATTCATCAGGTTCGGCAATGCAAATATCTGCAAATGCAGCCGGAACAACATACTATTATTGTGTAATAACCAACACAGATAATACTAAAACAGGAACAAAGACGGCTTCAATTACCAGTAACCTTGCTTGGGTGACTGTGAATACACCGAATCCGCCAGCGCCGCCAACACCTTCAACACCATCATCTTCATCATCATCATCTTCATCAACACCGTCGGTAACCCGGGAGGAAAATAACAAGGTAGAAGGTAGCGTTAATGGAAAACCCTTCGTTATTGGGACAACTGAAACGACTAAACGTGGCGCTGAAACAGTGACTACTGTCTCAGTAGATTCTCAGGCAATAAACCAAATACTCGGGAGTGAAGGGAACAATACTGTTATAACTATTCCTGTGGGGAAAGCAAATGTTGGCGCTGGAGTTCTGACAGGTGACCTGGTAAAAAGTATGGAAAACCACCAGGCCGTTATAGAGATCAAAACCGATAATGTAACATATACATTACCTGCCAAAAATATAAATATTGAAGCTATTGCACAGCAAATCGGGTCAGCAGTTCAGTTGAAGGATATCAAGGTGGAAATTGAGATTTCAAAGGTCTCATTGGAATATGTTAAAGTCATTGAAGACACTGGTGCAAAAGGCGGCTATACTTTAGTAGTATCACCTGTAGAGTTTAATATTAAGTGTACCGCCAATAATCAAACAGTAACTGTAAGCAAATTTAACGAATATGTGGAAAGAACCATAGCATTACCGGCAAATGTTGATCCCAATAAAATTACAACAGGTGTAGTTGTTAATCCTGACAGAACTGTAAGACATGTTCCGACTACAATAATTAAGGAAAATGGGAGATACTATGCTAAAATTAACAGCTTGACAAATAGTACCTATACCGTTATATATCACCCTGTGGAGTTCGCAGATGTAAATTATAGACAGTGGGTTAAAGATGCAGCTAATGATATGGGCTCAAGGATGATTATCAGTGGCAGTGCTGACAATTTATTTGATCCCGACAAAGAAATAACCCGCGCGGAGTTTGCTGAAATCATTGTAAAAGCTCTTGGACTTAAGCCTTATAGCGGTAAAAGCGTATTCTCAGATGTAAAGGAAGACCATTTGAGATTTGGTTATATAATGGCAGCTTATGAGTATGGATTGATAACAGGTAAAGGTAATAACAGATTTGCACCTGATGAAAAGATTACCCGTGAACAAGCCCTGGCTATTATTTCAAAGGCCATGTCTTTAACCGGTCTCAGCTATGAAATGGATGAGCAGGATACAAAAGAGATCCTTGCATCCTATAAAGATTCAAAGAACATATCATCATGGGCAAGAGAAAGTGTTGCTCTTTGTTTGAAGCTTGAAATTACTTCTGGAAAAGGAAACGGATTAATTTCTCCTAAGACAAACATTACGAGGGCAGAAATTGCAGTGTTCATGCAAAAGCTGCTTAAAAAATCAAATTTAATTTAGTATTGACGTAAGATGTATTCTATCATGAGTATACCTTAGTTTATAATGAGGTGTTATTTTCCCTGGGGAAGGTACATTTAGTACAGACCCCGGGGATTTATTTTGGCAACCGTCAGAAGTGAATTATCCTTGTTTACAATTTCTAAACTGACATTATCAATAAGATGGGAATCAATATATACTTTTTGGCTACTCCCCACACCAATAAAAACACTACTACTGTTCTCTAATATCTCACCTTTGAAAGTTTTTTCATAAAATTCTTCTAGACATAAATTATTTTCAGCCAGAAAAGTGCTTAGAGATACACCCACATACCTTATGTGCCAGGGCTCGTAAACACTGCCAGTTATCTGGGTTTTATCGCTGGGATACCTTATGATAAAACCAAAACGGTGCAGGTTTTTATCAAGCCAAATTTGCTCCTCTGTACCTTCAAAATCATTTCTGTGTCGGCCATTTACGCTGAATATGTCCAGCGACAGCCCAGTATGGTGCTCTGAGTTACCTGGTAGTGCCACCAGCTGACGAGTTCTGGAAAAGGCTTCTTCATATGTCTTGGATGTCTTTTTAAAGTTTTCCAGGTTGGAGTTGAATATGAACTGTTGAATAGAAATACTTCTATAAGCACTGTTTATAATAAACCCTTTGATACCATCTTCTTTAGCAGCTGCCGTCATTGAATACAGTGCATCCAGAGTGCAGGGAATAAGCTTCAGATCAGGATACTCCAGCTTTACTTTACTTGCACTGATAGGCGTAAGAGACTTTGGGGAAAAGTCCTTTGGCAGAGGATTATCCTTGTTAATCAATAGTTTTAAGGTGCAGTCCTGCTCTATAATCAATTCCTTCATGGAAGCAGTGTTAATTGAGTCAGGTGTTGCGGCTGTCAGGTAAAAAGTATTATCTCTTTGCAGAACGGAAATGGCTTTCCGGCCTGTTAGTTGTATCTGATGAATTTCTCTGTAAGAGGGTTCAACCTTTGTAACAGCTTGCTCGGTTGTAACTTTCGCTACGAATTTTTGTTCTGAGGCTTCTTGAGGTGGGGAATCGGATACGGCCTTATGGAGAGCCACTTTACCACAGCCTGCAAAAAAGGTGCAGAGTAGAAGACAGTATAAAAATAAGTATATTATCCTTCTCATAAAGCCCTCCAAAAAATAAAATTGATTATTCCATAAATTACTATTATTATATGAAGAAAAGAGTTTTTTATTTATGAAGCAATCAAATCAGTTAACATCAACCAATATATAATCTATTATTTCGAGGGGTGAATACTATGTGGTGGAAGGATGGAGTAATATACCAGATTTATCCAAGAAGCTTTAAGGACTCAAATGGAGATGGAATCGGGGACATAAAAGGTATTACCCAAGAGCTGGATTATTTAAATAATGGAACACCTGATTCTTTGGGAGTAGATGCAATATGGATTTCCCCGTTTTTCAAGTCCCCCATGAAGGACTTTGGATATGATATTTCGGATTACCGTGACATAGACCCCATGTTCGGCTCGCTCGAAGACTTTAAAGAATTGTTATCTGAAGCACATAAGAGAAATATTCATATAATTATCGATATGGTTCTAAACCATACCTCCGACCAGCACCCGTGGTTTATGGAGTCACGGCAGAGCAGGGAGAATCCTAAAGCCGACTGGTATATCTGGCACTCCGGGAAGAACTCCCGAACCGGTAAGAACGGGGAAGTTATTCCTGGAAGACGACCGAATAATTGGTTTGCTCAGTTCGAATTAAAAAATGCCTGGTGGTATGAACCTAAAAGAAAACAGTTCTATCTTGGAACATTTACAAGGCACCAGCCTGAATTGAATTGGCGGAATCAAGAATTAAGAGAAGAGATGTTTAGCCTGGCCAGATACTGGCTGGATATGGGAGTAGATGGTTTCAGGCTTGATGTAATCAACTGGTTTATAAAAGATGATCAATACAGAAGCAACCCTTATACTCTGAAAAGCGTTGATTTGCAGAAGCATATTTACGATAGGAACAGGCCTGAAACTATTGAGATTTGCCGCCAGCTCAGAAAGATAACCGATGAATATCAGGAAAGAATGATGGTTGGGGAGGTATTTACCGATAGTACAGAAACCGCCTCGGAATACTGTGGAGATGGAAAAGATGCTCTCCATATGGCTTTCAACTTCAACTTTCTCTTTCAGCCCTGGAAAGCAGAGAGGTTTTATAACGCTATAATTAATTGGTATGACAGCCTGAAGGGAGAAGCCTGGCCAAACTTTACCTTCAGCAACCATGATAACCTTAGGCACAGCTTGCGGTACAGTAAGGGGAAGGACACCCTTGCGCGCTGTCGGGTCGCGGCGGCACTTCTGCTGACTGTTAAGGGAACACCCTTTATATACTATGGAGAGGAGCTGGGAATGGACGGCGGTAAGCTGAAAAGGAAGGATATGAAGGATCCCCTCAGCTACAAAACCTGGCCAATAAAGAGATTTTGCCGCGACCTGGCCAGAACCCCTATGCAATGGGATTCAAGTGAAAATGCTGGTTTTACTGAAGCAGGAGCAAAACCCTGGCTTCCAGTGGATAGTGAATATAAAACAAATAATGTTACTTCACAGGGAAATGACCCTACATCACTGCTGAACTTTTATAAAAAGCTCATATGGCTTAGAAAGCAGCAGCCTGCCCTTAAGACAGGAGATATAAAGCTATTGAAGGAATACCTTCCGCAGGTGCTGGCTTATGAACGAATCTCAGACAACGTGAAGTTATTAATACTTCTGAATTTTAAAGGAAAAAGTGTATCTGTAAGATTGCCCTTTGACAGGAAAGGGGAAGAAAACTTCCGGATTGTGTTGGGTACTCATAGGAAGGAATTTGACAAAATATCAGCAGAAGCTGAAAGCAATATCTGCATTATTGTACTCGAAAAGTATGAAGTACTGATATTGGATTGCTCCGGCAAGTAAAAATATATTCGACGGCTTACCGTCCTCTGACAAAAATAAGACTGAGCATTATAAGCAGCATTCCTCCAATTTGAATAAAGGATACAGTTTCATTAAGAACAAGAACACCTCCCAGAATTGACACGACGGGGATTAGGTTCAGAAACATTGATGAAACTGTAGCCCCCAGACCTTTTACAGCAACATTATATAGGTAATAGGCCAAAGCGGAACACATGAGAGAGAGGTATAAAAGATTTGCCAGCGAGTATCCCGATAAGCCTTTCCACTGGT
Organism: Bacillota bacterium; assembly: GCA_023393115.1. Lineage (GTDB taxonomy): Bacteria > Bacillota > Clostridia > Acetivibrionales > DSM-1351 > Ruminiclostridium. The sequence goes on from JAEWMS010000063.1 coordinate 63,387, forward strand.
TTATTTCGGGAATAATAAACGGAATAAAAAGCACAGAGGCTGCCATCATTTGATAGGCAGTTATTACAATGCCGTTATACTTGCCGGTCAGGCTTTTACATACTATAGTATAGATTACCCAGGTTACCATAGCACCGATCATCAGAAGATTTCCCAATGTATATCCGAAGGAAAAGTCCAGTCCCTTCTCAAAAATAACCAGAAAAACCCCTGCTACCGAGATGGTAACACAGGTGATTATTCTGGCAGTAATTTTATACTTATAAAACAGTGATTCTGTTATCAGAGTAAAAATAGGGACGGCAGCAACTATAATTGAAGCATTAGAAGCGGTTGTATACTTAAGTCCGATATTTTCAAATAAAAAATATAAAACAATGCCGAAAAAAGCCGAAACAAACACCAGTAGTACATCTTTTAAAGCCATCTTTACAAACAATTTTTTATACAATAATATCAAGAACAATGCTCCAGCAGCAATTAGCTGACGGAAAAATGCTATGGATATGGGTGGGAGGTCCTGAAGCAGAATCTTTGTACTTACAAAGGAATACCCCCAAAATATAACTGTTACAATTATTGCAATTAAGGCTGGAACCTTTTTATTTATTTTTACTTTCATATAAACAAATCCCCACAAATTAATTAGCTAAATGCTAGCCTAAGTTATTATTTTCTCACACTCAATACTGTATATCAATGAAATTTTTAAAAAAATCACTTGCAAAAATTCTGATATCCATCTGAATTAAAGCGAAATAATTATTGATAAAAAAGTAAGACTAATGAGGGCTTGCCATTCGACTGAAATTTTCCTTGTGAATATTAACTTTATAATCTGTAAATAATACGCAATGAAACAGAATTGCTCAAAGCCCTAAAGGGCTCAAAGCCTTGAAAGGCACATGGAGGTTAATATGGACAATGTTCAAGGAATAACAAATCATTATGAAAGCGTAAAAAGATTTGCATATCTTTTTATTGGTTGGCTGTCTGCCATTCTTTCACTTTTCTTTTATCCCTTTGTATTTGGAATGATAGGAGTTATCTCAGGAATACTTTCAACGAAAAACAACAAAAGCAGAATCGGAGTTTTTTTGGTGGTAGCTTCAATAGTTCTGATGGGGTTTGGATTGGCTTTTAGCAGCAAGCTTATTACTTTGGCCAGAAATATATTAAATTTATGAGGGCGGGGACACATTAATGAGTGAGCTAGTAAACGGAAATTTGTTGATTATCGGGGGAGCAGAAGATAAGTGGGGTCAGAGCAGTGTTCTCAAGCACGCAATTGAAATGTGCGGAGGGCTAGACGCAAAAATTACTGTTTTGACAACTGCTACACAAAAACCCCAGGAGGTTGGTGAGGAATACAGAACTGTTTTTTCCAGACTGGGAGTACAGAACATAGATGTTTTAAATATTGATAATAGAAGTGATGCAAATGACAACTCTGTAGCACAAAAGATATCAAGTGCAGCGGGGGTTTTTTTTACGGGAGGAGATCAGCTTAGAATTACAAGTATTTTAGGTGGAACAAAAACCTTCGGTTCTCTTCTGGAATTATATAAAAAGGGAGTGCCTATTATTGGAACCAGTGCAGGTGCCTCTGTAATGAGCAGTGTAATGATAGTTGATGGAAACAGTAATTCCGCAGCCAGAAAGTGCACTCTGGGCATGTCTCCTGGTCTGGGTTTGTTAGAACAGGTAATAATTGATCAGCATTTTGAACAAAGAGGGCGCTTGGGCAGACTTCTGGTAGGGGTGGCTCAAAACCCATCAATACTCGGAATAGGTATTGACGAGGATACAGCAATAAAGGTACATGCAAATGCCTCTTTTGACGTTGTGGGGACAAACTGCGTTACCGTTATTGACGGCAGAACTATACAGAATTCCAATGTTTCAGAGTTAAATCCTGAAGAAATAATATCTTTATCAAATGTTACTATTCATGTACTTCCAAATGGTTATGGCTTTGATCTGGGAAAAAGATCTGTTCATAAGATAAATTCATAGCTACAGAAACTACAAATAAATACAGACTGCATAGTAATCACATTAGGAGGGTTTTACGGTGCAAATTCAAAGCATTTATTGCTTTCAAGGAAGAAATATATATAGTCACAAACCGGTAGTGAGAATGATTGTTGATATAGGAGATTTTGAAGCCGGGCCCACAAAGGATATCCCCGGCTTTAATAAAAAATTATTGGAGTGTTTTCCACAGATTGCAGAGCATAGCTGCGGAGTAGGGTATATAGGAGGGTTTAGAGAACGGCTTATTGAAGGAACTTATATGGGACATGTAGCTGAGCATCTAATAATTGAACTGCAAAACAAGCTGGGCTACAACGTGAACCATGGCAAAACCAGACAAATAGGGGCAACCTCGAAATATTATGTCATATTTGAATATATTAACGAAACAGTTGCCGTTGAATGCGCAAAAATCGCAATTGAGATATTAAAAACCTTTGCGGAAGGTAAAGAAATCAATATCAAGACAATAATGGATAAATTAAGAAAGCTTTCTCTTGAAACCGATATGGGGCCAAGCACCAAGGCTATCTATAATGCCGCGGTTAAAAGGGGAATTCCTGTGGTAAGGCTTGGCAACAGCAGCATGCTGCGTATGGGCTACGGAAAGGGGATCCGAACCATAGAAGCATCATTAACCGACAGTGCAAGCTGTATATCTGTAGATCTGGCTTCTGACAAGCAGCTTACAAAGAAAATATTAACCGAAAATAACATTCCGGTCCCTTTTGGAGTTGTTACCCGGACTGTTGAAGAAGCAATTGAGGCTTCTCAAAAAACCGGGTTTCCATTGGTCTTGAAACCTCTTGACTCAAATCAGGGTAAAGGAGTGACAATTAATATAACTTCTGTTGAACAGATAGAAGAGGCCTATATGGAGGCAAGTAAATACTCCAGAAAAGTTATGGTGGAAAAACACATTAACGGCAGGGATTACAGAGTGCTTGTGGTTGGAGGACGGGTCAGTGCAGTGGCAGAAAGAAGACCACCTGAAGTGATTGGTGATGGCAGGAGCACCGTCCGGGAGCTTGTAGAAAAGGAGAATGAAAATCCTTTAAGGGGAGAAGACCACGAAAAAGTGTTGACCTATATAAAACTGGATGATATAGCAATTAGATGTCTCGGGGCGCAGGGCCTTACACCTGAGAGTATTCCGGAACCTGGTCAATCAGTCAGGTTAAGGCAAAACGGTAATCTAAGTACCGGCGGTACAGCGCGAAATTGTACTGAGGATATTCATCCTAAAAATGCACAATATGCTATCACGGCGGCCAGAGCAGTTGGATTGGATATTGCGGGAATTGATTTCTGTACTGGTGATATTTCCCTTCCAATAGACATGAACGGAGGTGCAATAATTGAAGTAAATGCCGCACCAGGGCTCAGGATGCACCTGCATCCCACAGAAGGTGAGCCGGTAAATGTGGCAGACGATATTATCAATATGATGTATCCAGATGACAGCTGGAATATTCCTGTCATTGCCATAACCGGCACAAACGGTAAAACCACAACCACAAGGCTTATAAGGCATACTCTTGCCTTGGCCGGTCTGACTGTGGGGATGACTTGTACCAGCGGTATATATGTAGGGAATGAGTGTATCCAGAAAGGTGATACTACCGGTCCGGTCAGTGCAAGTGTGGTATTGACAAATAAAAAGGTAGAGGCTGCTGTGCTGGAAACTGCCAGAGGTGGAATTATTAGAAAAGGGCTGGGCTATGATTTGGCCGATGTAGCTGTACTTGTTAATATAAGTGACGACCATCTGGGAATTGACGGTATAGATACCCTCGAGGATCTGGCAAAAACAAAGTCACTGGTGATAGAAGCAGTCAAGCCTGAAGGATACGCTGTTTTGAATGCCGATGACAGTATGACGCCATTCGTATTAAAGAGGGTAAGAAGTAAAGTGATATTGTTCGGAAGAACTTTATCAAATCCCTTGTTGAAAAAGCACTGCAAAGACCCGGATAACATTGTGCTATATGTTAAGGAAAACTATATCTGGGTAATAAGAAATGGAAAAAAAGAACCTATAATAAGCCTGGATGATATCCCCATAACTTACGAAGGTCTGGTGGATTGTAATATAGAAAACTCTCTGGCGGCTATTTCAGCATTAATAGGGCTTAGCATGTCTATGGAGGTTATCAGAAAAGGAATGAGCACCTTCAGGCCCAGTGTAGAACTGAATCCCGGTCGGTTCAACATATTTGATATGGGCGCCTTCAAGGTCATGATAGATTACAGTCACAATATCGCCGGCTATTCGGCAGTGACCAAATTTATGCAAAAGATGAAGGCGAAACGTCTTGTGGGAATTGTGGGTATGCCCGGAGACAGAATGGATGCAAATATAAGAGAAGTCGGGGAGCTTTGCGCAAGATCTTTTGAGAGAATATATATTAAGGAAGATATAGACTTAAGAGGAAGAAAAAAAGGAGAAGTTGCAGCAATACTTGAAGAGAGTATGTACGGTGTGGGCTTCAAAAAGGAAAATATCGAAGTGATACTGAGTGAGACAGAGGCCCTGGAAAAGGCCATGCTGGATGCACAACCCGGAGATTTAATCGTACTTTTTTATGAGGAATTTGACCCGGCAGTTCAAATGATTACCAAATTCAAAAAAGAACAGGATGAGGTTAACCACGTTCTTGAAGGCAGCTTAAAGAGTATTGGAAAGGAAGGCGTCAGCCCAATCAGTCTTGACCTTATTAACAATGTTATGACAAAACCTGATATGGTAGAATTCAGAGATATGTAATATAATGAAAGAAACGCGTGTCGGACACTAAACAGTTGGAGAAATTATCTTTTAATATTTCTCCAACTGTGGTTAAATTTTCTTGTAGATTATATTTCATGGGGTGCATTAATGATAGAGGTCTATTATTATGTAAAAACTGAAGATGTATCAAATATTCTTGATTGCGGGTTAAAGCTGTCTTCCTGTTACAACAGGGAGGTAGTTATAGATGGTGAGGAGGTAAGGTGCTTTGCGGGACTGTTGAATCCCAAGGACAACCATGAACTATACAGGTCCTCCGAGTTTACCTGTCTGAAAATACAGGTTAAAAATAATGAGAAGTGTTTTGTTGCAGATAGGTTTTTGTATGAAAATGCGTCAGCCCAAAATCCTGAATTAGAGCTGTACTACAAATCTATAATACCTGTAGAAAAATACATTTTTGGAACTTACAGACTTCCTGAATGTTTAATAACTACCACTATTCTTGCAGGTGAGGCGGTCATTCTGGATAAAAGAATGGATTCGCCGGTTATTTATACAAATTCAGAAGAATTATACATACATAATATTTTGCAGGAATTAAGAGAGCGGCTTGCAGAATCTGATGATTTTCTTCTATATTATTTCTTTGATAAGCTGGCTGCTGATAAATACCTTGAAAAGCTGGAAAATGTGGAAAAAGGGACTGCCGTTTTTAAGACTATGACAGGGAGAACCTATTGTATCAAAAAACCAGTACTGACAAATTGGGACGGTGAAAAGACAGTTTGAAAAATCTAATTCTACATAAGCTAAAAGAAAAACGGGCATTTGTTTCGGGGGAAGAGCTCAGCAACAGTCTTGGTGTATCACGGACAGCAGTCTGGAAGCATATTAATGAACTGAGGAAGGAAGGCTACATAATCGAATCCTCCTCTAGGAAGGGGTATATGCTTGTGGGATCTCCAGATATACTGGACAAAAGAGAAATTGTTATCCGGGAAGGTCAGCAGATAGGCCGAGAATTGTTCCATTTCAATGAAATAGACTCCACCAACAATTATGCAAAAAAAATGGCCAATGATGGGTGCCCCCACGGCACAGTTATTGTTGCTGAAAGGCAGACTTTTGGAAGAGGCAGAGTAGGAAAGCAATGGCAGTCCGATAACAGCAGCGGGCTGTGGTTTTCAATTGTGGTTAGACCTGATTTGGAACCCGAAAGGATCCAGATTATAACACTTGCAGCATCTGTTGCAGTTGTGGAAGGGATAAGAAAAGAACTGGGAATTAATTGCGGAATCAAATGGCCAAATGATATAATATTAGATAGCAGTAAACTTGGAGGAATACTTACCGAGTTAAGTGCCGAGCCCGGCCATGTTAATTATGTGGTGGTAGGAATCGGTATTAATGTAAACCAGAGCTTGAGTGATTTTGATACTGATTTACAGAATAAGGCGACTTCCATTTATATAAATACAGGTAAGCAATACTCCAGAGTAAGATTACTTGGCAGTATTTTAAGCTCTTTTGAAGAAATATACAGAATGTTTCTTGAAGGAAGGGCTGAAGAGATTATCGAAAGATGGAGTCGATACTCCGTCACCATAGGAAAAGAAGTAAAAATAGTGAGTAAGGATACTGAATATATTGGAACTGCACAATCCATTGCATCAGATGGTAAACTTGTTGTAAAATGTAAGGATGGGAAAACAATCAATGTTTCGGCGGGAGAAGTCCAGGTAAGAGGCCTGCTGGGGTATACATAGAGTACAAACATGTGCTATTATTTATTTGTCGTTAGAAAGCTTAGGAGGAATTAACTAGTGGTTAAAAGGAATGATTACCAAAGAAAGAATTTTTCAAAGGATGGAGTTCAGAATGGTGAGCATGTCAATACAAACGCTCAGCAGAAACCCTTTCAAAAGGATGTGGAGGTATCTCACAAGGATAACCATGTAAGAAATAACAGACCTCCAAGAGACAATCAACAGAGAGAAAATAACAATCAAACCCAGAGAAGAGAAAATAGGGATAATCAGGGCAGGGACAATTCTCAAAGGGAAAATAATCAAAATCAACACAAGGAAAACTTCCAGAGAAATTACCATAGAGACAGAGACAATCAGAACAGAGAAGGAAGAGAAAATAGGGAGCCTGCCAGACAGCACTTCCAGCGCCCCGCTATAAAACCCCGTGCTGAAGAAACAGTTGCTGATATTGCTGCTGACATAAGCAGAATTGAAAAGGAAATAGAACTTGAGTTAAAAGAAATCCGAAGCCTTAGGCTTGGAGTATAACAGGTAAGAATATTTTTGTTAGTGCGGTGGAGGAATATGATTTTAGTAATAGACGTTGGAAACACTCATATCGTTCTTGGTGTTTACGAAAAAACGGAACTTCTGGCCAGTTGGAGATTGAATACCGATAAGGAAAGAACTGCTGATGAACTGGGTATGTTTTTGCTTAATTTATTTGACCATGCAGGTCTGAAGGCCGACAAGGTTGAGGCGGTTATTATAGCATCGGTTGTTCCTCCGATAATGTATACGTTGGAGCATTCCATCAAAAAATACTTAAAGCTGGAGCCAATGATTGTTGGACCCGGTACAAAAACCGGAATAAATATAAGATACCAGAATCCGAAGGAAGTTGGTACCGACAGAATAGTAAATGCCGTTGCAGGGTACGAACTATACGGCGGTCCGTTGATAATTGTAGACATGGGCACAGCCACAACCTTCTGTGCTATATCTTCTAAAGGTGAATATCTGGGGGGCGTTATTTGTCCGGGGATCAAGATTAGCTTGGAGGCATTATTCCAAAAGGCCGCGAAGCTTCCAAGAATAGACCTGATAAAACCTGAGGGCGTTATTGGTAAAAACACCGTTTCCAGCATGCAGTCGGGTATATTTTACGGATATGTCGGACAGGTTGACTACATTGTTAAGCGTATGAAGCAGGAAATGCAGGAAGACGACATCAAGGTCATAGCCACCGGTGGTCTCTCCAGATTTATAGCAGAGGAATCAAGAACCATAAATCATATAAATCCTACTTTATCGCTGGAGGGCTTAAGGATAGTCTACGAGAGAAATTAATCTACATCAAATCAAAAGGACGAGTGATCGTCCTTTTCTAATTTTATAGGCTTTTTATGGAACTCATGGGTTGTAGTATTTATTGTGAAAAATTACTCAATATTTCCTCAAACCCGCATGAACTACCTATAATTAGCTGCCGAAGAAAACATTGTATACAGATCAGTTAAAAATGCATAAAAATTTGAGCTTGGGCTAAAATATTAAATGTAATCTCAAAAATTAGCGTTTTTTGGCAGTAAAATATATTAAAATCCTGATATTTATGTTTGTAAGTTAATACAAGTTGTGTTACGCTAATAGCAATTGCGAAAAAAATGGAGGGAATTTGTATGGGATATAAGGTAGCTATAATTGGCGCGGGATTCGTCGGAGCATCAGCAGCTTATGCTATGTCTATTAACAATTTAGTATCTGAGTTGGTATTAATTGATGTAAACAAGGAAAAAGCTTACGGAGAAGCTCTAGATATCAGCCATGGTTTATCGTTTGCAGGTCACATGAATGTATACTCAGGTGATTATGCTGATGTTAAGGATTGTGATGTAATAGTTGTAACTGCAGGTGCGGCAAGAAAGCCAGGCGAAACTCGTTTGGATCTTGCAAAGAAAAACACTTCAATAATGAAGAGCATTGTTACTGAACTTATGAAGCATTACAACAAGGGAGTAATTGTAAGCGTATCAAATCCTGTTGACGTTTTGGCATACATGACACAGAAGTGGTCAGGATTGCCTGCAAGCAAAGTTATTGGATCAGGTACTGTACTTGACAGTGCTAGATTCAGAACTCATATCAGCCAGGCTTTGGGCGTGGACATAGCTAACGTTCACGGTTATATCATGGGTGAGCACGGTGATTCACAGCTTCCAGTATGGAGCCAGACTCACATTGCAGGAACACAGTTCGATGCTTACATTAAAGCTAACGGCTTAAACATTAATAAGGATGAACTCTTTAATGAAGTTAAAGCTGCAGGTGCTACAATCATTAAGAATAAAGGAGCAACTTACTACGGTATTGCTCTTTCAATTAACAGAATAGTTGAATCAATATTGAAAGACTTCAACACTATTATGCCTGTTGGTACTGTTCTTGATGGACAATACGGAATAAAGGACGTATTGGTAAACGTTCCAACTATAGTTGGTGGCAGCGGAGCTGAAAAAGTTCTCGAATTAAATATCTCTGACGCAGAATTACAACTTCTGAGAGAATCTGCAGAAAAAGTTAGAGCAGTTATCAATGAAGTTAAAGATATCTAATCAGTAATTGACAGAAAATGTCGAAAAGTTTTTGACAAAAATCAAGAAATAACTTGTGAAACTTTTCACAATAGTGTAGAATGGATAAGGAACAGATAAATGATACTCAATTATTATTTATTTGTTCCTTAAAACGCATAAGTAAGTATAAAGTATTTAAGATTTATTAATTAATCGTCTGGAGGATAAAGAAATGGGAACTATTTACGAAGATTCACTTAAGGCGCACGAAGAGTGGGCAGGCAAAATAGAAGTAATATGTAAGGCTCCATTAAAGGACAAGAGAGATCTTTCACTTGCATATTCACCAGGAGTTGCTCAGCCATGTCTCGAAATTCAGAAAGATGTTGAGAATTCATACAAATACACTAGAAGACACAACATGGTAGCAGTTATCACTGACGGTACAGCTGTATTAGGTTTGGGAGACATCGGACCTGAAGCTGGTATGCCTGTTATGGAAGGTAAATGCTGTCTGTTTAAAACTTTTGGAGATGTTGATGCATTCCCTCTTTGTATTAAATCAAAAGATGTTGATACAATAGTTGAAACTGTTAAGTTACTTTCTGGAAGCTTTGGTGGTGTTAATCTCGAAGATATCGCTGCTCCAAGATGCTTTGAAATAGAAGAAAGATTAAAGAAGGAAACAGATATTCCTATATTCCACGATGACCAGCACGGTACTGCTATAGTTACTGCTGCAGGACTTATCAATGCATTAAAAGTTGTTGGTAAGAAAATGGAAGACATTTCAATAGTTGTAAACGGTGCTGGTGCTGCTGCTATAGCTATCACTAAGCTTCTCTTCTCAATGGGTCTCAGAAAAGTTGTACTTTGCGACACTAAGGGTGTTATATATGAAGGCAGAGACAACCTCAATCCAATCAAGGCAGAAATGGCTAAGATAACTAACCTCGAGGGCAAGAGAGGTTCATTGAAGGATGTTATGGTAGGCGCAGACGTATTTATCGGAGTATCAGCTGCTAATCAGGTTACAAAGGAAATGGTTAAGTCAATGGCAAAGAATCCTATTATATTTGCTCAGGCTAACCCAACACCTGAAATTATGCCTGAAGATGCTCTTGAAGCTGGTGCTGCTGTTGTTGGTACAGGCCGTTCAGACTATCCAAACCAGGTTAACAACGTTCTTGCATTCCCAGGTATCTTCAGAGGTACTTTTGATGTAGGAGCTCGTGAAATAAATGATGAAATGAAGATCGCTGCTGCTTACGCAATAGCTGGTCTCGTTAGCGATTCAGAAAGAAATGCTGAATATGTAATTCCTAATCCTTTCGATCCTAGAGTTGCAAAGGAAGTTGCAGCAGCAGTTGCTGAAGCGGCTAGAAAAACCGGAGTTGCAAGAAAGTAATTTCTTAACTTAAAGATATATAAAAAATATAAGGCTTCTGCGAAATATTGCAGAAGCCTATGTTTTTTTCTACCGCTGAAACTGTATCCAGGCAATGTCAATGTTACTGCCCGGGAGGAAAATCAGGGATACCGTCTTTTTACCTGTTATGGTTTCCCCTAGAGGAAATACCGCACTGGTGTAATTCTCTGAACCCTCAACAAGTAAGGTTTTCAGGATTTTGTCATCCCCTTCAGAAAATACCAATTGAACTGAATTGACTGGAATGTCTGCCCTCCAGCTTAATGAAACACTGCTTGTACCAGTATCTCCAAAGTCCATATTTTCATATATAATTGATACGTTATTTCCTATATTCTCAATTGTGTTTCCGTTAATATTAAAGGTATCTCCGTATATAATGTCATACTCGGAAGCAGAGAGCTTCTGGAAAGCTTTTTCGTACTTTTTGAATATAAACCCCTTAACATGGACTTTTTGTCGAAATACCAGACACAGGGTGGTTACACCTCGAAGGCGTCGAGGGAGCTTGCAGGTCACTTCCTGGTAAGTGTTCCAGACAGATCCTTTGTCATAGAGAACAGTACAAAGACGTTCTCCATTTTCCATAGGCATACCCTCCCATATCTCAAAGGTGAAGGGTTCTTTCTCCAACGGGAACAAAGGTAAAGTAATTTCGTCAGAACCATAATGGCCGAAATCCACATCTTTAAAGCCTAAGTGGCTCTCACCGTGACGAAGGGTAGCAACGCCCCTTTCATTTCCATTGGTCAGTTCTACGTTGCTTGAATTATACAAACCGGCAGATACGAACTCGTAGGGATATATAAATGCTTTCCCCATACCTGTAATGCTTATAGCTTGCTGAGAAATAATAGACAAATGCTCAAGCCCGTTCTTTGCTCCGCAGCGGACAAAGACGTCACCATCACCTTTGGGTATCACCGTTGCGCTTCTTCTATCCTCTGCAATACTAAGACTTCCAAGAGGACTGTCTATACCGGCCGCATCGGTCAACCGCCAGTACAAGTCGCTGTAAGTCGCATTTTCGGGATATATACTCGCTGTAACAGTATAGTCGCTCACAGATAACTCAATTTTCCGTATTGGAGTATCACTGTCATCCAATGTGGCAGTAACATGAGGGCGGCAGCCACCATGCGCCTTGACAATGGCTAAAAGCCTGCCGTTGAAAAGTCTCCTGTTGTCAGTCCGATACTGGTCATAATCAGTAGAATCACCATTGTCCAATGACAGAAGCGTGCCGCCCTCCACAGCAACTGTGACCCGACAGTTTGCGTTCTCGACAATATTGTTATTTTCATCCACAGAAACAATGCTAACAAACACCAGCTCACCGAAGGTATCATACAGTAATTTAAGATTTTTTACATCTCCAAAGGAATGTTTGTATTCTTCAGCAATTACTTTGCCATTTTCATCATAGGCTACTGCGTGCAAGGTTCCTGGACTATAGGAAAGCTGCCAGTTTGTGATAAAACTATCCTCCAGAGAAACCACTCCTTTACTTACGTTGTTAAAAAACAACTCAATTTTTGGAGCATTTGAACAAACCCGTATGTCTATGAGCTGACCGGGTGAAAAATCCCAATAGGGATATATATGTATCATCGGTGCTTCCTTATAATTGGTCCAGGCCGCTTGAAAAAGATAATAGGAATCCTTGGGGAACCCTGCGGTGTCAATATGTCCTAGATATGAGTTCTTGGTGTGGTATGGAGTTGGTTCACCCAAATGATCTTGTCCGACCCATATGAACTGACCCGGAGAATAGGGTGTATTAAGGTCGGTGATTATACAGGTTTCAACGTTTTTGGCACCCCAACTGGTAGTACTGTTACCAAGGGCCGAGCATTGCAGGTCATCATCAGCTAAAATTGACTTGCTGTGCGGGAAGTGATACACGCCCCGACTCTGTACCGTAGAACAGGTCTCGCCGCCAAAAATGATCCAATCAGGATGTTGAGTGTGGTGATCTTCATAAAGGGCCTCACCATAGTTGTAGCCGATGAGCTTAATAATATCCGCGCATTTCTGGGTGTTTTCCCAGGACATATAATTGGAGCAAAGAGTAACCGGAGCATGTCCTTTATAGTCATGGGTTTTAACCAATGATATGAGTCGTTGCATGGTATCAGCCCCGTTTACGGCGTCCAGGTGAGTATCAAAAATTTCGTTGCCTATACTCCACAGGATGATTGATGGGTGGTTTCTGTCGCGACGTATCCAGGATGCCACATCTTTTTCGATCCAGTCCTCGAAAAAGCGAGAATAGTCATAAGTATTTTTAGGCTGTTTCCACATATCAAGAATTTCAGACATCACCAGAAAGCCCATCTCGTCAGCAATATCCATAAAAACTTTTGCAGGTGGGTTATGGGCAGTCCGAAGTGCATTCACCCCCATATTTTTAAGTAGGGTTAATTGCCTTCTTATAGCGTCAGGATATACAGCTGCCCCAAGTGAGCCTAAATCATGATGAAGACAAACACCCTTCAGTTTGATATGCCTTCCGTTAAGGAAAAAGCCTTTATCGGTGGTAAAGTCTATTGACCGGAAGCCAAAGCGTGTATACTCGGTATCAGTTACAACACCGTCAACAAGCAGTTCTGAACGCAATGTGTAAAGGCAAGGGTTTTCAATATCCCATGGAATAATCTCATTATCAGGATCAAGTAGTGTATGTTTAATCTCGTAAGGCTTACCCAAAGTCTCTACCTCGGAATCCGCCTCATAAAACCATCGGTTATTCTGCATACCGGTAGTAATGTAAATGCCATCAGAAATAAAATGACAGGCGTTTTTGACTTTTAAAAAAACATCTCTATAGATTCCGGCACCGGTATACCAGCGGGAACACGGTGTTTTATAGTCAACTTTCATCAATATTTTATTGGAGCCTACTTCATGTAAAAAGTCGGTAATGTCAAATTCAAAGGCAGTATAACCATACTTCCATTCTCCCACATATCTGTCGTTGACATATAGCGTACTGTCCATATAAACTCCATCAAATCGTAGAAATAGGTGCTGCCCTTCTTTGAGAAAACTTGTATCAAGTTCCTTCTTGTACCAGCCTATCCCACTCTCGTACAGATTGCTAACATCAAAAATTAACCAATCGTGGGGCAGTTCTACAGGTTGAAAGTTAACAGGCTCTCCCTTGGCAAACTGCCATCCATCATTAAATAGTTTCATATTAACCTCCATGAGCCGACATAGCGGCCACAAAATATTAATGAAAAATTGCTCACTCCCAATCGCTATAAGGCGAATAAAGGAGGTTAATTGGCCACAAATAGTAAGGACAATTATATGTTAATACTTGTGTGTATTAACCTCTGAATCAGGAACTTCCCGTACAGAATTGCGGATTCGTAACTTCGGAGGGAACAGAACGCTTTTTCCCTCGGTACCATTAATTATTGACAATAGAAGATTGGCAGCAGCTTGGCCTAATTCTGCAGAAGGATGCTCTATGCTGGTAAGTGAGCTGACTTTCGCCAGCTCAGAATTATCTATACCAATTACAGACAGATCCTCCGGTACATTTTTACCAAATTGGCGTAAATAATCAATTAGTGTAAGGGCCAAATGATCATTAAAGCACATCGCTGCGGTGCAGGTGTTTAAAGATTCCATAAATGAACTTCCGCTGAGAACTTGATTTAGAGTTTCCTTTGAATACCAGAAAATATGTTCTTCCTGAATGGGGATACCGTATTCATTAAGTGCTTTAGCATAACCCAGATAACGTAAATGTCCTTGACGATTGATATGTGAAAAAATTCCGGAAATATTCCGGTGACCTTTACTTAGGAGATGCTGGGTTGCCATATACCCTGCGGCTACATCATCCAGTGCCACAAACGGGACTGACAGCTCAGGATAATAGGAATCAATAAAAACAAAAGGAATCCGGCTTTGCATAATTGTATGATATAAATCGAGATTCACACATGGTAAAGCGCTTCTTGTCGGAACGATAATAAGTCCGTCTACCTGGCGTTCCAGCATAAGCTGCAGTGATCTGGCTTCCATACCTACTGAATTGTTGGTTGATGATAACTGGACGGCATATCCCTCTTTTGAAAGAACACTCTCTATACCACGGACAATACTGGGAAATATATAGTTATCCAAATAAGTTGAAACTATTCCCACAGTCATTGAGCGCACCCCGGTTTTCACAAGGCGGCGTTGTGACAGTCCTGAAATATAAGTGCCGCTGCCTTGAATCCTTGTAATAAGGCCTTGGTTTTCCAAAACCTCCAGTGCGCGTCGTACAGTTTGACGAGATACATGGAACTTTTCTCCTAGTTCAGTCTCTGACAAGAATTTATCATTTGGCTTAAAGACTTCATTTTTTATCTGCATTTCTGTCCATTCAACAATATCCAAATACTTAGGGGTGGTAATCATTAATAAACCTCTCTCTCAAACCCTGTCATTGGAAATTCAAATTAATATCCCTTGGTAACAGGAGCAAATTTATTTAAAAGTATTTTTAATACTATAAAGGTATTATACAGCGTAGGTACAAGTGTGTAAAGTTGTAATTACAAATTGCATTGTTTTGTACTAAAAAGGTTAGAGAACATCAACAAATTGAGGTTTTATATAGAAAAAAATAAACTACTTAACATAAATTGTATGAGTACATATAAGCGTATTTATTTGTTATACTAATTAATTAGACAACATGTATTGTGATTCAATATATGTTGTGCAAAATATATTCGGCTGATCTTTAATAATTTCAATAAAAATACTTTTATAGATATTAGTGTTTATTTAACATAGCAATTTTTACAAGTCAAATGACAATATAAACATATTATTTGTTTTACAGAATTGATATTATCACATACAGAAGGGTTAATAATTAAGCTGTGTTTGGGGGACAAGTCTTTAGAAAAGAGTTTTATGCCTGCTTAGACCACTGTGTATAGGTCTTCGGAGGGATTTGCAAAAGATGCTCCAGAATATAATTATTTTCGCCAAGTAACAGCAATACAAATATTAAAAATATAGTAAATATGAATAAAGCTGTAAATATTAATTTTTCTGGAGAGTACATCACTACTAAGGGAAAAAGCTTTATGCTGCTTATTAAAAGTTTGCTTTATTAATAATTCTAAATATCACCTGCATACAAAAAAATAAAAAATAAATGAAAAGGGGTGTCACCTTTGTCAGGAAATACACAGAAACTTATTAACTATTTAAAACGCTATTGGACGCTCTATCTGCTGCTTGCCATACCTGTTGCTTACTTCCTTGTATTCCGCTACATACCCATGACATACATACAAATAGCATTCAAGAAGTATAGTATCGTTCAAAGTGTCTGGGAAATGCCTTGGGCTGATAACAATGGATTAGAGTACTTTATTAAGGCATTTTCAAATATGGACTTTCTTTACGCATTGCGTAATACTATCACACTTAACCTGCTCGATCTGGTGGTTGGATTTCCGGCTCCTATAATATTGGCATTACTGCTCAACGAGCTGACATTTTCGAGGCTTAAGAAGCTTACACAGACCGTCGCATACATGCCTCACTTTCTATCTTGGATTATTATCTCAGGTATAGCATTACAACTTTTCGCTCCCAGTACCGGTCTTGTGAATATAATGTTGAATAGTTTGGGAGTTGAATCAGTTCCATTCCTTAATGAACCCAAACACTGGATAGCAACTTACATTCTGCTTGGGGTTTGGCAAAGTGTTGGTTGGAACTCTATCATTTACTTGGCAGCACTTACAAGTATCAATCCTGAATTATATGAAGCAGCTTCAATGGACGGAGCCGGACGATTTAAGAAAATGTTACACGTAACATTACCTGGTCTGCGATCCACTATCATAGTACTACTCATTATGAACCTCGGGCGTATCCTGGGCAGTGAGTTTGATAGACCATGGGCTTTAAGAAATGCATTGGTTGACAACGTATCAAACGTTATATCCACATTTGTTTATACGAATGGTATCCGCGGTCTCCAATTCTCACTAACTACTGCGGTAGGTCTGTTTCAGTCTGTAGTCTGTGTTATTTTCCTTATAGGGGCAAATTCTCTTGCCAAGAAGTTTGGTGAGCGGGGAATTTGGTAGGGAACAGAACATTTTATTAAGGAGGATATACAGAATGATTAAGTCAAAAAGTACAAAAATGGGAGATTTGATAATAGCGTTTTTATGCTTCCTCGTTATTTTAGTTTGTCTCTTACCGCTGGTTAACGTATTATCACGTTCCCTCAGTTCATCGGAAGCTCTTATACGAGGTGAGGTTACACTTTGGCCCAAAGGCCTCAACTTTGACTCCTATAGATTGGTGTTCAATGATAGCAAGTACTTAGTGTCACTTGGTTGGACCGCTATATTGACAGTTATTTGTACAATAGTGTCTATGGTGATGACCACAATATGTGCATTCCCACTTACTTATGATAAGCTCAAGGGACGAGGAATTATTAACACATTAATTATATTTACTATGTATTTCAATGCTGGCACAATACCAAACTATCTTCTGCTGAAAGATCTGGATCTTATAAACAAACCGTTAGTACTGATAATTCCCAGCTGCCTGAGTGTGTTCAACATGATCATTATGCGCAGTTTCCTCTATGGTATTCCTGACAGTTTGCGTGAGTCAGCAGAGATAGACGGTGCCGGGCCTATCAGAACCCTTATCAGCATTTATCTGCCGCTGTCTACTTCTGTAATAGCAACTCTGTCTCTATTCTATGCAGTGGGAAGGTGGAATGGTTTTTCAGATGCACTTATGTATATGAGCGACAGAAAATACCACCCGATTCAGCTCCTTTTGTACAACATAATAAATAATGTTTCAAGTATAGAAGTTTCATCCCAGGAGGGCTTTACCAAGCCTGGGTTGTCAGATGGTCTTAAGGCGGCAACAGTTATGTTTGCCACCGTACCGATTCTACTAGTTTATCCGTGGCTGCAGAGATACTTTATCACAGGTGTGACTATAGGTGCAGTGAAGGGTTAAATTCGTTCCTTAGACATTATATGTCTAAATATATAAAGGAGGATTTTTATATGAAAAAAGTTCTTTTAGTTTTACTGGCTTGCCTTCTGGTGTTTAATTTGGCAGCCTGCGGTTCAGGTTCTGATAGTACAGCTGCCACATCTTCAGCAGAAAATTCATCGATTTCTGGTGACAGTGCCACTACAAGCAGCGCTGAACAAGGCTTACCCGGAAGATTTGCAGAAACCAAGAAAATCACTGTTGAAGTATTTGACCGTGCTGTTGATGGCGGTACTAAGGCAGAAGACAACTTCTATACCAATTATATTAAAGAAGGAATGCTTCGCGACTATAATGTAGAGGTTACATTCGTTCCAGTCCCTCGTTGGACAGAGGTAGAGCAGATGAACAATCTGCTTGCTGCAGGAACTGCACCTGATGTTTGCCTTACATATAGCTACCCAACTGTTCAGACTTACGCTAATATGGGCGGTATACTTGATCTGGCTCCTATTCTTGACAGCAATAAGCAATTACTCCCTGACCTATGGACTATTCTTGGTGACGAGAACATATATGCAAATAAGACTCCTGACAAAGGTAATATATGGGCTATGGAATCAAAGCTTTTTCATAATAAGCGTATAAATACTTTTGTTCGTGAAGATTGGTTAAAGAAACTCAACCTTGCTGAACCTACATCCCTTGAAGAGTATGAAGCAATGTTAAAAGCATTTAAGACAAATGCATCTACTTTACTTGGTGCAAATGCTGACAAGATGATTCCTTTCTTGCTGAGCGTAGATGTGGGTTGGACAGCCGGTACATTAATAAATTCATTCTTCCCCAATAATTATACGGATTCAGAAGAAACTTATTACGTAAATGGTTTTGACGATAGACACTTGTTACGTCCAGGATTTAAAGATGGAATAAAGAAACTTAATGAATGGTACAATGCCGGCTTAGTATGGAAAGACTTCCCTCTGTATCCGGCTGGAGACAAGAATATCGATAACCAAATGAAGGCAGGCTATGTTGGTTCATTTATACATAACTGGGATTACCCTTACCGTAATGGAGCTGACAGCATCGACGCAAATATTAAGAAACTGGTCGGACAGGATGCCGCATATATCGCTGTTGATTGCTTTAAAAACGACGCAGGAGTTTACAAGAAGTATCTCAGCCCACCAATTGACCGTAAGATATTCTTCCCTTCAACAAATAAAGAGCCTGTAGCGTCACTTCTTTATCTTAACTGGATCAGTAAGCTTGAAAACCGTAAATTCCTCCAGATTGGTGAGGAGGGCGTTACACATGAGAAACTGGCTGACGGTTCTGTAAAGAGCCTTGCGGTTACCGGAGAAAAATTCATGAATTCTCCGCTCAACATAGACTATACTATGACAATTAATGGTTTAGACATTGGCGACCCGGCATTGAACGTAAAGTCTGTTGCTCTCGGATACGCAGGTGTTGATTCAAAATATATTGAAAAAGCGTTTGAATTAACAAGCAAAGATGCATATGTTAGTAAGCATGTTAACGTTGGTGATGTTAAGGCTGAAGAAGGAATGGGTCCTGCTCTGAAAGAAAAACGCGATAATATGTTAGTTCAGTCTGTAACCGCAAAGGCAGATAAATTTGACACTACATTTGACACTGGATTTAAGGATTGGCTTGCTTCAGGTGGTCAGGCTATAATTGACGAACGTACAGTATTATATGCAAAGTATTTCAAGAAATAATCATTTGCAAAGCGTCTGTTAATTAGAAAACTAAGATAATGCCCTGTAAGGTGAACGCTGTGTTTACTTTACAGGGTGTTTATTTTTTGTTCTGTTTTAATAATATCTGATGTTTCTAAGCTTCCGGTTTAGAGCTTGAAAAGAAATGTTTGGGAGTAACACCGTACTCTTTTTTAAATGCTCTGAAGAAGTTCGAGTAGTCACCGAAACCACATTGCTTGAACACGTCGGTTATGGGCATTCCCTGAAGAATAAGCTCCTTTGCAAGAATGAGCTTTTTCTGTATTATGTATTTATGAATAGTAGTTCCGGAATGTTTCTTGAATTCTCTGAGTAAATGATATTTACTGAGAAAAACGTGCTCAGACAAGCTGTCTATGGTCAGTTCCTCATCAATATGGTTATTAATGTATTCGATAATATCCATAATCATAACACTCTTTTTAACATCGGCGTCGGGCTTTATGTTATTATGTTGTAAAGCCATATTTATTTGAACAAACAGCTCAATAAAATATGCTTTGTATAGGATATCGCTGCCTATGCCGTGATAGTTTTCAATTGAAATGAGCTTGTGGAGAAGTGTTCGAATATTCTGCTGCTGATCCAAGGATAATCTGATTACATTGTCCTTTTTGGAATAGAAACAGGAGGCCAAATCTGTTTCATCAGTTGAAAGACTGCTCATAAAATTTTTATCAATCCATAGAACAATTCGTTCGTAAGGAACAGTGTGGTCTTTAACAACCAGCTGATGAAGCTCTGTAGTATTAACCAGAACAATATCTCCGGGCTTCAGTGTATATGTTTTTCCTTCAATATAGTAGCTTACATTACCAGAAATAAAGAAAAAGCACTCATAAAAATCATGGTGATGAAGAGACACTTTTTCCAGCTTTATATCTGAATAATAAAATATCTCATATTCTTTTGCGTGCATTTGCTGACGGGTTTGGTAAGCATGGTACTTCTTTTTCATATATACCTCAATAAACAAATAAAAACATTAACTGTATATTTTGAAGTCATTTTATCATAGCAATTATTGCAAGTCAAACGGCAATATAAACATATTAGTGCCTAAATGTGAACAGTATAATTTACTTATGTAAAATCGTTGAGACTTTTACTCTGAAAGTAATTTTAATGTTAGACTGTTTTACGATATAATATAGTAGTGATAATAGAATATATTAGCAAAAAATGCTCATTTTAATGGTAAGTCAACATGATTTTCACGCAGAGAAAAGCCACAATGTTGGCTCAAAGCCATAATATGTCAAAGCCACATAATGCGGCTTAAAGCCACCTTCGGTGGCTTATGGAGGTTAATATGGAATATGAAATGGATTTTCAACCACCAAAGGGACAGCTTACTCTTCCGAGATTGATAAGTGACGGTATGGTGCTTCAGAGGGAAGCAGATGCCAGAATATGGGGGTGGGCTGCACCCGGGGAGTCAATAACGGTAGAGTTTATTGATAAATATTATAGTACCGAAGCAAATCCCGAGGGCAGTTGGGAGGTAGTACTTCCGGGTTTGAAGGCTGGTGGGCCATATGATATGGAAATCAAGGCCGTTTCGGGTAAAATTACTGTCAGGAATATATTAATAGGTGAAGTGTGGGTATGTTCAGGGCAGTCAAATATGGAATTACCAATGGCTAGAGTTAAGGATCAGTACCCCGATGAAATGGTTAACTGTGAGAATCCGTATATAAGAACGTATAACGTAGCAATGAGATACGACTTCAATGAACCATACAAGGATTTACATGAGGGAAGCTGGGTATCTTCCAATCAACAAACTATCCCAGAGTTTTCTGCAGTGGGATACTTTTTTGCAAAAGCCTTATTTGAAAGATACCATATACCCGTTGGATTCATTAAAGCAGCCATAGGCGGTTCTCCCATCGAGACATGGATTAGTGAGGAAGCTTTAAAAACCTATCCTGATATTATACAAATCTTGCAGCCGTACAAGGACGATAGCTATGTGGATAAAATATTAAAGATAGATGGAGCTCTGACTACTGCATGGTTTGACAGCCTGAATAAGAGCGATGCAGGATTTATTTCTGAAGTACCCTGGTACTCTGAGGTACTTGATACCTCTAAATGGTCAACTATGAACTGGCCTGCCAACTTTGAGAAGGAAGGTTTCAGAAATTTCAACGGAGCTATTTGGTTCAGAAAAGAGATAGATGTACCTGAAGAAATGCTGAATAAACCTGTCAGACTCTGGCTTGGAAGAATAGTAGACAGTGATAAAACTTACGTAAATGGTGAATTTGTTGGAGAGATTACTTATCAGTATCCTCCAAGAAAGTATGACATACCGGTCGGTCTATTGAAAAAAGGGAAAAACGTTATAACAGTCAGAATCGTAAGCAATAATGGGATTGGTGAGGTTATTTCCGATAAGCCCTATAAGCTTTTTGCAGAAGACTGCTCCATTGATTTGACAGGTGAGTGGAAGTATATGATAGGCACTTACTGCGGTCCTTTGCCTGACACAACCTTTATGCAATGGCAGCCCGCCGGCTTGTACAATGGTATGCTGGCGCCTTTGACAAATTATACTGTCAAGGGAGCGCTGTGGTATCAGGGAGAATCAAATACCTCCAGACCTTTTGAATACTTAAGCCTGATGAAGACTCTGGTTGAAGACTGGAGAAAAAGATGGAACCAAAACAGTTTTCCCTTCATATTTGTTCAGCTTCCGAATTACAGCACTGCAGATACCCAGCCCGCAGAAAGCGATTGGGCTGAACTTCGTGAAGCACAGCTTCAAGCTCTGGAAATTCACGATACTGCAATGGCAGTTGCTTTTGATCTTGGTGAATGGAATGACATGCATCCTTTAAGAAAAAAAGAAGTAGGTGAAAGGCTGGCACTGGCGGCGATAAGCACAGCTTATGGCGAAGAAATTACATCCTCAGGGCCTATATACAAGGATATGGAGATAGTCGGTAACAAAATAGCCATCAGCTTTATTAATACAGGAAGTGGATTAAAGACTGTAGACGGATGCGAGTTGAAGCATTTCTCAATAGCGGGCAGCGACAAGACATTCCTGTGGGCAAAAGCAAAAATAGAAGGCCAAAAGGTTATCGTGTGGAATGAAGGTATTGCAGAGCCTAAAGCGGTAAGATACGCCTGGGCAACCAATCCTGAAGGGGCCAATCTGGTAAATGCAGAAGGGCTGCCCGCTTCACCGTTCAGAACGGACGCTTGGAACCGATAAAGAAATCTTCTGACTTCTAAGCCAATATTATTATCAATACTAATACTAATACGGAGAAAACAAATGAAGCTAAATAAAAGCAATATAAAAGATATATTTTGGCAAAGGACAGGTATTGAAACTCCCGGGTTCGATCTGGAGGAAATGCTCGTAAAAACACGTCAGGAACCAGTCTGGCTGCACTTTGGAATAGGAAACATATTCAGGGGCTTTATCGCAGAACTGCAGCAGAAGCTATTGGAAACAGGAAGAGCCGACAGGGGCATAATAGCTGTAGCCCCAAATGACAATACAATGATCAATGAAATATATAAACCGGCAGACAATCTGACTATTTTTGTACATCTTCTTCCGGACGGAAGGCTGGACAAAAAAATAGTTGCAAGTGTAGCTGAAAGTCTTGTGGGAAGTCCGGAGGAAGATTCAGACTGGATACGGCTAAAACAAATATTCTGTGAAAAGTCATTGCAGATGGTGAGCTTTACGGTGACCGAAAAGGGTTATGGCTTGACCGACCTAGCTGGCGAGTATTTGCTCCAGGTCAAAGAGGATATCCAAAACGGCCCTGAAAGGCCTAAAAGCCTGATGGCTAAAGTTGCTTCACTTTTATATTGCAGGTATAAGAATGGGCAGCTTCCCATTGCATTGGTCAGTATGGATAACTGCTCACATAATGGAGATATTCTTAAAAAATCAATTAAAATACTTATAGAGAATTGGGTTCAAAAAGGGTTTGTAGAGGAAGGTTATCTTGCTTATATTGAAGAGGAATCAAGGGTTTCATTTCCTTGTACAATGATAGACAAAATAACACCCAGACCCTCTGAGACAGTAGAAAGAGACCTTAAAGTAGCAGGTATAGAGGGTACAAAAATAATATGTACCTCGAAGAATTCATATGTTTCCCAGTTTGTTAATGCCGAGAGACCCCAATACCTTGTTGTGGAGGACAAATTTCCTAACGGACGTCCACCTCTGGAAGCAGCAGGAGTATATTTTACAGACAAGGCTACCGTAGACAAGGTGGAAAAAATGAAAGTCACCACCTGTTTGAATCCACTGCATACTGCACTTGCCATTTTCGGCTGTCTGTTGGGCTATACTCTGATAGCCGATGAAATGAAGGATGAGCAGCTTAAAAGGCTGATTGAAAGAATCGGCTATGATGAGGGTATGCCTGTGGTGGTAAATCCCGATATTATCAGCCCGGCTGAGTTTATAGATGAAGTTTTAACACAGAGACTTCCCAACCCATTTATTCCGGACACACCTCAGAGGATAGCCTGTGATACTTCACAGAAAATACCCATTCGCTTTGGTGAAACCATAAAAACTTACTATAGCCACCCGACTCTTGATACAAAAGAATTGACCTTCATTCCGCTGGCAATTGCGGGATGGTGCAGATATCTGATGGGCGTGGATGATGAAGGTAATAAAATGGAACTCAGCCCTGATCCTTTACTTAATGAACTGAGAGTTTATGTTCAGGGAGTAAAGCTTGGAGAACCTGATTCGGCAGGGGATTCACTGAAACCCTTACTTTCAAATGAGAGAATTTTCGGTATGAATCTCTATGAAGCCGGTTTGGGGAATAAGATAGAAGGCTTCTTTAAGGAAATGCTGGCAGGTAGACATGCAGTAAGAAAAGTACTTGAAAAGTATGTGAATTAGGAAAGAAGCATTGTAGGTTTACAAAAACAGATAATCGAGGAGATGATAGTCTTGAAAATAACATTCAGATGGTTCGGAGAAAAGGACGACAGCGTTAAACTGGAACAGATCAAGCAGATTCCGGGTGTTACTGGAGTGGTTGGAGCACTTTACGATATACCTGTAGGTGAGGTCTGGCCCATGGATAAAATTCTGGCTCTTAAAGATACTGTTGAGAAGGCCGGTCTTGAGCTGGAGGTAATAGAAAGTGTAAATATTCATGAGGATATTAAGCTTGGCCTGCCTTCAAGGGACCGGTATATAGAAAATTACAAGAAGTGTATCAGAAACTTAGGAAAAGCGGGAGTTAAGGTCATCTGCTACAACTTTATGCCAGTATTCGACTGGATGAGATCCGAATTGGCCCATAAGCTTTCTGACGGCTCGGAAGCACTTTTCTATGATCACAAGGTTGTAAAGGATATAGACCCTGTTAAGCTTGTTGAAGATATGGCTACAAATTCAAACGGCTTTATTCTTCCGGGCTGGGAGCCTGAAAGATTAGCAGAGCTGAAGGATACTCTTGAAAAATATAAGAGTGTGGATGAGGAAAAGCTGTTTGAGAATCTAAAGTATTTCCTTGAAAATATTATTCCGGTATGTGAAGAGACCGACGTAAAAATGGCCATTCATCCTGATGATCCACCATGGTCACTGTTTGGCCTGCCGAGAATAGTAACCTCCAGAGAGAATCTGGACAGACTTGTAAAGCTGGTAGACAGTCCTTATAACGGATTAACCCTATGCAGTGGTTCTCTTGGAGCAAATCCAGCCAATAATATCCCTGAAATTATAAGGCATTTTGGCAGTATGGGCAGAATTCATTTCGGGCATGTAAGAAACATAAAGTTTACTGGAGATAAGGTTTTCCATGAAACCTCGCATTTGTCCTCGGATGGTTCCCTTGACCTGTTTGAAATCATGAAAGCATACCACGACATAGAATTCAAGGGATACATTCGTCCCGATCACGGCAGAATGATATGGGGTGAAAAGGCCAGACCCGGATACGGTTTATACGACAGAGCTTTAGGAATAGCTTATATAAATGGCCTTTGGGAAGCTATGACAAAGCAGAAGAAGCTGTAAACAACCTTTACGTTAGATTAATTAAGATGAAAAATAATAATTGAAAGAAATATATTCCGGGAGGAAGCATATGAGCGAATATACTGTTGCAACCAGTCCAAAAAGCACAACCATGTACAAGTGCTGGCTAAAATATTTTAAGCTGGAAAACAAAACATTATTAAATGATTACAAAAATCTGATAAAGGAAATTTGCGTCAGTGAAAACACAATAATTATTCAGAACGCTGTTAATGAGCTAAAGAAGGGTTTGGGAGGAATTCTTGGAATAAAGCCTGTTGTTACCGGAGGCTCATCAAAGACTGCCGGACTGCTTCTGGGTACTGTTACTGGAAATAAAGAAATCGAAGCTCTGGTTGGAAAAGAAAAAGGTCAGCTGGAGGAAGAGGGATTTACTATAAAGCTTATAGCTGAACAGAACAGCAAAAGGCTGCTGGTTGCCGGGCTAACAAATAAAGGGCTGATGTACGGGGTGTTCAGTTTGTTGAGGCTGATTCAGGCTGAAACAGCTATAGACGATCTTCCAAGGCTTGAGAATCCTGTCAATCAGTTAAGAATGGTAAACCATTGGGATAATATTGACGGAAGTATCGAGAGGGGTTATGCAGGCAAATCAATTTTCTTTAAGAATAACAAAATAATCAAAAACCTTTCGAGAATTTCCGATTATGCAAGGTTACTGGCTTCAGTCGGTATAAACGCAGTAGCTATTAATAATGTTAACGTGCATAAATTCGAAACTCTTCTTATAACCGATAAGTATATTAAGGATGTAGTTAAGCTAAATGAAATATTCCGCGGTTATGGTATTAAGCTTTACCTGAGTGTTAATTTCGCAAGCCCTCTTTCGATGGGAGATCTTGACACTGCTGATCCCTTGGATAAAAAGGTCTGTCAATGGTGGGAAGACAAAGCTCAATACATTTATTCAAATATACCTGACTTTGGAGGCTTCCTTGTTAAGGCGGATTCCGAAGGAAGGCCGGGCCCGTTTACTTACGGACGCACTCATGCAGATGGCGCTAATATGCTGGCAGAGGCTTTAAAACCTCATAAAGGAAAGGTTATCTGGAGATGCTTTGTTTACAATTGTCAGCAGGATTGGAGAGATCGCACTGTAGACAGAGCAAGGGCAGCATATGACCACTTTATGCCTCTTGACGGTTCCTTTGCCGAGAATGTAATGCTTCAGATCAAACATGGCCCGATGGATTTTCAGGTGCGCGAGCCTGTATCCCCACTCTTGGGCGGCTTGACAAATACTAATCAGGTATTGGAACTGCAGATCACTCAGGAATACACCGGACAGCAAAAGCACTTATGTTATCTGGTGCCTATGTGGAAGGAAATACTGGAGTTTGATACCTGCGCCAAGGGTAAGGGTACAACCATAAAGAAAATAGTCAGCAGAAAAGTGTTCAACAACAAGCTGGGAGGCTTCGCTGCTGTTACAAATATCGGAGATGATACCAACTGGACGGGACATCAGCTGGCTCAAGCCAACACCTTCGGATATGCCAGACTGGCCTGGAATCCTGATTTGACAGCTGAGGAAATAGCAGAAGAGTGGATAAGACTGACTTTTTCCAATAGTCAAGTATTAGTTGATACTATCAAGGAAATGCTTCTTGGCTCCTGGAGAACCTATGAAAACTATACCTCACCATTGGGAATTGGCTGGTTTGTTAATCCAAACCACCATTACGGACCTAATGTTGACGGGTACGAGTACGACAGATGGGGTACTTACCACAGGGCTGACATCAGGGGAATAGGTGTTGACAGAACAGTTAAAAACGGGACAGGTTACGCCGGACAATATCATAAGGAAGTAGCAGAGCTATATGAAAGCTTTGAAAAGTGTCCTGAAGAATTACTTCTATTCTTCCACTATGTTCCATATGACCATCTTCTAAAATCAGGCGAAACTTTGATACAATACATCTACAATACCCATTTTAAAGGTGTGGAACAGGTTGAAGAGCTGAAGAGGAAGTGGCAGAGCCTGGAGGGTAAGGTTGAGGCCGATGTATATACTCATGTAATGAAAAGGCTGGAAGTTCAAATAGCACATTCCAAAGAATGGAGAGACGTGGTAAATACTTATTTCTTCAGAAAAACCGGGATACCCGATGAACTTGGAAGAAAAGTATATTAATAATATTTAATTTTAGACACAGTAGTTTTGAGGGAGGTTAATTTGGAAAATATCCCTGATTACAAAAGTAAAGATATGAACTTTGAGATCAGGGCGAAAGACCTGGTCTCAAAAATGACTCTCGAAGAAAAAGTTACGCAGATGCTGCACAGTGCTCCGGCTATCCCCCGCTTGGGTATTAAAGCTTATAACTGGTGGAATGAAGCACTTCATGGGGTTGCAAGAGCCGGAACAGCGACGGTGTTCCCCCAAGCAATCGGGATGGCGGCAACCACCTACAGATACATGAAGCAGGAGGCGCTGTATCCTTTCGGCTATTGGCTTAGCTACTCAAAGTTTGAGTACTGAGAGATAAACATACCATTCATTAATTTACATATTTACATGAAAACTTTTATTATACGCCATATTGTGGTAAAATTATCAAAATTACCATAACAAGGCGTTATTTGTTTTTACATATTTTGTTTTTTTACTACAGTGGTATATTAAAATAGTACAAGTCTTATCAGTAAAGAAGTGGATGCTTACCTAGGGATAAACTGAGCTATACCTTGGGGCAGAGGAGTTTTGGCATGTTACATAAGAGATTCATTAGGTCGTTTTGTGATATGAAGCTTCATACTAAGCTGCTTGTTTCCTATTTGTTTGTGGTATTACTGCCACTGATAACGGTGGGGTACTTTCTTATAGACAGAACAACAGAAACATTTCTAAACCAGACCGATTATATTAATAAAGTAAACTTCCAGCAGGTTAAAAAAAATATCAGTGATCAATTGAGAGACTATATGGAGGTTTCCAGTATGGTGGAAACCGAAAAGCAATTAATTGATTACGTCAATAACACGTATGATGGCAGTGTTGAGTTTTTCGACAAATTTGTTGAATTTTTACGGCTGTCTGATACCTATACAGGAGTTATGCGATTGAAAGTAAATGAAAAGGCAAAATTGGCCATATATTCAACAAACGACTCAATTATAACTGACGGTGCCTTCATTTATAAAATTGATGAGGAGGATATACAAAAAACACAGTGGTGTAAGAAAAGCGTGGATGCAAATGGGGAGATTATAATATATGGCCCATACGTGAACAAGTATGGACAAAACGTATTTTCAATATGCAGGCTTTTAAGGCAGAATTCTAAATATATAAACATTGTTAAAATTGAAATCTATGAAAGTGAAATTTATAGGTTTATGTCAAAAGAGGCGGCCTACAAGAAGTTGTTTCTGGTAAATGAAGAAAATGTAATAGTATCATCTACTGAAAGAGATTTAATCGGTGAGAACATTAATACGGTAAGTAGTATTCCCAATATTGAGTACAGTAAGTATACTGACTTTAATGAGGTACGGGAGGATGGAACAGACAGTATAATTTTTATTGATAACTTCAAAGATATTAAAGCTATAAAGAATTGGAAGATAGTATCTGTTGCTTCATCGGAATCGGTACTCAATGATGTAAGAAAAATTTTAACCAACAGTATTTTTATTTGCTTTATTATTTTTCTTATAACAGTAATTTTTGTACTGCTTTTTGTAAGTAAACTTACTAAAAGACTTAAGCTTCTCGTAATAAATATGACAAAGATAAGAGATGGTCGATTTGATGTATTTGTAGATGTCAGCGGAAGTGATGAAATAGCCGAGTTATCAATGACTTTCAAGAGAATGATAGATAGGATTAATAATCTTATCAATGAGGTATATGTAGCTGAAATGCAGGTTAAGGATTTGAAAATAGAGAAGCAGCAGGCCGAGATATGGGCTCTTCAAAGCCAGATAAATCCACACTTTCTTTTTAATACAATGGAATCTATAAGAATGGACTTATGGCTCAAAAAGGAGTATGAGATATCTGAGGTAATTGAGAGGTTTTCCACACTGCTTAGAAAAAGTATAGAGTGGTCTGACGAAAACAATACCATAAATCATGAAATACAGCTAATTGAAGACTACCTTAAAATACAGAAATACAGGTACGTAAATAAATTTGACTATAAAATAAGTGTCGGACAGGAGTTTTATGATTACATTGTCCCAAAGTTCACACTGCAGCCCATTGTAGAAAATGCCATTTATCACGGCCTGGAGCTTAAAGATGGAAAAGGCTATGTTACTATTACTGCCGAGTTTGTAAATGATGATATAAGGATTTTAGTAATGGATGATGGTGTGGGGATGAAAAAAGAAGTTCTCAACGCCTTACAGAATGACCTTAAAGGCCAAGAATCTATCAATGGCAAAAATGTACGTATTGGAATAAAAAATGTACATCAGCGTTTGAAGCTCAACTATGGAGATAAGTATGGTTTAAAATTTGAAAGCCTAGAGGGCCTTGGAACTAAGGTAGAAGTGCTGCTGCCAGGGATAAAGCAATGTTGAGAGGTTAACTAATAAAAGGAGACATGGGAATGTATAACGTGTTGATTGTGGATGACGAACCAAGAATATGCGCAGGGTTAAGTGTATTTATTGACTGGGAGTCTGTGAGCTTCAGAGTTCTCAACACCGCGGGAAACGGCCAAGAAGCATTGCAGGAGATGAAAAAGAACAGATATAATCTTGTGATCACTGACATCAGAATGGCAATGGTCGATGGACTTGAGCTGATCAAGACGATACATGCGCAAAATCCCAAGGTCAGGGTTTTAATAATAAGTGGGTATAATGATTTTGAATATGCTAGGGAGGCTATTGCATACGGAGTAAGGGGTTACCTGCTAAAACCCGTAAACAGTGACGAATTACTGAACTCAGTGTTAAGAATAAAGGAAGAGCTGGACAAAGAAAACGATAATATACTTAAAAATCGGGAGATCAACTATTTAAGCAGGGATAAATTCCTGTTTGACCTTGCAAACGGAGTTTTGTGCCAGAAGGACATAGGGGCAAAGCATAAAGAGTTGGACATGGATTTTACTGGCAAGTTTTTCTCGATAGGACTTATTGAAATAGAGGACTTCAATCATATTGTTCAATCCGATACAGAGGAAGCAAATTTAATAAAATTTAGTGTAAGAAATATTTCAGAAGAAATCATAAGCGAAAATAACCTGGGATACATATACGAAGATATAAATGGAAGGTTGGGTATTTTGCTGTATGCCGAAGCACATGGCTTCAGCGAGAAAAGAACGGCTGACTGCCTAAGACACATATGTGATATCATTGAGAAGTACCTACACAGAAATATAAATATAGTATATGGCAATTTTACAAATGAGGTACTGGAAATAAGGACAAGCAGAAGACAGGCTCTGAAGGCGCTGGACAGTATAATGCTGCCAGGACGGGAGAGTGTGGTGCCTTACAGCCGGATAATTCTTGAAGAGAAAAGTGTATTGGATCTTGAATGGAATAATGAAGTACTTATATCTTTTGTTGAGATTGCAGATAAAGAGAAGGTTGCCGCCGAGATAGACAGCCTATCAAATGAGTTGGCGTCGAAATACATCTCTAAAGAAGTTATAAACGGCATTGCTTACAATATCATTCTGAAAATATGTACTGTTGTTAGAAGCTATAATGGTGACGCAAATGAATTGTTTTCTTCTATGGGGATAAATGTCGGGAGTCTAGAGTTCCCCAACTTTCAAAAGTATAGAGAATGGCTTCGAATGCTGTGCCTGAGGACCTGTGACTACATTATTGATTTACAGGATCGCAAATCAGCAGGTACTTTCAACCAGATAAGAAAATATATAGACGACAACTATAACAAAGATTTAAGCCTTAAATCTCTATCTGAAGTTTTTTATATGAATTCCGCATACCTTGGAAGGCTCTTTAAAAACAATATGGGAGAAAGTTTTAATGACTATCTGAATAAGGTGAGAATTTCTGAAGTGAAAAAGTCATTATTACAGGGAAATGAAAAGATATATACTTTGATAACCCGTGTGGGCTACAGTAATCACGAACACTTTTACAGGCAATTCAAGCGTTATGAGGGCATACCCTTTGCGGAATATAAGCAGAGGATTAAAGAAAACATGCACAACTAAACCTCGGTAAAAATCAACTATATCTAATTAAGTACTAATGGGGTATAATTTATCACTTAAACTGAGACATAAAAAGGGCTATTATAATAACACAATCACAGTTGAGCACTCGGTTAATTCGTTGTAGCT
Source organism: Bacillota bacterium (assembly GCA_023393115.1). GTDB lineage: Bacteria > Bacillota > Clostridia > Acetivibrionales > DSM-1351 > Ruminiclostridium. The sequence goes on from JAEWMS010000063.1 coordinate 95,018, forward strand.
AACACAGTTGGGAAGGTGGGTTATTATGATAAGGGAATTCTCTTCTGAAAAGAAGGGTGTATTGACCAGGTTTAGGAAAAATGTCCCCTTTGTTTTTATGGTTCTACCAGGGGCTTTGCTACTTCTGATCTTTGCATATCTACCGATGACAGGCATTTTCATAGCATTTAAAAATTTGAAATTTTACAGCAACAGCATTTTTACAAATTTCTTTCAAAGTGAATGGGTGGGATTTAAGAATTTTGAATTTTTTTTTAAAACACCTGACGCATACACCATCACAAAGCACACTGTCCTATATAATCTGGTCTTCATAATACTGGGTGTTGTCATACCGGTAGCCTGTGCCATAGGCTTAAATGAAGTAAACACACGTGTGGCCAGATTTTACCAAAGTTCGATGCTTTTGCCGTATTTTCTCTCATGGGTAGTTGTGAGCTACCTTGTCTATTCTCTATTAAATCCTGACTATGGGATGGTTAATAAAACTCTGGAAAGCATGCTGGGAAAAGAGGCAGTTGACTGGTATACAAACCTTGACGCATGGCCCTTCATATTCTGTCTGCTGAATGTGTGGAAGTATTCAGGATACGGAACAGTTATATATTTGGCAGCCATAACCGGAATATCAAGCGAGTTCTATGAATCGGCAACAATTGACGGCGCCTCTAAATGGCAGCAAATAATATACATAACAATTCCAAATCTTAGACAAATCATGTGTATACTGACTATCCTGGCAGTGGGAAGGATCTTTAACGGAGATTTCGGACTATTTTTCCAATCTTCAATGCAGTTGGGCTCAGGCTTTCTCAAACCGGTGGGTGAGGTTATTGACACCTATGTATACGGTGCGCTGGTGCAGGTAGGTGACATAGGTATGGCCTCGGCTGCAAGCCTGTATCAGTCAGCAGTAGGTTGTATTCTGGTAGTACTTTCCAATATGTTGGTAAGAAAAATCGATAGAGACAGTGCTCTGTTTTAGGAGGAGTATCCGTGAGAAAAAGACAATTCAACAATATTTCAAATTCAGCAAGTGTAATTGTGCATATTGTATTTATTATTGCAACAGCGGCCTGTATTCTCCCTGTTTTTCTGGTTTTGGGAATATCGGTTTCCGATGAACAGTCCATCCTTCAGTCCGGGTATAAAATAATCCCTGATATGATAAGCTTTGAAGCTTACAAATACATTTTCAAGGTAAAGGACATGGTATTTACAGCATATGGGCTGACAATACTGATTACTGTATCAGGAACGTTTATCAGTACTTTGATAACTGCAATGTATGCTTATTCAATATCGAGAAGTGAATTTGCCTACAGGAAGTTCTTCACGTATTTTCTTTTCTTTACAATGATATTTAATGGAGGAATGGTTCCCTGGTACATAGTGTGTGTTAAATTCCTGCATATCAACAATAGTATTTTAGGACTTCTCCTTCCTTACCTGATTAATGGCTTTTATGTGATAATTATGAGAACCTTTTTTAAGACAAATATACCTGATTCCATTATAGAGTCGGCCAGAATTGACGGCTCGGGAGAATTAAAAACCTTTTTCAAAATTGTTTTGCCGCTATCCCTTCCAGGAATAGCGACAGTGGCACTTTTTACAGCATTGGTTTATTGGAATGACTGGTGGCTGCCATTAATGCTTATAACAAATTCAAAATTATACAATCTTCAATTTCTACTTTACAAGCTGATGACAAATATTGAAACCCTCAGCCGTCTTTCATCAAATATTGCAGGAGTGCAATATACAAAGGTTCCCAGCCAAGCTGCAAGGATGGCCATGTGTATAGTATCAATAGGGCCCATCATTCTTGCGTATCCTTTCTGCCAGAAGTACTTTGTCAAGGGCTTGACGGTAGGAGCGGTGAAAGGCTGAATCTCAGATAAACTCAATACACTATCAATTGTGGGAGGTTATATAAAGTTAATATAGCTTTAGAGAAAAATAAAAGGAGGATTTTATTATGATCAAAATGAAAAGGGGCTTGTCAATGTTGCTCGTGGGTATTCTTGCATTCGGTGTAGTATTATCTGGTTGCGGCAACAAAGAGTCCAGTACCGACACCAAGGTAGTATCACAACAAAGTCAATCAACTGAAGAAGAGCAGACAAAACCGTCAGAACTTGATGAAGTGAACCTTGTATGGTATTTTGTGGGACCTGGCGAACAAAAGGATACAGCGAAGGTGGAGGAAGAGGTTTCAAAATATTTAAAGGACAAAATCAATGTGAACCTTAAGCTCAATTGTCTGGATTGGGGAACCTACCAGCAAAAGATGAATGCAATGGTTGCTGCCGGAGAACCCTTCGACTTGTGCTTTACGGCATCCTGGATGCTGGATTATAACAAAAATGCAAGGACAGGGGCATTCATACCAATTAATGAGCTGATGGATAAATATGCACCTAAAACAAAAGATTTGCTGGGGGCAGATTTCCTTAAGGCCTCACAAATTGAGGGAAAAAATTATGCCCTGCCCTGTAATAAGGAAAAAGCCCGCAGCTACGGGATTGTATACAATAAGGCTACTGCCGAGAAGTATGGCTTCGACATGTCCACTGTAAAGAGTATCAAGGATCTTGAGCCAATGCTTAAGAAAATAAAGGAAAGTGAACCATCTGCATTCCCATTCATTGGAGGCTCCCTTGCATTCGGCATTTACGACTGGCATGCGTCCAACTCAAATGAAAGCCCCGATGTTGGAGACATAACTGCCGAGGGAAAGGTTATAAACCAATTTGAAACCCCAGAATTTAAAGAAATGTGGCAGCTGATGAACAAGTATTACAAGGCAGGCTACATAAGAAAAGATATAATAACACAACAGAACGTTGTTGATGAAGCTGTAAGCAGCGGGCAAGCATTTGCATGGTGTGTTAATCTCAAGCCAGGGTATGCCGAAGAGTATACAGCCAATAAGCAGCTTAAGGAAAAGCATGGATTTGAGCTTGGGCAGATTGATTTTTCAGAACCTATTATGTGTACTGCTGATGTAATGGGTTCACTGACCGCTATTTCCAAGACTTCCTCAAATCCAGAGCGAGCCATGATGTTTTTGGAACTCTTTAACACTGACAAATACCTGAACAACCTTATTAATTTCGGTATAGAAAACACACATTACAAAAAGATTAATGACAACACTATAGAAACAATACCTGATTCCGGCTATGCACTCGGTATGCAGTGGGCACTTGGAAATCAGTTCATGAACTATTTACAAAAAAGTGAGAATCCCAATAAATGGACACAATTCGAAGAATTTAATAAGGCTGCAAAGCCATCCCCTGAAGTTGGCTTCTTATTTAATCCAGAAAGTATAAAGACTGAAAAAGCCGCATGTGATACCGTAATAGGGCAATATGCCAGAGCGCTGGACAACGGAGTAATAGACCCGGATAAGTACTTGCCGGAGTTTTTAAACAAGCTGAAAGCTGCTGGTGCGGAGAAGATAATTGCCGAAAAGCAAAAGCAGTTTGATCAATGGAAGGCAACAAAATAATACCCCAAGTAGTATTGTAAAAAGGGATGGAGAGGCTTGAACATCGACAGCACTTTCCATCCCTTTTTCTAAAAGTCAAGTGCAGTTGAAAGCCTTCGTCTTTAGGGCGAATATTGCTTTTAAACCTACTTTCAACTTATACTAAATAACTTTGGAGATCTGGTGGATCGGTATTGCAAAATTATTTTAAAGAGGGGGGAAAAATGTGAAAAATAGGTTTGAAGTTTACAATAATGAACTGGAATGCTACAGAGCATCAAATGCTTACACTGAGAACGGAAAATTGGTTTTGAAAGCAGAAAAGCGGAAAAATGAGGCCGGAACCAAGGAGTACACATCCGCAAAGTTAATTACAAAGGGCAAGAAAAGCTGGACTTACGGAAGGCTTGAAATTAGAGCAAAGCTGCCCACAGGACAGGGAATCTGGCCTGCTATATGGATGATGCCTGAGGATGTTTATATTTTTGGAGGATGGCCCTCTGGCGGTGAAATAGATATTATGGAATTCCTGGGCCATGAAACCAATAAGGTTTATGGAACCCTTCACTATGGAAATCCCCACGGTACTAACCAGGGGAGCTATAAACTAACTGGCACCGATAATTTTACAGACAGTTATCATGTCTTCAGCGTGGAGTGGGAGCCGGGTGAAATTCGATGGTATGTAGACGGGCACCTGTATTTTACCGAAAACAGCTGGTATTCGGGGGATACGGGAGAGGCCGACTATTATACTTATCCGGCGCCCTTTAACAGAGATTTTTACTTGATATTGAATCTTGCAGTAGGCGGGGATTGGCCCGGTAAGCCGGATGCAACAACAAGCTTTCCGGCAAAAATGTATGTGGACTATGTAAAGGTTTATCAGAAGGATAACTATAAGGATGCAGGCGAACGGACTTCAGGTGACATAGGAGTTGGTAAGGGAAGGGAGCCCTTGGATAATGGAAATTACATTTATAACGGTTCATTCGATCAGCAGGCTGAAGGAGTACCAGGAGTAAATAACGGAAACGAAAGTAATGATATTAACAATACTTCTTATTGGACATTTTCACATGTTGAGGCAAATGACGGAACCGCACTGGCTTCAAACCATAACGGTGCACTCAAGGTGGAAATAACGAACCCGGGTACTGTTACCTATGGTGTTCAGTTATACCAAAGACCCTTGAACATCGAGAAGGGTGAAACGTACAAGGTTACCTTTGATGCATGGGCTTCGGAGAACAGAAGCATTATGTCAAAGGTAGGTGCTGAGGCAGACAAATCCTTTGAGAATTACTCAGGGGACAATACGATACAGTTACATATGCTAAATATATGACAAAAACTATAAACCTCACACCCGAAACGAAAAAGCACATTATTGAGTTTTCAATGGATGTGGAAAGTGATGAAAACGCAGCGTTAACTATATCACTGGGTAATGTAGATACAAGTCCAGCGTCGGACATATATTTTGACAATATAGGACTTGTTGAAATTACAGAAGTTGAAAGCCAATAGATTCAGAACATACCGGCACCCCATATGGAAGAGGAACAAGCTGCCAAGGGCTTTATGGACGCGGTGGATAATCTGGAGGCAGGACAGGTAATCATATTAATGTAAAAATAAGGCTCTGCGAAAGTGGAGCTTTATTTTTTAAGAAATGCAGAACTACGGAGGTGTCAAGTGATCAAAGAATTAACAGCAAGACAGCTGACTGATAATCCTGAAATAGTAATGAGAAGGATTTTCGGAGAACAGATAACCGATACAGATATCGTGGACGGGATATTCATTGATGCAGGATTTACAAGGGTTATAGGAGTTGCGGGGCTAACAATGATGGTTCCCGTCACACTTGAAATACTAAAAAAACCTGATGTTTCAGGTTTCCTCAAGAAACAGGCCGGGGAAAATGGTTCGGTTCTTGTCTGCCGCCACGGAATAGAATTAAAGCTGTACATACATAGGGGAGCCATAACGGAAGAAGGGATGCCGGAAGAAATAAAGTCTGCAATCGAGATGCTATTATTCGGTCTTGATGGTTGCGTAGGAAAGTTGAATGAGGCTGGCGAGCATGAAATTGATTTATTCATGCCTTCACCCGGACCTCACTTTAATATAAACCTTCTGTTGGGAGACAGAATAGGCTATTCCCGCGCATTACAAACATCTCCCAAAAGTGTTGTGGACAAGATGGGGGGAGGTAGCTTCCGGTCGCATGCGGCAACCCAGGTTTTGGCCAGCCGTTGGGATATGAGGCAGGAAGAAAACGGGTTTCCGGCTAACCGACAGTTTTATTTATTCGAAAATAATAGAAAGGTATTATATTCAGGTGAAATAAAAAGAGATAAACTAGTATCGGCGAAATGTACACATTCCCAAAATTATACGACCATATGCTACAAGACAAAATGTGGACTAGAGATAAAGAGGCTTATATTCATCCCCGCTCATGAGGAGGGAATGCCTCTTGCAACCGAGGTCCAGAGGATAGAGATATGCAATACGGGTACAACACCCAGAAATCTAAGGTTGGTTTATACCGGGATGTTCGGTTCAGCGGCTCCTGATGCACTATTTGAAGATGTTTTGTACAGCAATATAATTATGCAGTCCAGGATACTGAGGGACGAAGATGGCTCAATTATAGCATTGAGCCCTGATTATTATACTGAAAAAGGCAGGAGGGACTTAAGGTTTCATACAATGCTGGTACATAACAGGGGGCAGAGGAAGCTGGCAAGGGAATTCTGTGTAAACTACAACGAGTTTGTGGGGAATGGAACACTTCAAGACCCTGAAGGTGCACTAAAGCTCAGCAACAACTTGTACAGGAAAGGTCCGGGTTTTTTTGCTGTTGCAGCCGACATAGAGCTTGAACCGGGTGAAAGGTGTTTTACAGACCAATTGACAGGACTTGTGTCCGACAGAATAAATCCTCTGTTTGGGAAGGACACTTTGAAGCAGGAGATATGCAGCCTAATTGAAAAATATTCACGGCCCGATTCCGTTAATCGGGAGCTTGAGGGCATTAAGTTGTTCATGGACAACTATTCCGGGTTTTTTAAGATCAACTCCCGAGATAAGGCATTTAATGCCTATGCCAATAAAAATCTACCGTTTCAGGTACTTTACCAGACATTTGTTTCACGTTCCTTCTGTCAGACTCAAAAGGGATACAGGGAGATAGGCTTCAGGGAAATTCAGGATATTTTTGCTTCCATGTACTTTTTTACAGGTATGGGTATGGCGGATTTTATAAAGCAGTTGATTAAAGAGTGGTGCGCCATGATCTTTGAGTTTGGCTTTGCATACCACAACTTTTTTTGGGAAGGGAAGGAACCAGGTAAATGGTCAGATGATCAGCTTTGGTTTATACAGGCTGTATACCGCTATATTGTCCTTACAGGAGATATGGGGCTTTTAGAGGAAAAGTGTGCTATTGCGGGAACAGGCTCCAGTAGGGAGAGAAGCGTGTACGAAACAATAAAGTCAATTATCCGGTATTCTGCAAAAATTTCAGTGGGAAAACACGGACTGCCACTACTGGACTATGCTGACTGGAATGATTGTCTGAAACTTGATGATGACTACATCAACGGTATTGCCAAGGAAGAGCTGTATATGCAGCAGCTTGAAAAAGGAGGTAAATTTGGGCAGCCCCTTAAAAGCAACTATTCAGAAAGTGTTATGAATGCCTTCCTACTGAAAGTGGCTGTGGATAAAATGATAAAATTAGCAGATAAAAAAGGCGATGCAACCTACAGGGATGAACTACAGGTGATTAGCAGTAATTTGGATAAAGATATACAAAAGAATGCCTGGAAGGGAGATTTTTTTGCCAGAGTTCTGTTCAACAGATATGGAGATGGTGAATATTCATATCTTGGGGCAGGTGGAGACGGGCTGTCGGCAGATCCCTCAATTGACGGGTCATATTTTCTCAATTCATTCAGTTGGAGCATATTGTCTGACTGTGCCCGCGAAAGCCAGATTGAAGTAATGCTCGAGGTAGTGGAGTCGAGACTTAAAAGTCCCTTTGGATTAAAACTAGTTACACCTGTTGAGCTGGGAAGGATAGCAAAGAATACAGCCACAGCGGAGTATTTTCCAGGAGACCGAGAAAATGGAGGTGTTTTCAAGCACGCCAGTATGATGGCGGCTACCGCTATGTTCAAAGCAGCAAAAGAGGTGAATAGCCTCCAACTGGCCGAAAGACTTTCAAAGCTCGCTTATTGGGCAGTGGATACCTCCTTGCCGTATAAGACAATGGAGAACCCTTTCGTAAACTGCGGCAACCCAAGATTTTGCACACAATATAACAATAGCGAGACGGGAGAAAATATCGGACCCATGTTGAGCGGAACCTCCACCTGGATGATGCTGGCGTTGATGTCGGCTCTTGGTATTGAGTACTCGGAAAAGGGCCTTATCATCAACCCGATACTGAGATCTGAAGAAACCGGTTTCTCCTACACTATCAATATGGATAGGACAGTTTATTATGTGGAGATAAGGAAGCCTTTGGGGTTCTTTCGGTTGAGCGAGGGGAATACCTGCATTACCTTTGACGGCAGAGCGATAGATGGTAATATACTGCCTGTTATGAATGACAAAAAACAACATATGGTAGTAATTGATTTTCAAGTGTAGTCACGATTATCAATTCTAATAACCTGTTATACGAGTTGCTTGCCCTTTTATGTCTTTATATTCTCTGGGCGAAAGACCGGTATTTTTCTTGAATATTCTGCTGAAATAAAAGGGATTGTCATAGCCTACAATGGAGGAAATTTCAGAGATGTTAAATGAGGAGCTGAATAAAAGCTCCTTTGCTTTTGCCAATCTGATATTGGTTAAATACTGCTGAGGAGTCATTCCCGTGTAGGTCTTAAAACTGTTTATGAACCAGCAGGTACTCATACTGCACATTTTTGCATACCCCATAATGCTTTGCTTTTGAGTAAAATTTTTATTCATAATTTCAATAATTCTTTGAAGCTGCTCATTTATCAGATGTATATTGGAGCTTCCCTCAGACATATTTCTGGACATGAGAGATAGAAGCTCCAGGGCATACAGATTTGAAAGTTCGAAAAAGTTCTTCCTCCTGACCTGCAGTTCTCTAATTATTTTCTCAAATATTGATATATACTCGTTCTTGATTCCCACATTAAACAGAGAGACCCTTTTAAAATCCAAATCTTTAAGATAAACCTCAGCCTGTGCTCCTGAAAAGTGGAGCCAATATATTTCGGGGTTGTTCTGTAGATGATATATGTAATATTGCGGTTGATGAGGATAATAAATAACTGCCGAGCCTTCTTCTACTGTCATAAGTTCTCCATCAATTTTAAAATCGGCGGTACCCTTGGCGACATAAAGCAGCTGATAATCAGACCTTCCTTCAGAACGGCTGGTTTCAAAAGAGGCAAGCTTGACCAGCTTGTAATACCCACAGCTGTTAACAGATAAAAAGTTTTTGCTGTCTTCTATATCTTCGTCGGAATCTGTGATGTAACCCGATATGTTTATCATAACATTCTCTCCCTGTAATAATCCCGGTTTGATTTTGTTGTAATTACTAAAAAGTAATTTATTTACGCATACTATCTTTTGAATGAAAATAGATTGTTTTTTCTGATTTTTATATCATAGTACCTATATTTTATACTGTTGTTTTGGGCAGTACAAATAAAATAGTTTAATTTTGTGCAGGTTTTATCCTATTTTATTAATGGAATTAGGTATAACCGATTTGTATAATTTAAATTAAGATATGAATCCTATTAATCCGAAAGTGGTGATAAATAATATGCTGGTAAAAAACTTTTTTGAGGATCCAAAAACTCTGCATGTTGGAACTATGGAGGATAGAGCTTATTATATTCCATATCCTTCCCGGAAAGAGGCTATTTTATCTGAGGCCAGAAATTCCTCCAAGCGTTTTCAACTGCTCAACGGGCAATGGAGCTTTAAATATTTCAACAGTATCTATGATGTAACAGAAGAATTCTATCTGCCCGATTTTGACCTTGCCCGTTTCGACTGTATCCCTGTGCCCGCAGTCTGGCAGAATCATGGCTACGACAGGCATCAGTACACAAATATAAAATACCCTTTCTCTTACGATCCGCCTTATGTGCCTGTAGAAAATCCCTGCGGAGCCTATGTCAGACAGTTTGAGGTGGCTGCGGGCAATAAGAGTATGAGAAAGTATATCAACTTTGAGGGTGTTGACTCCTGCTACTATCTATGGATAAATGGAGACTTTGTTGGCTACAGTCAGGTTTCACACTCTACAAGTGAATTTGATATAACAGACTTTGTTAAAGAAGGTCCAAATACAATTGCTGTGTTAGTCCTAAAATGGTGTGACGGAAGTTACTTTGAGGATCAGGACAAGTTCAGAACATCAGGCATTTTTCGTGATGTATATATACTTTATCGCCCCCAGCAGCATATTCGGGACTTTTTTGTAAAGACTGCCCTTTCGGATAACTACAAAAAGGCAGGCATATCGGTAGAACTTGAATATTTTAATGAAAATCCGGTTCAGCTTGAATACGTACTGCTTGGTACAGATGCATCAACTGAAGTTGTAAAAGGCACTGTAACTTCAACCGGCCAAAATTCCGAGCTTGAAATAAGTATTGAGAACCCTTCCCTGTGGAATGCTGAACAGCCAAACCTCTACACACTTGTTCTGAACACTTCAGAAGAGGCGATAGCCGTAAAAGTTGGCCTCAGAGATATTAGAATCATTGATAAGGTTGTACATCTTAATGGTCAAAAGATAAAATTCAGAGGTGTAAACAGACATGACAGCAGTCCTATTACAGGTCCTGCTGTGACGGTAGAGGATATGCTGAAGGACCTTGCCCTTATGAAGCAGCACAATATCAATGCTATCCGTACAAGCCACTACCCCAATGCGCCGGTATTTACCGAGTTTTGTGACAAATATGGTTTTTATGTAATTGCAGAAGCAGACATTGAAGCTCATGGAACAACTACTATTTTCGGAGGAGCTCAGGATGGCAAGTCCTTCCCGCTACTGGCACATGATTCAGATTATGAAGCTTCAATACTTGACCGAGTAAAGAAGAGTGTTATTCGGGATAAAAATCATGCTTGTGTAGTCATATGGTCTATGGGAAATGAGTCGGGTTATGGCAGGAACTTTGAGAGTGCTCTAAGATGGGTTAAGAGCTATGATAACAGCAGATTAACACATTATGAAAGTGCACACTACACTCCTGATGGATATAAAAGTGATTTCAGCAATCTTGATTTATTCAGCTGCATGTATGCTTCAATTGGATATATTAAGGAATATTTTGAAGAGAAACAGGGCGACAAACCCTTTATACAATGCGAATATGTTCATGCAATGGGTAATGGCCCCGGAGATATTGAGGATTATCATGATCTTATTCAGAAGTACGATGGCTTTTGCGGAGGCTTTGTATGGGAATGGTGCGATCATGCTGTATATATGGGGAGAACCGCAGACGGTAAGAAAAAGTATTACTATGGAGGAGATTTTGGTGAATTTCCTCATGACGGAAACTTCTGTATGGACGGACTTGTATATCCGGACAGGACAGTTCACACAGGTCTCCTTGAGTACAAGAGCGTAATTCGTCCTCTTCGCCTTGTTAAGGAAAATTCCAAAGAAGGTAAGTACACCTTCAGAAATATGCTTGATTTTATTAATATCAAAGACTATTTATATATTTCCTACAGTGTAACAAAAAACGGAGAGGTAATAGAACAGGGAGTTATAGAAGACGAAAGTGTGCTTAATATAAAACCCCATCAGGAAAAGGTTATATATCTTACGTTGAAAGAGGTTAATGCAGGGGATTGCTATATTAAATTTGATTATATACAAAAAAATGATCTCGCTATTACTAAAAAAGGACATCATCTGGGTTTTGATCAGGTTAAACTGGCAGCGGAACGCTCTGGACTTAAGGAGGACAGAATTAAAACTTTACTGGGTAAGTTTAAAGGGCAGAAGGGTGAAATGTCATTTGAGGAGTCTGACAGGTATATAGTAATTACCGGAGTGAATTTCAAATACACCTACAACAAGCTGACAGGCGCATTTGAGAGAATGGTTTATGACAACATCGTACTTTTGGAAAAACCCATGAACTATAATATATGGAGGGCCCCCACTGATAACGATAGAAATGTCCGCGGCAAATGGGAGGAATGTGGTTATAACAGAGCTTTTTCAAGAGCATATACAACCCATGTTTCCAAAGAGGACAGCAACATCAGGATAATAACCGAATTGACTGTGACGGCTGTCCACGTACAAAGAATACTTGATATAAGCACGGAGTGGAATGTAGCTGATGACGGAACAATTTCTATAAACATGCAGGTGGAAAAGAATATGGAAACACCTTTCCTGCCGCGTTTTGGTCTGAGACTGTTCCTGCCTCAGGAAATGAACAGGGTTGAGTACTTTGGCTTCGGGCCTTATGAAAGCTATGCCGACAAGCGCAGAGCTTCATATATTGACAGTTTTACAGCAAAGGTTGAAGAACTGCATGAAGACTATCTGAAACCTCAGGAAAACGGCAGTCATTGGGGTTGCCATTATGTGAAGCTTCAGGCTGACTCGGGACTGGGCCTGCTGGTTCTCAACGACGAGCCTTTCGGATTTAATGCATCCTATTATGCGCAGGAAGAGCTTACAAACAAAATGCATAACTTTGAGCTTGAAAAAAGCGGGAGTACTGTGCTATGTGTGGATTACGCCCAGAGCGGTATAGGTTCCAACAGCTGTGGCCCCGAACTCATTGAAAAGTACAGGCTCAATGCCCAAAGATTCCATACTACAATGCTATTTAAACCGTTTATGCATAACAATATAGTATAATATATGTTATAAAGAAAGTTATTGTACGCGAGGACAGCTCATAGAAATGTGGAAGGATGATTAAAAACAGTTAGAGGAATTTTTGACAAGAGAATTACTCTAACTGTTTTGTGTCCGCACATTTATATGAGCTGACTTACACCACCCACGAGCTCCTGTATTCTGAAGGAGAAATTCCCATAATCCGTTTGAAAGTATTGCTGAAATAATAAACATCTTTAAACCCGGTCAATTCTGCTACTTCACTAATATTATACTCACCTGACTGAAGAAGGATGGCCGCCTTGTTTACTCTTACCTTCATTAAAAAATTGTGAATGGATTTACCTTCCGATTTTCTGAACAGAGCCCCGCAGTATACACTATTAATATTTAGTTTTTCTGCTAAACCGGAAACAGTAATGTCTTCACTATAATGTTCTATAATGTATCGTTTAATTGAACGCACATGGCGATTACCTTTATCCTCATCATGTTTATAAAGGAGTTTATGAAGGAGCAGGGCAAAGAGGATATTTCTATTACAGCACTGCAATATCCCGGAGGAGCAGTTGCACAGATCACCAGCTCGGTTATTCATCATGGAGAAGAACAACAGATAATATTCCAGGGTGAAAAGGCTAGAATTTCCGCCCCTTGGAAAGCACGAACAATGGTTTCCAAGAGCAATGGGTTCCCGGAGGACAATACTGAATTGGAGAAAGAGTTGAATGAATACTACGAAAGTCTTCCAAAGCTGAAATATAGTGAGCATAAGGGTGAGATAGATGATGTACTCACGGCTATTGAGACAGGTGGACAGCCACTTATTACAGGACAAAGCGGCAGGCTTACAATTGAGATTATTACTGCTATTTATAAAGCGGGGGTTGAGAAAAAAGTGATATATCTCCCAATAACCAAAGAAGACCCTTATTACACGGTTAAAGGAATACAGGAAAATGCCATCCGTTTTTACGAGAAGACAGCTTCTGTAGTGAATCTTGGAAATGATCAGGAGATAACAGTGGGCAGCGACTATAAAAATGGTTCTGAAAAAATGTAGGAGGTAACTCATATGGATAGAATAGAAGGTATGAACTATATGCCAAAGGGTAAGCCAAATCCTGTGGTTAAACCAGGAGAGTTTGTATTTGCAGCTGTAGGACTCGATCATGCCCATATTGGTGGTATGTGCAACGGTCTTATAGAGGCCGGCGGAACATTAAAATGGATTTACGATCCCGATCAGCAAAAACTGGACAGGTACTGTAACATGTATCCTCAAGCCAGAAGGGCGAGAAGTGAAGAGGAGGTATTGGCAGATCCTGAAGTTAAACTTGTAGCCGGGGCTGCTGTAACCTCCGAGCGCTGTGCTCTAGGACTTCGGGTTATGGAGGCAGGGAAGGATTATTTTACCGATAAGGCTCCCTTGACCACGTTGGAGCAGCTGGAGGCCGCAAAGGAAAAAGTAAGGGCTACCGGAAGGAAATATGCGGTATACTATAGTGAACGATTACATGTAGAAGATGCTGTATTTGCAGGACAGCTTATTGAACAGGGTGCTATTGGAAAGGTTATTCAGACCATTGGAATGGGCCCTCATAGATTAAGTCCTAAAGCCAGGCCGGAATGGTTTTTTCTTAAGGGAAAATACGGAGGCATTCTCTGTGACATTGGAAGTCACCAAATTGAACAGTTTTTATTTTACACGGGTGCCAAGGATGCGTCAGTGGTGCGCAGTCAGATTGCAAACTACGCTCATCCTGAATATCCTGAACTTGATGATTTTGGGGATGCTACCCTTGTAGCAGACAATGGTGCTACCGGTTACTTTCGAGTGGACTGGTTTACACCTGATGGACTCTCGACCTGGGGGGATGGCAAAACCTTCATCCTCGGTACAGAAGGTTTTATAGAGCTGCGAAAATATGTGAACATTGCAGTGAATAATGGAGGAGGCACTGTTTTTCTGGCGAATCAGAAGGAAGAAACCTCTTACGACATCCGCGGAAAGGTCGGGTATCCGTATTTTGGACAGTTGATACTCGACTGTATTAACAGAACAGAAAATGCCATGACGCAGGAGCATGCCTTTAAGGCGGCAGAGCTCTGTGTAAAAGCCCAGCTGCAAGCCATCAAGCTTTTGTAAGAACTAACATATAGAGAAGTTGATACTTCACTTTATGCAGGTACAACAGCACTCACCTGGCTCTTAGGATATCTACAATCCAGCTGCTTTGAGGCATCGGTAGCTCAGGACGAATAACTACATTTTCTGCTATACCTTGAACCGCACTCCAATAAGCCACTGCAAGTGCCTCAGGATTGCCCTGCTTGATTTCTCCCAATTGTTGTCCCTTCTCAATCAAAGGAAGGACAGGATATATAGCATCAAACTTCCCCGCAATTTGCTTAATACTCTCCGGAACCCCTTCGGAATTCATTGCCTGAGGCATAAGCAAGAACATTTTAGCAGTAAAGCAGTCGAACTTCAGGGAACTGAAAATTTCTGAAGTAATTTTCTCGAAACCTTCTATAGGGGTTCCCATAAAACCTTCAAGTATGTTAAAAATGCTATCCGGACCTGACATGCCGATATTGACCAACTCTTCGTAAACTCGCTCCTTGGACTCAAAGTAGTTGAAAAACAAGCCTGTACTGATATTCAATTTTTTAGCTATATCCCTTATGGTTGTTGCCGCATATCCGCGGGTGATTATCATGTCAAGGCTGCATTCCAGTATTTGCTTCCTACGGTCAAATCGCTGCTGTTCTCTTTTGTTCATAAATACCTCGGGTGTATAATTTATTTCTTATAAGTAATATTTGTTGACATAAGACTACAATATTCAATAATATATGCTAGTACTACTTAGCATATATTATAACTTAGGGTTGTCAGTAAACCAATTAAATTATTGATTTAAATACTTCTTCACTGACGTTGATGCACTCTTTCCGCTCTGAATGGCGGAACAGATGCCACCTCCTACAGTGGTCCACTGCCCGCATAAATAAAGGCCTTTAATTCCGTCCACTGTATTTTTTATATTATACTTTAGTGAAGATGGTGTAGGAGCAAAGCCCTCCCAGGAGCCTTTATATAAATTGGCATACCGTATGTATGTTGCAGGAGTAGCTACATCAATTACTTCTATAGCATCCTTAAAACCAGGAATACGTTTGTCTAATGCATCTGCTACCTCATTTGCCAACTCTTCTTTTTTCGTACGGTAAGTATCGGTATTATTTTTTCGTAAATCCCTCCAGTAATCAAGGGTGGTATTTATCAAAACCATAACACTGCTGCAATTTTCGGGAGCTGCTGCCGGGTCAAATTCAAAACTACGAAGGTTCAGGAAATGGCAAACTTCTTCTGAGTTTATTCTGATACCTTCAGGGCATTCGAAGTACTGAGAAAAGGGAAGGTTAAATTTTCTATTAAGCCCGAAGGAAACCAGTAACAGCGGGGAGAAAAGCTCGGCAGATTCCAGTAAGGTGTCAAGCTGTCTATGTCTATATTCTCCGCCAAGCATATTTTTAAGTACATCATACATATCGCAGGCTGCCACAATTGCATCTGCCTGATGAACCAGACCCTTTACCTCCAGTGCATTAGCTTTACCGCCATTTACAATAATTTTATCCACTCTGGAAGAAAAGTTGATTTTTCCACCAAGATCACTATAGAGTTTCTCCATTCTGGCAATTACATCATATGCTCCGCCCATGGGATAGCCAGCGTTACCACTCATCCGTGTTCCTAACATCAAAACAAGTACAAAAAATGAGTATTGAGGAGGCATAAGGTGGAACAGGATTGCTTTTATAGCCGGATTACTAAATGATTCTACATACTGGCTAACGGTTATTCCTGAATATTTCCTTACAAGTTTTAAAAAACCTCTGCTGTTTTTTATCATGTCAAGGAACTCCAGAAAACCGGTGGGTGCTCCTGGAGGCATTTTTGTGGAAATCATTGCTTCTATATCCTGACAGAAACTCTCAATTTGTGAACTGTCCTCCGGTGCAATCGAAAGCAAAAAGCTCTTAAAGGGTATAAGGGACATGGGTATTTCGTAAGTTGTTACGTTAATCTGAGTTTTTATGCTTTCTGCATTATAAATTACAGTATCCTTGTCTAATGCATGTACCTCTCGATACAAATCGTAAAATGGTGTGTCGGGCTTTGTTCCTACCATCCATTCAATACACCCGTCAAATCTGTACCCTTTCCTCTCCCAGGCGGTACACATACCTCCTGCTTGACCTGAGATTTCAAAAATTTCGGTCCGGACACCCTGCTTCTGCAGGTAAATACCTGTACTCAAGCCTGTAAGACCGGCCCCGATAATCAACACTTTTTTACTCATAATACCTCCCTCTTCCCTGAATAATATTGAACAATAGTTCATTGAACAACTGTTCAATATTATGGTATTCCAAATTCTTCTAAAAGTCAACAGCTTTCAAAGTTTTCAATTATTGACACTGTTATACTTATGTTTAATAATGAAAGAGTAGCTTTATGAATAAAATAATTAAGGCGGTGACAAATATTAAGGCATACAACACTCCAATTTATAACTATCTGAGAAAGTACGCCGAAGAAAAAAATAATATATTTCACATGCCTGGACACAAGCTGGGAAAAGGAGTCCCCGGAGAGCTATCCCACAACCTGCTGCAGCTCGACGTCACCGAGATAGATGGAACGGACAACCTCCACTATCCCGAGGGCATAATAAAAGAAGCTCAGGAACTGGCTGCAAAAGCCTTTGGAGCCGACAGGACTTTTTTCCTTGTTAATGGGTCTACCTGTGGTGTTCAGGCGGCAATCATGACTGCCTGCGCCCGGGGTCAGAAAATTATCGTGGGCAGGGACTCCCATAAATCTGTAGCTTCAGGCTTGATTTTGTCGGGCGCAGAACCGATTTTTGTGCAGCCGGAATTTAACGACGAATTCGCCATATCTGCGGAAATAAAGCCGGAAAGTATAGAGAATGCATTGCGCGCTAATCCTGACGCCACCGGCGTGCTCATAACAAGACCAAACTATTACGGAGTATGCAGCGACATAGAGAGAATCAGCAGCCTGGTACATTCCTATGGAAAGCTGCTGATAGTAGATGAAGCTCACGGAGCACATCTGGCCTTCAGTGACAGGCTGCCGGCTTCTGCTTTGGAGCACGGCGCCGATATATGTATTCAAAGCGCGCACAAAACTCTTCCCGCCGTTACACAGGGAGCATATCTACATGTAAAAGGTAATAGGGTCCATATGGAGAAGCTGGACATAAACCTCTCAATGCTGCAAACTTCAAGTCCCTCATATATAATAATGTCCTACCTTGACATAGCCAGAGAGCTTATGGAGACAGAGGGCAGAGAAAAGCTTGGTCAATTGATAGATATAAATACACAGTTTACGGAAGAAGCTGAGAAAACAGGTATATACAAGGTTTTGTCACAACAGAACCTGGGTATAAAAACTACACTGGACCCCACCAGACTTGTTATAAATATTAGTAGTCTTGGTATTAGCGGTTATAATGCAGATAAGATTCTCGGGGAAATATATGGTACCAGATTGGAAATGGCTGATTATGAAAACCTGGTGGCAATAACAACTGTGGCTGATACACAAGAAAGCTTGAATAGACTCCTTGAAGCTTTGAAGTCTTTTCTCGGACATGAAGCCGGGCAAAACCGGGATTACCAGGGTGATTATCAAGGCGAAATACAGCGGAATATATTCAAAGCCTTTTGGAAACAGACTCCCGAAGCTATCAAAATACAGCCCTGGGAGGCTTACAGTTCGGAAAAGGAAGTTCTCCCGCTTCAAGCATGTGAGGGAAGGGTATGTGCCGAAATAATAACACCTTATCCTCCCGGAGTACCTCTTTTTTATCCGGGGGAAATTATAACGACTTCAGGCATACAATATATTAACGATATTATATGTGCCGGAGGTAAAGTTAACGGAATTGGAAATAATAATTCTATAAGGGTAATAAAATAGGCTTTAGAGAACGATTCCTTATAAAAATACGAATATATAGAGAGATTAATTTAGAGATTAATCAATGTTATGTTATAATACTAAAAAAGGCACAATCTTCTTTAAATATAAAACGATACCTGCTTGAAAGGATTAGGAAATGAAAAAAGGTCTATTCATTACATTTGAAGGTACTGACGGCTCGGGAAAAACAACGCAGATCAAACTGCTTGAGGCTTATATGATGAAAAAGGGTTACGAGGTGGTTTTATCCCGTGAACCCGGCGGAACCAGGGTAAGTGAGATGATTCGTGATTTAATTTTGGACCCTCGGAACAAAGAGATTGTTCCGTTAGCCGAAATGATATTATACGCAGCCTCCAGAGCCCAGCATGTAGCTGAAATTATTGAACCTGCCATTGAAAGCGGAAAGATTGTCATCTGTGACAGATATGTAGATTCAAGCTACGCATATCAGGGCGGGGGAAGAGGAGTAGATTTAAAAAGCATTGCAGATGTTAACAGGATAGCAATACACGGAACAGTACCTGATATTACGTTTTTCCTGGATATTGACCCGGAGATTTCTATAAAACGCAGGATAAATTCTACCGGAGCAGACAGAATAGAACAGGAAAAGCTTGATTTTCACAGACGGGTATACGATGGGTATAAGAAACTTTCTATTTTGTATCCTGACAGAATAAAGACCATAGATGCTATGAAATCAATTGATGAAATATCATTACAAATAAACTGTTTTATTGATGAGTTATTTGATTAATTAAAAGGGAGGTTTTACTATGAAACTGGTATTTGCAATCGTCCATGATGAGGATGGGCATAAGGTTATGGAAGAACTGAATAAAAACGGTTTCGGCGTCACAAAAATGTGTTCGTCCGGAGGTTTTTTGAAGGCGGGAAACACAACTCTTTTAGTTGGTGTTGAAGAAGAGAAACTGGATGAAGTGGTTGCCATAATTGAAAAGAAATCAAAGAGCAGAAAACAGGTAATAAATACTCCTGCAACACCCGGAGGAATGAACGGGATGAACGGAATGTACATGCCATACCCTGTAGAGGTTACCGTCGGGGGTGCAACAATATTTGTTGTAGATGTGGAGAGATTCCACAAAGTTTAGTTTTTCAATTTTGATTAACAGTAAGGAAGTGTTTGCCATTAAGATTCAGGATACCACAAAAAATCCTTCAGGCATAAATGCTATTCCCGGAAGGGATGACAGAACCATAAGGAATGAAAGAGATGCGGCTTTTTCAGCTTCTCTTAAAAAAATAGAATATAAAAACTATGAGGAGCGAATAAAGGTTCTGGCTGACAAGATTGAAAGTCAGGGTAAAAAGCTTGGGAAAAAAGCTGATATTCGTGATCTTAAGGTTTACAAGCAGCTCATTTCGGAGTTTTTGGACGAAGCAGTATCACACTCACATAGTTTTACGAAAAAGAGTTTTTTGGACCGACGGGGCAGACACAGAGTATATGCCATTATTAAAAAAATTAATGAGGAACTAATTGAGCTTACAAACGAGGTACTCAAGTCGGAACAGGACAACCTGAGCATATTAAAAAAGCTCGATGATATCAGAGGACTGATACTGGATCTGTTTCTTTAACTACGGATGTTTGGCTGCAGTGTTTTATTTGGCTTTTGCAGCGGAATGGAGACATAGAAATGTTAGGTCATCGGAAGATACTGGCTAGCTTACAGGAGACAATTAAAAATGATAATGTAGGTCATGCTTATATATTTGAAGGACCTGACGGCATAGGCAGAAGAGAAACGGCTTTGTCCTTTGCGGCAATGCTGATGTGTGAAAGCGAACAGGCTCCCTGCGGTGAATGCAAGTCGTGCAGGCTATTTGCCGAAGGTTCAAATCCTGATTTTCAGGAACTATATTTTCATGATAAAAGTATAAGTGTTGATGATGTAAGGAATGCTTTAAAGGGGTTGGTAATCAGACCCCTTTATTCGAGATATAAAGTAATAATAATAAATGATGCTGACGGAATGACTGTACAAGCTCAGAATGCACTATTGAAGTCTTTGGAGGAACCGCCTCCCTATATGGTTTTTATACTCACGGTGCAGTCGGGAGCGGCTGTTACTCCAACCATAAGATCACGTTGCCAGAGAGTTTTGTTTAATAAGCTCAGCAGTCAGGAGATAACAGGGATACTTGAACAGAAATATGGTAAAAGGAATCCTGAATGGGATTTTATTGTATCCTATTCCGATGGGGTCATTGGAACGGCTCTTGAACTGGTGGAATCTGCCGGTTATATGGAATTGAGAGATCAGGTGCTTGCGTCGGTAAATGAACTGCTGGAACCAAATAACGGGGATGTTTTTAAAATATATGAGATATTTGAAAAAAATAATGACAAGATAGAATATATTTTAAGAATAATGCTCCTGTTTTTTAGGGACATAATAATATATAAGCAGACCTCAAACTATAACATATTGATTAATTCCGATAAAAAAGATATGATAATTGAGGATGCCCATTTGAAACTATCAGGGCTTCTTAAATGTGCAAATGCTGTTTGGGATGCAAAAAAAGGCCTTGAGTACAATGCAAATTTTCAGCTGGTAATTGAGGTTATGCTTATGAAGATCAGGGATTCTTACGTTTACTGATAGAAAGGAATTTATTAATGGTAAAAGTAGTTGGAGTTAGGTTTAAAACTGCCGGGAAAATCTACTATTTTGATCCCGGAGAACTGGTTATAGATTTGAACTGCAATGTAATTGTTGAAACTGCAAGGGGAATTGAATTCGGACTTGTAGTAGTACCTAACAGAGAGGTTGATGAGTCGGAAATTGTGGCCCCTCTCAAAAAGGTGATTCGTATAGCGACAGATGAAGACGTGGCCCATGCCGCCGAGAATGATAAAAAGGAAAAAGAGGCATATAACATATGTCTTCAGAAAATAAATGATCATAAGCTGGATATGAAGCTGATAGATGTGGAATATACTTTTGATAACAACAAGGTACTGTTCTACTTCACTGCTGACGGCAGGGTTGACTTCAGAGAGCTTGTCAAGGATCTGGCAGCAGTATTTAAGACGAGAATAGAATTAAGGCAGATTGGTGTAAGGGACGAATCAAAAATGATGGGCGGCATTGGAATATGCGGAAGAGTACTCTGCTGCAATTCCTTCCTGGGAGAATTTCAACCTGTGTCCATTAAAATGGCAAAAGAGCAGTCGCTTTCACTTAACCCGACAAAAATTTCGGGAACCTGCGGAAGACTGATGTGCTGTCTCAAATATGAGCAGGAGGCCTATGAGGACCTTTTGGACAGAGTGCCGAAGGTAGGTGCTATTGTTGATACTCCCGAAGGTCAGGGAACTGTAGTAGAAGTAAATCTCCTAAAGGAAATTCTGAAAATAAAGCTGGATATCGGCAAGGAAACAGAGCTGAGGGTTTACAACTATAAGGAAGGCGAAGTTAAACTGATTAAAAACGCAACATCCAATGATGATATGGATATTGATCTGGAAGCTCTTAAGCAACTTGAGGATTAGTATTACCATCAGGAACATTAATTTACGGACAGCTAGTAATTACAGTAAAGGGAAACAATGTAGAAAACAATATATGAAAGATTTTTATATATTGTAATTGTTATTTCAATAAAATGATGGTAAAATAGTAGCGAAAAACATATAAACTAAATGCTTGTTTTTCCTTAAATATTAGGAGGTGTTCTTAGATGGCATATTTTATTAATGAATCATGTATCAGCTGTGGGGCTTGTGAATCTGAATGTCCTGTATCCTGCATAGCAGCTGGTGATAGCGTATATGTAATAGATGCTGATGCTTGCATCGAATGCGGCGCTTGTGCAAATGTATGTCCTGTTGATGCTCCTCAACAGCAATAGTCTTAGGGTAATGAGGGTCAGGTAAAGGTGGAAGCGCCTTTATTTGGCCCTTTTTTCGGTGTGTGGGAATTATTTAGCGTATAAGACTAAATGAATCATTAACGACGTACTATTATAGATTAAAGAATGCAGGGTCCACGATATTTTAGAAGACAGATACTGGATTCGGAGGTTTATTTGGTAGAGATAAAAGTAGAGATAAAAGCAGAAACACAAGTTGAGATAAAAGAAAATGAACGTATAGATGATTTACAGCTCTATGGACTCAGACTGATTCAGAATCCCCAAGCCTTCTGCTTTGGCGTGGATGCTGTCCTGTTATCTGATTTTACCGACGTTAAAAAAAATCATAGAGTACTTGATATAGGAACCGGAACCGGAATAATTCCCATTCTGCTGGCCGGAAAAACAAAAGCCGGGTCCATTGTTGGACTTGAGATACAGGAGGATATGGCCGAAATGGCCTCCCGAAGTGTCAGGCTCAATAACCTGGAAGGTAGAGTTGAAATAGTATCAGGAGATATAAAAAAATACGGGGAGTATTTTGGGAAAGCCAGCTTTGATGTGGTGGTTTCCAATCCGCCATATACAAACAAGGGCTGTGGTCTTGTTAATCCCCATGACAGCAAGGCCATTTCAAGGCATGAAATACTATGCCGTCTGGAGGATGTTGTAGGTGCAGCAGCCGAACTTCTTGTGCCTGGTGGTCAGCTGGCTATGGTGCATAGACCCGAAAGGCTGGCAGATATTATCTGTTGTATGAGAAACTGCGGTATTGAGCCGAAATATCTGAGAATGGTGCATCCAAAGCCTTTCAAAAAGCCAAATATGATATTGATAAAGGGTAACAGGGGAGGGAACCCCGAACTAAAGGTAATGGATCCGTTGTATGTATACAACTCGGACGGTACCTACTCAGATGAAATAAACAGAATCTACCGCAGATAAACGAGGGAGAAACTTAATGGACAAAGGAACACTATTTCTTGTTGCAACACCAATAGGCAATCTTCAGGACATAACTCTCAGGGCACTCAACACTCTGAAGGAGGTAGAGCTCATAGCCGCTGAGGATACCAGACAAACTATAAAGCTGCTCAACCACTTCGAGATAAAAAAACCTCTTGTCAGTTATTATGAGCACAACAAGATAGTTAAGGGAAATTACCTTATTGAGCAGCTTCAGCAGGGAAAGAACATCGCACTGGTTTCAGACGCCGGAACACCGGGGATATCTGACCCAGGGGAAGATCTAGTGAAGCTCTGCATTGAAAATGATATAAAGGTGACTATGATCCCCGGCCCTGTTGCGGCAGTTACAGGGATGGTCATTTCAGGCTTGCCTACTGGCCGATTTGTGTTTGAAGGCTTCCTCCCCATGAATAAGAGGACGCGTCAGGAACGTCTGAAGCAGTTGAAGGATGAGACCAGAACCATCATATTTTATGAAGCTCCCCACAAGCTGCCCTATACACTGAAAGATATGTACAATGCTTGGGGTGAAAGAAAAATAGCTCTTGCCAGAGAGCTCACAAAGCGTTATGAAGAGGTAATCAGGTGTAATTTGTCTGAGGCCGCCGAAAGATACCAGGTTGAAACACCAAAGGGAGAATTTGTGGTAATAATTGAGGGCCAGGATGAACAAGTGCTTCAGGAACTTGAGAAGGATAAATACGCTGACATAAGCATTGAGGAACACGTGGAAAGATATATTCAGCAAGGGCTGCAGAAAAAAGAGGCCATAAAGAAGGCGGCTGAAGACAGGGGCTTAAATAAAAGGGATGTATATAATCTTGTTATGAAAAAGTAAGCAAGTGGGATTTATTGACATAAACTTAACAAATATAATATAATTACTATAACCTATTAAACAAAACTCAATATATCTAGTAGATCATGTAACTGGCGGAAAGTATGAATTATCATATAGGGAGCATGATTGGTGAGAATTATCGACCGCCTGGGTAGACTGACTTTACCCGGGTGGTTTTTTATTGTCAAGGAAACAATGATTTTTTGCTTTTCATTTTTGCTTTTATTTAAGGAGGACTAAAAATGATACAATTAAAGTATGGCTGTAATCCAAATCAAAGACCGGCAGAAATCCGTGCAGTTACAGAAAAATTACCGTTTGTAGTGCTAAATGGGAACCCCGGGTACATAAATTTAATGGATGCCCTGAACTCATGGCAGCTTGTTAAGGAATTAAAAGGTGCTGTAGGCATGCCTGCTGCTGCCTCGTTTAAACATGTCAGCCCTGCAGGTGCTGCAATAGGCGTACCCCTTGACCAACAACTCAGATCGGCATATCTTGTTGAGGATATTGAGTTATCACCGCTTGCTTCAGCATATGTCCGCGCTAGAGGTGCAGACAGGGTATCTTCTTATGGAGATTGGGCGGCACTGAGTGATATTGTTGATAAACCAACAGCATTGTTTCTAAAAAGAGAAGTTTCTGATGGCGTAATAGCACCGGGATATACTCGTGAAGCCCTGGAAATTCTTAAACAAAAGAAAGGCGGAAAATATAACATTATTGAAATCGATCCGGCCTTTGAACCTGAAGAAATAGAAACCCGTCAAATATTCGGGGTTGAATTTGTTCAGCAACGAAATAATTATATTCCCGATTATGAAGATCTCAAAAACATAGTAACTGAAAATAAGGAGTTGCCTGATGTTGCAAAAAGGGATATGATTTTGGCAATGATAACCCTTAAATATACTCAATCCAATTCCGTATGTTATGTATCAAACGGGCAGGTGATTGGATGCGGAGCAGGTCAGCAATCAAGGATACACTGCACAAGGCTTTCAGGAGACAAGGCGGATCTCTGGTATTTAAAACAGCATCCAAGAGTATTGAATCTAAAATTTAAAGAAGGTATTGGAAGACCTGAACGAGATAATGCCATAGACCTTTTTGTTAGAAACGATGTTACATCCTACGAGTTAAACATGTTGAAGGATATTCTTGAAATGGTTCCTGACAGACTTACAGAAAACGATAAGGTAAAGTGGCTTGAAGGTTTGAAAAATATAACATTGGGCTCGGATGCATTCTTCCCCTTCAGAGATAATATTGACCGGGCATATAAGAGTGGAGTAAAGTACATAGTACAGGCCGGCGGATCACTAAGAGATGATATTGCTATAGATGCATGCAATGAATATAATATGGTAATGGCTATGACTGGGGTCAGACTATTCCATCACTAACTTGACATTATATATTGACATTTGAAAGAAAAGTAAAAAAAAATAAAAAGAGCATCTGCTCTTTTTATTTTTTTTAAGTACACTATTTCTTTAATTCTCTCATACAGTCAGGGCATATGTTCTTACCTTTGTAAACCTGTACATCTTTAGCATTTCCACAGAAGATACATGCTGGCTCATACTTCTTTAATATAATAGTAGACTCATCAACGTAGATTTCCAATGCATCTTTCTCTGCAATATCAAAAGTTCTTCGTAATTCTATAGGGAGAACAACTCTTCCTAATTCATCGACTTTTCTAACTATACCTGTAGATTTCATATAACATCCTCCTCGATAATTCACTTCATATTTCGACAAACTTCGTTATTATAATACCATAAATTCCAATAAACGTCAACGCTCATTTTCAAAAAAGTTATAAAAAAATAATTACTGATAAAATTTTAGGATGCTGATGGATTAAGAGTTTTGACAATTTACTATATTCAGATTGATAATATTACATTTTTGTTAACAAAATTTTAGTAAAATAAAATTACAAAGCTTGAAAAATAATACTGGGAATTTAGCGGCAAAAACACTGAGATTTCGACATTATTTCGACACAATATTCAGTGGGGATTCGACACGAAAAGGCAGGCGAATACACAGAAAGAACTGCTTTATATGGTTATTACTGGTTGCTTGTACCAATCCCCTATATTGGGAGGTGGTTATTCCATACTTCAAAATAATTAAATTCAAATGATTTCTCATAATATGTATTCACCAGGTTGAACATAATCGGGATGCTGTCCACATATATAATAACGAGGCAATGCTAAGAAAAAGTTATCCGGCAGAAGATCCCTAGTTTAACTTATGGGTTATAAAAGGGTATCCAAAGTTTAGAGGTGAATATGTTAAATTACATTTGGATGGGATTACTTCTTATTGGTTTTACGGTGGGGATAGTAAATGGGAGAATTGACCAGGTTACAAAGGCTGCGATAGATTCGGCTCAATCAGCTGTTACTGTGTGCATAGGACTTCTTGGAGTAATGTGCCTTTGGACGGGTTTGATGAAAGTGGCCGAGAAAAGTGGCTTGGTTACAGGTATCAGCAGAATTATGCGGCCTGTTATGACTTTTCTGTACCCCGGAATACCGAAGGACCACCCGGCACTGGGAGCTATAGTAATGAACCTGGTTGCTAATTTCCTGGGGTTAGGAAATGCGGCCACCCCATTGGGAATCAAGGCTATGAATGAACTGCAGACACTGAATAAGGATAAGAAAACTGCTACTGATTCCATGTGTATGTTTCTGGTTATGAATACGGCCGCAATACAGCTGGTGCCTGCCAGCATAATAGCCTTGCGCACTGCCGAAGGCTCAAGAAAACCTGCTGAAATAATTGTCTGCATATGGATTGCATCAGTTTGCGCAACGATAATGGGGATAATTGCAGCTAAGCTTTTATCGAAGGCATGGAATGACAATTAATAATGAAAAGTGAATAGTTAAGAGTTACTATTCACCATTCACTATTCCTTATTCAATTGAAAGTACGGTAACAGCAATTCAATTAAGCACGGTGTAAAATGTGAGGTCAGACAAAAAAAATATGGGTATAATTAGACAAATATCAGATTACGCCATACCGGCAATCTTCATTATAATAATACTTGCAGCAGTATTAAAGAAAGTTAAGGCATACGATTTATTTATAGAGGGTGCCAAGGACGGTATAGAAACTGTAATAAAAATAATACCATCTCTGGTGGGACTATTAGTTGCTGTTGGAGTTTTCAAGGCCTCGGGGGCCCTTGACCTGCTTATACTTTTACTGCGTCCTGTGATAGATCTGCTGGGGATGCCACCTGAAGTTGCACCGCTTGCACTGCTTAGACCCATCTCAGGGAGTGCCTCTTTTGCTTTTGTTACCGAAATTATCAAAGCTTTTGGGCCCGACACATACGAAGGTCGTGTGGCGGCTACTATGATGGGATCTACAGAGACGATTTTCTATACACTGGCAGTTTACTATGGCTCGGTTGGTGTGAAAAACATAAGATACACTTTGGTAGCGGCAATAATGGCCGACATTATCAGTGTAATCGCATCACTATGGGCTTGTCGCTTTATTTTCGGATAGCTAAAAATACTTTTTTGTCCTGAACAGGTTTATTACAGTAGTATAAATGAACATTCTTCTTCCGCCGGCCTTTGACAGAGCCTTGCTTGTAATGCTGTTCATACCCTCACTTGCCTTGGGGTGAGTAATGTATATACTTAATAGAAATTTAACAGCAGTATTTATATATCTGGAGTTTGAGGCCTTAAGTTTTGAGGCTTTATTGATAAAGAAAATCAGTCGTTCCTCATATTCCTTTAAATTTTCATAATAAAAATCGTAGTTAATATTACCGGAATATAAATCATCATTATAATTAATATAGCCCTCAAGAATTTTATGGATGCAACAGACCCAGGGAAAAAATGAATTGTTCAAAGTTTCAGCATTTTGCTCCGTCAGGTCTGGAATAGTGGCTAAGGAAAGCAGGAACTGAATACTTAATGTGGAATCAATTGCCATACAGAACTCCCAGCTGGAAAGGTCGGGATACTTCTGACCGTGGGCAGAACTCCAGTTAATTAAGTTCACTTCCTTGGTATTGTCATCCGAGGAGAACTTTGTTACCTGCAAATCAATGAAAAGTGCCAGAAAGGCTGATATCTGGTCACGTACTACATGGTAGGACGGAAGCGACAACACCTTCTGCCGGCACTTTTCTACAAGTATCATTAAATAGCCGCTGTCATCCTTGGACGGGAAAAAGGTGAAGTAGTTTTCATATGAATCACTTCGCAGATTCAAGGCATCTTTTAATGAGGAAAATATCAGTCTGACAAAGGCTTCAGTACAGGTAGAATTTCGCGAGCATAGTGTGTTAAGGTACTGGGCGATAGCTTGAAACGAAGAAACCACATCTGCAGCAATTGGGATATTTATACCCGGATACAGCATACATATGGAGGAGACTGCTGCATCAAACTTGTTTTTCTCAAGAGCTTCCCGGGAGGCTGATTTGATGGACAACTTTTTTATACGTTTCGAATATTTATGACATTCCTTGAGTCTATTATCTACCACGGGGTAGATGTATTTGCTAAAAATCCGATAATATCCTACACCTTTTATAATACTAATCATATTGGAAAAACCTTTCGTTTTATTAAAACATATTATCCTGCTTCCAACTACCGATTACTGTCTACAAAAAGCTGACTTCTGACCCCTGGCTGCTCTAGAAATATTCTCCTTGAAAAAATGAAAACAAATATGTATAGTAGTAATGAGTACTACCTATAAAATTATACCATGTTAGGGAACAATTATTTATATAAAACAATAATAAAATTATATCTTTTTTTGCATATATTGCAATTATTGTTCAAATGAGGAGGAAATATGTCTAAAAAAACCTATTATATTTCAACACCTATCTATTACCCAAGTGGAAAGCTACACATAGGACATTCATATACAACTGTTGCAGCCGATGCAGTATCCAGATATAAGAGGCTGAAGGGCTACGATGTAATGTTTTTGACCGGAACTGATGAACATGGTCAGAAAATACAGAGAAAAGCCGAAGAAAAGGGAATAACTCCAAAGCAGTATGTTGATGAAATTGTTTCAGGCATTAAGGACCTTTGGAAGCTAATGAAGATAACCAATGACAAGTTTATTAGAACAACTGACGACGAGCATGTGGCAGCTGTTCAAAAAATATTTAAGAAGCTGTACGATCAGGGTGACATTTACAAAAGTGAATACGAAGGCTGGTACTGTACCCCATGTGAATCCTTCTGGACAAAGACTCAGCTGGTGGACGGGAAATGCCCTGACTGCGGACGTGAAGTAGAACTCACAAAAGAGGAAAGCTATTTCTTCAGACTTTCAAAATATCAGGATAGACTTATAAAGCATATTGAGGAAAATCCTGATTTTATTCAGCCTGTTTCACGTCAGAATGAAATGCTCAACAATTTCCTGAGACCGGGGCTTGAGGATATTGCCGTATCCAGAACCACCTTCAACTGGGGGGTTCCGGTATCCTTTGATGGAAAGCATGTGGTATATGTATGGATAGATGCATTGTCTAATTACATTACTGCTCTGGGTTACTCGGCACAGGATGATTCACTGTTCGAAAAATATTGGCCTGCTGATGTTCACCTTGTTGGAAAGGAAATAGTAAGATTCCACACTATAATTTGGCCTGCAATGCTTATGGCCCTCGGGTTGCCTCTTCCCAAGCAGGTATACGGACATGGTTGGTTGCTCCTTGAAGGCGGTAAAATGTCAAAATCAAAGGGTAATGTTGTTGACCCTCAGATATTGGTAGACAAATACGGACTTGACGCAATAAGATACTTCCTGCTTAGAGAAGTTCCCTTCGGATCAGACGGTGTATTCTCTAATGAAGCACTTATAAACCGTATAAATTCCGATTTAGCAAATGACCTTGGAAATCTGGTAAGCAGAACTGTGGCTATGATAGATAAATACTTTGGAGGAGCAATTCCTGCAAATAGGGTTTCAGGTGAATTTGACAGCGATCTTATCGGACTTGTAAGAGAAACTCCCGGAAAAGTTGAAGAACTTTTGGATAAACTGCAGTTTAGTACTGCGCTGACCGAAATATGGAGAGCAGTTTCTAGAACAAATAAATATATTGATGAAACTATGCCCTGGGTTTTGGCCAAGGATGAAGCAAACAGTCCAAGACTGGCTCAGGTAATGTACAATCTTGCCGAAAGTTTAAGAATTATTGCAATTCTTATACAACCATTTATGCCTGAAACACCTGAAAAAATTTGGAACCAGCTGGGTATAACCGACAGAAGTCTTGTAGAATGGGAAAAAGCCAAAGAGTGGGGAGTATATCCTGTAGGAGCAAGTGTAAATAAGGGAGAGGTTATCTTTCCTAGAATAGATTTGAAAAAGGAACTGGAAGAGATTGATAAAATGGCCGAAAAGGCCTCAGAAGCTGCCAGGGCTGTTGAAGCTGAAAAGCTAAAAGAAACACAGAAATCCAGCAATTCAGATAAAGCTCAGGGAGCTGAAAAACAGACTGGCGAGCAGGCTGTAGACGAAGCAAATGCCAACCTGATAACCATTGACGATTTTGCCAAGGTAGAACTCAGGGTTGCAAAAGTGCTGGAGGCAGAAAAGGTTGAAAAGGCCGATAAACTCCTAAAAATACAGCTGCAGGTTGGTGGTGAGGTCAGACAGGTTGTATCTGGTATAGCTAAATACTACACACCGGAAGAAATGGTAGGAAAGACTTTGATACTGGTAGCAAACCTCAAACCTGCGAAGCTCAGAGGTATTGAATCCCAAGGCATGATACTTGCGGCTTCAGATGAAAACGGACTGTCTCTGGTAACTTTGGATAAGGACATGCCAAGTGGAGCTCAGGTGAGGTGATAATTTGATTTTTGACACACATGCACACTATGATGACGAGCGCTTTGACGAAGATAGAGATGCTTTGTTAAAGCAGCTTCATCAGGATGGAATCTCATATATATTAAATGCCGGTGCAAGTCCCGAATCCCTTGAGACTTGTATTGAATTATCCGAAAAATATCCGTTTATTTATGCTTCACTTGGAATACATCCCCATGATGCAGATAAGATGAACGAGGACTTAATAAACAGAATAAGAAACCTGTCTAAAAACGAAAAAGTTGTAGCTATTGGTGAAATCGGTCTGGATTACTATTATGACAATTCACCGAGAGATATTCAAAAATACTGGTTTGAAAGGCAGATAGAACTTGCAAAGGAATTGAAGCTGCCAATAATAATTCATGACAGGGATGCCCATGAGGACACAATAAATATTCTCAAGAAGACCGATGCAAAACAGGTGGGAGGAATATTTCATTGCTTCACAGGTAGCGCCCAGATGGCTTTGGACATGATCAAGCTGAACCTGTATATCGCTATAGGCGGCCCTGTTACCTTTAAAAATGCCAGAAAAACAATTGAAGTTGTAGACGCTGTTCCTCTGGAGAAGCTTTTGGTGGAAACAGATAGTCCCTATCTTTCACCGGAGCCCTATCGGGGAAAACGAAACAACTCAGGCTATCTGGTTCACGTTATTCGAAAAATTGCTGAAATTAAGGGAATAAGTGAGTCTGAAGTTGCTGAGGCAACGTTGGCAAATGCGAAGAAGGTATTCGGATTGAAATAAACAGGTTACAGATGATTATTCTGTAACCTGTAAGATATCAAATGAACGGATGCGTTATAATAAGTCTTATTTGATTCTTAAGGAGAGGAATTATGAAAAAGTTTATTATTGTCGTCGTTTTTATATTTCTGATCGCAATACTTATTTCCTTCAATTATCTGTTGTGGGACAGGGAAAAGCAGCTGGCCAACTACCAGGATTTGAGTAATGCCAAGAATCTTAGCATAGATACTCTGGGTGAGAAGATCAATAATCTGGATAAGCAGAATAAGGAACTCACAGAGAGGATAGCCAACCTGGAAAAAGAGAATGCAGACTTAAAAGTGGAGAGTTTCAAGCTTGAGTCTGAGAACCATGAAGTCAAACAGACACTTGAAGCAAAAGACAAGCTCATTGCCATGTTCAAGGGTTATATTGACACCGAACCAATGGAAAGTGTTATAAAAAAATGGGCTGAAGCCGTTAACTCAAAAAATTATAAGGCAGCCCAGAATCATATTATCAAAACCTCTACAGATGAAATTTTAAATAACGAGGAAAAATTCAAACAAACATATCAAAATGAACTGAAAACATTAACAATCAAGTCTTCCAAGCTTTACACAGAATTAGACGATGATGAGCATCTTACTAAAATTCAGTTTCAGGTAGTATTTGAGGTTTCTAAGCCGGAAACTTCAGAGAAGCAGGAAGTCATCTTTAAGAGCGGAGAAAACACAAAATACATAACCATGGAATTTGATGCACAAGCAGGTGAATGGTGTATTTCCGAACTGTCTGATAAGCCCTGAGCAAGGATTTGAGGCTGTCTTCTGTCATAAATACCGGTACCGAATAATATACTAAAATCCAGTTAATAATTGTAAATAAGGGATTGATTTGGTAATTAAATTGGCATTTCTAGGCAATAAATTTGACAAAATTATACGCTTAGAATAAAATAGTCACAGTCCCTTTGAATATTTCTAACAGGAGGTTAGTATTAATGATACCGATTGCGAAGAATATTAAAAGGTATTTTTCACAAATAAATTTTCGCGCTCTGGCCTTAAAAAAGCACGGAAATTTATTAAAAATCAGAACATTGGATATTGCAATCATTTGTTTTGCCGTTGTTATATCCGTTACTGCGGGGTTTTTTGTATTTAATGGGTTGAACAGACACGTAGTAATCAACGACAATGGACATGAGGTTGCAGTAAAGACAATGAGAACAACAGTAGGGGAGGTACTAGAGCAGACAGGCATAAATGTCAGGGTTGAGGACTATATTAACATGCCGTTTGACTCGAAGCTCGCAAGATTACAGGAAAATCGAATAGAGATAAAAAGAGCTGTACCTGTTTCAATTCAAGTGGATGGGAAGGAACTGGAGGTAAGAACCTATAAGGATACTGTCAGAGAGGTACTAAACGACAACGCTATAAGCGTCGATGAAAATGACAAATTCGTCGGGTCTCAATTGGGAGACAAAATTGTATCTAATATGAACATTTCTATTATTCGTGTGGAGGAAAAGACAGTAACAGAGACACATCCCATACCATTTAAGACAATTACCAAAGACAACAACAGGCTAAACAAAGGAACAAAAAATACAGTTAGACAAGGTAAAGAAGGCGTTAGAGAAAAAACGTACAGTGTAGTTTATGAGAATGGAAAGCAGATCGCTAAACAATTAATCAAGGATATTGTTGCATCAAATCCGCTAGATATGATTGTTGAAGTCGGTACGGTTTTAAACTACGAGACATCCAGGGGTGATACATTAAGGTATTCAAAGGTGATGGATATGAAGGCTACTTCGTATACAGCATCGTTCGCCGATACCGGGAAGCATCCCGGAGACCCGGGCTTTGGAATTACAGCCACCGGTGTAAAGGCTAAAAGAGGAATTATAGCAGTAGACCCCCGAGTGATTCCGCTTGGAACCAGAGTTTATGTAGAGGTTCCCGGAGCTGCGCCTGACTATGGATATGCAGTTGCAGCTGACGTTGGAGGAGCAATTAAAGGTAACAAGATAGACGTGTACCTTGATTCCAGTGGAGCGGTTGACGCATGGGGAGTAAAAAAAGTAAAAGTTTATATACTGAAATGATGTAGTATTTTTTGGTATGTAAACAAATAAAAGTATTAAAGGGACTGTTTGAGCTGATCCGATTACCGGGTCAGCTCATTTTCTTTGTAATATAGGAACTTAATGTCAATAACCTAATCACCATTTTTATTTGTGGATATTGTTGCTTATCAGAAGATTTTGGGTTAGATTTAGGATATAATATATATATAATCACTCAAATTTTAAGGAGATATAATGACTAGAAACAATACACTGGACGTTATTAAGAAGCACAACCTGAGGTTAACTAAGTCCCTTGGTCAGAACTTTCTGAATGATGATAACGTTGTAAAAAAAATAGTTGATGCTGCAGACCTGGATAAGGAAACTCTGGTTTTGGAAATTGGACCTGGTATCGGAAGCATGACCCGTGAACTTGCTCAAAGGGCTGCCGGGGTTGCTGCAATAGAAATTGATAGGCATTTGATACCTGCGCTGCATGACAATTTAAGTGACTATTCAAACATTGACATAATAAATAATGATGTTATGAAAGCAGATGTTGCTGCCATAATATCTGAATATATAGTTAAGTATAGTGCTAAGTCAGTAAAAGTAGTTGCAAATTTACCCTACTATATTACTACTCCAATAATTATGAGATTCCTGGAGGAAGTTTCAGGAATTGATGCTATGATATTTATGGTACAGAAGGAAGTGGCTCAAAGGATGGTTTCGGGGCCGGGTACAAAGGATTACGGGGCTCTGTCGGTTGCTGTTCAATTTTATTGCAAACCCCAAATTATATTTGATGTACCTCCTCACTGCTTCATTCCGCAACCTGAGGTACATTCTACCATAATCAGACTGGACATATTAAAAGAGCCATCCGTAAAGGTTGATAACAAGGATCTATACTTCAGAATTGTTAAGGCTTCCTTCGGTCAGAGAAGGAAAACTCTGGTGAACGGCCTTTCAAATGCAGGCTTCCTGAAAAAGGATAAGGAACAGCTTAAGCAAATATTAGAGGATATGGGTTTGAAAGAAAACGTCAGAGGAGAAGTATTGTCAGTACAGCAGTTTGGCGAACTGTCAAACCTTCTGTTAAAAGACTAAATCAGGAAGATGTTCGAAATACCATGATGTATGTTGATAAATAAGCCTATGGTAAATAAGACTATGATTAATAAGACTATTGTTAAAAAGATAGTCTTATTTTTTTATGCTCTTCATATACTTTAATGTTAAGGTTACCAGTACCTTTCAAAAAAACACAAAAGGAGAATCTTTGCCATGGGTAATAATTATCAGCGACTGTTTTATATATTTCAGAGTATGGATAATGATCTGGGTAATCCCACAGGTTATATAAAGGTAGAGATAAATGGCCCCACTGCAAAACTGCAAATATCGCTTAACAACATGGTATACAGACCGGGAATGGAGTATAAGCTGTATGGTATTGACTACAGCAATGATAAGCTTTATTATACCGTTATTTGTGATGTTGAGAATAGTGCTGGAAGAGCAGACATAAAGCTCAGTCTGGATACCGGTAATGTAGGCAGCAACAGACTTAATTTCAACAACATAAATATTTTTGCATTGATTACACAGATGCCGGATAAAGTTTACTCAGTAGTATGCCCGTTGGTTACATATAAGAACGGACAGGTAAATTGGAAACATATTTTTGAAGCTGAGATTCAGAAACCTGTAAAGGAAAACCCGGTTATTCCTGCATTTCCCGAGGTATTGAAAGCATCAAATGAACAGATCTATGAAATGGAAAGCCTTCGGAAACCATTTGAACCTGAAGCTGAGGAACAGAGTCTCTTCTCTGAAGAAGTAGCTGAACAGGATGACCTCCGTGAAGTTACAGTTGGGGACCTGTCAGACCTTGTTGAGGTATCAGTGGGGAATATTGACACTCCCGAGGAGTATAATGAGCAGTCGGGAAATGAGACCGGGGATACTCCGGAACCTTCTGTTTCTGATACTAATGATGATAGCTTAAATAACATTACCAGTAAATTTGAATCAACCTTGACCAGCATTTATAGCACTGAAAAGGAAGGAGATAATTTCCTTGCTGATACAGATATAATCGGTACTGCAGAACGAAATTTCAAGGATATATCTTCAATAAATGCAAAAGGAGATAAGGTTAGAAGCGAACTGGATATAGATATTCTAAGGGAAGAACTGGATAAGAGCTTTGAGTCCTGCAACCCCTTTAATACAAGAAGTAAACGCTTTGTATGGTGGAAGATAAACAGTCCAGGATATCTTAATAATATTCTCTTTAGAAATAACGTAAAAACCTACCTTTTGTTTAATCCGAAGGTTATGCTGGCACACTATAAATACAGATACATAATTTTTGGAATCCGCTACGACAAATACTCGGGGAGAGAGCGCTTTGTCTGTGGTGTACCCGGGGTTTACAGCATTGATGACAACCCCTTCGGCAGCATGGGGAGCTGGGTGCAGCTGGAAGGCTTCAAGCCGAAATATGGCGCTTTCGGATACTGGATTATACTTATTGATCCCAGAACAGGAAAACTTATAAAGATAAAGTAAATAATTAATAGAAAAAGCAAAAAATTGTCGTTTCATTACATTGCAAATGGGTATAATATAGTATTAAGTATAAATTATAGTAATATATGGAGGTGCGGAGTAATGGCGGCAATTCAGTGGAGAGAAAGTTATGCAATTGGCATTAAAGAAATTGATGATCAACATAAGCAGCTATTTGAGGCGGTAGATAAGCTTTTTGCAGCTTGTAGCCAGGGTAGAGGTAAAGAAGAAGTAGGGAATGCCTTGAAGTTTTTAGAGGATTATACAAAGGTTCATTTTACAGATGAACAGCAGTTACACCTTAAATATAATTACCCCGAAAGGATAAATCATAGAAATGTTCATGAAAATTTTATGAAGACCTTTGAAGAATTGAAAAAGGAGTTCAATGAAAAGGGTGCAGGGGTCCTTTTTGTATCAACAGTTAACAAGCTTTTTCTAGACTGGCTTATCAAGCATATCGGAAGTATGGACAAGGCATTTGCGACGTTCGTAAAAGAGCAGTCGAAATAATTATTTGCCGAATTATAGTACAATATAGTATAATAAAGGTAATTAAGGAAAGTCCATATTTTAAACTTTCCCCAGCGAGATTGAAGGAGCTGATTTACCTTGACCTCAAAGAATAAAGTTGTTATACGTATAGCCGGCAAAGATTATACACTTGTGGGGATGGAATCCGACGAGTATATTCAGAAGGTTGGCTTGTATATCGACAAGAAGATGAACGAAATATTAATGCGCAACAACAGGCTCAGTACTTCGCTTGCAGCTGTACTAACCGCTATAAATGTGGCTGATGATTTTTTCAAATCCCGCGAAACCGAACAATCCCTCCGTAAGGAAAATAGTGCGGTAAATGATGAACTGGAGAAACTGAAAGAAGAGATTAGACAGTTAAGAGAAGAAAACAGTGGGTTATCTGCAAAAAATACAACACTTCAGTTGGAGCTTGCAAAAAGGGAAGCTGAGCTGGGTGAAGTTAGAAATTCCATTGACAAAAGCAGCAGGCCCCTTGCTCAGAAAACCATAAGCGGATACGACATGTAGTTGAACATAGTTTACAAAGCCAGAGGAATTTATCCTCCGGCTTTTTTGTATGTGTTTTATCATATATTTCCAACAATGTTTTTTAATGAAAACGAGAGATAATTAGAGTAATAACTAGATAAACGTAGATACATAAATTCATTGTCATTATTTTAAACTAATCCTTGAAATTTCAATCAAAATCGGTTAAAATAAACTTGAAGTACTTCTAAAAAAGTTCAAGCAGTTTCTATTTAATCAACTGTTATCTTTTTGTTAATTGAAATTCAATTCAAAATTTTAATTGTGTCCACACACGTACAGAAGACATTTGAATGCCATATCTGGAAGGGGGTGAACATATGTTTGTCACAATGCAAAGGCAGCCTAGCGTGAAAAATACATTCGGTAAGTCATCGTGCTTTTCACGCAGCGAAAAGCCATTACATGTCTTTTCATTACTATTTGTGTACGCGCAATGCGCGTAGAGGGAGAGTATCCATAAGACCTCCCATATTCGCCTCATGGCGGATATGGGAGTGTACAAATTTTATTACTATTTGTGGCCACAATGTGGCTCATGGAGGTTAATATGACTATAAGAGAATCCGATTTACCGAATATCGGAAGGAAATTTGAAGTAGAAGTAAGCGATGGTGATAAATTGGTTATTGTGGTACATGATGATGGGCGTCGCGAATTATATCACTTTTATCACGATAACCCTGATGACTGTGCTTCGATGATAACCTTGGACGACTGTGAGGCTAGAAATGTAGCTGCAATTATCGGCGGATTGGCATACAGGCCGAAGGCCCTTGAAACAGTGGATATGGTCCTGGGTGATCTGGTAATTGAGTGGTATAAAATTTCAGCAAATTCAAAGTGCATCGGTAAATCCATCGGTGAGCTTCAGGTACGTAAAAAGACAGGTGCATCAATTATTGCAGTTATTGAAAAGGAACACAGTAAACATATTAATCCAGATGTGGACTATGTGTTTATTGCGGAATCTACCTTAGTTGTTATTGGAGAAAGAAATAGTTTAAAAGCATTAAAGAATTATTTAGTTGGAGGAGTAACGTGAAAAATAGAATGAAAATCAGGAGGTAGGATGAATACATTAGTATTTGAAATTGGTCTGGCGGTTGCCTTAATCGCCATTGTGGGGTTTATATCAAAAAAGCTTAATTTTTCGGTAATTCCGTTCTATATATTAATAGGTATGGCCGTAGGACCTCACGCGCCACACTTTGGTGTAATT
This sequence comes from Bacillota bacterium, assembly GCA_023393115.1. Lineage (GTDB taxonomy): Bacteria > Bacillota > Clostridia > Acetivibrionales > DSM-1351 > Ruminiclostridium. Next base: position 133,734 of record JAEWMS010000063.1, read on the forward strand.
GATTTTAGATTTATTGAAAGTTCAACGTTTATTAACTTTATGGGCCGGTTGGGTGTACTGTTCTTATTATTTTATCTGGGTCTCGAATTTTCTGTAACACGTCTTATCAAGTCTGGAAAATCCATATTCATAGGAGGCACGTTTTATATCCTGCTGAATTTCTCTTCAGGTCTGTTGCTTGGCTACATAATGGATCTTCCCTTTAAGGAAACAATGGTGGTCTGCGGTATAATGACCAGCTCATCTACAGCCATAGTCGCAAAAGTACTCATTGATCTGAAACGTTCTGCAAATCCTGAAACAGAAGTTATCATGGGTATGATTATGTTTGATGATTTGTTTATTGCAATACATATATCCATATTATCCGGATTGCTTCTCAGTGGTTCAGGTTCTGTTTGGGGAGTATTGTCCACAGTTCTTATAGCAATTTTCTTTATTCTGGCTATTATTGTGGGTGGAAAACGGATGATGAGATATATTGATAAATTACTGAATATTCAGTCGGCAGAGCTTTTCCTGCTGGTAGTAATGGGTGTGTTATTCCTTATTGCAGGATTTTCTGAAACCCTTCATGTAGCCGAGGCCATCGGTGCTCTTCTAGTGGGTCTGATCATGGCTGAATCTATACATGCCAAGAAGATAGAGCATCTTATTCTACCCTTCAGAGACTTTTTCGGAGCACTATTCTTCTTTAGCTTTGGATTGTCCATTGATCCCTTGTCACTGGGTGGGGGCGCCATAATGGCTGTAATAGCAGCAATTTTAACCATCATTGTAAATGTTGTGGCCGGGATGTTCTCAGGACGTGTATCTAAGATATCCAATCAGGCATCATCCAATATTGGCTTTACCCTATCAGCCAGAGGTGAGTTTTCTATAATTATGGCCAATATGGGGAAGGCAGGAGGTTTGCTTCCAATACTTCAATCTTTTGTTGTTATATATGTATTGATTTTGGCTATAGTAGCACCCCTGCTTACAAAGGAATCAAAAAGAATATATGGCTTCTTCAATAAGATATACTTAAAGTTTTCTAAAAGAAAAAGCGATATTCCGCTGTAAAATTAAATGTTAGCTCAGAAACTGACTTATGGAGGTTGATAAATGAATATCAAATGTATGATTCCTATAGTTGTTATGAAATACATTTTTATTCTAGTTGGTTCAATACTGACTGCCGTAGGTCTTCAGGTGTTTTTTCAAGCACATAATCTTATTGGTGGAGGACTTATAGGTATTTCAGTGGTATTGAGCTATATTAGTGAAACGCCGTTGGGTGTGATAATCCTTATTTTGAATTTCCCATTTATTATATTTGAGTACATACGGCAGGGTAAGCAAAAGATTATTGCAACTTTGTTTGCATTAGCATCACTTATATACTGGCTGTCGGTAATCAATGCGGATAACTGGGATAATTACGATATATTGCAATCTACAATATTAGGTGGAATATCCCTGGGAGTGGGATCAGGTTTGATCCTTAAGTACGGTGGCTTTCTTGATGGAATTGAGCATAGAAGAGTAGCCGTTAAATTTAATAAAGCGTATTCACCAAACAAAATATTTTTATTAATAAATCTCGTCATTGTAGTTGCGGCTGGATTTATATTTGGATGGGAGAATATGATATATTCACTTATTGCATATATTGTTGTATTCAAGGTAATTGATTTTACACTTGAAATATTTCATCCTTTGGATCGAATATTTAGAATTAGATAAAATATTTTAATAATAAATAAACCGATAAGGAATTGAGAACTATTTACTATTAAAATAAACCCCAAGCACGGTTTTCAGAAGATGAACATGCAGTCGTACACGGCGAAAAAAGCCAGAGGTATTTATCCTCTGGCTTTAACATTTATGTATAAATTTATTCCCCGTTTACTGTCTTATCACCAAAAGGTATAATATTGAGGTATAAGAAGTTCTAACTTGTCCGAAAGGCTGGCATTACTATGAAATTAATATTTGTATTTATAGATGGAGTAGGTATTGGATATAAAGACACTGAAATAAACCCCATATATGCAGCTCCCACAAAAGTACTTGCCAGGCTCATGGATGAAGCAAGGTTTACTGCAGATGCAACTATGGGAGTCCCAGGGCTGCCCCAAAGTGCCACTGGGCAGACTGCCATATTTACTGGAGTTAATGCACCGGCTGTTTTAAATAGACATTTGAGCGGTCAGCCTACTATAACACTAAAAAAGCTGATACATAAGGTAAATATGTTTGGTGAATTGAAAAGAATGGGCTTGTCGGTGACCAGTGCAAACGTATACAGGGATGAGTATTTGAACAATATGCTGGATGTCAAAGATAGAAGAAATAGACCCTCCGTGACCTCTGTCATGGGTATGGCCGAGAAAATGACTTTCAGAACTGTAAAAGATTTTATAGATAAAAATGGGGTATACCATGATATTACAGGTGATATACTAAAAAAGTCGGGGTATGTGGTGGATTTGTTTACACCTGAACAAGCGGCAGATAACCTTTATAGTTTAAGTAGGCAACATGATTTCACACTGTATGAACACTTTATTACGGACATCGCAGGTCACAAATTTGAAATGGACAAGGCCGTAGAGGTGGTTGTAAATCTGGACAGATTTCTTGGAAGCTTGATTAAAAAGATAAATTTTGATGAAGATATACTTTTGATTACCAGTGATCATGGTAATCTTGAAGACCTTTCGGTCCGTACTCATACCATGAACAGAGTTCCTGTAATAATTAAAGGGAAAAAAGCTGATAAATTGGAACTAAAGGTAGATTCATTGGTAGACATAATGCCGTTGGTTCTTGAATTATTTAGAAGGGAAAATATACCGGAATGTTAAAGAAAGTAGAGCTTTTGGCACCTGCAGGAAATTATGATGCATTCCTTGCGGCTGTTGAAAATGGCGCGGATGCAGTATATTTAGGTGGAAAGCTGTTAAATGCACGGCAGTTTGCACGCAACTTTGATGATGAAGACCTTCAGAAAGCAATTGATTATGCTCATGTCAGGGGAGTAAGAATACTGCTGACTCTCAACACTCTTGTTCTGGATGAGGAAATGCAGGAAGCTGTAGAATATGCTATAAAAGCCTATGAAATGGGAGTAGATGCCTTTATAGTTCAGGACATGGGCCTGGCGTCAAATCTGAAAAGGTTAATGCCTCAAATACCTTTACATGCAAGTACTCAAATGACTACTTACAATCCTGAGGGGGTAAAGGCACTTGAAAAAGCAGGCTTCGAAAGGGTAGTGCTTGCAAGGGAACTTGATATTAAAGAAATAAGTGAGATATGTAAAAATACAGCTCTTGAGATAGAAGTGTTCATTCATGGCGCATTATGCATAAGCTATTCAGGGCAGTGCCTGATGAGCAGTCTTATTGGCGGCAGAAGCGGAAACAGGGGGAAATGCGCCCAGCCATGCAGGATGCATTATTCCATGTCAAAGGACGGTAACAATATTAAGAGCAGCTATTTGTTAAGTCCAAAAGATATATGCCATATCGACCATCTGGCAGACCTAATTAACGCCGGAGTTGCATCCTTTAAAATTGAAGGCCGAATGAAAAGCCCCGAATATGTTGCGGCTGTTGTAAGCACCTACCGAAAATACTTGGACCAGCTGGAGCAGGAGCGAGCCGCTATAGCCGGAAATCCCGACAACACACAGCAGGCTCAACTGGAAAATCCCAAAGTTTCCGACCAGGACAGACACCGGCTCCTGCAAAGCTTTAATCGAGGGGGCTTTTCGAAAGGTTATCTGCTGGGCAAAACAGGACCTGATATGATGGCTTACCATAAGCCTAAAAACTGGGGTACCTATTTAGGTACTGCGCTTGCCCAGGACAGAAGCACCAACTCGGTTAAGCTAAAGCTGGAAAATACTCTGGGTAATGGTGACGGCATAGAGATATGGTCAGGAAAGACCTACGAGGAAAGTCCCGGAGGTATTATTACAAAAATTGTATTGGACGGGGGCAAGCAGGTCAAGCGCGCAAACTCCGGAGATACAGTCTGGGTATCGGTAATCAGGGGAAATATCGAAAAGGGCAGCAAGGTTTATAAAACCTCCGACAAGGAAATGCTGGAACAGGCAGCAGCCACATATGCAAAGCCCTCAAGAAAGGTAGATATAAAGGCTGCTTTTACTATGAAAGCAGGCCAACTGCCTGAAATAACCTTATATGATTTTGACGGGAATACTGTATCGGTAAAGGGAGAGGTGCTTCCTGAGAAGGCTGTTAACAAACCTCTTACCGGTGAAAGAGTTTCAGGGCAGCTGAAAAAAATGGGTTCAACGCCCTTTAATGTGATCGAGCTGCAAATAGATATGGACAAGGATATTGTCCTGCCCATAAGTGAACTGAACAATATCAGAAGAAGAGCAGCAGAGCTTCTGGAGAACAAACGGATAGTATGGGGAAAACCATATAACAGTACAGCAGGTCAGCCGACAAAATCTCAACATGAATTGACAGGTTTCCAACGTGAGATGACATATTTCCCGGGAAATATGTCAAGTCACAATGGAAATATGTCGGCAAATCATGAGAAAATGTCGTCCAATCATGATAATTTGTCAGAAGTTCACAGCAATGTATTGAATATCGCAGAAAATGCTGTGGAAGTACGGAAAAAATCTGCAGCCATTAAAGAAAACGTAAAACTTTCGGCTATGTTTTACCACGTTAATAAGAAGATGGAGCTGGATAAGCTGCCGGCAGACAGACTGTATATCCATTTCAATGATATACTTGACAGAGCTACAGCCGAGCAAATAAACAAGGCCCGGAAATCGGGAAAAGAAGTGTATGCATATGTACCGGCAGTAATAAAGGGCAAACAGACAGATATATTGAACAAAAATGCCGAAAATATATATAATCAGACAGATGGATTCCTTGTGGGAAATATGGGAGTGGGGGAGTTGTTAAGAAGTAGTCTGGGAGAAAAGGTCGAGCTAATGGGTGACTATACACTAAACCTACTAAACAGCTCCACCTCATATTACTTTAAGGAGTCAGGCTACAGCGGTGCGACTCTGTCCTATGAACTCAACCTTTCACAACTTTCGTCCATGGTATTACCCGAGGACTTTGATACAGAGCTGGGCGTTTACGGAAGAATACCTGTTACGACAAGCGAATACTGTCCTGTAGGAGGGAGTGCAGGGAATGCTGCTCCTTACAAGTGTAAAACCGAATGTAAAAACGGCGTATTTCATCTAAAGGACAGAAAAAATGCTGAGTTTCTTGTGAAATGCGACTGTGTGGACTGTAGAACTACAATATTTAATTCTGATATATTATTTGCGCCTGAACTGTTGGACAGCATATTGAAAACAGGAATGAAGTATATCCGGTTAAGTTTTGTAGATGAAAGCACAGAAGAAGTATATGATATAGTTAATTTATATAAGGACTTAATCAAGGGGAGAAAAAATACTGACCAAGGTCGGAAGGTAATGGAATATGTTAAATGCAAGGGCATTACAAAAGGGCACTTGCAAAGAGGCGTTTAATCAGTTTTTTGAGCGCCGGATTAAAGCCGTAAACCGGCTTAGGAGGTTAATATGGTAGAGATTTTTGTTGAGGTTTGCAGGGAGGATGCAGTACTGCCCAGGTATACAAATCCAGGTGATGCAGGAATGGATGTTTATGCAGCCGAGGAAGTGATAATTGCTCCCGGAGAGACGGTGGTTGTACCGACGGGACTGAAGCTTGCAATACCCGAAGAATACGAAATCCAGGTTAGGCCCAGAAGTGGTCTGTCCCTAAAAACTCCAATCAGAATACCTAATTCTCCAGGGACAATCGACAGTGGTTACAGGGATGAATTAGGAATAATTGTAAATAATAACTCTGATAAGAGTTTGTGTGAAAAGGATACGGCTCCTTATACACTTGATGAAAAGGGTAATAAAAGCGGAACATATGTTATCAGGAAAGGTGACAGAATAGCTCAGATAGTTTTACAGGTTGTACCTAAAATGGTTCTAACACAGGTTTCCTCTGTCAAAGACATTGGCTTTAACAGAGGAGGCGGCTTCGGTTCCACTGGAGTGACCGATTAAACAGGAGGTGATTTTATCAATATTAACGGAAATACGCAATCCATAAAAGATAGACTGCTCACCGAGCTTGAGGGTTTATACCATAAAAAATTCGGCTCAAGAGAGCTTGTTCCTGTTGAATTGGCAGAAACTATTGCAAGAATATCCCATGAGATTAACAGGGAGATATCCGTTCTTATCAATCGAAGGGGTATTGTGGTTGACATAAGTATTGGCGACAGTGGAACAGTATCACTGCCGCAGCTGGACAGCAGAAGAGGGAAGACCAGACTATCAGCAATCAGATGTATTCATACACATCCCGGCGGAAACGGAATGCTGTCCCAGGTAGACATAAGTACACTCCAAAAGTTAAGACTTGATGTTATGCTGGCAATGGGTATAAGTGAGGGACAGCCCACCGAGCTATATGCAGGCTGTCTTTCAGCGGAGGATGGATTTGATGTGTTTGGGCCCTTTACCCTTGGAGAGCCGAGGCTTAACTACATTTATAAAATCATAGAAGAACTGGACGCCTCGGCGAGAGACGATATCTACGAAAATGAGGAAGAGTCAGAGAAGGCCATACTGGTTGGGCTGGAAACCAGTCAGAGCAGATTGGAAAGTGCTTCTATCAGGGATGCTGAAGACTCTCTTGATGAACTTGAGGAGCTTGCGATGACCGCAGGTGCCGTTGTCATAGACAAAGTTCTCCAGCGCAAGCAGGCACAGGACTCGGCCTACTATGTGGGAAAGGGTAAAATAGAGGAACTGTCCCTGCTGTGCCAGGCACGGGATGTTCAGCTGCTGATTTTTGACGATGAGCTCTCGGGGGCTCAGATAAGAAATATTGAAGAGGAAACAGGGGTGAGGGTCATTGACCGAACCACCCTCATACTGGATATTTTCGCCCAGAGAGCCATATCCAAGGAAGGCAAGCTTCAAGTTGAGCTGGCACAGCTGAAGTACAAGCTTCCCAGACTCATTGGTCTTGGGACTGAGCTTTCCAGACTTGGAGGAGGTATCGGTACCCGTGGTCCCGGAGAAAAAAAGCTGGAAGTGGATAGAAGGCATATACGCAGGAGGATAACAAATCTTGAAAGGGAACTGGAACAGCTTGAAAAGCGAAGGGATTTCCTGCGGAGTACCAGAACTAAGAATAATGTACCCGTAATCGCTATTGTAGGTTACACAAATGCAGGGAAATCAACTCTGATGAACAGGCTTTGCGGGGCCTCCGTCTTTGTGGAGGATAAGCTTTTCGCGACCCTTGACCCGTCTGCCCGCAAGCTGATACTGGCTGATGGAAGGGAAGCTGTACTTGTTGATACTGTAGGCTTTATAAGAAAACTGCCCCATGATTTGGTAGAGGCATTTAAGTCAACACTGGAGGAGGCGGTTCATGCTGATATGCTGCTTCATGTTGTTGATGCATCCAATGAAAATGCAGCTATGCAGATAAGTGTAGTAGAGGAACTTCTGGAGGAGCTTGGCGCAGCCTCAAAAAGTACTATACTTGTATTAAATAAGCATGACCTTGTAGCCGGAGGCGGAAGAATTAGCTCCATGGGGTATTCCACTGTTTGTGAAATATCGGCGGTAACAGGTTATGGTATAGAAGTACTCCTTGAAAAGATAACTGAAGGCTTTAAAGAACAGTTAAGTGAAATATCTATGTTGATTCCGTATAACGAGGGATGGGTAATGCCATATATTTATAAGCATGGTCAGATTATTAATCAGGAATACCTGGAAGAGGGCATAAAAGTGCAGGCTTTAGTCAAAATAGACAAAACTCATAAACTTGAAGAATTTATCCTTGTATAAAATTACTATGTGGGTTATTATATTAATAATAGAATGTATTATATTCTATGCAATGGAAATAATAAGGAATAGTTGGATGGTTTATACATAGTTATAATATGGTTTGACTATTCTAAAATAACTCAAAAAATCTATCAGGGAAGGGGTTTTGATTATGCTTGTTAGAAACTGCGCAGGTGGTGTTGTCTTTTCCGGAGAGAAAGTATTTCTTCTCAAAAATGAGAAGGATGAGTGGGTACTTCCAAAAGGGG
>JAEWMS010000071.1 GCA_023393115.1 Bacillota bacterium
CTGTAAAAAATTTTGTGTATGGAACATAGGAAATACTCCTTTTTGGTTAAGAATTTAAGTATTAACCAGAGAGGAGATTTTTTATGAGTGCTTTACCAAAAGAAGTGATTCAGGAAATAATTCAGGAGAATGATTTTAAAAACCCAGGAGAAATAATGTCCTTTTTAAAGGAGGCATTTAGAGATGTTCTTCAAGAAATGCTGGAAGCTGAAATGGATGTCACCCTTGGGTATTCAAGAGAAGATTCAAGTAATAAAATAACTGATAACAGTCGAAACGGATACTCTACCAAGAAGCTTAAAAGTGAGTTTGGGCCTGTTCAAATTGATATTCCCAGGGACAGAAAAGGTGAATTTGAACCTAAAATAATACCTAAATATAAAAGAGATGTCGCTGGTATCGAAGAAAAAGTAATATCTCTTTATGCCAGAGGGATGTCCACTAGGGATATTCATGATCAAATAAAGGATCTTTATGGAATTGATGTTTCAGCTGAGATGGTTAGTAAAATAACTGAAAAGATTATGCCTGAAATCAAAGAATGGCAAAGCAGACCTCTCGAGCCTGTATATCCATTTGTATTTATGGATGCTATTCATTACAAAGTAAGAACTGATGGGCAAATAGTTAATAGAGCTGCATATGTTGTAATGGGAGTAGATATATCTGGCAAGAAAGATATCCTCGGTATTTGGATAGGTGAAAATGAATCTTCAAAATTCTGGTTAGGAGTTCTGAATGACCTTAGAAACAGAGGAATAGAAGATGTTCTCATATTCTGTGTAGATGGACTTACTGGACTAAAAGAAGCAATATCAGCTGCATTTCCGGAATCAGAAATTCAGAGATGTATTATCCATCAGTTAAGGAATTCATTCAAATATATCTCATATAAGGATTTAAAGGCATTTTCAAGGGATTTTAAAAGTGTCTATACCAGTTCTAGTGAAGATATTGCATTAAACCGCCTTGAAGATTTAAAAAGTAAATGGGGTAAAGAATATCCATATGCTTTTAAAAGTTGGGAGAATAATTGGGAAGTCTTGAGTCCTTTCTACAAGTTTCCCGAACAAATCAGAAAGATAATATATACAACAAATATCATTGAAGGATTGCACCGGCAGTTTAGAAAAGTAACCAAGACCAAAGCAGTATTTCCTTCAGACACTTCACTAGAGAAAATGCTTTACTTGGCTTCAATGAATGTAATAAAAAAATGGACTCAAAGATACCGGAATTGGGATCAGGTAATGAGTCAGTTAATGATTATGTACGATGGAAGGCTTGATTACTATATTTAAGCCACCATCAACCTCTAGTTCGTCCTCATCGCCGGACGGGCTAGACCCTCAAAATACAGGGAAAGGCATAGAAATATCATTATTAAAGATTATTGCCAAATTCAATCTGGAACATGCATAAAATTCCAAGAATCTGGCAATAATTTAAAATATAATATTTAATTTTACAAGTTAGTACTTAGGAATACTTAACCCAAAAGAGTCAAAAAGTAATTCCATACACAAAATTATTTACCGTCCCGTTCGGGAGTACAATGGTATGGGTATTTTCTAACTAATAAATCCTATGGTTATGTGAGTCCCCCTTTTTTTGCTTTATTCTGTTTTAATTGCTTCAAGTGCACTGAGTTTCATAGCCCGTCGGGCAGGGGAAAAGCCGGAAATAAGACCAATAAGAATGGCAAATGCCACTGCGAAAAGTGCCAGCCATGGAGGAATTACGGATATTTTACTGCTTTGCTGCTCCATACCCATACCCATTCCCATTCCCATCCCCATGTACATTCCATCGTTATTTCCTCCCAGAACATTCAAACCAACTTTGTTCAGTATAAAAGAAGCTACGTAGCTCAAAACAATTCCTACTATACCGCCAAATAAACCAATTACACCGGCTTCAAACAGAAACAGCTGTTTAATATTTTTTAGTTTGCAGCCTAAAACCTTCATAACTCCAATCTCCCGGGTTCTTTCATAGATGGACATTATCATGGTGTTTGTAATACCAAGTGCTGAGATCAACAATGATATGGCGCCAAGACCGCCTAAAACCATTTGTAAAGTTTGTGACTGCTTTTGCATGGATTTTCTGATATCACGAAGACTGTTTGTGCCATAACCCATTTCATCGATTTGCTCTTGAATACTATCTACATCATCTATATCTTCAACCTTTACCATAAGTCTCTCGTAACCCTTGGTTTCAGAATTGGAGGAAGAGACTGAATAGTAAGAATCCTGCTGACCTTTTATTTGTTTACTTGTGTCTTTTATTAGCTTTTGAAGATATTTTATATCCATAAATATTGAATAATCATTATTGTCATTACCGTTAGTCTGGACCAATAAGCCTGTCGCCTTCAGTTTATACAGTATTGAAGGTTTTTTTGAAGTATCGTCACCACCTAATCCTTGCTGCCGTCTTTCACCATAACCCATATCAAAAGTTAACTGCAGCTTCTCGGACAGGACTTTAACAGGAGTTGTTTGTGGTGAATAAGTAAGTTTGGGATTATAAAAATTCATAGGAATACTTCCACCAACCACTATGGAATCAATATCACCTTCCTTTAACAAGGTACCTTCTGCAATTTTATAATCAAAGTTTGCCATTTGATTTGAGTCAATTCCAACGATAGAGCAAAAGGTTATCTTTTTACCTGCAATGAGTTTTCCATATGTCTCCAGAATGGGTGTAACACCAGCGACCCCTTCAATAGCCTTAATTTTGGATATGGCCGTATCGTCCAGAATGATTTCTTTCTGTGAAAGCGACTCGCCCCTGCCCTCAGCATAGTTTTTGTATTTTGTAACATTTATGATATTTATACTTCCCATTTGCTTTATTTGCTGGTCATAGCTTTCATTCATACCCAAGCCCAGCGAAACCATGACAACTATGGCTGCCGTACCTATAACAACACCAAGCACGGTCAGCATAGTCCGGGTTTTTCTGCGGAATAGGTTTTTTAAACCCATGATCATAATATCAAATTTCCTCATCGAACATTAATTCCTTTCTTGCCTTAATTCTTTTACGAATAACAAGAACTATAATAACAATAAGGGCTAAACCTACAACTCCACCAGCGATATATGCCCAGAGCGGAATTTTCTTTTCTGAACCATCGACTGGAGGCTGTCCATCCATACCAGGTTCAGGAGGCATGGGCATCTCGGTTACATTTGCAGATATCTCTTTTCTTACTTCGTAAGCTTTTCCGGCTGCATCCTCATATGTAAACAGAACACTTCCGGATATCGTTCCAGGGGCATCAGGAATTATTGTTCCATCAAAAGAATCGGTTTTACCCGGTTCAAAATTGCCCACAAAATAACTTGAGCCCTCAACCTTGAATTTTCCTTCAAGCTTTATCATAAGATTGTACAGGGTGGACTTACCCATGTTGTAGAAACTAACGTTTACAGGTATAGGGTTGCCAACAAAGGCTTCGCTTGAAATGTTCAATTCCCCAATTGTCAGTCTTTGAGTTTGCTGTAGAGGTATTCCTATAGTATCCTTATTTGTATATGCGGTACCTTTATCATCTTCATATTCATAATTGATACTGAGCATATACTGCTTTGCTGCAGCATCAGGTTTTGATGACAGGACAATTTTTTTCTGTACTCTTGACTTTGGAGAAATACTGTCAATATAGAATGAATTCGAATCAACGGTTGTGAAGGTTCCGTCATCAGAAGCTATGGAAACCTTGACATTTTGGATTTTTGCCGATTTGCTTGTATTCAGTATTGACAGACTAAGCGTAAAATCCTGGCCTGCATTTATGGTTTTTGGTTCTATACTGTATTTATCAATTATTAATCTCGGCACTGTCTTTCCGGATTTGTTTTCCACGTATAAACCCACATACTGCGATACTGTTTGTTTTGTAGTTGTACCTGAAGCAGAAATATCATATTCTATATTTATTGCAACCGGGTAGTTTTTTGTGACTGCATCATCTGAAACGAACAGCTGAAATTGTAGATTTTTGGGGTCGTCCTTTTTCAGCGTAGGAACGATAATTGTGTTTTGGGTTCTTGGTATTATCTCTTTGTCGGCAGTAACAGTGACTTTGACATTCTTTGCATCTTCAGTTCCTGTATTTACTACGTCAAAAGCTATCAGAGCGTTACTTCCGGGGAAGAGTGTAGTATCAGGTGAAACTATATTTTTTAGTTCTACTATTGATTGTGAATCTGAACCCTGAACAGGTATAAAAAATTCAATTTCCTCCGAACGGGCTGTACCGGATGCATCGGAGTAATCAACTTTGATTTTTAAGTTATTAGCACCTGCTTCGATTTTTTTTGAAGCAGATAAGTTGTATGTAAGGGTTGAGGTATCATGTCCGTATATGTTTGATCTGGTTATTTTGTTGGAAGCACCAATGCTGCTGAAACCGTCATTTTTTAAGCCTAATAGTGTAACTGATACATTTTTTGCAGTTAAGGTTCCTTCATTTTCAAGAGTAATATCCAGCTGAAAGTCTTCACCGGGACGGACCGGAGAAGGATTTGCAACTACAGATTTTAGTATTAATTTTGGAAGGGCATTGCCTTCTTCCGTTTTTATATACCCGGTTTCAGTATTACTGAAATAATCATTATATGTATTATAGTACTGAATATTGAATTTAATAGGGTATGTTTTAGTTGCGGCACCTGGGTTGATTCTAAATTTGAAGGTTACATCTCTAGTCTCATTTGGCGAAATTGAGTCAATGGTTTGAGAAAGGTTCATTGTTTCAATCACAACGGGTATCGAGTCATCAAGAACTGGAGATATGACTACATTTTTAGCAGCATACTTACCGGCATTTTTTACAGGCAGAGTATAGGTCAATTCAGAACCTGCTTGTCCTGAGGGGATTGCAGCATTACCGGCAATGACTAATCTGGGTGCTTTTTTACTGGTATCACCCGAAGTCGAGCTTGTTGAATCCACCACGGCTTCGGATATATTGATAAAATCCGTTTCGGTAAGATCCGTTTCGTCTTTTTTATCATAAATAATGGTCACATCCAGTCTCTTTGAACCTCCATTATAAACAAAAGTTCTTTTGGGGGTAGTAACACTAGTAGCACTACTAGTACTATTTATATTAATTTCTGTTTCACCACTCTTAAAAGAAAATGAAGAGCCATCAATAACGACTGATTTTATTTTAATGCCTGTGACACCGTCAGCAGCAGTAAATGTTAGAACCATATCAAAGGAATCTCCCTCAGTTATAGGAACTTCCTTTGTACCGTTATTTGGATATTTAATTATATTATAATTGCTCAAATATACATCCTTTGCGGCCATCACCGGTGTAATATTAAATATAAGTTCTGATAATATAATTAAAAACATTAATACTAAACAAAGATATTTTTTTGTTGCTCTCATGAGTATTTCCTCCTGGCTACACTTGGTGTTAATAATGAATTTTATTTATTCTTCTATTTGAACCATAGAAGGGGTTTGGGTTTCAATTTTTTCTATATTACCGTCAAGAATATGTATTATTCTATCAGCGAACTTGGCAATATTGACATCATGGGTAACGATAATTAAAGTCTGATTGCTTTTTCTGGCAATTCCTGTGATAAGATTCATTACCTCGCTTGTGGTTTTTGAATCAAGATTTCCTGTTGGTTCATCAGCAAAAACTATTTCCGGATTACCGATAAAGGCTCTTGCAATTCCAACTCTTTGCTGCTGTCCTCCGCTCATCTGGGAAGGTTTTCTGTTACTGTGAGTTTTCAATCCGACAGAATTCAGCATCTGTTTTGCTTTTTTATCTCTAATCCAACGGGGGATTCCCTTAAAGGCCAACGGTAATCCTACATTTTCCAAAGCAGTAAGGTTTGGCAGCAGATTATAAGACTGAAAAACAAAGCCTATATATTTCTGACGGAAAAGGACAAGCTTTTTTTCATCTAATTTTTCAATATGTATGTTCTTAATTATGATTTCTCCCTTGGTTGGTTTTTCAAGACCGGCCAAAAGATTCAGCAGTGTGGATTTTCCTGAACCTGATGTTCCAAGAAGGCAACAAATTTCTCCCTTGCCTATGGAGAGATCAATATTCTCCAGAGCTGTGACCTTTTCATTGCCAACTCTATATATTTTACGGATCCCTTTAACCTGAATTATATTGTCCGACAACTAATTTCCTCCTTTGCCTGATATTACCTAACTATATTTTGACGTACCCGCTTTGATATATGTTCCAATTTTTCAGGAAATATTTTTACTTATATTGTTTAAATATGGCGAAAATTGGATGACTATTCTATTATTTTACTATATAATATAGATATATTAAAGTAAGTTTGGCTGTATATTATGATCTTTTCTAAACTATTTGATAAGGCAGGAGAATAACACATGGAGAAGAGATACGTTGGGGTTGATGAAAATATTATAGGATGCTACCTTGGAGAAGATGTATATTCCGTTGGTGGAAACATGATTGTTCCCTCAGATACAATAATAACGGAGTACATTTTACAAAAACTTCTCGACTTCAGGATAGACAAGGTTTTTATATATAATTCAAACCCTGTTCATGGCGATGATTACTTGTCTGACAAAAATCTAAATGAAGATCAAAAGAAGTACATTGAAGATGTCAATACTGCAAAGAAAATGCTTCAGGACCTGGCTTCGGGAAAAGAACTGGATTTGGGCATGGCCGAGAATATTTCAGAACATATTTACAGCAAAATAAATGATTGCGGTTCTATTATGGATTGTGTCAATTCAGTTAGAATAGCTGATGCATATACATATTCACATCTGGTCAATGTATCGGTATACTCCATGCTGCTGGGAAAATGGCTTGGCTTTAGCAAGAAACAGCTAAAGGAAGTTGTAATGGCAGGGCTTCTTCACGATGTCGGTAAGTCTTATATTCCGGAGGAAATTCTAAATAAAAGAGGACCTCTGACAGAGCAGGAATACGAGATAATGAAAAGGCATACGATTTATGGCTATGAAATAGTAAAAAAATGTAAAGATATAAGTATGGATGTTAAGCGGGCTGTAATAATGCACCATGAGAAGGAAGACGGTACAGGTTATCCTTTTGGTATCAAGGGCAGTCAGAAAAATCTTTATTCCAAGATAGTAACAATTTCAGATATATTTGATGCTATAACCTCTGAAAGAGTATACAGAGGAAGGCAAACTCCTTTTACAGCTTTTAAGGAACTTGAAAGCGTGGGCTTTGACACTGTGGATCCAAAGATAATGATGGTCATGTTCGCAAATATGCCCAGTTATTATGTTGGCTCCAAGGTGAAATTAGAAAATGGTGAAATCGGAGAAGTGGTATATGTTCCGAACCAGTGTGCCTATGCCCCGGTTGTTAGAGTAAATGATAACTTTGTGGACTTTTTTGTGGAAAAGAATGAGCTGATTAAAGAGTTTTTATAGGAGTATTTCTATAAAAGTATTAACCGCTTTTGAAAGCATTACATTTTTCATAGTAACAATTCCAACTTCTCTTTGAGGCAAATTTTCCTTTGTTTCCACCTGAAACAGCCGTCCGCATTTAATATGCTCAATAGCACTGTTTTTTAAGACATAGGCAACGCCAGTCCCGATTAATGCAAACTCAACGAGGAGGTCCAGACTTTCAAGCTCTATTTCAGGAGTGCAGGCAAGCCCTTGTTCTGCAAAAAAGGTGTCAATGGCTTTACGAGTTGAACTGTCTGAGGGAAGCATAACCAGAGGATTATTGTTCAATTCTTTAAGGGGCACTTTTCTATTCTTAAGCTCCGAGTATTTTTCTGATGCAACAAAAATATCCTCGACCTTGATGAAGGGTACTACCGAATACACTTGTGTATTTACAGGGAGTGTTGAAATAACCATATCTACAAGACCGTTTTTCAATACCTCCAACAGCTGCGGAGTGGTACGGTTAACTACTTTTATAGCTATTTGAGGATATAGCTGACCAAATTTTTTAATATACGGCATTACAAAGTACTTGCATATGGAATCGCTTACTCCAATTTTTATTTCACCTGACTTAAGCCCTTCAAGCTCCTGGAGCTTTGACTCCCCGGTTTTTAAGAAATTAAATGCCTGCGACACATAACTGAATAGCATTTCTCCCTCAGAGGTCAGCTGTATTGTTCTGGCCTTTCTAAAAAACAGAGTTACGCCCAGTTGTTTCTCCAGTTGCTTAATGGATTGGCTCACTGCCGATTGTGATATAAACAGCTTTTTAGCTGCAACAGAGAAGCTTTTATTCTCGGAACAATAATAAAATATCTTATATAATTCAAAATTTATATCCATTAGCCCTCCTAATACATACTATTAATAATATTAATTTTACTAATATATTTTATCATAATATAATTAACATATCAGCTTATTTTAAATTATTTATTCAGCATGCCAATGCATGCGGATTGGAGATAACATGAGAAGCATGGTAAAAAGACTGTTTGTTGAAAAAAAGAAACCTTATGACGTGGAAGCCCAGGGGCTTTTGTCCGACTTAACCGAAACACTGGGAATCAGAGCACTGGAATCGGTAAAGATTATCAACCGCTATGATATTGAAGGAATCAGTGATGAGGAATATCAAATGGCGCGAAATACTATATTCTCAGAACCACCCGTTGATTTGGCTTATGATGAAGAATACTCGATTCCTGCCGGCTGTAAAGCATTTGCTGTGGAGTACCTGCCTGGTCAGTATGATCAGAGAGCCGACTCTGCTGCCCAATGTATTCAATTGCTTACACAAGGCGAAAGACCTGAAATAAAGGCTGCCAGAGTTATTGTACTGGGAGGAGGCATTACACAGCAGGATCTTGAAGCTATCAAAAAGTATTATATAAATCCTGTTGAAAGCCAGGAAGCTAAGATGGAAAAACCTCAAACCCTTAAGACAGAGGTTGAACAGCCTGTTGACGTTTCAACCATTACAGGCTTCATTAACATGGATGAGCTACAGCTGTCCAAGCTTCTGAAGGAGATGGGTTTTGCCATGTCCTTTGATGATATTGTATTCTGTCAGGGATATTTCAAAAATACAGAAAAGAGAGACCCTTCAGTAACTGAAATGAGAATGATAGATACTTACTGGTCGGATCACTGCAGACATACTACCTTCCTCACCTGCATCGACAGTGTGAAGTTTGGGGAAGGCAAATATACCAAAGTAATTGAAGATACCTATAAGGACTATATGGCAGCCAGAGAGGAAATATACAGAGGACGTGATGATAAGGATGTATGCCTTATGGATGTTGCTCTCATGGCAATGAAAGCTCTAAAAAAGCAGGGAAAGCTGGAGGATTTGGATTTATCTGATGAAATTAATGCCTGTAGTATAGTAGTTAATGCAGATATAAACGGTAAGAACGAAGAATGGCTTGTTATGTTCAAGAACGAAACACACAATCATCCTACAGAAATAGAACCCTTCGGTGGAGCTGCAACCTGTCTCGGCGGTGCCATCCGCGATCCGTTGTCAGGCAGGGTTTATGTTTATCAGGCTATGAGAGTGACCGGAAGCGGTGACCCCAGAACTCGTATGGAAGACACCATCCCGGGTAAGCTTCCGCAGAAGAAAATCACCACCGGCGCCGCCTCTGGCTACAGCTCCTATGGAAACCAGATCGGCCTTGCAACAGGACAGGTTGCCGAAATATACAATGAGGGCTATGTTGCAAAAAGGATGGAGATCGGAGCTGTGATAGGTGCTGCGCCAAGGAAAAATGTAGTGCGTATGCAGCCCGCAGCCGGAGACAAAATCATCCTCCTTGGAGGAAGAACAGGAAGAGACGGCTGCGGAGGAGCAACTGGTTCTTCAAAGGCTCACACCGAAGAATCACTGGTATCCTGCGGTGCAGAAGTTCAAAAGGGTAATGCACCTACTGAAAGAAAAATACAGCGTCTTTTCAGAAATCCCGAGGTAAGCACGCTGATAAAAAGATGCAATGACTTTGGTGCCGGCGGTGTATCAGTTGCTATCGGAGAACTGGCAGACGGTTTGGAAATAAATCTGGACATGGTGCCAAAGAAATATGAAGGCCTTGACGGAACAGAGCTGGCTATTTCTGAATCACAGGAAAGAATGGCAGTTGTGGTTGACGCGGCAGATGTAGATAAATTTATCAAGCACTCTAATAATGAAAATCTTGAGGCTGTTGTTGTTGCTGAGGTTACTTTCGCTCCGAGACTTAAGATGAATTGGAGAGGTAAAAGGATAGTGGATTTAAGCCGCGAATTCCTTAATTCAAACGGTGCCAAGCAAAGAATAGATATTGAAATAGCGGCTCCTGAAGAGGAAAGCTATTTTGACAAGTACAGTAATGTAATAGTTGACGATTTGACTGAAAAATGGGTTGCTAATCTGCAAAACCTAAATAGATGCAGTCAGAAGGGACTTGTAGAACGCTTTGACTCAACAATAGGTGCCAATACAGTGTTGATGCCTTTCGGAGGCAAAACCCAGCTGACACCAGCTGAAGGAATGGCTGCAAAGCTTCCATTAATGGAAGGTGATACTACTACCGGAACCTTAATGTCCTATGGCTATAATCCCGAAATTTCAACATGGAGTCCATTCCACGGAGCAGTGTTCGCTGTGGTGGAATCAGTAGCGAAGATTGCAGCTATGGGTGGAGACTATAAAAAGATCAGACTGACCCTTCAGGAGTATTTTGAGAAGCCCGGAAAGGACGCAAAACGCTGGGGTAAGCCGCTAAGTGCCCTTTTAGGAGCATATTATGCCCAGTTGAAGCTGGGAACTGCTGCTATCGGTGGTAAGGACAGTATGTCGGGAAGCTTCAATGAGCTGGATGTACCGCCTACACTGGTATCCTTTGCAGTAGATACAATTAATGTAAATAATGTTGTATCCAATGAATTTAAAGCAGCCGGCAGCAAGGTTGTGCTCTTAACCTTAGGCTTGGATGAAAATAAACTTCCTGACTTTAATGAACTGGATAAGATTTATAGCGCTGTTCATAAAATGGCGGCACAAAAGTCCATATTATCTGCAAGCTCTGTAAGAGAAGGCGGTATAGCAGAGATTATAAGCAAAATGGCCTTTGGCAATATGATAGGTTTTGAATTTGCTGATAAAATTGACGCAGCTTTATTGTTTAAGCCTCTTTATGGCTCAATTGTCCTTGAATTGTCTGAAAGCATCAATATAAGTTCAGCCTTTGCTGGCTTAAGCTATACCTTACTGGGAACTACAGCTGCCAATAATGAAATAGCTGTAGGAGGTACAAAAATGTCTTTGAGTATGCTTGCAGAAAAATGGCAGGCACCACTGGAGAAGATATTCCCCACAAAGGTCAGACAGAAGCTTGAAGCTCCTGTTGAATACAGCTATGAAGCCGGCACAAAGGTTAAGCCCTCTGTAAAGGTTGCAAAACCGAGAATATTCATACCTGTATTCCCCGGAACAAACTGTGAGTATGACACAAAGAAGGTATTTGAAAATGCCGGAGGAATTGTTGAAACACTGGTAATAAAAAATATGTCCCACAATGATATAGAAGAATCCATTCAAGAAATGGAAAGACTCATAAACAATTCCCAGATCATAATGATTCCGGGCGGCTTCAGCGCCGGAGACGAACCCGAAGGCTCAGGAAAATTCATTGCTACGGCCTTCAGAAATCCAGTTGTAAGTCAGGCTGTAATGAAGCTTCTCAAACAGAGAGATGGCCTTGTTATGGGAATATGTAACGGCTTCCAGGCTTTAATAAAGCTCGGTCTGCTGCCCTTCGGAGAGATCAGGGATATAGATGACAGCTGCCCGACGCTGACCTTTAACACCATTGGACGTCATCAGAGCTGTTTGGTAAATACAAAGATAACTTCAAACCTGTCCCCATGGCTGAACAATGTTAAGGTTGGAGATATTCACAACATAGCCATATCCCATGGAGAAGGACGATTTACCGCCAGCGAAGAGGTACTGAAAACCCTTGAAGCAAATGGACAGATAGCCACCCAGTATGTAGACCTGAACAGTAAACCCACATATGATATAAGCTTCAATCCAAACGGCTCAATAAATGCTATTGAGGGTATCACAAGTCCTGACGGAAGAGTATTCGGAAAAATGGGTCACTCCGAGAGAATAGGAACAAACCTGTACAGAAATGTTCCGGGAGAAAAGGATCAACAGCTGTTTAAAGCGGGAGTTGATTATTTCAGAGGTTAATTATTCAGAACTAAGGTTGAGCAAAGTGAATTTTGATTTGTGGTGATAGCAGTTTATTATATTAAGTATAGAAAGTAAGGTGGAGCAAATATGAACAGCAAAAAGATAATTAGGTATACAGCTATGTTTTTTCTTCTTGCATATCTTGTATTATTGATCTATCTTACTTTTTTCAGTTCCCATTACGGCAGGGGAAGTGAACATAGAGGAGTAAATCTTATTCCGTTTTCAACAATATTGCAATACCTGACCGGCAATATGGGAATCCGAAATGTGGCAGTAAATTTGGCAGGAAACATAGCGGCATTTATGCCGCTGGGTTTCCTATTGCCTTATATAAAAAGCATGAAAATCAGCAAAGTAATAATTATTACCCTTCTTCTAACCCTTATAATTGAGATAGCACAATATTTGACATACTCAGGAATAAGCGATATTGATGATATATTATTGAATCTCCTGGGCGCCGTTTTTGGCTATTTTATTTCAAGAGCATTGAGCTCTCTCCGGAAAATCTTTACTTTATAAGAAACGGATATTTCCCTTGCTTCTAAAATCTCCACAAGGAATAGTAATATTAATATATAGCATACTTGCTAATAATATCATTCCATGAAACAGTTTCAATGGATTTAGATTTCTTGCAGACATTAGAAAAAAATGTTATTATGAAAACAAGTTTAACGTAATTATGCGTGTCTTTAAATAACTATTTTTGTACGCGTTTTCGCGTAGATGGGAGGAATTATGAAAATATCATTTTCTACGCTGGGATGTCCTGGCTGGAGTTGGGAAGATATGCTCGCAACTGCCAAGGATATAGGCTTTGATGGTATAGAAATTCGGGGTATAGGAAATGAGCTTTATGTTCCAAAAGCCAAACAATTTTCAGCAGACAATATCGATTTGACTATGAAGAAACTCAATAAAATAGGCCTTGAAATCCCTTGCCTTACATCAGCAAGCTATTTATTTGATAAATCAAATATTGATAAATACATTCAGGAAGCTCTGGATTATATTGATCTGGCCTCCAAAATCGGAACGACCTATGTCAGGGTGCTGGGAGATGCGCAACCTCATGCAGGAGAGGTAGATATTGACTTTGTTATAGAAAATTTAAAGAAACTAGCTCCTAAGGCTAAAGAGAAGGGCGTAAAGCTTCTGGTTGAAACCAACGGAGTCTTTGCTGATTCAAAGGTCTTGAAGGCTGCTATTGAAAAGGTTGGTTCTGATAGTGTAGGAGTTCTGTGGGATGTACATCACCCAATAAGATTTTTCAATGAATCCATTGAGGAAACTTATGAAAATTTAAAGAATTATATTTGCTTTATTCACATAAAGGATTCAGTAGTTGTTGACGGTGTAGTAAAGTACAAAATGATGGGCTATGGCGATATTCCCATAAAGGGTATTGTCAGACTGTTAAAGGAAAATGACTATAAGGGCTATCTGTCACTTGAGTGGGTGAAGAGATGGTGTCTTGATCTCGAAGAACCGGGAATAGTTTTTTCACATTATGCAGGTTATATGAAAGGTCTGTTTGAATAACATTGAACCTGTCCATTCCTTATGTGGGGTGGACAGGAAATAATTGGGGATAAATGGAAAATATGGTATCATTCTTGCAAAATGAGTTTTGCAGGAGATGGCCATGAAAAGGTTACTTATCTATATTTCTATTTTTATTACAATTCTTATCACAGGCTGTAGTCAACAGTCTGTTACAATTCACAAGCAGGGCTCTTACCAGTTCAGGAATTCACAAATAGAACTTACAAGAGAAGTCAGGACGCTTAAGGTTTCAATTGACTCTGGAACACTTCAGATATACTGCTGGGACAAGCCTGACATAAGTGTCAAAACAAAGCATACTGTACGGGACAATAAAACCATGGAGCAGCTTCAAAAACTTCTTGAGAATTTCAAAGTTGATACAAGTATAGAAGAAGGTACCTGCTATATTGATGTATACTATAGCGGTAATATAAAAAATTCTAAAGACGTACTTTCTGAAATAGAGCTTACAATTCCCCGCCGAATAAATTCTTTGGAAATTTCGCAGGATCAGGGTAGTTTTATTATGCAGGATTATTTTGAAGGAAATATCAATGCAGCACTAAATACTGTAAATACTGAAATCAAGTCGTTATCGGGAGGACTGAATCTTCGTTGTGCAAAAGGTAATGTTCACCTTAACTCCGGAAAACTGGCCGGGGGTTCCGAAATAAAAGTAGACGCAGGAAACCTGTATATAAAGACCGAATGCCAAAGAAAATGCAACTATTCCTTTGAAACCGAAACCGGTAATATTGAATTAGGCTTTCCAAAGGAAGCAGGACTAACCCTTGATGTGTCTGGAACAATATCCCATAACCGATTTACAGGCTCCGAGGGAGATACCAATGTAAGAGTAAGTTCAAAATTCGGGAAAATATCAATAAATGGTTATTAAAATATGTAAAAAATGAAAGAAAATTACAAAAATAGAAAAAATATGTTGACAAACGTTAAATATGTAATATAATGGTATTAAAAATAACCTTCTTTATTCATATCCGGTAAACTAAAAAAGATTAATATACAAAAGAAACTGGAGAAAGCTAATGTCAATCATAAAATTAATGATTCTGGACGATGATGATGAATACTCGTTCAATTTGTGTAATTCTCTTACCCACAATTTTTCAGAGACCTTACTTGTCAATTATTGCAGTAATTCCTTCAATGTCGAGGAATGGATAAAAAAGATTGATCCCGATATTGTTTTAACCTGTGAAAAGTACTATGACGAGGTCAGAAAGACATATCTAAAAAACATTCTGATTTTATCCTCGGGGAAAAGTAGTAGCGGTGTTTCTGATATTCCTTCAATTTTTAAATACAAAGATGTAAACAGAATTGCAGGAGATATTATCAATAGCTTCATAAACGCAGGTAATATTATTAAGACATCAGGAGAGAAAAGCACCAAAGTAATATCGGTGTATTCAGCTTCCGGAAATGTAGGAAAAACATCAATAGCGGTTGGAATAAGTACCATTTGCTCTCTATCCGGTCTTAAAGTCTTCTATTTAAATCTTGAACAGTTTCAATCTACAAATTTCTTTTTTTCAAGTGAATCTGAATTTTCAATGTCTGAAATAATCTATTATTTAAAAGAACAGGACAAAAATCTGGTATCGAAACTATCAGCCATGAGATGCCAGGACCCATCAACACATGTGTTTTATTTTAAGGAAACAAATAATTCCTTTGAAATAAATGATTTAACTCCCGGTGATATTAATTGTCTGATTAATTCACTAAGGGAATCAGGACAATACGATATTATCGTAATCGATACCGATTCACGATTGGACAGTAATTCGTTGGAAGTTCTAAATGCAGCCGATGAGATTATCTACATTTTTATTGATGAGGAAATTTGTTTACATAAAACAACAGCTTTCTTCGAAAGTCTCAAAAAGCTTTCAAACTCTTCCAATCAATATACTTATTTGTATCACAAGATTATTTATGTAGCAAATAAAGTGTCTAGTCAGGGACTCTCATTATTCTACAAATACTTATCCAACGAAAACCCCCTTTCTGAAATTCAGTTCCAGGAGCATTTCAATGCTACAAACTTCAGAATAATGGGAGGACCTGAGATAAACCATGCCTTAAAAAAGATTACCAGCAGGTATATGATTTGATTTAACTACGTCGGAGCCTGGAGGATAAGCGGTTGAACAAAAAGCTGTTAAGTGAAATTAAGCTGTCAATTAATGATAAGATTGATTTAAAGCGGGATTTCACTGATGAGGATATTATTGAGATAATTGAAAAAACAGTCTTTGAAAAGTCTAAAGAAGTGATTTTGCGAACAAATGAAAAGAAAGAATTGATATCTGCTGTTTTTAACTCTCTGAGAAGGCTGGATATACTTCAGCCTGTACTGGAAAATCCCGAAATCACAGAAATTATGATCAATGGTCCCAATGATATATTTATTGAAAAGAACGGAAAAAGCCACAGGCTGGAGCTTCAGTTTGAGTCTGTTCAGAAGCTGGAGGATATTATCCAGATAATGGTGACTACAGTTAACAGAACGGTAAATGAATCAACTCCCATTGTTGATGCCAGACTTAAAGACGGTTCAAGAATAAATGTAGTTCTGCCCCCTATTGCCCTTAATGGACCAATTGTAACCATCAGAAAGTTCCCCGATAAACCCATAAATATTGAAAAGCTCATAGAGTTTGGTTCCTTAACTCAGGAGGCTGCTGATACCCTGGAAAAATTTGTCATTGCAAAGTACAACATATTTATAGCAGGGGGGACAGGATCAGGGAAAACAACCTTTCTTAATGCCTTATCAAATTACATCCCCAGTGATGAAAGAATTATTACAATTGAAGATTCTGCTGAACTTCAGATTCTAAATATCCCTAATCTTGTCAGACTTGAGACAAGAAACTCAAATCTGGAGGGGAGGGGAGAAATAACCATAAGGGATCTCATAAGGACCTCATTACGAATGAGGCCAGAAAGGATTATTGTTGGTGAAGTACGAGGTCCTGAAGCACTTGATATGTTGCAAGCTATGAATACAGGTCATGACGGTTCACTATCCACAGGTCACGCTAATTCCACTTCTGATATGCTTTCCAGGCTGGAAACAATGATTTTAAGCTCGTCAACACTGCCCCTTGAAGCAGTTCGTAAACAGATAACCTCAGCAATTGATATTATCATATTTCTTTCAAGACTTAGGGATAAATCCAGGAGAACCATGGAAATATCTGAAGTATTAGGCCTTGAGAATGGACAGATCATGCTGAATCCTTTATACACCTTCGAAGAAACTCACACAGATAATATTGATTCATCCGACAAGGTTGTAGGATGTCTTAAAAGAACTTCAAATTCTTTGGTCAATACACAAAAACTGCGGAACTCAGGAATATCTGAGGAAATATAACAATAGTTACATCCTGAAAAGCAGAAATTTTATGAAGGAGGGTTGTACTCTGCAGGACTATAATATCTATATAATTACATCAAGATGGAAGTTATTTTATATTGTAACGGCATCAGCAGCAGTTTTTGGTGTATCGTACCTGTTATACAGAAGTGTTATTCTGGCAGGTATTCTCAGCCCTCTTGGTATCCTTTATCTAAAATACAAGAGAAAGCAGTTAACAGCCAAGCGAAAGCACGAATTAAATCTTCAGTTTAAAGATCTTCTGACCTCTCTAGCCTCCTCACTGTCAGCCGGTAATGCTATAGAAAATGCCTTCAGTAACGCATTGAATGATTTGCTTGTACTGTACCCCAGTGAAGAAGCCAGTATTATCAGAGAAACCAGAATAATAATTCATAAGCTCTCCTTGAATGTGACAGTTGAGGAGGCCATTAAGGATTTGGCAAAAAGGTCGGATTTGGAGGATATAAACAACTTTTCCGATGTCATAAGTATTTGTAAGCGAACCGGAGGTAATTTAATTGAAGCAATAAAAAATGCTTCGGGTATTATCAGTGACAAGATTGAAATGAAACAGGAAATAGAGACCCTTTTATCTTCCAGAAAGTTTGAACAAAAAATTCTGAATATTATGCCTGTAGCAATGATATTGATTTTATCGGTTACCGCTAAAGACTATATCAGCCCGATTTTTACCACAATACAGGGAAAAGCTGCAATGACGGCATGTCTGATGCTTCTTTCAGGAGCATATGTTCTTTCCAATAAAATTATGAATATTCGGTTGTGAGGTTGTATGTTTTTACTGAAAATTATTACCATTTTGGTTTTAACAGGAAGCATAATGTACTTGCTTGTAATACTATTGACTAAGCGTTCTGAATACTCCGATTACATAAATGCACTTGATAAGAAGGAGTTTTCTCTAAAAAGTTTTTTCCCCATTGGGCTTTATATTCTGGATAGGTTCAGCTATTCCTTTAATACTTCCTATGACAGAAAAATACTAAGTTACCTTTCAGAACTATATGGACAGGAGTACTCGTCTTTTTATGTCAGGGTTATGTACGCAAATAAAATAGTATTGATAACATTATTCATTCTTTTTGAGCTGATAATCGGGCTTGTTACAGGCTATGACCCCACATATATTGTTTACGTCTTATTGCTGCTTGTGCTGCTTTTGTTTTCTCAGGATCAGAAACTTGGCAGCAAAGTGAAGAAAAGAAGATTGGAGATACAGCTGGAATTCCCCAATTTTATTAACAAGCTAACCTTGTTGTTAAATGCGGGCCTGACCATGTCAAAGGCCTGGGAGAAAATTTCGTCCGACAGAAAACCAAATAATTGTAATAACTCTTTTTACTCAGAGGTTGATAAGACGGTAGCTGATATCAAAGCCGGAAAGAACGAGACCGAGGCGTACAGCCAGTTTGCCAAAAGGGCTAAAACTCCGGAAATATCAAGGCTTATGTCCACAATCCTTCAAAATACCAAGAGGGGCGGAAATGATTTGGTGCTTTCAATGAGACTACAATCCAATGAATGCTGGGAGATGCGTAAAAATGCCATAAGAAGACTGGGGGAAGAGGCGTCCACCAAACTGCTTTTTCCCATGATGATTATGTTTTTCGCCATTATCATAATTGTTGTAACCCCTGCGCTTCTCTCCATGCAGGGAATATCGTCTGAATTTTAAGCTAAGCTACACATAGATTGGCTGATAATAAATACTAAAAAAGGAGGTTTGAAAGATGAGTCATATATTCAAGAGGTTTATAACAGAGGAGGACGGCATGGGTACTGTTGAGGTGATAATTATTATTGCAGTATTAGTGGGCGTAGCATTACTTTTCAGAAAACAACTTATAAATTTTGTTAACTCAATAATTAATAACCTGTTCCCAGATGCGAGCATGCTTGAAAACAATAAAACAGGTACACAGGGCACACTTGGAGGATAGTGGCTCCAACAAATAGCAAGACTCCCGGAAAAGGGGGGAATTCTCTCTCCCTTTCTGGAGTAGTTCAAGTCTGCCTGTAGTAAAGTTATTACTAAAAATCATTAAGGATCTGAAACCATTTACCCTGACTAATTAATTCGTCCTTGAAGGAGGGAGAAGCTATAAGAAAGATAGTACATAAAACAATAGCAAAAGTGTATTTACTAAATGCTAAAGGCAGTTTTACCGTTGAAGCTTCTATATTTTTTTCGCTGGTCTTTTTACTTCTGGTTGTGTTGGTCTATGCCTTTATTATTATGTACCAGTACACAACTCTTCAAAGTGTGGCAAATGAAGCTGCAAATAGAGGCGCGGCATATTATGTAAAGCAATTTGAAGAAGGGACTAAATGGCCCAGGAAAAAAAATCCTTATTGGAGGATTTTTGATACAAACGACCTTGAGAAAAAGACCAAAATAGAAAGTTACTCCCTTAAAGAACTGGAACCTTCTATTGTTAACACAGAAAAATTTGCAAGTGTAGACACCTCCTATAATATTCTAATCAAACAGTTTAGGCTTGGGCTTGAGGAAAAATACCCGCTTCCGGTAGGTGAACTGCTTGCCGTTTTCGGAATTTCACCCAAGCTTGTCTTAAAAGCTGAAGCCTCATGTCCCTTGGAGGACAATGCTGAGTTCATAAGAAACCTGGATATGGTCATCGATATAAAAAATTGTCTGGTAAATAGCGATAATAAGTGGATCGGTAGCGGATCAAAGGTCAGTGAGATTGTAGATAAACTAATCAAGAAAAAATAAAGGTACGGTGAAAAACCATGAAAGTTTCCAGATTAATAAGCTATAAAGGGTCAATAACTGTATTTGTCAGCATAGTCTTAACTTCTATTTTCCTGGTTGTGGGAACCTTTACCGATGCTGCAAGAATAAAACTTGCGCACTCGCAGGTACAAAGAGCCAACCAAACAGCTCTTTCTTCAGTGCTAGCCTGTTACAACAACGAGCTTAAGGATGAATATGGACTGTTTGGCTTCTGTCAGGACAATGATACTATTACTGATTGTTATGAAGAGTATTTTTCCAAGAACTTAAATATTGGCAGCCAGGATTTTCTTTACGGTTACAATATCGAAAATATTAAGCTTGAACAACTATTTAATCTTGAAAATACCGAAGTTTTTGAAGAGCAGACCATGGAGTTTATGAAATACAGGGCTCCGGCAGAAATGGCTTCTGTTTTACTTTCAAAAACAGAAGTAATAAAGAATATTTCCAAAGGCTCAAAACTATATAAAAGAAAGATGGAAACTGACAAAAAAGCGGGAGTTATAGGCGAGTTACAGATGTTTTTAGAAGACAAAACAAATAAGATAAATAGCTTCGGCATTGCCTCAAAACTAAGTGATTTGAAGAGTAAAATTATTGATAATAATATGCTTCAAGAGAGTTTATCAGAACAGCTTAGCAATCTTCAGAGCCTTTATTCGGGTGAAGGGGACCGTGCAGCTAAGAAAGATTTACTTAAGGAAATAGACTCAATTCAGCAACAACTTAGAGAGCTGGTACGGGAGAAAGCAGAGTTAAAAAATACTATACTAAACAACATAAATCAATTTAAGACGTTCAACACAGATGCGAAGGAACATGCAAATAATATAACTATAAAAAAGGATGAACTGCTGAACAGAATTGAAGAAGAACTAAAATTTGCCGACAGTAACCAGGAAGGCATAGAAGAAATTCAAAAGAACTATAAGGAAACCCTTTTTGGTATGAAAAAACTTGTTGGTGAAGATAACTCATACTCGGTAACCGAAAATTATGAAACAAATATTAACTATTGCGTGAATATTATTAATAAGGCTAATAGCAGTGAAGATGATTTTCTATCAGCTCTGGACGATTTATGTGTGCCGAAAGAAATCAATTATACCTTTAATAAATGTTCACAAGCCTCCTCCGAGGACGAGGACAATCGGGGAAAAGTTAATCAGGTAATAAAAAAGGCCTTTAATCAAAAGGGTGAAATGAAGTGTATTGACAGTGATTTGCTAAAGCAACTGCCATCAAGAAAAAGAAAGCTTCCTGAGGAAAACTCAGATTGGGATACCAAGGATTTTGATACTTCGAACGGCGCAGAAAAGGAACTTCAATATATTGCAGAAAAAGAAAACCGATTATCTCAGATAGCATTAAGTGTGGCAGAAGAATTATACCTTAATGAATACATAATGGGTTTATTCAGGCATGATGTCCCTCTTCTGAAGGGAGAGAAAGACAGTGCGGCCTACAATTTGAGATCTGAGGACAAGTATAAAAGAAACGGTTTTTTCTCCTGTTATGAAGTAGAATATATAATTAACGGTAATAAAGACGAAGCAGTAAATTCACTGCTGATTAAGTCGGAAATTCTTGCCTTGCGCCTTGCTGCAAACGTAATACATATATATTCGGACCCCTCAAAAATGAGCAGAGTTACCTGCCTGGCAGCTGCTTTAAGCAGTTGGAATGCAGGATTATCAGCTCCTATAATTGAAACCATGTTGATTTTCTCCTGGGCTATGTTTGAGTCTCTTTACGATCTGGAACAACTAAGTCTCGGGGAGAAAATAGCTCTCTATAAAACAAAAGACCAATGGAAAACAGATATATCCGGAACTGTTAATAACAAAAACATCACCAATGCTGATAAAAACCCCTTCCTATTAAGCTATCAGGACTACCTGAGAATATTTTTATTACTGACCGATAAGGAAAAAAAGCTTGCCAGAACCCAGGATATTATTCAGCTTAATGTAGGCCTGTCTTGTGAAGGCTTTACCCTGGAAAACGCTTATGTTGCATTGGCGGCTGATACAACGGTATCCATAAAGAATCTGTTTGTATCCTTCCCGGTATTTACACCGGATGCAAGAAGGAATATATCAAGAACAAGTATCAATGAAAGGATGCTTATAAGTTATTAAACGTATTATGACATTTAGCGGAGGAGGCATATGAAACTAAAAACTGCAGGAAAGGGATCTATTACAGTGGAAGCTGCCATAATGCTGCCTTTGTTCATAATAGCAGTTATGGCCTTTGCCTTTATCCTTAAGGTGTATTATACAAATGAAATTATTCAAAATGCTCTGACAGGGGCGTCCAGACAAATGAGTGCTTACAGCCTTTTATACTATAAAACCAATGCTGAAGAGGTCATCAGCAGCCTTGAAAGATTCAGCAGCTCTGATACTGTAAGTGATACTTTGGGAGATAATTGGCTAACCTCAAGTATCCAGGCAGCGGGAAAGGATGCTACCGATTTTGCTCGGACACAATTGGCCTTAGTTCCTGCAGCAAAGCTTATTATTCGTAATCAGCTTGAAGTCGATAATTACAAGGACATTGATGAAAGGCTTTCCGACTTGAATATAGCAGGAGGCTTTGACGGTTTTGACTTTTCAGACAGTAAAATGCTGGCAGATGGCAGGAGCCTTGATATTACTGTGAGCTATACAATGAAGTTTCCATTTCTCTCTGAGCTTCTTCCGGGGATGAGACTGAAGCAAACAGCATCCTCGTGTATATGGGCAGGGGAGGAAGGCGTAGGAAGTAACGGTGATGAAGAGGATGACAATGGTAAAAGTGTTTGGGATATGACAAACATAAAACGTGGTCAAGAGATACGAAAACGTCAGGGGGCAAATCTTCCCTTTAATTTTCCCACGGTTGCGAAGTTTGAAAACAGGACAGCAACCAGTATCAAGAGTCTTAACATAGACGAACCCTATTATAAAGATGCTGTAAGTCTGGAAAAGAAAATAACAGGATACATAAATAAACTGGAGAAGTTTGAAGGAGGAGAAAGCGGTGGAGTATCAATAAGCAGTTCGGATATTTCGAATAGGGTTTTAATACTTGTTATACCCGAAACTGATTTGACGCTGGTCCAGCAAAGTGTAATTGACAAGTGTATCCGTGTTGCTGAAAGTAAGGGTATAACTCTGAAACCTGTTAAAGCATACGGTAGAAAGGGGGAGGGTGAAACACAGTCTGATAAGAGCGGTGCAAACAAGGGTAACACGGAGGAAAATATCGGAGATGGAAAAGACTGAAAAGACACAAAAGACTGAAAAGACATATAAGATTGAAAAGACACAAAAGCTGGGTAACATTACAACAAACAGATATTTCTTTAAAACAGTCATTTTGCTTATAGCTTGCCTTGGAACTGAAATTCATATTCTTTTTACCAGTGATATAGGAGTTCCTGTAGTCATGACAGCAGTACTGCTTTTTATCCAATTGGTTGCTGCCGGTAGTGATTTGCGAAACAGAACAATACCAATATGGCTTATCCTGTCTTCAATGGTGTTTGGAGCACTATTATTATGTTTTTCAAGTGACTACATCTCAGTAAAAGCACATATAATTGGCGGTCTTTTGGCTTTTTTGATTATAGCTCCATTAATTTATATGACAAAAGGTCAGATTGGTACTGGGGATTTGATGCTGCTAGCTGTAACGGGACTATTTTCAGGCTGGACAAGCCTGTTGAACATATTGTTCATATCGGTTTTTCTGTCAGGTGTTTTTTCACTTTTTATTATTGTACTAAAGAAAGTCAGCGGCAGGTCTGAAATCCCATTTGCGCCTTTTATATTCCTGGCTACAGTTATTGTAAACTTATAGAACTCGGGAGGTGATATATCTTGGACAGGGATTTTGAGAATGATTTTGAAGTTTTATTTGAAAATAATTCAACAACAAATTATCTGGTTTTAAGAGCTAAAGAAAATATCAATGTACTTAATTATCAGGTACAAATGCTATTAAACAATAAAATAAAAGGGTTACTGGATTTCAATATTAACTACATTGGAGGTGAATTGAACTGCTTTTACAATGTCACGTCAAAATGTACGTTAGCCAGCTTTATGTCAAGAAAGAAGTTCACTCGAGATGAATTTTTGGTAATGCTCCTTAACATTATGAATAATATATGTCACATAAAAAATTACTTGCTATATGATTACAACATTTTACTTGATGAGAGATATATTTACGTTCAACCTGAAAAAATGGAGATTTTCTTCGTTTATCTGCCCTTTAACAGAAGTAAAAATGACTATAAGACATTCCTGCTTAAGCTTGTGGTAGAAATGGCAAGATTTTGCGCAGAGGATAGTGATAATTATCTGCAGAGAATTCTGGAATTCATAAGGAATGATTTATTCAGTCTCGGTACACTTAAAACCCAGCTCGAAATTCTTCTGGGAAGTGATATAAAGAGCATTGAGGCCAATCAGAACGCTTGTTTTGACAACAAAAAAAGCTTATGTGGCTTTAATGCTTCTGATATAAGAGTTGAAAATAGCATGAGGGAGTTATCGGGTAAGTTTTCGGGTAAGTTTTCTGATGAGTTCTCAGATAAGTTTTCAGATAAGTACACAGGGAAGTTTGCTAGTAAGTTTACAGAAAAACGATTTATATCAGACGGTGACGACAAAAACCATGAGAAAAAAGCAGTAAGGGAGAAGTTTGAGAAAACAGTTAAGGAGCCGCTTCAAGGTGCAGACATTAAATCAAAGAGTGTGAAGATACCTGCGATTCCCTTGACTGGTGAATACACCGACAAGACAAGATTGCCAAATAGGAAAGGTAGTAATAGGCAAAATTTTGTCAATAAGCCAAAAAAACCAATGTTGTCTTTAAAACCCGGTGGGGTTAAGAACTTGCCGGCGTTAGGGTTTATACTTTTTCAGCCCGTTTTGCTTATTTTATACATATTAACCGTTACCAGCGGTTTTGTTGACGCCGGCGGAAAGAAACTTGAAACAGCAATTATTCCCTTGGTGATTTTTGCCTGCATAGATGTGCTTGTATTCAGACTCAGCAGAGATAGGCTCAAGGCAGATAAAGGTGATAGTGTTGAAAATGTTAAAAATGGTGAAAAGGCTCATAAGGTTGATACCGATGCAGGAGTTATCAGCTTTATTACCGGCAAAATGCGTGCAGGCAGCCAGGAGCAGCAAGCAATAATTGCTGAGCAGGAGAATATTAAGAAACAAATTCCTGCCCCTCAGCCGGTATATCACGGAGAAACCGAGATAATCAGAAAACCTAAGATAAAAGCAAGAGCGTACCTGAAAGAACTGGAGGGAGAAACTGTTATTGAACTGGATAAAAAGAGTATACTGGTAGGCAGAATGGAGGGCTTTGTGGACACTGTGCTTAAGAGCAGTGCTGTAGGGAAAATACATGCGGAGATTTTATCTGAAAAGGGCGATTATTTTATAGTAGACTGCAATTCTAGAAATGGAACTTTTATTAACGGTAAACGCCTTGTGTCAAATACCAGGATAAAAGTTCAGAATAATGATATGGTGAGGTTTGCAAATAAGGAATTTAAGTTTTTCAGTTCTGCATTGCCCGGGGAGGTCGTAATATGATTGCAGCAAAGCTTTCGGTATTTATTATATTATTGTTACTTCTTACCCTTACGGTGATAAGTGATATTAAAATCTCCAAAATCAAAAATCTTCATGTTCTGATAGCTGCTTTATCAGGTATTATAATAAATACTTATTTCTATGGAATGGAGGGATTAAAGACAAGTATTGTTGCTCTTGTAATTCCTGTAATTTTGTTAGGTATATTCTTTTACATGAGATTTTTAGGCGCAGGAGACATAAAGCTATACAGCGCGGTCGGTGCATTGCTGGGCTGGGAAGCCGGCTTATTCATAATAGGTTATTCCATGCTGATTGCCGGGGTTGCAGCATTTATAAAACTCCTCGGTACAGGTGAACTGGCCAAAAGCTTTCGCAGTCTGGGGAGGGACGTCAAGCTTTTGATATACAGCGGAGGCTGTTGTCAGGGCCTGTCACTAAATAAAAGCAATAGGCATATTATAAAGCTCTCTCCGGCAATAGCTTTTGGCACGGTTATTCATTCGGTATTGATTTTTATGAGTTGAATGGATTTATTATCAGTCCTGAGCGTTGTAGACTATATTTTCAGCGTTTATGCATAGCTTCAAAATATCTTTAAACTTTTCAGCGGCATCCTCATAACCGTTTTTGTACAGTCTTCTTAGGTTTTCAGGATTCTTTTCAAATCTTGACACTTCTACCGGCATTTTAGGTCTTATTATTACAGCCTTGTTTTGCTTTTCAAGCTGTTCTGACAAGCGGATACTTTCATTGTAATTCTTATGTCTGTCCTTGATTGTTGCTGCCAGATTTGGATATTTCCTTAGAGCCAGTTTGCACAGCGGGTAAAGTTTGTTTTTATTTTTCACATAACCGTTATGCCGGGTAAGTACTACTATGTGAATATCAAAGCCGCTGGCAATAGAGTAGCCTATAGGAATGGAATCTGATGGCCCGCCATCCACAAGCAGCTTTCCGTCCACCTCTACAATGGGAGATACAAGGGGAATGGAGCTTGATGCCCTGACGTAGACACCATCAGTACTCATATCTTTTATGGGTGTGTAAACAGCCTTTCCGGTTCTACAATCGGTAGAAACAGTAGTCAGTCTGCAATCTGAAGCTTTAAAGGTATCATAATCAAAAGGTATCAGTTTATTTGGAATGTCATCAAACAGAAAATCCATATTAAAAATCGAGCCCCTGGTAAATAGGCCCATAATACTTATATAACGTTTATCTGAACAGTAGTCTGTATTAATTTCAAGATTTCTGCCTCTCTGACCCGAGATATATGAGACAGAATTACAGGCTCCTGCCGATACTCCGATTATGTCCTGAAAAACTAGTCCCTTTTCCATAAAATAGTCCAATACTCCGGCAGTGTATAACCCTCTCATTCCTCCGCCTTCAAGTATCAAGCTTACTTTAGCCATATTAACCTCCATTGTAAATATTAACCATTTGCTATATTCTCACTGAATTATACCTCTTTTTTTATCTATATTCAACAATGCATTATATAGCGATTTCAGCGATAATAATAATATATATTTTTATTACATGTACAACGCTACGGAGGTTTTAAATGCCTAAAATTGTTGAAAACTCTTATGGGAAACTGTTTAAATATACAATGAAAGCCATAAATCCAGTTAAAAAAGCTATAATAACAACTGATTGCAAAGTGCATAGAGTTATCAATATTCAGGCTTTGGCAATCTTGAAAAGCGATAGAAAATTTGAACAATTCAGATTCTTTTCCCAGTATTTATCGGAACTAAATTTGGGAGTAGTATGGGCTGATCAGGATTTTAAAAGCTCAGGGCATTTTTACAGTCCGATTAAGGACAGGGGACTTTACGGAAATACAAATGCGTTGACACTGGCCGGCAACTATTATACTTTTGCCCTGGGTTATTATGATGTTGGGGATGTAAAACGGTCAATGTTTTTTCTTGGAGCAGCAGCGCATCTTGTACAGGATATGACTGTACCTCAGCATGCAAATATTAAACTACTTCAGGAGCATCATAAGTTTGAAAAGTTCGTAAAGGATACTTTTATGAGTACACCAGAATACTTGGTATATGAAGACGGCTGTTACTTATGTGATATAAAAGAATTTATCCGCCAAAATGCGGTCAAAGCCATCAAGGCAAGTAATAGACTTGACCACATCACTGATGATGTGCGAAGGTATTATGAATTGACAAAAATTGTACTGCCTTTGGCACAAAAAAGTACAGCAGGGCTTCTATCAATGTTCTATGAAGATATACTCAGTATTGAAAATAGAAGTAAAAACCACAGTATGTAATCAAAATAATCATTTGTTATCGAAAAAACACACATCTGTAATTAAAATGCTGCAGGGAAGGCGACTGAATACCCCTTTCTGTACATTTCAGACAGGTGTTTTTTTGTCTCAGTCTATTGACTATGTGGTCAATGTGTATTAAAATTAAATTAAATCAATTGACCGTGTGGTCAAGGAGGAGATGAGGTTATGAATCCAATAGAATTAAAAACCCTGACAAAGCAGTACGGTAACTCAAGGGGAATAATTGACATAGACCTTCAGGTAAAGGAGGGTGAGGTGTTTGGCTTTATCGGGCCTAATGGTGCTGGTAAATCCACTACTATAAGAACAATATTAAACTTGATCCTCCCTACAAGGGGTGAGGCAAAAGTTTTCGGCCTTAATTGTTTCACAGAAACCGAAAAAATCAAACAGCTGATAGGCTATTTACCCTCAGAAGTACATTACTACGACGATATGAAGGTAAGTGAGCTGTTAAAATATTCTGCAGGCTTTTATAAAAAGGATTGCTCAAAAAAAATCAAGGAGCTTTCCGAGCTTCTGGAGTTAAATACCAATAAAAAATTGGAGGAGCTGTCTTTCGGAAATAAGAAAAAGGTAGGAATAGTTCAGGCACTGCTTCACGAACCAAAACTACTTATTCTTGATGAACCTACAAGCGGACTTGACCCCTTGATGCAGAACAGATTCTTTGAAATATTAAAAGAGGAGAATAAAAAAGGGGTTACAATCTTTTTCTCATCTCATATTCTTACCGAAGTACAGAAGATGTGTGACAGAGTTGCAATAATTAAAGAGGGAAGAATTCTAAAAATTGAAACTATAGAAAATCTGAGGGTAAATACATATAAAAAGATAAAAATACATTTTGCAAAACCTGAAATAGCCGCTTTTAATGGATTCCCCGGAGTTACTAACAGGACAGCTACAGATAATTCCGTTGAGTTTTTATACAGTGGTCAGATAGATAGGGTATTAAAGGAGCTCCACGAATATGATTTAACAAATTTATGGATAGAAGAGCCCCAGCTCGAAGAAATCTTTATGCACTATTATCAATAATAAACTATTAAGGAAACTATTAAGGAATCCATTAAGGAATATCCTTTAAGGGAGGCGATTTATATGCTTATATATAAAAGAGAACTGGTTAAAAATAAAAAATCAACAATACTGTGGACTTCAATTCTTTTACTGTACAATGTTTCAATGCTGATGTTATTTCCATCTCTGAGCGGTCAGATGAAAGAAAAAATAAACGTTATGATGGAGGCCTTTCCAAAGGAAATGCTGGTTGCCTTTGGTATGGATAAGGTCAGCATTACTGAATTGCTGGGCTATTACAACACCTATTGCTATTTGTTGGTTACTATTCTGGGAGGAATATTTGCGGTACTTCAGGGTATTTCAATATTATCAAAGGAAGAAGATGAAAAAACAATAGAGTTCCTGCTATCGAAGCCTGTTACAAGAAAAAGAATTATCAATGAAAAGGTTTTAGCTCTCCTCACAAATATTCTTATTTTAAATATCATTGTTAGTCTTTTTTCTTATATCACAATAGAAATTGTAAGCAAAGACAGCTACAGTCTGCAAACTCTTCTCCTGCTTTTTACCAGTCCTGTACTGATGCAGATTACCTTTGCAGCGGTAGGCTTAATTATTTCGGTATTTATGGTTAAAGCCAGAGTCAATATACCCATCGGAGTGGGTATTGTACTTGGTCTGTATTTTATCGGAATAATAGCGACTATATCAGAAAAGGTGGAATTCCTAAAATTCCTGACACCCTTTAAATATGTTGATGGAGCTGATATCATAACAAACGGGACGATTGAACCTTTTTACATTTTTTTAATGGCAGTAATCACATTATCATGTACTTTTATTACTCATATAATATATAATAAAAAGGATATAGTTGCCTGAATTTTCAACAAAGGGTAAGAGTACAAGGGAGAGGGAATTTTGAATCCGGCTTTTGATAACTTAAACGACGAAAAAAAAAGTAAAATAATAAATGCCTGTTTGGAGGAGTTTGCAGAAAACGGGTACGAAAAAGCTTCAACAAATGCTATTGTCAACAGGGCTGGAATTTCAAAAGGCTTGCTTTTCCATTACTTTGAAAATAAAAAAAATATCTATTTGTATCTTCTGGATATTACAATTACACATTTCATGGATAGATTTTATGAGCAGGACACCGAGCCGTCAAATGATCTATTCGAAAAAATGATCCAAAGCGGAATGATAAAGCTAAAAATAGCTTTTGAAGCGCCATTAATGTACAAATTGATTATGGAAGCTTTTGTAGATACACCAAAAGGTATGGAAGACGAAATTACAGCTAGATATCAAAAAATATATGCTCAGACCATGCCGGATTTCTTTGAAAGTATTGACTACTCCAAGTTTCGGGAAGACATTGATAAGATGAAGGCCATTGAGTTTATCACTATGTGTCTGGATTCTCTTTACAGAAAATATGTTAACATGGCTAAGGGGAAAGCTTCAAAACTATCAATTGAAGAAACTGAAGCCATGGTTAAGGAACAATACGAGTTTGTGGACATGATAAAAAATGGTATATATAAAAAGGAGACTAAATAATGAAATCCTACAGAAAGGAACTATACTTTAATATACCCAGACGCAGAGCGTATATTAATATTACATCACAGGTACAGAAATGTATTGATGAAAGCGGAATAAAAGACGGTATGGTTCTGGTTAATGCTATGAATATAACAGCAAGCGTTTTTATTAATGATGACGAAGCCGGGCTTCATCAGGATTTTGAGAAATGGCTTGAGAACTTGGCACCTGAAAAGCCATACAGCCAATATAATCACAATGGTTATGAGGACAATGCCGACGCACATCTGAAACGACAGATTATGGGCCGGGAGGTTGTAGTGGCCATAACAAACGGGAAACTTGATTTCGGAACGTGGGAACAGATTTTCTACGGAGAATATGATGGAAAAAGAGAAAAGAGAGTACTTGTAAAAATTATTGGTGAATAAAATAAAGATAGCTTTTTAAAGGAAAAAGAGGTTAGCTATGAAAATCTGTGTTATCCACGGTAGCCCCAGAAAGGGCAATACCTATAAGGCTGCTCAATTGTTTATGGAGCAGCTGAGAAAAAACGGTGAAGTAGAGTTTACTGAATTCTTTCTCTCGAAAGATATGCCAGAATTTTGCTGCGGCTGTTATAATTGCTTTTTCAAGAGCGAGGGAAAATGTCCTCACAGTCAGTATACACAGCCTATTGAACAGGCTATGAGAGAAGCTGACGGTATGATTTTTACTTCTCCTGTTTTTGCTCTTGCTGAAAGCGGACAGATGAAAGTACTGCTTGATCATTATTCCTATTTGTACATGTCACATAGGCCGATGGAAGAGATGTTTTCAAAGGTGGCAATGATAATTACTACTACTGCCGGAGCCGGAACAAAGAATGTCGTTAAACCAATCTCCAGAAGCCTCACTTTTTGGGGAGTTAGAAAGATTTTTAGTTGTAGACTTACAATTTTTGCTAAAAGCTGGAATGAGATGAATGAAAAGAAGCAGAAGAAATTTTCTGGAATATTGAGAAGTAAAGCTAATAAATTCTACAGGGCGGCTAAGAGAAGAAAAAGGTTACATACAGGTATTTACACAAGGTTTTTATTTTTTGCAATGAAGAAATTGATGTCAGGATATGAAGATGGACATACTGATAAACAATACTGGATGGAAAAAGGGTGGTTAAGCGGACAGAGTAGGCCATTTTAAGAATTACATATAAGCAAAGTTAAGCTGGAACTAAAATGTTTCAGCTTTTTTTGTTGTTACCCCAATTGAAATGATAGAAATTATACAAATTATTTACCTAATATATGGAATGTATGATATTATTTAATAGAAAGCTATACATAACGGAGAATCAACAATGTCATTATTTACGGGAGCACTAAAAATACTAAAAATAATCACAATTATTGCTATAATTACTTTTGGTCTTTGTGCCTGCTCTGTAGACTCCAGACACTATACATCAGCAACATCTACAAAACCTGCAGCATCTACTGAACTAGCAGCGCCTACTGAACTAGCAGCGCCTACTGAATCACCAGCTGCTAATGAATCAGATACAAATATAAATATAAATATAAATGAGATTTCTGATATGCTCAAGCTTCAACCGTCGGAAACAGGTGTTAAAGTAATCAGCTCCTGGGAGGAATATGAAGCACAAAGATTTCCGCTGATTGCTGCCATACCTGATAAAAATGTGTTTCTTTATGGAATTAAAGATAATAATGGAGTTATCCTATACTATAACAATATTGGCCACCATTATGAATGGGGATATCTGACACCAAGATTCATTTTGCCAAGGATGGAATTGCTTGATTATGATAGCGATGGGAAGGATGAATTAGCAGTAATTCTATATGTAGGCTCAGGAACCGGGATTTCAATTGAGGAACTGCATATTGTCGAGGTTTCAGAGGAGGAAAAACTTTCTGAGGCTTCAGATAAAAATGACCATATGAGTAACAAAAAAGAATATTTTAAAGATTATCTTTTTACAAACTACGGAGAGCAACTGAAAAACCAGGTCAAGCTTCATACCACAAAAAAAGGAAGCTCTCTTTGGGCTGATGTTACAGTGGGCAATAAAGTAAACTCTTTTAAACTTGAGAATTCTGATGATGACATTGATAATAAAAATATATCTTTTGAAAATATAGTAAGATTTGAGTTTAAAGAGGGGAAAATTATGGCGCAGTTTGCATTGGGCGCAATTCGTAAATCTTATGTTGGTCCTGATTTTATTGGTGAAATAAATGCAGAAGTAAAGTACGATAAGGGCTGTTTCCTATTGCAGAACCTGAGTTTCCAGGAGAATAGAGACAAATAATACATACAAAGTTATAATAGAAAAAGTGAAACTTATAACGACTCAGTTCTGGAAAATTTTTCAACTGCTGAAAACTACTATGAAAAGGAGTATATATTTAGCATATGGATAATTTTAATGAAATGGCTTCTACCTGGGATAAGGAACCCAGAAGAATCGAAAGAGCCAGGGTAGTTGCTGACGAAATACGAAAATCCATCTCTGGTCTGCAAAATATGAAAGCCATGGAGTATGGCTGCGGAACAGGTTTGTTAAGTTTTGAACTACAGCCATATTTGAAAAGTATAGTTTTAGCTGATAATTCAGAAGGTATGCTTAAAGTTTTAGCAGAAAAAATTGATAAATGCAAAGCCGATAACATGAAACCAATATTCGCAGATCTTTCAGAATCAAATATTAATGACAGTTTTGATATCATATATACTCTTATGACCCTTCATCACATAGTTAATACAGACAAAATAATACTCTCCTTCAGAGATTTATTAAACGAATCAGGATATTTATGTATAGCTGATTTGGTAGAAGAAGACGGATCATTTCATGGAGATGGGTTTGTTGGTCATAATGGTTTCAACAAGGAATATTTGACCGGAATACTTAAGAGACAGGGATTTAGAGTGGTAAGCTGGAAAGTATGCTATGACAATATCAAGAAGTTTGATGATGGGACCGAGAAAGTGTTTCCGCTGTTTGTTTTGATTGCTCAGAAAATAACTGATAAAATAAGACAATTTACCCGAAGAGCATTATAACCTATGGGTAAATTAATATAGGGGGGCAAATGTTCTATTACCAAGTAAGTGATGATATTCAACTGAGAGTTCTGGAAAGCAAAAATGCTAAAGAGCTATATCAATTAATTGACGATAACCGTTCATATTTGAAGGAGTGGCTACCATGGGTAGGAGTAACTACAAATGTTGATGCAATAAAACAATTCATTAAGTCAGCAAAAAAACAAATGACTGATAATAACGGTTTTCAGACTGGAATTTACTATAAGGAACATATTGCAGGCTGTATAGGGCTTCATGGTATCGACTGGAACAATAAGAAGACCACGATAGGTTACTGGCTTGCAGAAGAATATCAGGGCAAGGGAATTATGACGCAATCCTGTAAAGCAATTATTAATTATGTAATAAATGACCTTGGACTGAACCGGGTGGAAATTCGGGCAGCCGAATTGAATAAAAAGAGCAGAGCGGTAGCAGAAAGACTTGGGTTTACTGTTGAGGGAAGAGTGAGGCAGGCTGAGTGGCTGTACGATCACTATGTAGACCATGTTATATATTCTATACTTGCACAGGAATGGAAAATACTATAAAATACATAACATTGAATTGGAGGTTTTTTATGGGTGAAATATGGGGACCTGTAGTAGGTGCTTTAGGTTTTACAGCATTATTGGTAACTCCTGTTATAGTAAACAAAATTATTAAGTTTAAACTTGAGATAACAAGAATCAATGCTGAAACAACAATTAAAGCAGAAGAAATACGTGCAAAGAATCAATTGGAAATAGAAATGCTGCTGAAGCAGGAAGGCCAGAACCGGTCAGCCAGATACCAGGTAGATGAGAATTATGAAG
Source organism: Bacillota bacterium (assembly GCA_023393115.1). GTDB lineage: Bacteria > Bacillota > Clostridia > Acetivibrionales > DSM-1351 > Ruminiclostridium. The sequence continues at coordinate 34,401 of JAEWMS010000071.1, forward strand.
AATCCAGAGCTAGAATTAAACACAGTCTGTAAGGTTGCTTATTGTTTATTATTATTAATATTTAACTACGGAGAAAAAGATGATTGTAATGGAAACTGAAAGACTTATTATTAGGAATTTTCGTGTCGATGACTGGAAGGATTTACTTGAATATTTGTCTCAACAGGAAGTATTAAAATACGAGCCTGAAGATGCAAGTGACGAGGAGGACTGCAGGAATAAAGCCTCAGAACGTTCAAAGGGTAACAATTTTTTTGCTGTATGTCTGAAAGAAAGCGGTAAAATGATAGGACATCTTTATTTTCAGCAAGTGGAACCTGCGGAGTTCCTAACATGGGAGCTGGGTTATATCTTTAACCCTTCCTACAGTGGACAGGGATATGCGACAGAAGCTGCCGGAAGAATTCTGCGATATGGATTCGAAGAATTGGGAGCACATAGAATCATTGCAAGGTGTAATCCTGAAAATGCTCCGTCTTGGAGACTGTTGGAACGACTTTCAATGAGGCGTGAAGGATATTTTAGAAAGAAGGCCTTTTTCAGGAGAAATAGTAGCGGAGAGCCAAAATGGTTCAATGAATATGAGTATGCAATTATTCAAGAGGAGTGGCAGGAGGTCGCAAAAAGCTGATTACGGGACAGATGATCACAAATTATTTATTGATATCCGTAATGAAAGACAATGAGGTTATCAAAAATGTTATACATACGATTAAGACCACAACAAGTAAAAGAACAAATGTTCGAAAAAACTATTGTGGTCTTTACTTTTATGGTATATAATAGGATAAAATAATAAAATGTTACGCTTGTCTCATATTTAGTAGATAAATAAAAGCTTAAACATGGGTTATGGAGGTTATCATGAAAGTCGGAATAGTTGGGGGTATCGGACCTGAATCTACAGTCGATTATTATAAGAGCATTATATCTGAATATATGAGGAGATTGAATGACGGCAACTATCCTCATATAATCATTGAAAGTATTAATATGACCGAGATGCTGGCTTACGTATCTTCAAGGGATTGGGATTCCCTTGCCGGCATGCTGATAAAGTCAATTGATTCTCTTGCAGAAGCCGGGGCGGATTTTGCAGTTATAGCCTCAAATACACCTCATGTGGTTTTCGCCAGAGTAAGGGATAAAGTCGGGCTTCCTCTTTTGAGCATTGTGGAGGAAACCTGCAAAAAGGCTCAAAGATGCGGTTTTAAGAAGTTAGGGCTAATTGGTACTGGTTTCACAATGAAAGAAAATTTTTATGTGGATACTTTTGAAGCAAATGGTATGGAAATTGTCTTACCTAATATTGATGAACAGCAATACATTCACCAAAAGCTATTCAGTGAAATTGAACTTGGCATTATTAAAGATGAAACCAAGTACGGATTGCTGGCCATAATTGACAGAATGTTTGAGGAAGATAATATAGACAGCTTAATCCTTGGGTGTACAGAATTTCCTCTTATCCTAAAGGACGGCGATGGAAAAATTCCTTTTCTGAACACCACAGAGATACATGTTCAGAGTATTGTAGATAAGTTGATTGGATAACTGACAATATACATTACGGAAAGCAAACAAGTTAAGTTTTTCTCCGAGATTAATTATTGGGGGTGGAAGCATCATAAACGTTTCAAAGGATTGGAATCCAAGACAGGCCAGACTAAAGGAAATAATATTAAAGAAGGATAAATTTCATGAAGCAATAAATCTATCTCTGGAGATGCACTCCCAGGTACATACATCTGAAATGTCAGGAGCAGCCTTCGTTACATATGAGGATATTTTATGGGAAAACCTTGACCAGAAGGTATTTAGTGAACAGTTTAAGCAAAAAGGTACAACCATTGCTTGGAATCTGTGGCATCTGACAAGAATAGAGGATCTGACAGTTAATCTTCTTATAGCAGAAAAGGACCAGGTTATAAACAGTTCTGGTTGGCTGGATAGAATGCAGGTGTCGGTAAGCGATACCGGAAATGCAATGAGTGATAGTGAGATAGCTGCTTTTAGCTCCCGGGTAAACATGCAGGAGCTGAGAAATTATAGAATAGAAGTCGGAAGAAAAACTCAAGAGATAATAAAAAAATTGACTCCTGAAATGCTGAAGCAAAAAGTGAAACCTGAAATGATACAAAGAATAAAGGAAGAAGGCGGAGTTACTGACGCCGAGGATTCCAAATGGCTATTGGATTTTTGGGGCAAGAAGACTGTTGCGGGAATCATTCAAATGCCAATTACACGCCATCAGATTGTTCATCTAAACGATAGCTTAATGCTGAAAGACAAGCTTTCCAAAAAATATATATCAAAATAATTATTAGTTTTACAATTAAATAGACTGCATATTGAACCGACCTCCAATAGTCAGATTTTTTGGTCTAACTTTTGGGGGTCGGTTCACATTTTGTCAGTAAACATAAAATTGTTTAATTAATTAAGGATTATTTAATAATTTAAAAGTTATACTTGTCACATAAATTGAGAAAAAGGGTGATAAAAAGTGTTTGCAAAAATATTGAAAAAAGATCTTAAAAGAAAAAAAGCTATGAATATAGTGTTATTTCTATTTATGATAACAGCCAGTATGCTGATAGCCAGCAGTGTGAATTTGCTTTACACCTCTACAACAGCCTTGGAACATTTTAAGGAGCAGTCAAAAACCTCAGATAATATATTTATTACACTATATGATTCTGAAAATGATAGAATGATGGAGGAATGGATTGATAAATACAATAAAATCAAGGAAGTAAACACAGAAGATATGATTCTGGTTATGGCGGATAAAATTACTCTTCTGTCACAAGATAAAAAGATTGAGGATGAAACTACACTATCGGTTGCAAAAGTCCCTAAAAAGGACAATCTGATATTCAGTGAACAGGATGAAAAAGTTGAATTAAATCCTGGAGAAGTAGCTATTCCAAAAGTAATAAAGGATAATGCCAATCTTAAAATAGGGGATAAGATTAAAATAAGGATTGGTAATCTGGAAAAGGAGTTTGTAGTCAAAAATTACATAAAGGATGTATTGTTTGGATCAGGTATGATGGGCTTTAAAAGATTTATCATTAGCGATGAAGACTATGAGGAATATAATAAAGTCTCTGAAAAAAACATATTGAAACTATGGGGGATTACAAAGGCCGAGACAGCCACTTATGATGATATTGAAAAGGATTTCAGTAAAACTTCTATTGCTTCTTTATTTACTTTTAACAATGAGGTTGTCTCGTTTGGATATCTAATGGATTTAGTATCGGCAGCTATTATGAGCATAGTGAGTATATTCCTGATATTAATTGCTTTTCTTATTTTAAGGTTTACCATAAGATTCACAATTGAAGAAGATTTTAAAGAAATAGGAATTATGAAAGCAATTGGTCTGAAAAACCTGGGAATAAAGAAAATTTACCTAGTCAAATATTCAGCACTTTCATTATTTGGTGGTGGTATAGGTTTTGCAGTAAGTATCCCGTTTTCGGGTTATCTGCTGAGTAATTTGTCTGAGAACATTATGATTACAACTTCGGTATTGAATTATTCTCTTGCTGCTTTAAGCTCTGTATTTATTATGTTTGTAACAATTTTATTCTGTTATCTCTGCACCGGTCGTATCAATAAACTGACCGCTATAGATGCCATCAGGCAGGGAAGCACCGGCGAGCGGTTTTCTGTCTCAAGGAAATTGAAGCTTCACAATGTAATGCATATAAGTACACCGGTGTATATGGCTATTGGGGATCTCCTGGGCGGTTTTAAGAGATTTCTTATCCTTGTTGTAACTTTTATACTTGGTACAGTTATTATTATTGTGCCAATAAATAATATAAATACTTTGTTATCTGATGATATTAATACATTATTTGGTTTAGGCAGTTCGGATTTCAGTATTAGTGCTGAAAGCTTAGGTAATACATACAGAAATTCAAGTGTAGAAGAACTTCTTGCCGATACTACTACCACTAAACTGAAAATAAAGGAAAAAGGGTTTGATGTAAATCTTCATCTTGAAATTATGTGTATGACCAAAATCCACGCAGGTGATCCTAACGTAAGCCGAAATATATTAGGGTTACAAGGCTATGATTATTCAACTGGAAATTATACTTATCTGGAGGGAACACCTCCAGAATTGGAGAACGAAGCGGCAATAACAAAAAAAGTAGCGGATTATTTTGGAATAGGATGGGGCGACTCCATTTACCGTATCGATAAAGATGGGACAGAAAAATTCATAGTAACAGCACTATATCAATCAATGAACAATCTTGGTTTTTCTGTACGCTTTTCAGACAAACATTTGATGAAAATTGATAACAGATACGGAATTACCTTATTCGGGGAATTTAAGGACGGAAATTCAGAGCAGTTAATAGAGTTGAAAAATCAATTCCCTGAGCTTGGTATCAAAAGTGCAAGAGAGTATATGGATTATCTTATGGGTAATATTCTAGGTCAGTTAGGAAGCCTTAAAAATATTATCATAATAGTTGTGTTGGGTATTAATTTCCTTATAGCAACCCTGATTGTGAGGATGCATATAACAAAAGAAATTCCTGAAATCGCATTGCTTAAATCCATAGGCTTTAAGGACAGAGAAATAAGGAAATGGCAGGCTGTAAGAATAATGCTTATACTTATTAAATCAATTATTTTTGGTACTATAATAGCCAACTTGACGGGAAGTTATATATCCTCAGGCATATTCAACCTCATGGGGGCCACTAATATTAAATTGAAAATAGAGCCAGTACAGGTCTATCTGATATACCCGGCTATTATACTGACGGTTACAATGTTATCAGTTCTTGTAAGTCTCGGGCAGGTAAGAAGGACCCGCATATGGGAAATTAATAACCAGGAGTAAAAAATTAATATTAAATTAAAGAATATAAAAGGAAAGGATGTTAAAATTATGAATAAAGTATTGAGTGTTAATAACCTTTGTAAAACATATATAGTTAATAAAAGACAGAATAATGTCCTCAGAAATGTAAACTTCGAAATGAATGAGGGTGAATTTGTGTCAATAATGGGGCCTTCCGGCTCGGGAAAATCCACATTATTGTATACTGTCAGCGGAATGGACCGCCTGACAGCCGGAAAGGTAATTTTCGCCGGAAAAGATATAAGTGATGTGAGCCCTAACAAAATGTCCGATATAAGAATAAACGAGATGGGCTTTGTATTCCAGCAGATGCATATGTTGAGAAACCTATCCATATATGATAACATAATTCTATCGGCTTACAATTCTGACTCGGGTAAAACAAGGGAACAGCGTAAGAAAATAAACGAATATGCAATAGAGCTTATGAGAAAGCTAGAAATTATTGATATTGCTGACAATGATATTACCGAGGTCTCAGGTGGACAGCTTCAGAGAGCTTGTATCTGCAGGTCATTGATAAACAAGCCCAAAATGATTTTTGCTGATGAGCCAACAGGTGCACTTAATTCTAAGACCGCAAATGAGGTTATGTCGGAATTTAATAAAATAAATCGTATGGGTACCTCAATTCTATTGGTCACCCATGACATTAAGGTTGCAGCTAAGACTGATAAGATTCTTTACATAGTAGATGGAAATATTCAAGGTGAGTTTGTTTTGGGAAAGTACTCAGAGGAGAGTACCCAGAAGGATCGTGAAAGGAAGCTTAACAGCTGGCTTATGGATATGGGATGGTGACACATGGTAGATGTATTGATTATAGAAGATAATCTTGAAATCGGAACCATTCTTTGCGATTTTCTCGCAAAGGATGGTTATTCGTTATATTTGGCCGGCAGCGGTGAAGAAGGTATGGAGTACATAAAAAATAACATTGTAAAACTAGTCTTGCTGGACATAATGCTGCCGGGGATCGATGGGTTCGGTGTCTGCCAACTGATAAGAGAACAGGGGGATACTCCTATTATAATTATAAGTGCCAGAGTAAATAAAAAGGACAAGCTTGCAGGTCTGGAACTTGGAGCTGATGATTATATAGAAAAGCCCTTTGACATGGACATCCTTTCTGCGAAAATTGCAGCATTGCTCAGACGAAATTATGATTTCAGAGATAAGAACAGTGTATTGTCTGATGGGGATATAACCATTGACATAAATGCAATGACAGTATACTTTCAGAAAAAGCCTTTAACCATGACCACTAAAGAATTCGAATTATTAGTAATGTTTCTGCAAAACAAGGGTAAAACCTTGAGAAAGGAATGGCTCTTTGACAAAGTCTGGGGTACAGACAGCTTCAGTGAACCTTCCACATTGACTGTACATATCAATAAACTCCGTGAAAAGATTGAAGCAATTCCCAAAAATCCAAAAAGGATAGTAACAGTATGGGGAGTGGGTTATAAATATGAAGCACTATAACAGGATTATTGCCGGGGTAATCATATTTTGGATAATCCTTTCATCGCTGGCTTCAGCCCTTTTGTATTTTAATGATACCAGGCCCATTGAAAAAGGCTATAGAATTGATATAAACAGAATAAATAATTTACTATCAGATGGGATTGAACTAAAAGATAATGATTTTAGCGAATTTGAGTATGTAGTCAATATTGAGACCTTAACGTACCCGTACTCCTATAAGGACTTATCTGATTTTTTCAACGGCGAAGGCATACCTGGAGGTGTAGATTTTTCGGTACAGCCACTTTTATCAAATTTAGAGAATCAAAACAGTAATAATCATGCTTTATCTTATCTTCGTTTCACATATCAAGCTCATGACGATAGTTACTTTATACTGAAAACTATAATAATAATTAACCTTTCTCTCTTTATTATGGTTATACTGATTACTTCAATTATGCTGTTTATAAAGCGTTCAATTCTGCAACCCTTTAATCAAATTATTCAAATGCCGTATGAATTATCGAAGGGTCACCTTAAAGTGGAGTTGAAGGAAAGTAAAAACAGATTTTTCGGTAAGTTTATATGGGGCTTGGAGCTTCTAAGGCAAAACCTTGAAACCCACAAGAAACGTGAATTACAGCTGGAAAAAGAAAAAAAGACCATGATACTATCTCTGTCACATGATATTAAAACTCCGCTTAGTACTATTAAATTATACTCCAAAGCTATCTATGACAATTTATACAGCTCCGAACAAAAAAAGGCTGAGGCGGCGCGGAATATTGAAGAAAAAGCTAATCAGATTGAGAGCTTTGTGGGTGAAATAATAGCTGCCTCCACAGGAGATATACTTGATATTCAGGTGACCCAGGGCGAATTTTACTTAAGTTAGCTTGTTAATCAAATAAGGAATACCTATGAGGATAAGTTAAGAATACTTAAAACAGATTTCATTATAGACAGTGTTGATGAGATTTTATTAAGGGGAGATTTGGAAAGGCTTGTAGAGGTTTTTGAAAATATATTAGAAAATGCCATAAAATACGGTGACGGTAGGTTGATAAAAATATCCTTCACAGATGAGGATTACTGCAAGCTTATAACTGTAACCAATTCCGGGCAGCCAATACCTTCAACAGAGTTTGTACATATGTTTGAAAGCTTTTGGAGGGGGGGGAATTCCCATAATAAGGATGGCAGCGGGCTGGGTCTATATATATGTAAGGAGATTATGAAAAAAATGGACGGGGATATATTTGCCGAAAATACAGCAGATACAATGAGCATTACAGTAGTTACGAGGTATATCTAATATATTGGTATAAATCGGTATTTTTATGGAGGAGGTATTAATCATGCCATTTGTAAACATTAAGTTGGTTAAGGGACAAATATCTAAAAAGTAAAAAAACAGAATCATCGAAGGAATAACAGATTTAATTGTTAATATCATGAATAGGGACAGAAATTTGACGGTTATTACTGTTGATGAGCTCAGCAGTGATGATTGGGCCATCGGAGGAAAAACCATTGAAGCCATAACACCAGCAAGGATACCGGTATTTATAAATATCAAGGTTTCAAAGGGAACAACAACTGCTGAAGAAATAAATAAAATGATAGCTGCATCAAAGGAACTACTTACATCAATTCTAGGTAATAGTGATGAGTGCAATTATTTCATTGTTGATGAACTCAATCCGGATATGTGGGGCTTTGATGGTCAGACAATGACTGAAAGGCGTAAAAACCGATGAAACATTGGACAACTAAAAATGGAATAAGAATCTACCGGATAGTTTCCGGGAGAAGTAATGCATTTTTATTAAGCAATGGTAAAAGGAACATATTAATAGATACTGGTATGAAAAGATGTCTTGGAAAAGTACTAGACGGCATCAATTCAGCAGGTCAGAATTCCTGTGATTACATTGTATTAACTCATTCTCATCATGACCATGCTGCAAATGCTGCGAGTATATCAGAACGATATAATTCTAAATTAATATTACATAAAAGCGAAACTGAATTACTTGAAAAAGGAATTAGCAAGTTGCCTAAGGGAACTATTTCGGTTACAAAATTTCTTGTGGACAACTTTGAGGGGAAGGTTAGCTCGAAATTTTCATACGACCCCAAAAATTGTGATATAGCAGTAGACAGCTATTATGACTTGGAGGAAATGGGGTTCAAGGCGTATATTTTACACACTCCCGGGCATTCAAAGGGTTCAATCAGCATCATAGTGGACGGGGAAATTGCAATAGTTGGTGATGCAATGTTCGGTATTTTTAAAGGGTCAATTTTTCCGCCCTATGCCGATGATGTGACAGGAATGGTAAAAAGCTGGGGTAAACTTCTAGAAACCGGCTGTAGCCTGTTTTTACCTGCCCATGGCTCTGCCAACTCAAGAGAACTGGTAACAAATCAATTCTATAAGTATAAAGAAAGGCTTGGTATTTGATGACTGAGAATAAGGTAGTAAACAATAAGTTATTCAGTCAAAGAAACAGGGTATTCTATTTTCTGGCTGTATGGTATAAGCGTTTTGTCAGGTATTATCAGTCGTTCTTTGACTTGCGTTCATATGCAAGGGATAAGCAAATTGAAAAACTGCCCTACAGGGTTAAAAAGCACCAGTCTGTTCTTATTAGAAAACTTGGAGACAGTGACATGCAACTCCAATACAATAAGGTTACCAACTTGAAAATAGCAATTGAGAAGCTGAATGGTATAATAATTAAGCCAAATGAAGTATTTTCTTTCTGTAGGTTAGTTGGCTTGCCCACAAAAAGGAAAGGCTATCTTCCCGGTATGGAACTGTTTTTCGAGGAAGCCAGACCCGGAGTCGGCGGTGGACTGTGCCAGATAGCAAACCTTATTCACTGGCTGGTTCTTCATAGCTCGTTAACAATAACAGAAAGGCATCATCATAGTTTTGATCCTTTCCCGGATCAGGGCAGAGTATTACCCTTTGGTGGCGGAGCAACAATTTTTTATAACTATGTTGATTTACAGTTTAAAAACTCTACTCCTTACACTTATCAATTAAATTTCTGGCTTTCGGAAAAATGTCTGGAAGGGGAATTAAGAATTAATGAGGAGCTTAATTATGCTTATCATGTATTCGAAAAAAATCACAGATTCTTAAAGATTGCGACTGAATACTATCGAGAAAATGAGATATGGAGAAATAAAATACTGAAGTTTGAAGGCGGGAAAATACTTGAGACTAAGCTATTGATTAAGAATTTCTCAAAAGTGAAGTACATTCCTGGAAATTTTAAAGAGGTTGAAGAATACAATATTTACAATTTGTCCCATAATAAATTTAATTATAGAAAGGGGTAAAACTTATGTGGACTGGAGCAGAACTTAAGTTAAGAGCAAGACAGGTTTTAAGTAATAATTATTGGAAAGCCTTCTTAATAGGCTTGGTAATTCTTTTCGCTACAGGCGGTAGCCAGGGTGGAAGCACCAGCGGGGGGAGAAATAATATTAACAACAATATTCAAGGTTGGAATTTGCCTGATTTTTCTCCTCAGTACATAGTAATGGGTATTTTACTTATAATTTCAGTTATATTTGTTGTAATGGCATTTTTTACAGCTATGAGAATATTTTTAGGCTATCCCCTGGAGGTTGGAGGCAGAAGGTATTTTATCAAATCAGCCCAGAATACCGATAATAAGGGTTGTTTCACGTTTGCCTTTACCGGTGGTAATTATAAGGGTATTCTTATAACTATGCTTCTGAAAGGTATCTTCAATTTCCTATGGTATCTACTTTTTATAATACCCGGAATTGTTAAAGCCTATTCATACAGCATGGTGCCCTACATTCTTGCTGAGAACCCGAATATCGGAGCCACAAGAGCTATTGAACTAAGTAAGAACATGACGAATGGCCATAAGGCCGCTATGTTTGTACTGGATTTGTCTTTCATCGGCTGGTATCTGCTGGGAGTACTTGCGCTGGGAATCGGAACACTGTTCGTACTGCCCTATGACTATGCGACAAAAGCAGAATTATATCTGGTGCTTAAAGAAAACGCATATAGAAACGGCTTTTGGGTGGAGGGTGAATTATAGTGAATACTTACTCAGTTGCGATAGAGAATATCAACTCAGCTGAAGCACATTGTATACTGGAGGAGCTTTCAGAGGTGTTGGAGAAGATTACTGGAAACAGCGGTAAAAACTCATTTGATATAACTGATATAAACAATCCCAAAGCGGTATTTGTAATAGCCCGCGACCAATTCGGAGAAGCTGTAGGATGTGGGGTATTAAGACCACTAAGTACCGATATCGCTGAAATAAAACGAGTTTACTCCCGAACAAAAAAAGCAGGTATAGGTAAAGAAATAGTAAACGGAGTATCCCAAAGAATTTATAGAGTACCTATATTGTAATGTGGGCTTCAATCAATCCAGTATCATTGCGGATGTTGGCTCAGGCACAGGTATTCTTACAGGCCAGCTTCTGGAAATGGGAAGCCGGGTATACGGCGTAGAACCAAACCAGGATATGAGAAGCAGGGCTGAAAATAGGTTATCAGGGATAACGAGATATACCTCTGTGGATGGAACAGCAGAAAATACCAAACTTGAAGACGACAGTGTAGATTTTGTTTCGGTAGCTCAGGCATTTCATTGGTTTGATATTTTAGCCTTCAAAAAAGAATGTCAGAGGATATTAAAGCCCGGTGGTATGGCAGTACTTGTTTGGAACAGTCGTGTATCTGATTCGCCCATAGTAATGGACAATGCCGAGGTTTTTAGAAAATATTGTCCTGAGTTTAAGGGTTTTTCCGGAGGGATTGAGGAGAGAACTTCTGATTTCTCAATATTCTTCAAAGAGAGCAGCTACACAACAAAACAATTCAATAATGATATATCCTATGATTTAGAGGGTTTTATTGGAAGAAGTTTATCTGCCTCCTACTCACCAAAAAAGGGAGATGCCAGTTATGACATGTTTATTGCAGCAGTAACCGATATATTTGAGAAATATAGTTTTAACGGAAAAGTCGTTATTCCCAATATAACCAGAGCATACATAGGTAAGGTGTAAGCTGTAGATGTAACAGGATAAAAACTACATATTGTTGACACTTCTAGATTATGACTTCTAGATTATGACTTCTAGATTATGATGTGTTGTCAGTTGATGCCTGTAATATGCACAAAGTGCGTTTTATAGGCATCCTTTGTCCAGGGAAGATTCCAGGAGTCAAAGGAATGTGTAGCTATCACAGGCTCATATCTTTTAGCTGCGGTATTTTGAACCATTCCCACAATGATAGCCGAATGTTTGATACCAGCACTTGAGGTGAATTCATATTGAATTATGTCACCGGTGTTGATATACTCTCCAAGCTCTCCAGTGTAATTGGAATCTCCTAAAATTGTCTTTTCAGTTCCTTTAGGGCCGAATTCATTTTTTCTGTAATTCCCAAGTAAAATTGAGTTCAGGCCCCTTGCTGTGCTCCAGGTCCATGAGAAATCCATATTCTTTCCGCTTGATATGCCCTTTTTATTATAGTACCATTTGAAGCTCCCTTTTGTATCATTTTCAGCACCGCCCGCCCTGAGACATTGTGACACAAAGTTTGTACAATCTCCGCCTTCCCACTCCTGGTCACCTAGATTTACAAATTCATCAGAGTAATTTTGCCAATATTTTTTTGCCCAGTTTACTGCACCATTACTGTTATAAGTGGAACGTTCTTTCCGGTCTCGGTTGAAAGAGGGAGGCATTAACTTCAGTTCTGTGGGAGGACTGCTTTTAGACCTTTTCAAAGAGGACTGAAAGGCTGTTTTTAACTCTTCCACAGATTTGCTCAGCTCATCAATAGAAACATCCTGGCATTGTTCCGAGAGACCACGGTCTGTTTGAAATTTATCGCTGACAACTTTCCAGAAGCCATCTTCTCTTTTTAGAACAATATAATGCTTTTCGGTTATTATCCCTGTTATTGGTTCGCTGTAGGCATTCACCCTATTCCAGTGAATATAGGCTGTCAATGTTGCTGTTAATGAACAAGAATCCCCATCTGTATGAAGGTTTGACAGCTTTATTTTCGGGAAGACTTTTTTTATAGCGTAATTACTATTTGTAAAGGCCAGTAAATAATCCTGCAATAATTGCTTTTTTATATATAGCTGGTATTTGAGAGCATCAGCCTCACGGTTTGAAAAATAACTATCCAGAGCATCTACCTGTCCTGTTGATAGAACATTTGCCTTCTCTAATAGATACTGTTTGGCAAATGACCTTGGTTCATCAGGTGAATTAGGTATCGCATAAATATTACTGGCAGTAATATTTATTAGCGCCAATATCAAAATAAACGATATAATAAGCTGCGTAAATCTCTTATTATGCATAAAGCCTCCATTAGCCAGATTCGTGGCATTTATCAACAAATAGCAGTAAAAACATTATATCCAATGAAATGTATTTTATAACTCGGCATTTTCTATTTCTAGGTATAAAATACAACATTTATGGTAAATACTACATAATGGCATATTAAAATTAATTGAATAATCAGGAGTGCTATTGAATTAATGGACAAAACAGATGCTTTAAAAATAAAGAATTACAATACCATTGTGTTAAAAACTCTCGTTATTCTGCTGACTATCACCATAGCAATTTTGTCTTTTTTCTGCTTTAAGGTTAATGATGTAGTAAATCTATACAAGGAAAAATATGATACTGAGTGTGTATCTGCTATGATGATATTGAAATCCAACCACTCATTAACCGCAAACAGTAATTCCTATAAAGACCAGAGCCAAAAGCTTAACAAAGAGAATGCCGAATTAAAGAAGCAAAATGAGAAAATAAAAAAAGAACTGCAGACCCTGAAGGAAAAGAACCAGCAGCTGGAGGCATCGAAAAAGGAATTGTCGGGAGACAATCTGGAATTGCAGAAATCTCTGAAAAAGGCAGCTTCTGCAGGTGTTACTCCTCAGTCCTACAAAATGTATAATGGCAGTACTTTAGAGACTTCCTATATAAAGGGAAAATATTTAGGGAAGTTTCTCGGGACAGCCTATACTCCATCCAGCGAAGAGTGTGGAAACGATAAAGGAATAACAAGCTCGGGGCTGCCTATTGTGCCCGGAGTATCCATAGCAGTAGATAAAAATCATTGGCCCTATGGCACTGTGTTTTATATAAAAGGTCTGGGATACACCGTTGCAATGGACACTGGAAGTGCTATAAAAGGGAAAAACAGATTTGATTTTGCTGTACTCGATAGAAAATTTGCATTTGCATTGGGTGAGGAATACTATGATGTTTATTTAGTTAAGCTAGGAAACGGAAAGATAGATCAATCTATTTTGTCATAAACTGATATAGTTTAAGCATATAATTAAATATAAATGATTTTGAACAAATTTGAGAAAATATTGACCTAAAAGTGAAAATGGTTTATAATACATGTATGAATTTAACTTAATACTTTAATCGCTGAGTTACAGCCAGGTGCTGTGAACGGGGGAACCAATTATTGGGGTGAATCCTGAATTTTCAGGTAGGGTTAGTCTCGACCAATCCGAATCCGTCAGCTAACTTCGTAAGCGTTGGGGAGAAAGTGGATCAAATAATCTTTGCTTTTATCCAATGCTGCAGTTTATTACTGTAGCATTTTTATTTAGTTCGTTACTGAACTAATCCTATTCATTTTCTTCAGTTAAATTTAATCATTACAAACAACCACTATATTTATGGGGAGGGGTCTTTTTATGATTAAAGTTTGCATCTCAGGGTTGGGCCGCACAGGAAAAGAAATAGCCAGAGAGATACTAAATCAGAGCGACATTCAGTTAGTGTCGGTTATTTGCAGTCCTTCAAGCAACTTAAAAAACATGGACTTGGGTAAGGTTTTGGGTATAGAGAATACCGGAATTGTTATCAAAGGTTCAGATAATTTGGAGGAAATTGTTTTTAGAAACAAACCTGATGTAGTTATTGATTTTTCCAATCCGAAGGCTGCTTTAAGAAATGCTGCAATTTTCGCTAAATACAGAGTGAATATAGTTATCGGAACAACTGGATTTTCTCAGTATGATCTTAAAAGAATTTATGTATTGTCCAGGAAGTATAAAAATGGAGTAGTTTACGCTCCCAACATAACTCTTGGGGTAAATGTTCTCATGCTTCTTACTAATCTGACCGCAAGCCTTTTAAATAGTTATGATTTTCAGATAACAGAGGTACATCACAAAAACAAGCTGGATTCACCTTCAGGAACTGCCAAAAAGATTGCTCTTGAAATTCAAGGGGGGCTTAAAAACACCGGGATTGGCATTTCGGCCTCAGATATTCCCATTAACTCAGTAAGGGCGGGAGGTGTAATAGGTAAACATGAGGTGATGATAGTGGGAGCGGAAGATAAGATTGAGATAAGCCACGAATCCTTTTCCAGAAAAGCCTTTGCTCAAGGTGCAGTGAAAGCCGCCAAGTTTATACATAAAAAGTCAGGTTACTTTGAAATGAAGGATGTACTTGACCTGGAGAGAGTTCTCAAGACCTATATTGAGAATAGTGACAGACATAAAAGAAGGAATCCAGAACTAAAACAAAAGTCAGTCTGATCCCTCCTTGTGCTGGATCAATAAAAAATGGGACACCTTATTTTGAAGGGTGTCCCATTTTTTTTGCAATTTTTATTATAAACTTTATCATGTAATAAAAAGCAAGTATAAGCTCTATTGCAAGAAGGATTAAAACTATGATTACCAAATCCCGGTTTTCTTCAAGTATTTTATTAATTCTGGCCTTATAATCCTCAGGTGCGACAACTTCTCTGTCGGAATACAGGTCCACATCAATTTCTGTTCCATCTTCGAGAGTGTATTTAATTACTCCTGCAATAGTATCAGTTTTAATTGGTAGAGTCAGCTTTTCATTTTTAGTAAAGGTGATATTCTTAATATAGCTTTGTCCTAAGGGATATGTGTAATAAATATCTATTTTACTTATTAAATTGACCTCGATATCCTGAACATTTATTGTTCGAATGGGTATGTCCTTTGAAACCAGAATCCCGTTGTAAAAGTGCTGAAATCCATAATCGAACAATTGGGTAGTTTGTGTAAGGACACTTTCTTCATCCTTATCAAATACTACCGCTAGGAGCCTGCGACCATCTCTGGTCGCTGTTGTAACCGAAATAACACCCTGCTTTGGGTTGGTGCCTATCTTCCCTCCATCAACACCACTATAACTCCAGAAAAGTTTATTCTGATTAGTAAGAATTGATGAATTCTTTCCGTCGCCCCATGCTATTCCTCTTGATCCGAAAACAGAGTTGAAAACCGGGTTGGAAATAGCTATTTTAATAAGCTTTGCAATGTCCCTAACTGACGTAAACTGGGCTTCGTCATATAAACCTGTGGGATTAACAAAATATGTATGATTCAGCATGCTTTTTTCTGCGGTCTCATTCATCAGGTTGACAAACTTATTAACATCTCCATTGCCTACATATTCAGCCAAAGCAACTGCCGCATCGTTACCCGGAGACAACATAACGCCATACAGCAGGTCCTTAACGGTATATAGGTTTCCCACTGTCAGATTCAGCGAAGCTCCGTTTATTCCTGCAGCATTCTTACTAATGGTAACCTTTGAGTTTAATTGAGTTTTATCTATGGTTATAAGCGCTGTCATTAATTTACACAATATTGACGGAGATAAAAGTTTGTCGGCTTCTTTTTCATAGAGAGTCTGACCTCTGAGTGTGTCGATAAGTATAGCTGAACTGGCTGACAGCTCTTCCTCAGGTGTCCATGCAAAAACAGGAATAGTATTTATGGATAAAATGGCAAATATTAAAATAAACAGAACAAATAATCGATGTAATTTCTTCATTTAACTTCTGATCCTCATTTGTTTATTAATTTATTTTGTAAATAAATTTTCCTATCAAATTATCAATAAGCTTATACTATTATGATAGTTTATTAGCTATTTTTTCACAAGGTAGAAAATATAAATAAAAAATTAAATTAACATTACAAGAATTTGTCAGATTGTACAAATGTATATAAAAATATGTTAACTACCATAATATTTTTAAAAGCACACAAATTTTCAACAGATTGAGGGAGTAAACTTTGGGCTTCTTAAATTATCTTATATTCAAGGAACAGAATAAAAAGGAAGAATTTATTTTAAAAGAAAACAAAAAACAGAACTGCAAAACTGTTCTTAATGCAGCGTCACTGGATACCTTTGGAAAGGAAAAGCTGGGGGATGAATTCATTGACTGTACTGTCAGTGATGACATCTTAAAAAAGAAAATAACGGATGATCTGGATTTTAATCTGAAGGTTATTAAACAAACATATAAAATACCCAATAACAGCGATTTGGTTAACAGAGAATTTAATATAACCGTAAAAGACAAGGTGTTAAAGGGATTTATCGTTTTTATTGACGGAATGACAGATAGAACCAGCGTAAGTCACAGTATTCTTCAGCCTCTGATGCTGCTGTCAAATCTTGATATAAGAGAAGAAGTAAAAGATATAGGCGAATTTATATATAACAGACTACTTCCATTTAACCAAATTACAAAGGTAGACAATTACAGGGAGTTAATCAGAAATATAAACTTCGGAGGCTGCGCTGTTTTTATTGAAGGATTGGACTATGCATATGCGGCCGATGTTAAATCATGGGAGCACAGGGGAGTAGCCCCTCCCAGATCGGAAACTGTTATACGTGGCCCACAGGAGGCTTTCAATGAACAGATTCGAGCCAATACTGCCCTTATTAGAAAAATCCTAAAGGATAAGGATTTAATGGTGGAAGGCACCACTATCGGTAAACGAAGCAATACTCCCTGCGCCGTGATGTATATCAAGGATATTGCAAATGAATCTCTGGTGCAGGAAGTGTTAAAGCGAGTAAAAAACATTGATGTTGACTATATATTTGATACAGGTGAACTGGAGCAGTTGATTGAGGATAGTACCTTTATTTCGGCTCCACAGATATTTGCCACTGAGAGACCCGACAGGGTGGCCATGATGCTGGCTCAAGGGAAT
This sequence comes from Bacillota bacterium, assembly GCA_023393115.1. Taxonomy (GTDB): domain Bacteria; phylum Bacillota; class Clostridia; order Acetivibrionales; family DSM-1351; genus Ruminiclostridium. The sequence goes on from JAEWMS010000071.1 coordinate 51,845, forward strand.
ATAGCAGTTGCCATGGACGGCAGTCCTTTTGTACTTGTTATGCCTGCAACAGTTACTGAATTCCTGCATACTACTGAAGATAACAACATCAGGTACCCCTATGTTAATTTCATCAGAATAATAAGAATTATCGGTGTAATTATTGCACTGCTCCTACCGGGATTATATATTGCGGTAACAAATTTTCATCAGGAGATGATACCGACAAATCTTCTGTTTGCAATAGAGGCTTCAAGGGAAAATGTTCCGTTCCCGTCTGTTGTTGAATTACTACTGATGGAGTTCTCCTTTGAATTGATCAGGGAAGCAGGTATAAGGATTCCAGGGGCTATCGGTTCAACCATAGGAATAGTCGGGGGGTTGATTTTAGGTCAGGCTGCAGTATCCGCAAATCTGGTCAGTCCGATCATGATAATAATTGTGGCCATAACAGCACTTGGTTCTTTTGCAATCCCCAGCTTTTCAATGTCCTTTTCAATAAGACTGATAAGGTTTGCTTACATTATACTTGGAGCTTCTGCAGGCTTTTTAGGTGTAGCTCTTGGATTGACAATAAACGCCTTGATTCTTGCCGGTTCGAGGTCCTTTGGAGTGCCATTTCTGGTACCTTTTGGACCCAAAACAAAAGGAACATATTCCGATAAGCTGTCCAGAAAACCCATATGGAAGCAGGAGAGCAGGCCTGATTATTTAAATACAAAGGATATAAAGAATCAGCCAAAAATCAGCAGAAGCTGGACTGTAAAAAATAATGCGTCAGAGGATGATGAAGATGAAGACTAGAATAACCTTTGGTTCTTGGGAAGGCATAACTGTACTGGTTAATTTGATATTCGTTCAGGTACTCCTGTCATACCCACGCGATATGGCTCTTTATAGCGGTAGTGCCGGGTGGATGATTCCAGTGCTGTCGACTGTTATAATACTGATTTATTTTTCGGTGATAACAGCCTTTTATAGTAATATGGGTAGTCTGGATTTACTGGATATTAGTGAAAAAGCGGGCGGAAGTGTATTGAAAATAATTGTGGGCTTTTTAGCCGCGGCATATCTTTTCACCCAATTAACTACAGCCCTTGGCGGCTTTTCGAAAATGCTGAAAATTATTTCACTGGATAAATCTCCTTTGAGCTTTGTGGAGATACTTTTTATTGTCGGAATAATATTCTCTGCTTTCTTCGGAATTGAAGCGGTTGTAAGAATTAATGCATTATTGCTGCCTGTGGTAATAGTAGGATTTTTGCTCATTACAATAGGTGTCATACCGCAGCTTGAAGTTAATAACCTTTTCCCGATTTTGGGAGAAGGATACATGTCTGTTACAAAGGGAAGTCTTTACAAAATTTCAGCCTTTTCATCGTTGATTATACTTTTTTTTATGGTGCCATTTATACAAAAGAAATATCTTAAACGAGTGGGATATATGTCAATAATGGTTTCGGGCTTGCTTCTGCTATGGTCAACACTATCTTTTTTGCTGCTATATCCATATCAGCTTGCAGTTGATAGCAAAATACCAGTATTCCAGATGGCAAAGCATATAAAGTTGGGAAATATGTTTCAAAGGATAGAGTCGATATTTGTTCTAATCAGTTCAATATCTGCTCTGCTTTACCTTGGAGTTATTTTTACCTTCCTTATCTATATAATTAAAAAGACTCTGAACCTGAGAAAATCAAAGCCTTTAATTCTTCCTATGGCAGTAATCTGCCTGACAGTTTCTGATCAACTGCAAAGGATGAATATTGATTTTTTCAACTCAAATGCCGCTAATCTGATTTGGCTTTTTGGCCTTGTATTACCTCTGATAATAGTAATTATCGGAGCCGGAAGAAAAGTTGGGAGGAAGCTTGTAAAAGGAGGCGGGGAGAATGAATAGGTTAAGCAGATGTTCAGCAGCCTTCTTATGTGTATTACTTCTTATTTCAGTCTTGACAGGCTGCTACGATAACCGTGAAATAGAAGATTTGGCATACGTTATAGCCATAGGCATTGACGAGGCTGAGGGTGATAATTTCAACCTTACCTTCCAGACGGCAATACCACAGGCTATTACAGGAGGCGGGGGAGAGGGAACCGACATTATCTCATATAAAACTGATAATTTCCTGTCAGGTTTGAAAAAATCAGGACAATATTTGACCAGAAATATTAATCTTTCACATACAAAAGTTATTGTTGTTTCAGAGGCTATTGCAAAAAAAGGAATTACAGCATTTGTCAATGGGTTACAGCAGGGGATGCAAATCAGACAGGATATTAATATAATTATAGCGGCAGAAGGTGCAAAGAAGTACCTGGAGTCCATTCAACCAAAGATTTCCTCAAACCCCTCGAAATATTATGAACTGCTTTTTCAATCCTACGAATCGGACTTCCTGATACCTCAGGCCCGACTGGAGGAATATTTGTACAGGGCCAAGAATAAGGATGCCCAGCCATTGGCAATCTACACAGCCGTTGATACAACCATTGTTGAGACCAAGAAACCAGAGGACAAAGGAGAGGAAGGTAAACAGGCTTCAGGAAAGGATGAAGAGAAGAAAGGCGGTGGAGGAGGCTCTAAAAAAGGTGGAGATGAGGAGCAGAAAAAAATGTCTCTGAGCGGTCTGGCGGTTTTTAAATCCGACAAAATGGTGGGAAGGCTGACACCCAAAGAGGCGTCCATATTTGCTCTAATGACGGGTCCAAACAATATCAATTTGGAAATCGTTGATCCTCTTGACGGCAGGTATAAAGTTCTAAGCAATCTAAAGAAGGAAAAAACCTCCCGGACTAAGGTGACATTTAAAAACGGAAAGCCCATTATTGACATAGACTTGAATATGGATATAAGCGTACAATCGGTTCAAAGTGATTACGATTATGATGACCCTAAAAATACAGAAATACTTAATAAGGCTTTTAGGGAAATGCTTGAAAAGGAAATTAAAAAGCTTTTGAGTAAAGCGACCTATGAATATAAATCGGATATTTTTGGATACGGTATACTTGCAAGAAGGAATTTTTTATCGATAGATGACTGGGAAAAAGCAAAGTGGACCGATGCCTTTTCGGAGACAAAGTATAATCTGAGGCTGAATACCGAGGTAATCCGGCAAGGATAGTCTACGGGTTTGGGGTTTAAGGTATTCATAGCAGTTAGTGACATCAGGCAGAATTTTTCACGGAGATGATAAAATGATATTTAATATAGTAATAATGCTTATTGTTATATGGATCAGTATATACACTTTTAGTTTCGGTGTATGGACCTGGAACAGGAAGAACAGATTCGGTGCTTTTGTTGTTATGCTTATTGCACTGATTACAACTGTACTGCCCTTTATGTATTTATTTTTTTAGTAGAATAAAAATACTGTTTTTGGTTAATAATTTAAGTGTATATCCGACATACGATTTTAAGCAAAAGACATGACTTGCCCATAAAGCTGTCATGTCTTTTGCTTTTTATGGTATCCAATGGTAATATATGTATAGGTAATGCATACATTTTAGATACTTAGAAGTTAACACATGATGTCAATACATAGTGTTGATACTGAATAGAGACTCAGTGGGAGGAGGCGAGTTAATGATTTTTAATAGGGAAGTACTTGCTAAAACCTTGAAGGAGCTGCCGGACGTTATTGAAGCTTATATAAGAAATATCCCGGCTATTGTACTGGATTTAAAGAGAAACGATGAGACCTGGACCATAAGGGAACATATTTACCACATTGCCCAGGTGCAGGATATGCTTTTATCTAGAATACTGACAATTCAAAATGAAGAACATCCTGTAATGGTTCCTTATTTCCCCGAAAATGAAACCGAGAGAACTGCTATATATTCTTCTCTTGATGAGGCTTTAGCAAAATATAAAGATATTCGAAAGAATCAATTATCTCTAATTGACCAGATTACTAAAGCTGCTTTGAATAAAGACGCAGTTCATGGTGAGTATATTCAGTATAATATTCCGATAATTATTAACCATATGATTTTCCACGAATACTGGCATATGTATAGAATAGAGCAGATATGGCTGACCAGGGACGAGTATTTTTTGTAACAGAATATCTTAAATTTTACAAACAACAGCTTTATTCCAACAAAACATCTGTAATCTATGAGCTTCAGCAAAATAAGAGGAGGGATTTTTATGCCTGAAAGCAAACTATGGAAATATTTAGACGTAATTAAATTCCTTACACTTGTCAACGGGGAACTCTATTTTGCCAGAGCAGATAAGTTTAAAGATAAATATGAGGGAGCAATTCCAAAGCAAAATTTTCTTCATTTTGCCGATATGTACCGCAGAGCAAAACTAAATCATAGGGACAATACCATCGAAGCTGATATTAATATTGAGATGAATTATACCAGAAAAGGCTTACCCAGGGGAATTGAAAAAGATATTAGAAAAGAGTTCTTTAGAAAATTCAACGAGAGAAAGAAAAAGGTTGCAATAAGCTGCTGGCATCTGAACGAAAGTGAATCTGCAGCTATGTGGGAGGTATATTCCAGAGCCGGACAGGGGATTGCAATATGTACCACGCTTCAGAAATTGCATAAGATTAAAAAACCCCATGGTTATGAAATGGAAATGTTTAAAGTTGATTATATTGACTTTGACAAAACCTATGACGCCGGATTTACAGACTATGAGCTTTTACCATTTAAAAATAAAAGAAAAGAATTTGAGTATGAGCATGAATTCAGAATTATGCTGTATCAGAAAAATAGGGAGCATACCAGGGAGGTAAGCGAATCTGAATCAGAAGCTGAATATAAAAACAAAACTGGAGCTGATATCGTAACAGTTAACAATCCAACCTTTGTCAATCCAAAAGAGAGTGAACCGAGGGAATTCATTTCTGCACTTAATTATCTTCCTGAGGAGGGAATAAGGATAGGTCTGAATACCTCAGAATTAATAGACGAAATAATAGCCTCTCCTGAAATGAAGAAGTACGAAGTAGCCGAAATTCAAAAGATACTTGATCTGATAAACAAACTTAAGGGGACTAATTTCAAAATTAAGAGATCAAGGCTTTACGAAAACTTGCATTATTGAGTATAGAATGGAGAATAGAATTGAGTATAGAAAGGTCTGTTATGAAAAGGCGAATTATTTGCTTCAGTATAGCTGTGCTATGTTTTGTCATTTGTTATATTATTGTAATAGGCTTTAGTGATAGTCCGATAATCAGAGGCTTTTTGGGAGATATAGTAGTTATATTCCTTATCTATTTTTTTATCAAGGGATTTTATGCATTTAAGCCGATAAAATTGACAGTGTTTACAATACTACTGGCATATGCTACCGAGTTTATGCAGTATCTTAATGTTACAGAATATTTGGGGCTTGAACATAATGCCATAGCACAGCTAGTCCTGGGAGCTGTCTTCGATCCGCTAGACCTTTTGGCTTATACCACTGGTGGGTTTCTAGTTTACATAATTGATACGAAGTTTATAGGTGTAAGGTTTAAATAAACAATCCTGACATTGTAGATTATCACTGTTAATGATTGTCAATGGCTTTGATATTCTACATGGAAGAAATTCTTTATTCTTTACCATTCTTAGGTAGTTAAGGGGGAATTATGATTAGTGAGGGAACGGTGTTTAATACTAATAAGAATGTATTACAGGGGAAGGTTGCCGTTATCACCGGCGCCGGACGCGGCATAGGTAAAGCAATAGCCAGGGCTTATGCCGGAGCAGGTGCCGCGGTTGTATGCGCTGCCAGGAGTGAAGCCGAAATAAGGCAGACCGAAAAGGAAATCAGGGAGTCGGGCGGCAGCGCTATTGCTGTTAAAACCGATGTGACCAGCAATGTGGAAGTAATCAATATGCTTAAAGCCGCAGCAGATCATTTTGGTGGCATAGATATTCTGGTTATAAATGCCGGCGCCAACTATGACCGTGAAACAGTGGAAAACAGCAATATGGAGAACTGGATAAAAACAATGGAATTGAACCTTTTTGGCGCCTATTACAGTGCCCATTCTGTTATTCCCTATATGAAACAGAGGGGTGCCGGGAAGATCATTACAATTGGCTCGGGTCTTGGACATAAGGGCTTCCCCGGCGGTTCAGCATACTCCTGCTCAAAAGCGGGACTATGGATGCTGACACGTATTTTGGCCCAGGAACTCATGGAATATAACATAAGCGTTAACGAGCTGATACCGGGGCCAGTGGAGAGTTCTATCGATGATGGCGCTGAAGAGGGTAAAAAAATAATCAAGGCCATGGACAGCGAGTGGCACAAGCAACCGGAGGATGTGGTGCCGCTGGCTTTGTTTCTGGCAGCGCAACCCGATGTTGGGCCAACAGCTCAGAGCTTTAGTTTAATGCGGAGAGATACGTGAATAATTAAGATAATTACAAATAAGTTAAAATAAGTTAAAAATCGTTTTATTATGAGGAGTTCATTATGGAACCGATTTTGAACCATATACAAATAACAAGTGAGGATATAAATGATTATAGATGATTTAGAAAAAAAGTTTAGTGGTCAATATTCAATCATAAAAATTTCAGAAAGTATTCTAGAAGATGTTTTTGAAATAATGAAACAAAATAAATATTATTATTCAAGGACACAGTTACATGACATAACTAGAGAAGAGTGCCGAGAAGATATTTTTGCATTACCGCCTAATACAGATATATCACAGAAATTCTATTTAGCATTCTATAAAGAAAATGAATGTATTGCTTTACTTGATTATGTTGAGGGTTACCCTGCTTCAGAGGTGGTATATCTGGGCCTTTTCATGCTAAATCCCAAGCTCCAAAGAGCAGGGGTTGGCAGCAATATCATTACCAAATTAGAAGATTGCATTAAAAGTAATGGATTCAAAGTTATTAAACTTTGTTGTTACGAAGCCAATGATATTGGATATACTTTTTGGAAGCGCATGGGGTTTATAAAGGAAAAGGTCTCCACAAGAGAGAATGACGGTAAAATATATAATTTAATACATATGCAAAAAGTTATATAGTAAGGATTACAATCTGCTTACGATGTTTACTATTGATTATTTTAGCATTCTGTATTCCAACTTGTAGTATATTAATGCAAAATGTAAAATACTTACATAAACTATGGAAATATGTTAGTATATTTTGTTCAGTGGAATAAATATTGGGGGGTTAATGTGAAAGATTGACTTCTATATTTTGCGTATTTTTAACGTGCATATAGGTTTGGAATTATGAAAATGAAAGAGGGATGATAATAATGACAAGAGTTGAAAAGATTAGTCTAATAGAACGTTTTGAGAAATTAACATATGAATTTGATGATGTTCTTGAATCATCCAATGAATTAATTCTATATAGACCATTTGAAGATGCGTGGTCTATAAAGGAGCAAATAGTTCATTGCTTGGATGTTGACATTGCAAATTTTCATCGTTATAGGAGAGCCATTGCGGAGCCGGATACTCCTATTCTTTCATTTGACCAAGCTTGGACAAGGAATTTAGATTATCAATCCTCAGATATTAAATTAACTTTAGACCTACTAAAAATGGTACGTATTTATATGGCTAGTCATTTAAAAACAATTGTTGATTGTGATTGGACCATATATGCCTATATACATGACAAGAAAGGCAGGATTTGTTTGGAAGAGGCCATATCACAATATTCGGAACATGTTGAATTTCATAGAAAGCTTATTGACAGAAACATTGAGTTATTTAATAGTCCTGAACGATACTAGAGTTGACATTCCATCTTCACTCATATTCTGTAGGTACCCGGCCAATTCAATCAGACCCATCTTTTACTTAACTAAGTGATCTTGTACTGTCATAATATAAATCTTCTCCTTACAATTTACTTATTGTCAAGAGGACATATTACCCATAATTATTCAATTACTGTCAAATCAAGTTAATTCTCTAACAGAATATCTCATCTTAGAGACTACTATTACGTCGAAGTAGGAATAGCAGAGTATCTGATGTTTGGCGTAAAAATTAACACAAGTACACTTGAGGCACTTGTGTTAATTTTTCTATAAGTCCGCCAAATTTCAGATACCCTGCAGAGAACGAAGCCGCGGATGTAGCAGTAGATGCTATGGGGTTTCAATCTTTTTCTTTTTCGGTTTTATTTGGATGTTCTAAATACCCAGGGACCGTGGTATACCTTCTTATGGGAATTTTTATTATTTTTTGGTATAATGAGCATAGTTTCCCCCTCCCCGCAGCAGGCTTCTTGGATTTTATGTAGTTACCATGGTGTTAGTGGGTGGAGATATACCTTGTTTAGTAAAATTTTTTGTCCGTTGCAGTCTTCCACAACCGCAGCATGGACATTTAGTTATATCTCTGCCTGTTAATTTTAACATCATTTCCTCAACTGACTTTTTAGGCATTTGTACGATAAGTTTAATACCTGTAAGTCTTTTGCTGAGCCTTAATTTTGTTTTACGGTTCCTATTCCCGAGTATTCCATAGTGCCGGATTTTTACAAATCTATCGGGCAAGACATGCAATAGAAACCGACGTATAAATTCTATTGCATTCAAGGTTATTATTTTTTCTTTATTACTATCCTTGTAATCACGCCATTTGAATGTGACGCAGCCATTATCTGCACTGATTATTCTGTTATTAGATATTGCAACCCTGTGTGTATATCTCCCAAGATATTCAACCACTTGTTGCGGTCCCTTAAAAGGTGCTTTACAATATACTATCCATTCAGGTTTATACAATGTATTAACTAATGATTGAAAATCCTGTTCCAAGGTTAAATTTTCAATTGAGCCATTAAACTTCAGCGTTTTATCATAAAATGCTTTCTTTAGGTAGTATAGAAATTTTCCTTTAAATTTTCGTGAAAGTACCTTTACCGGGATAAAAACCTTTTTCTTTGAATTCATCCATTTATTACATTGCGATATGCCTCCACCTGGAACGATGCAATGAATATGCGGATGATGCATCAGGTTTTGACCCCATGTATGCAGAATTGAAGTAAATCCGATTTGTGCCCCGAGGTATTTCTTATCACTTGCTAATTCAAGTAAGGTCTCAGATACCGACTTGAAAAGTATTGTATATACAATCTTCTGGTTTTGCCAGGCAATTGGATTAAGAATATCAGGGATGGTAAATACAACATGGAAATATTGTACCGGAAGTAAATCTTGCTTTCTGTCTTCAATCCATCGTTCCTTCGATAATGTCTGACATTTAGGACAATGCCTGTTACGACATGAATTATATGAAATTTTTGTATACCCACATTCATCACATTCGTCAATATGTCCACCCATATCTGAAGTTCGGCATGATTCAATTGCATAAATGGCCTTGTGAAGATTTGGTGGTAATTTGTGTTTTGATTTATATTCTTCGCTATATTGAGTAAATATATCTTGGAGTTCAGCCATTGTCATGTCCTCCGATAAAATCAAGAGGACTCTTTACTTTAAGTACATCCATACGCATAAGGTGAAGATACATACTGGTAGTTTGAAGACTAGTGTGTCCCAAAAGTTGCTTTATATGATACAGGTTAGTATCTGCCTCAAGAAGATGTGTTGCAAAACAATGCCTTAATGTATGTACACATATTGGCTTTTTAATACCAGCTTTGTTCCTTGAACTCTGTAATATCCTTTGAATAGACCTCGGTGTTATATGTGTACCTTTTTTATGACCCTCAAAAAGCCAATCAGAAGGCCTGTATTGCTTCCAGTATTCTCGTAAAACTTCAAGGTTAGTCTGAGATAAAAGAGTGTATCTATCCTTTTTGCCTTTACCCTCACGGATGAAAATCTGCATATTTTTGCTATCAATATCGGTGATCTTGAGTTTAGCAACTTCACTGACTCTTAGTCCTGAACTATATACAGTCATTAACATACACCTATGCTTTAAGTTTTTAGTAGCTTCAAAAAGTGATTGTACTTCCTGTTGTGAAAGAATTGCCGGAAGCCTTTTATATTCTTTTAATCTAGGAAGATTTTTTTGATTCCATTCAAGTTGAAGAGTGTTTTCAAAGAAGAATTTCAAAGCACTATTGTAGATATTAACCGTACCCGGGGATAGTTTCTTGACTTTTACTAAATAGATCAAAAATTCTCTTACTTCATTTTCACCTAAGTTTGTTATTGGCTTATTGTAGAATTTGAGAAACAATTCAACTCGGTTAGTATAGCTCTTTTGAACACCAGGACTCATACCTCTCAACTGCATATCGATAAGCATTTTTTCAATTTCATTTTTCATTTTGCAAACGCTCCTTTAAAAGATTTGTAAATCAATTTTAAAGGATAAAATTCAAAGAAACAGTGAAAACCAAAAAACTGATGTAAAAAATCACATCAGCTATTTTAGGCACAAAAGTTTAAAACCTAATTGCCACCGTAGTAGCGGTTTAGTTCTCTGCTTGTATTACGAACCAAACAAATACGCGATATCTGGACGAACTAATAGGCACCTACATTTTCACAAAAAATGCAAGCGCCTATGGCAGGGGAGACAGGACTTGCCGTCTGCTTCGGCACGCCTCGCATACTAATGACGTCGCCCACCCAACCTGCGGTTTGGTACCGGGCTCCTACTCGTAGCTAAAAAAGTGCATTCAGCACTTTTTGCGCGCTAACGCACGCTACGCTCCGAGCCCTCCTGGGTTCAAGTCCAAGTCAACTCAGTATCGAATAGGAGGTAGCTGATTATTTCAGCTACCGACCTTTCACACCACCGTACGTACCGTTCGGTATACGGCGGTTCAATAGAATTAACTTACTTTCATGTACTGTTCCAATAAAGATATTAAAC
>JAEWMS010000015.1 GCA_023393115.1 Bacillota bacterium
CGAGATGGATACACCCGTTCCCATACCGAACACGGCAGTTAAGCATCTCAGTGCTGATAATACTTGGCTGGAAACGGCCCGGGAAAGTAAGTCTCTGCCAGATTTATATCAAGTCTTTGTGTTAATCGCATAAAGGCTTGTTTTATTTTATTTAAGTTTTTTGCACAAAGACTTTAAGCTTAGAGTTAATAGCTCAAGGCTTTCTTTGTTTTATTTAACTTTCGAAATAAAAGACTCTTTTCCAATAAAAACATTTACAAAGCAATTCATAAGTATTAAAATAAATGCAGTATTTTACACTTTGAGAAGTTAACTAGATAATACATTGTCGAAAAATTAACAAGATACGAGGTAGTGTTAATGGACAAACAAACTATGATTAGCAATATAAACAGAATGAAAAAGGAGCAAAATGCCGTAATTGTTGCCCACAGCTATCAGGTGGATGATGTTCAGGAAATTGCTGATATTGTAGGAGATTCCTTTGCTCTAAGCCAATATTGTGCATCAAATAGTGCCGATACCATAGTTTTTTGCGGAGTACATTTTATGGCGGAAAGTGCCAAAATTCTATCACCGGAGAAAACAGTGCTTCTTCCTGAAATAAATGCAGGTTGTCCTATGGCCGATATGGTTACTGCTGAGGCATTAAGAGAAGCTAAGAAAAAATATCCCGAGGCTGCTGTAGTCTGTTATATAAACTCAAGTGCCGAAGTCAAAGCGGAATGCGATATTTGTTGTACTTCCTCAAATGCCCTGGCTGTAATAAGGTCGATAGACAAGAAGGATATACTATTTGTTCCAGATAAAAATCTTGGCAGTTATGTAGCCAAAATGTGCCCAGAAAAGAATATTATTTTATGGGAAGGATATTGTATTACACACCATAAAATCAGGACAAACGAGGTATTAGCGTCAAAAGAACTGCATCCAGATGCGCTACTGCTAGTTCACCCTGAATGTCAGCCAGAAATTCAGGAACTGGCTGATTTTGTTGGAAGCACCAAACAAATAATAGATTATGCAAAAAACTCTGATCATGATAAATTTATAATAGGTACCGAGATGGGTGTTTTATATCAACTGAAAAATGACAATCCCAATAAGACCTTCTATATGATGTCAACCGGTCTCATATGCCCTAATATGAAGAAGACTTCTCTTCAGAGTGTTCATGATGCGCTGGCATTAAAGAGATACGAAATAAATCTGGAGAAAGAAATAATTGAGCGTGCTTCTCATTCTCTTAATAGAATGTTAATGGTAGCAAAATAAGCTGCACGAAGGGTTTAAGGTTTTTGGAGTAGCACAGGAAGATCATAGGTAGAGTATATGAATGAAGAAGACAAAAGGATAAATATTGAAGTAATTAATGTAGATGTGGTTATAATCGGTAGTGGAATAGCAGGTGTATATACCTCGCTTGAGATACCCGAAAGCTATCAAATAGGTATTATAACAAAGGAAACGCTGGATATTAGCAATTCTGTTCTTGCCCAGGGAGGAATAGCTGTTTCACTTGATGAACAGAACGATTCACCTCAGCTTCACTTCAAGGATACACTATTTGCAGGAGCTGGACTTTGTAACGATGAAAGTGTATGGGTTCTGGTTGAGGAAGCCGCAGATAACATCAGAAATCTTTGTAGTCTCGGGGTTAACTTTGATAAAAGTGGAAAGCACTTATCTCTCACTCGTGAGGGCGCTCACAGCGTTAACAGAATAATTCATTCAGGTGATACAACAGGTAAGGAAGTCTGCGACAAACTTATTGAGGAAGCCCAGAAAAGAAAAAATATCTCATTATATGAGAGACATTTTGCTGTTGATTTAATTGTCAGAGACGGTGAATGTAAAGGTGTATTAGTTTTTAATGAAGTGGCTGAAAAAATGGTATTTTTTAGTGCCAGAAATACTGTTATTGCAACAGGTGGATTTGGTCAGATTTATTCACATACAACAAATCCTGAAGTGGCAACCGGTGACGGTATAGGTATGTGTCTGAGAGCCGGCACCGAAGCCATGGACATGGAGTTTGTACAATTTCATCCAACTGTTCTATATCATCCGAAGGATAAAAGCTTTTTGATTTCTGAAGCGGTGCGTGGTGAAGGTGCATTACTTAGGAATGCTAACGGCGAACGATTTATGCAAAAATACCATGAACTGCTGGAACTTGCTCCGAGAGATGTTGTTTCCAGAGCAATATTCCAGGAAATGTCCCTGACAGGTTCAAAAAATGTTTATCTTGATATTACCTTTAAGAGCCGGGAATACCTTGAAAACAGGTTCCCAAATATATTTAAGACCTGTCTTGAGTACGGAATAGATATTTCAAAGGACTATATACCGATAGCCCCTGCGGAACATTACTGTATGGGCGGGGTTAAAACAGATGTTAATGGCCAAACCAATATACCGAGGCTTTATGCCTGTGGTGAAGTGGCCTGTACCGGTATTCATGGGGCAAACAGATTGGCAAGCAACTCCTTACTGGAGGGTCTGGTTTTCGGTAGAAAGATTGCCAGAAAGATCTCAGAAGATGAAACTGCCGCTCTCCAAGGAGAGGTGGGTGTCCAAACGAATTTGTTACTAAATAAGTGCGATGATGAAACATTAAGAGGGATAAAAGAAGAAATTCAAAATACAATGACCAAGTACGTTGGAATCCTTCGTAATAAACAGGGACTTGAAACTGCTAAGAATACAATTAACAGTATACATAGTAGATTTGACGATATTAAAGGCTTCAGTCTCATCAAGCTTGAGGTAGCTAATATGCTAACGGTGGCAACTCTGGTAATAGAAGCTGCTTTAGAAAGAAAAGAGAGTAGAGGCGCACATTTCAGATCAGATTTTAATAAAACCGATGATGTGAATTGGAATAGGAACATAATAAAGGTTTTAAATAAAGACAGTAAACATATAAAATTCAATTAATAATAAACATTGAACATTTGTGGAGGTCAATATGAAGCTTGATAAATTTTATCTACACGATTTAGTTATGAGTGCCTTGCAGGAAGATATGCCTCTAGGCGATATTACTACCGATAATATAATCAGCGATGGACATATTTCAAACGCCGAATTTCTGGCAAAGCAAGATTCAGTTATAGCAGGTCTTGACGTAGCTCAGCATGTTTTTGAAATACTCGATAGCAGAGTAGATTTCACAGCACTGGTTAAGGATGGTGACAGTGTTAAATCAGGAGAAATTATTGCAAGAGTCAGCGGACCTACAAGAGCACTCTTGAAAGGTGAAAGGACGGCATTAAACTTCTTGCAGCGTCTTTCAGCAATAGCTACAATAACAAATAGATATGTAACGAAGGTAAAGGATTTACCTGTTAAGATCACTGATACGAGAAAAACAACTCCTGGGTTAAGACTTCTCGAGAAGTACGCGGTAAGTGCCGGTGGAGGCTCCAACCACAGATACTCATTATCTGATGGAGTTCTTATTAAGGATAATCATATTGCTGCAGCCGGAGGTATTACTAACGCTGTAAACCGTGTAAGAGCAAGTATTCCACATACCGTAAAGATTGAGGTTGAAGTGGAATCCCTGGAGGAGGTACAGGAGGCACTAGACTGCCGGGCTGATATTATTATGCTAGACAATATGTCGAATGAGAAAATGACAGAAGCAGTCGGATTGATTAATAAAAGGGCATTGGTTGAGGCATCTGGAAATATTTCAGAGGAAACCATTTATGAAGTTGCTAAAACAGGCGTGGATATAATTTCGATTGGAAAATTAACTCACTCTGCAAACTCGGTAGACATTAGTATGAACATAGAATAATTAGATAAATGCAGATTAAACTGTCTTAAGATTACTGTGTAAAAAACTGTGGAAAATCAATATATTATCCACAGTTTTTTTATGTTATTCACACTGGTAGAAAATGCATACGTTGAAACTCTGATATATCAAGGGTTATAGCTAATAAAGCTCTTTTGATTTTATCCACAAAAGGGGCGCAATTTGTGAATAATTTGATGAGGCTTTTAGAGTTTTTGTTAATTAAATCCTGTCTACAAAATATTGTTATTCCGATCATATATTATTAGCATATATTGTGGGTTATAGAAATAATATCAAAAAAAGTATGTGTATATTGTGGATAGTGTGAAAACAATTACCTTTATATTTTCTTGTACCTTGTGACAAAATATTTATGCACGCTAAAATATATCTAGGCATAAAAAGTGTATTAATTTGAGGAGAAAAAGCGGTTGGGGTTTCCTCCGATGATAATTGTTACACAGGAAAAATGCCAAAAAAGGAGGCACTAACTATGAGTAGACATAAGAGTGCAATGTCAGAAGCCCTTAAAGAGGAAATCGCCAAAGAACTTGGAGTCTACAATAAAGTTTCAGCTGAGGGCTGGGGATCAGTTTCTTCAAGAGATTGCGGAAGTATGGTAAGAAAGGCAATTGAAATGGCTGAGAGAAGTGTCAACCGTTAACTGGAGTAGTTTAGCGTCATTTAGGGGCTGGCAGCAGACCTGGTTTGTCTGCCTCCCCATTACATAGCCGTCTCCTGCACCTATAGTTGATTTTATAACAAAATTCATTTAATATGGAATATATATCATTAGATAAAAAGGCAGGAGGTAGAGCTTTGAAAAACGCATTATTTGTATATAATCCTATTTCCGGTGGTCACAAGGTTCCAAACGAATTGGATTACATACTTGGAACATTTCAAAAAAAGGGTATTCTTGTTCAGCCTTATCGGCTTATTGATGCTAATAATGATTATCTTATCAGTGCCTTGAAATCAGGAATATATGATTTTGTAATTGCTTCGGGTGGAGACGGCACTATAAATTTTGTAGCAAATATTCTGTTGGATAATGATATAAATATGCCTATTGGGGTTATACCGTCGGGAACATGTAATGATTTTGCAAAATGTCTTGGCATCAATTCCTTAAACGAAAGCTTGAATATAATCCTTGATGGGAAAACTCTTCTATGTGATGTGGGGCATATAAACAAGTCACATTACTTTTTAAGTACTTTTGCCGGCGGTAACTTTGTTGATGTCTCTTTCAGCACAAACAGTGAACTTAAGAAGAATTTCGGGCCTTTTGCCTATTACCTTAAAGGTCTTTCTGAGGTTACCAACATAAAAAGCTTTGATTTAAAAGTTACTGCGGATGAGCAGATTATTGAAGGTAAATTTATATTATTCCTGATTGTTAACGGAAAGCAGGCAGCGGGTTTCCCAAATCTGCTGAATGACGCCGATTTTACAGATGGATACATGGACATTATTCTGGTAAAAAAATGTTCTAATATAAATCTTGCAAGTATTTTCTTTAAGGTTTTGAGTAAAGAATCAGTAAATGATAAAAATGTGATTATTTTAAAGGCAAAAAGGTGTGAGCTGACAAGCAAGTCACCGATAGCCCTTACTGTGGATGGCGAAAAATCAGAACTCTTCCCTGCTGAAATAGAATTTAAAAACAAACTTCTGGAGGTTTTTGTGCCCCAAAGTATATATGAACTTAATAAGTAGTGGCACTAACTGATAAAGCATTAATAAGTAGTAGCACTACCTGCTAAAACATCGTTAATTGTAAATCCTCAAGGTGTATTAGGTAAATGCCGGTATTATGCAAAACAACTGCGTGGTACCGGCATTTCGTTTAAACAGATATACTAACTATAGACTGTATTAGTACATCTGATGCTTGTTGTCTTCATAGGAAACAAGCAATTGATTCCGTCCGTTCACTATTGTTTTTCTAACATAGTATCCGTTCTTTGATAGAATGTCATAGATTTGATCTGCCTGATGAAAGTAGTTATTCCCAATGTCTAGGATAAGAGTTTCACCGGGTTTAAGTCTGTTTTGTACAACTTCAAGAGTATTTTTGTCATTCAGACTTTCAAAATTTATGATGTTATTTTGTAGTTCCATATCATTGCACCTCATTGTTTTTCCGTTTTAATGATTTCACTGACTAAAAATATTATTTACACAAGGCGGTAAAATTATTTGATATATAAAAATTCCAGAATATTTGTATAATTAATTCATTTGTTGGCAAATATAATATTGACCTCACAAAATACATTTTGACCCCCTTTACATGGTTAGTCGATGGCGACTAACCTATTTTTTTTATTGGTTACAAATATTTTTTTGCACCTTGTATTTTATTGAATAATTAGTGATAATAAATATGGTTAAAGTTTTATACAATCCTCATTTATTTGTCTTACAGCAATAGAGGAGTGATCAATATTTCATTACAATTTGTGCCGCTACGTCGGCTCAAAGCCGTAAATGGTTTAGGAGGTTATTATGAATATTGCAAGTTTGATAGATCACACTGCTCTGAAACCCGAAACTTCAAAAGAGCAAATAGAAAAACTTTGCGGCGAGGCAGTTGAGTATGGCTTTGCATCAGTGTGCGTAAACCCTTGCTATGTCAGCATATGCAGTCAGCTTTTAAAGGATAGCAAGGTTAAGGTGTGTACAGTTATAGGTTTCCCTCTTGGTGCCACGACATCTGCGGTTAAAGCAGCCGAAGCATCCGAGGCTATTGAAAATGGTGCAAGGGAAGTTGACATGGTAATAAACGTAGGCGCAGTGAAATCAGGTGATTTTGATTATGTCAGGAAGGACGTGGAAGCTGTTGTTCAGGCTGCAAAAGGTAAAGCACTTGTAAAGGTTATTCTTGAAACCTGTTTATTAACCGATGAAGAGAAGAGGAAATGTTGCCAGATTTGCAAGGAAGCCGGAGCAGATTTTGTAAAGACTTCCACAGGCTTCAGTACCGGGGGAGCCACAGTAGAAGATATAAAGCTTATGAGAGATATTGTGAAGCCCGGGATGGGAGTTAAGGCTTCCGGTGGCATAAGGAATTATGAAACAGCCAAAGCTATGATAGATGCAGGTGCCAGCAGGATTGGAGCCAGTGCGTCTGTAGCAATAGCAAATAAGGAGAAGAGCGGCGGAAGCGGATATTAATACTTAAATTTCAGATGTTAATAAATTAGGAGAGTTTATACTTTCCCAGAAAGAAAAGAGGGCCGGTTAAGCCCTCTTTTCACTTTTAATTCTACTATTCTTTTATTCTACTATTTTACTTCACCTTTCCAAAGGCCATGAATATTGCAGTATTCATAAACTTCAGCGTTTTTCTTATCACTCAGAATGGCTTTCGGGTCATCACCCGGATGCAGATAGATTATTTCAAGACCTTCATCACCCACCACTGCAATCCATTCAATATAGTGAACATCTATCATTGGATGCGGGACTGAACCAACCTCTACGTTAATACTTCCATTACTTCTCAAGGAAACAGGTATGTGTTTCTCAACAGCAGCTTCAGTTGTATTGGGAACAAGCTTATCCATCGGTTCGCCGCAACAGACAAGAGTACCGCCGCCATTCTTTAATAGAGCGACCATATTTCCACAATGTTTACAACGGAAAAAAGAAACCTCATTTTTCATAATCAAATCTCCCTCGCTAATTTTTCAGAGCCAATATAGAGTTACATATATACTTTTATCCAGACCTGTTAATTTTTATACCCTAAATTTTGAAGATAAAACATTACTTAAGTAAATTAACTTTTTAAGTCGTTGAATTTAAGTTTTATTGTTATAATATTAGCTGAGTATATTATTGATTACAGCACTATACGGAGGACTTATTGATTTACCGGAACATAAAAAGCGCACGATTTATCAGTCGACCCAACAGATTTATTGCATATATTGAGGTGGATGGCAAAGAAGAGGTTTGTCATGTAAAGAATACAGGTAGGTGCAAGGAACTTCTGAGCCCTGGTGTGACGGTTTTTGTACAGGAATCTGACAAACCTACCAGAAAAACGAAATATGACCTTATTGGAGTAATGAAAGGCCATAGGCCTGTAAATATGGACAGTCAGGTTCCAAATAAGGTTTTTCACGAATGGCTTGTTAAGGCTAAGCTTTTCAATAATCCTGTTCTAATTAAGCCTGAAGCTAAATACGGGAATTCCAGGTTTGACTTTTATGTTGAGACAGAAGAGGACAAGATATTTATAGAGGTTAAAGGCGTAACCCTCGAGGAAAACAATGTAGCGTTATTTCCCGATGCTCCCACAGAAAGGGGAGTAAAGCACATTAAAGAGCTGATTGAATGTACCGGAAAGGGCTATAAGGCATACATTGTATTCGTTATTCAGATGAAGGGTGTGAGCAGCTTTACGCCCAACGCAGTGACTCACAGGGAGTTTGCAGAAACATTAAGGCTGGCAGCCCGGAATAATGTCAACGTACTGGCTTTTGACTGTAAGGTGGGACAAGATTTTATTGAAATAAATGAAAAGGTTGAGGTGAAGCTATATGATTTTTGAATTCAATTTGAAAACTGAACGACAGAACTTCTATAACATAACAGGTAGAGTCCGGGAGGCACTTGCGAAAAGCGGAATCAGAGACGGCGCTGTTTTGGTCTTTTGCCCCCATACTACAGCAGGAATAACCATCAATGAAAATGCAGATCCAGATGTAGTCAGGGACATGCTACTGGGCTTGGACAAGGCTTATCCGGACAGGGCGGAATTCCGGCACATGGAGGGCAACAGCGCGGCGCATCTGAAAGCAAGTGCCGTTGGCAGCAGCCAGTACATTATTGTTGAAGGTGGAAGACTTGTACTGGGTACCTGGCAGGGCATATATTTCTGTGAGTTTGACGGTCCCAGAAGTCGTAAGTTTTATATAAAAGTTATGTAACGGTTAAGGAGCAACCACAGGATTAAGGTTAGGTGGACAAGTAGGACTAATTACCCACACTCTATTGTGTATAACAGGGTGATTTTGTGGATTACTTGTTAGAAATAATTTGAGTTATCCACAGAAACACTATATTTTGTAAATAATACTGTTGAAAACCCCATATATATGGGGTTTTCTTGTAGATAAAATATTCAGGAAATATTCAGGTTGTCCACAGTAAAGTTACAAACAAAAAGGTGTAGATTATGTGTAATTTCTGTGGATTAATAAAGCGAAAAAGTAAGCTGTATCCACAGAACATCTATATTTTGTGAATAAAGCTGTGGATATACCTATATATATGGGGATTACTTGTTGAAACCACCATAAATATTATCCACAAGAAAAGGCTGTAGCTTATGATAGGAAAATGTTACTGTGGACAGAAAGGCACTAAACTCTTCTATTTGTTGACTTCCCTATAATAAGTTCAGGCAGGGTAGTATAACTTTGAACCTGCAGAGACGGATTTTTTATTTTCCGAATAAGTGTGGAGCCCGCCTGTATTCCCATATCAAATACATTTATATTAACAACGGTTGGCGCCGGCTCTATAATGTGTGAAAAAGGATACTCGTCAAAAGTGATTATGGCAATATCATCTGGAATAGAGAGTCCGTGTTTTTTTATTGACTTAACTACACCCAAGGTTATACTGTTACTCTCGCATATAACGGCATCCGGGTACAGCTCTTTGTCGAGTATTTCATTCATCTGTCGGTATCCTGACTCTATAGTTGAATCGCCGAACCGGATTAAGTCCCTATTGACAGAGATATTCTTTTGCTCCATGATACATTGAAAGCCTTGAAGCCTGTGCATAGAGATCATGTCACTCTCATGTCCTCCAATAAACGCAATACTTCTATACCCGTAATCAAGCAAGTGATTAGCTGCAATTTCTCCTGAAAGATAATTGTTTGTGTCAATCCAGCAAAGTTGACTCTCAAATTCTGGCCTTCCAATAATTATATGAGGAAAGTTTGGGCTTACCAGAAGGGAAGGAAGCTCTCTGTTGATAACAGAACCATGCAGTATAATACCGTCTGCACTCTTTTGAGCAATTATTCTTTTTATTAGTTCTTTTTCTTCATGGTCAGTGTTTATACTCATGAGACTTAGATTATAGTTTTTATCAGATAGAACTTTCTGCACGCCACACATAATTTCAAACATATGTGGATTTGAAAAAGCAACATTACGTTCAAGTCTCGTTAAGAATACTATGTTACGGGTTGATTGCCTTGCAAAATTGCTTGCGTTCTGATTGGGATAGTAGTTTAACTTTCTCATTACCTCATTTACCCGATCAATAGTAGCCTGTGAAATAGTAGAGGACTTGTTTATTACTTTTGATACAGTCGATATGGATACTCCTGCCTCTCTTGCTACATCTTTTATAGTTGTTGACATGCAAACCACTCCTTAAAATCAACTTATTTTATCTACATTAGTTAATTGTCATATTTACAAGCCATTAAAATATACTTACATAGTACAACGTTTTCCTAAATAAATCAAGCCTACACTGAAAAACCTATTGATTTATTGCTTGTTTATAGCTATAATGATGGTAAATAGAAGGAAACACGTAATAAAATATGTGCAAATATAACAAATAAGTTAGTAAAACGTTTTCCTAGAAATAAGGAGGGACTTACTTTGAAAAGATTAATTGCTATTATTTTGTCGGCATTTATACTTTCTACAGCTATTACAGGGTGTGGGAACTCAAACACTTCAAAAAGTTCTGTAGACCCGTCAACTGCTGCAGAAAGTGCAGGAGCCCAGACACAGAACAGTCAAGATGTTGGCGAACCAGTAAAAATTACCATATGGCATGAAACTGATAAGGGTATTGCCAACGGACTGCAGGCCGAGCTGGATAAGCTTGCTCCTGCAATCGAAGTCAAAGTTGAACGTAAGGAAAAGATGACAGACGCTTTAAAGCTGGTCGGAAATGACCCAAATAGCGCACCGGACATGTACTTCTTCGCACATGACAAAACAGGAGTTTTTGCTCAGATGGGTATATTAGCCCCTGTAACAGATTTTATTACTAAAGAAGATATGGCAGACCTGATACCTATGACTATCAATGCTGCTACTTACAAAGATCAGATATACCAACTTCCGGTTTACTTTGAAACTCAGTTGTTTATGTACAACAAGGGGCTAATGAAGCAGCCACCGACTACTACAGACGAGCTGCTGAAGTATATGGAAGCTAACACCAAGGACGGACAGTACGGATTTGTTGAACAGCACAGTACAGCCTATTATGCAGCAAGCTGGCTGCATGCATTTGGCGGATACATAATTAATGAAAAAGCAGAACCAGGACTAAACACTAAGGAAACGATTGCAGCGATGGAATACCACAAGCAGTTTGTTAAGTATCTGCCAAAAGACGGAGAGTACAATACTGTTACAACTCTGTTCAAAGAGGGTAAGGCTCATGCAATAATCGGCGGGCCATGGCTGGTACCTGATATTAAGGCAGCAAATATAGATTTGGGGATAGCGCCGATGCCAACAGTTAGCTCCACAGGAAAACCTCTTACTCCATATTCAGGAGTTCAGGGTGTGTGCGTACTAAAGACGGCTGAGGGTAAAAAAGATGCTATTACAGCAGTATTAAAGCAACTGGCAAAAGCAGATATAGGTATTTCTCTTGCAAAATCGGCTAACTGTGCTCCTGCTAACCAAAAGTGTTATGAGGACGCAGATGTAAAGGCTAATGAAATGATCGTCGCTATGAAGAACACTGCTGATAACGTTGTTCCAATGCCTAATGTTCCTGAAATGGATGTTATGTGGACAGTTACTGAAACAATGCTTGCGGCGGTAAATAAAAACAATGCTGAAGTACAGAAAACCGGTGAAAAGGCACAAAAGGATGCACTATCGCAAATTGAAGCAATGAAGTAATATTCAGGGTTATTTGTGTAAACCGTAAAGGGTGATGCATACATTTGGCATCACCCTTTACTAAAATTAATCTTTACATATAAAGAGAGGTGGTATATTTGAAAAAGAAGCTAACCCCATATATATACTCTTTTCCGTCGCTTATTACCATAGGAGTGATTGTATTATTCCCCATACTCTATACCGGGTATATTTCGTTCACTAATATGAATGTGTATCACTGGTTTGACTTCACTTTTATTGGTGCTGAAAACTATAAGAAGGCATTACTGGTATTTGATTCTGGATTTTTACCCTCTCTTGTAAGAACCCTTTTATGGACTTTTATTAATGTAGTTGTACAGTTGCTTATAGCCTTCTTTATTTCGCTGGGGCTTAATGCTGAAGGGTTAAGATATAGAACGCTGTACAAGACCTTGTTAATGTTCCCCTGGGCAATGCCCGGTTATGTATCAATTTTACTATGGCGAATGGGAATGTTTAACACCGAATTTGGACTATTGAATCAATGGATCAATGGTATGGGTTTTTCTGAAGTAAACTGGTTAAGCGGAAATACAATTGCGTTTATATCCTGTATAGTTGTGAATCTTTGGCTGGCGCTTCCCTTTATGATTATGATTATCGACGGGGCCTTACAGAGTATAGATAAATCCTTTTATGAAAGCGCTAAAATTGAAGGTGCAGGATTATTTACACAGGTTAATAAACTGACAATCCCACTGATAAGGCCTGTTATTGCACCGGCTGTAATACTAACTACTTTTACTACCTTTAAACAGTTTGATATTGTTTATTTGCTTACCCAACAGCAGGGTGCAAAAACTGGGGCGGATATTCACACAATTATCAGCTATGCCTACGAAAAGGCATTTATCACTAATAACTACGGTTACAGTTCGGCAATCTCAATTATTATTTTTGCAATCCTGATTGTTCTTTCTTTAATTACCCGTAAAGATCTAAGGGAGGATGGAACATGAAAAGCGAAACTAAAAAAACAATAAAACTTGTACTATTGAATATATTTTTCATAGGTATTTGCTTTGCTGCATTAGTTCCTATCCTTTACGCAATATCTATTTCTTTTAATGCGATGAATAATTTGCTTACCTCAAATTTTTCATTTATACCAAAAGAATTTACCTTTGATAACTATAAGACGGTGTTGTTTGATAACCCATTCCTTATTTGGCTGAAAAACAGTATGATACTATCGGTTGCAACGGTTTTTACTGCGCTTGGTGTATCGGTAATCGGGGCTTACGCATTTTCGCGGAAGCGCTTTGCCGGAAGGAAATCTATTCTTTATATTTTATTGATTTTGAATGCTTTCCCATCCATATTGTCAATGTTCGCCATGTACCGCATATTAAATCCCGTTGGTTTAGTTAATTCCTATCTAGGTTTGATACTGATCTATACTGGTACTATGGCTATTTTTGGAGTCTGGAATCTAAAAGGGTATTTTGACACTATTCCTATAGAGATTGAAGAAGCGGGGAAAATTGATGGGGCAAGTGATTTACAAATTGTCACAAAAATAATGCTTCCGCTGGCCAGACCTTCCATCCTTGTTACTGCAATAATGATACTAATATTTGTCTGGAACGAGTACATTTTTGCCGTCACCTTTATGACCGGCTCTGAGAAATACACTCTTGCATCGGGTCTATATGCCCTTCAGGCAACTGAATACACGAGAAACTGGCCTGTATTTTCGGCAGCATCAGTTCTTGTTTCCATACCAATACTGATAATTTTCTTTGCTTTGCAAAGGAACATGGTATCTGGATTAACTGCCGGTGGAGTTAAACAATAATATTAAATAAAGAAAGGAGTTTATTTGGTGTATTTTATTAATATACATCATTAAAAATAAATATGATAAAGGAAGCAATTCTACATATACCATTATCCAACTATGCGCATGGAATAGATGAGGAACATGCTGTTTTCAGGCTGCGAACTGCACGGGGAGACATTAAGGAATGTACTCTTTTTTATGGAGACAGAGCCTGTAAAACGAACCAGGTGTCTTTTATGCAGATACCTATGAAAATAGTGGCAAGAGATGACCTTTTCGACTATTACGAAATCGAGTTATTCTCACATTTTCAGAGAATATGTTACTATTTTAAGCTCAATGACGGAAAAGAGACCATACTGTACTATTCAAATATATTTTCGAAAGAGTTACCTTTGGAAAGGTTTGAGTTTTTTCAGCTACCCTTTAATCACAGAGCAGATATTGCCAATATTCCACAGTGGGCCAAGAGTTCGGTGATCTACAATATTTTTCCTGACAGCTTTGCTACAAGCAGGAGATTCATATCAGGGGAAAGCGGAACTGCAAGGATTGGAGATATAACCACGAAAAGTAAAAATGGAGGAACTATAAGAGGTATTACTGAAAATCTTGATTATATTGAAGGGCTGGGGATTAATTGTATCTATATTAATCCAATTTTCGTTGCGGGGGAGTGTCATAAGTATGACCCTCTGGATTATTTCCATATAGATCCCTGCTTTGGGACTAATGAGGACTTTAAGACTCTTGTAGAGGAGTGCCACTGTAAAGGAATGAAAGTTATTATCGATGGAGTATTCAATCACTGTGGCTGGAACTTCTTTGCCTTCGAAGACGTTGTTAAAAAAGGTGAAGCCTCCAGGTATAAGGATTGGTTTTACCATCTTGAATTTCCAGTGATTCGTCCTGACAATCCCGATGACATACCGAATTACTATTGCTTTGCCTATGAGAGAAAGATGCCAAAGATGAACACAAGTAATCACGAAGTTAGAGATTATTTCCTGAAGGTGTGCAGATACTGGCTTGAGGAATATGATATTGACGGATGGAGGCTTGACGTTGCCAATGAAGTTGATAATGAATTCTGGCGTGAGTTCAGAAAAACTGCTAAGGCAGTTAAGCCTGATTGCCTGATAATTGGCGAGGTCTGGGAAAACGCACAAACATGGCTCCGGGGAGATATGTTTGACTCCGCAATGAATTATGATTTCCGTAAGAATTGCAGGGATTTTTTTGCCCTTGGTAAGTTGGATTCAGCTGGTTTTGACGGGCGTGTCAGTGATATGAGGCTCCGTTACAACAAGAACATGACTTTCGGGCAGCTGAACCTGCTGGACAGCCATGACGTATCGAGGTTTTTATCAGTATGTAACGGAGACATAAACAGATTCAAACTATCAATTATTTTTCAGATGACGTTTATTGGAATACCCTCGGTGTTTTATGGAGATGAAAAATGCATACAGGGCGTACTGGAGCACGAGTATCGTAACCCAATGGATTGGGAGGAGAGGCAGGAAAATGAAATAATGCAGTTCTACCAAGAGCTTATTAGGCTCCGCAGAAGTTCCCCGATATTACAGGAGGGTGAATATGAGACCCTAAAGGCTGAAACCGGCTCGGGATTGTATGTGTTTAAACGTCAGCTGAACTCGGACCAGATCATAATCGCTTTGAATTCATCAGATAAAGCTGCCGGGCTGACCGATATCCCTTATATAAATGGAGCTAAGATATTATTAGCTGAAGGCTTTGACAGCAGCACAAAACTCGAGCCATGGGGTTTTACAATAATGTGTGTAAATTGATTACTTAACTTTATACAGCTATACTTAATAATTTAAGACACAACGCCGGGGAAAGGCGTGTGTCTTAAATTACATTACCTCTTGGAAGAACTCTTACTAACAACAAGTTTACTAGTTTGATTATCAATGGCCTTGGCAACCAGGCTCGTCAAGGGCTGACCGATAGCTTCTTTATAATTAAAGCCAAGGAGCTTTAATATTTTCAGGGTTTCGGCAGACAGTACCTTCTTGATTGTGGAAACAAACTCATTATCTCCACCGCTGAACGGAAGAAAAGTTGTTACAATGGGGAGCAATTCTCTTGTGATATAATCTATGTCTTCATTGGAAATGTCCTGGGTTATGAATTCCTGTTCATAACATTTTGTTATTTGGATAAGTTCATTTTTATCAGTTATCAAATCGTTGATAAGGTCTTCCAGAACATTTACAGTCTCTTTATCATTATTTTTTTGCTTCACAAGCTTTATTTTATCGTATATGGCCTCCGCAGTGTTACGTACTGATATTTCTTTAAGTTTGCCAGCCAGTTCCATAATTTGATCTGTATCTGTTTCCATAAAAACACTCCTTACTTAGATAAATAGCTACAATCCTCAATTTGAGAGTAAAGTGGTATACATAATTATATGTATTGAAAGGTGTGTAGGTTACTTTAATTGGTATGTACCGTTTGACATTATTATTTTTAATAGGTGTTAATTAGATAAAATGAAAAGATAAGCTATGTAGATGGGATGTAAAGATAAGCTATGTAGATGGGATGTAAAGTAAAGTAATGGATTGAATGATTTAGCAAATTTATGTATAATTTCTATAATTATCTCGATAAAGTCTTAAAGGATTGATATAGTTAATAATTGTTTTGTACAGGTAAGTGGAGGGATTATGAAGCTGATTACTTTATTTTTTATCCTAAATGCAACACTGCTGACATTGCATGAAATAGAATCAGGATATGAGAAGGAATGGGAGATACTTAGGCTCCCTTTTAAATTAACAGGATTCTTAGCGCTGCACATTCCAATTCTATTCATCTTTTTTTATGGAGTTCTGGAAATAGAAAAACAGTCAATGGTAGGGCTGATATTAGGCATAATTTCGGGCGTAGGAGGCTTTATACCTTTTTTAGTACATAAACTCCTATTTAAAAAAAGAGAGCATTTCAATTTAATTGTTTCAAATCTAATTATTTATGGCAACATGATAACAGGATTAATTACAGTAATATTATCAATAAAATCAATATAACTGAGAATAAAAAAGGAGATTATTATGGATTTCAAGAAAAATCAGTTTGACTCAGAGTTTGGAAATGTTAAATATCTGGTTGAGGATAATATTGTACTTATTACATGGAAAAAGTTTTGCTGTTTTGAGGACTATAGAAAGCCTACAACCTTCGCTTTGGAGCTGCTCAAAGAATTTCAGGGCAGCAATTTAGTTGTTGATGCAAGAAACGGGTTTGAGGATGAAGCGGAGGATGTAGAATGGGGCCTCACATTTTTGCTTCCGGCTATGTCACGAACTTCCTGTAAAAAGGTTGTTTTCATCATGAATGAGGTTAATGAGATTGAAGAAGAGATGGACATGTGGACAAGGGAATTTCGAAAATACTTCACTGTGAGTAAGGTTGAATCTCTAGAAGCTGCAGTTAAAGCCGTTAAGGGATAGATTAATCAAACAAATTATCCTACTATAAAAAACATGAATCATCGGGGGCAAAGCATTTATTTCGATTATACTTCTAATTGGAAAGGAGGAGTACAGGATGGAATATTTGAACAGGATGAATAAGGCAATAGATTATATTGAAAACAATCTGGATGGAGATATTGATTATACTATGGCTGCCAATCATGCCTGCTGCTCTGTATCATATTTTCAGAGGGTATTTTCATTTATAGCAGAGGTACCATTATCGGAATATATCAGGCGCAGACGAATGACTTTAGCCGCATTTAATCTTAGGAATTCAGATGAAAAAATAATCGATCTTGCCATTAAGTATGGCTATGAATCACCAGATTCCTTTTCTCGAGCTTTTCAGAGTGTTCACGGAGTGATGCCATCCATGGCGCGGAATCCGAGTATCACCTTAAAAGCCTATCCTCGTATATCTTTTCTAATTTCAATTAAAGGAGATGTTGAAATGAATTACAGGATTGAAGAAAAAGAGGAATTCACTATTGTGGGAATCAAAAGGCACTATCAGGGGCCTGCTGACAATGAAAGTGCAGTGCCAGTATTCTGGAATGAACTATATGCAAATGGGATAATTGAGCAGCTCAGTATGCTGTCAAACGGTTCACCGAAAGGGGTTCACGGCTTCATTCAGGTACTGGGAGAGGAGAAAGTTGATTATACTATTGCCTGTGTATCTGACAAAGAACCTCCGAAAGGTATGAGCAGCTATACAATACCAAAATCCATATGGGCGGTTTTTGAAATAACCGGACCTGTGAATACTGCTATGGGGACTGCCTGGAAACGCATTTTTACCGAGTGGCTGCCCACATCAATCTATAAATATGCAGAGACTATTGATATTGAGTGCTTTCAATATGGGGAAGATAAAGGTGCAGCTGACTATAAATTTGAAGTATGGCTCCCAGTGGTAGAGAAAAAGTAAAAGTACAATTAAAAGTACAATCTATAGAAGACCCAAACCGGTAAGGTTCGGGTCTTTATTGTACAACAACCAGAATGGGGTATATTGACAAAATTTACTTTTTGGAATAATATAGTTAAAGAATTTTAATTAAATTTTATTAACTATATCCAACTAACTTCTGGGGGATTAAATGATTCAAGATAAATTTGCCTATATTTCAAATTACATTTGCCGGGAATCGATGAAAAATGTAAGTGAGAATCTGTCAGATTCCGACCAAAAAAGTTTTAGCTATAATGACTACTATTACCTTGTTACCATTTATAATATGGGGAGCCCTAACTTTTCGCAGTTGGCAAGAGAATTGGGGCTTACTAAACCCGCCATATCGGTAATAATTAGAAAATTGAGTAAAATTGGTTTAATTGAGAAAGTGCAGTCCGATAAAGACAAGAGAGTTTTTTACTTAAGTGTTACTGAGAAGGGAAAAAGAATAGTTCAGGGAGACGAGGACTCATATCAAAGGATATCTTTACTTATTAAAAAGCACATCAAAGATGAAGAGCATTACGAGTTTCTAGAAACGTTATTGTCCCAAATTGTGCAGGAGTTAAAAACTACAGAGCTGTAATTGAAGGAGCCTTATATGAAAAAAATGCAGATACTGGTTATTACTATAATTGTTTTATTTTTATTAATTACAATTGTCTACATTAACCGAGTACCGTACAAAACTGGTACTTTTCAAAAAGACACTTTTTTAAACTCGCTTGTGAATAAAACTAGAGTCCATTTAGATTCAAGAGAAACAGCAGATAGCCCCTCGCAAATTACAGTAAGACAGATACATTCAGGAGATTTTAAAGTTCCACTATCAAACGCTCTAAATCTGGAGCATCCATCTTGTACTGAGTTAGAGGATATAGAAATTGAAGTACCTGTTTTTGCTTATTTAATTCATCACGAGAAATATGGTTACTTCTTAATAGATTCGGGTTGCGATTCATCTTTTGTTAATAATTCCTATGGAACTATGCGTGGTCTGCTGGTGCCAGCTTTTATACCAAAGACAGCCTTAAAACCGGAAGATACAATTGAAAAAGAATTATCTGAAGTTAGAGGAGATATTCAGGGGGTGTTCTTTACTCATCTGCATCCTGATCATACGTCTGGAATTTCAACATTACCAAAGAATCGGATATACGTTGCAGGGAAGGGAGAGGAGTCTCTTTCAATAAAATTCTTACTTGAAATAAACCATTTTTCTAAAGATGATATTGTTTATATGCTTGATTTTAATTCTACAGAAGCACAAAACCATTCTATCGGAAAGGCTATAGATATTTTCGGTGATAATTCCTTATTGGCAATTTCTACTCCTGGGCATACGAAAGGACATGTTTCATATCTTGTAAGCACTAAAGAAGGACCGATATTAATTGCAGGAGACGCATGTATTCTTAACGAAAGCATTGAAACAGGAGCTGGACCCGGTACATCAGCAAGTGACATAAAGATGGCACAGCAGACTTTTGATAAAATTAATAGTTTCTTAAAGGGTACCCCGAATGTGAAACTATTTCCAGGACATGATTTTCCGAAGTGAGATTCCATGTATATCAGGAGTATGAGTCACAGTCAAGATTAACAGTCAATATTAACAGTATAGTTTACCGCCAAGCAAATATTTAATAACATCGTCAGAGCTATAGCCACTATCCTCTGACTGTACATGCCTGGCAAGCAGCTTGGCTTGAATATGTTTCAACTTAAGGAGTCTTTTTATTTCCTCCAAGCTGTAATGCTGTTCAGGGAAAAGACTCTTCAGTCTTGTTTGCAGAAGACACTTATATCTGTCATCCATAGCCTTGTTTAAGTGAATTTCCTTATGGCATTTCTTGCACAAATTAATCTCATTTACCGGCAAATAGACGATAATTGATTTATTTCCTTTAAAAATAATATGATGTTTTCCTGCCTTTGCGTTACACTCGTGACAAAATGGCATCGTAAGCTCCTTTGTTACCAATATTTGATCTATCAAGTTGCTAAGCATTACTAATACCTGCATTTATAATTATACAATAAACAAACGCAAGAAAATTATTCATATATTAAGAAAATGGGTGATTAGGAATTACTATTCCATTTTATTTTTACGGTTACTCTTTGAATTTAATTGGGAGCCCTTCGGCACATATAGGATATACTACCGATATAGGGTTCTGTTTCTTATGTTGTAAGTGCAGATGAGGTTCAGATGTAGTTCCTGAGTTCCCAACTTGTCCTAAAAGGCTCCCGATCTTAACCTTATCACCAATTTTCACACTGACGCTATTTTTTTTCAGATGTGCAAGTACTAAGTAAGTATCCAGTTTATCGATTTTCAAGTAAACATAATTACCTTCGGAAGAGGTAAACTCATCCGTATTAGGCATAATGTCCTCTTCACCATCGTGTACGTCAATAACTGTAGCATCAACAGGTGAATAGATGTTTCTCCCAAATACACCATAGTCAGATAACTCTGCACTATTAATATCATAAGGCTCTATCAGAATGTCAAAGGCATAACGCTCAGACGGCCACATGACGTGAGTTTTATAACTGTCACCGCCCAGTTGAACAGTATCTTTTCCTATAGGATCATCAATAACCAACACCGTATCGACATTGGCAGTATCCGGAAAGGGTACTGTAACAACTCCTAAGAGCATTAATAAGGGGAAAGCCAATAATAAAAATGTAAGCTGATAAAATAGTAACAACATTGATGCAGTTTTTCTAATGCATCTGACCAAAAGGGTGATCAAACAGATAATACCTGCAATGGCAGCAATGGGAGCAACAATAAATAAAGTGATATTCCAAGCGTATACGCCCGCTAAGCCTTTAATTAGATAAATACATATTAATAATCCGGTGAGTAAGAGCCAGCTTGTTTTTTTAAATAACAAAACATATTTGATCAAAGGTAGATAGGAAACACCGGGTAAGCCATTGATTACTAAATGTGATACGCCGGACACGATTCGAACGTGCGATCTGCTGTATAGAAAATAAAATATGACATACTGCTGTCAAGTTTCTGTATGTATAATAATTTTATTCGAACCTTGGAGGTTGAAACATGAATTTAAAAGATTCAAAATGGATTAAGGGTACAATTTATAAATATGCAGGAACAGGTATTGCTGGTTATAGTGGAGATGGAGGGAAATCTGATGTAGCCCTGCTTAACGGGCCCGCTGGTCTAGCAATTGACAATGAAGACAATGTTTTTGTTGCTGAAATACATAACAATCTAATTAGGAAAATAGATGCAAAAACCCGAATCATTACAACTGTAGTGGGATGTGCTTTGAATGGATTTGATGGCGATGGGGGACTTGCTATCTACGCAAAGCTCAATGGACCTGAAGGTGTATTTGTAGATATGTATGGGAATATTTATATAGCAGATACACATAATCAAAGGATAAGAATGGTAGAGGCCCAGACAGGTATAATCAGCACAATCGCAGGAACAGGAGAAGCTGGATATAATGGAGATAACATGAGGGCACGTAAAGCTAAACTTAATTACCCGTCAGGTATTGTCGTAGATTCAAAGGGAAATGTGTATTTTAATGATTATAAAAATGATAGAGTCAGAAAAATTGATCAGTATGGCATGATTTCAACTTATGCGGGAACAGGAATTCACGGATATAGTGGTGATGGAGGGCTAGCATACAATGGACAAATTAATGATGTGTATGGATTGGGAATAGACAGAAACGATAATATATATATTATGGATAGTCTAAATTATGCAGTCAGAAAAGTTGATGCTAAGACCAGAATAATATCTACTGTCGTTGGGAAAGGAAGTCCTGGGTCTATTGTAGAGTTTGAAAGTGTCTGCAGCAGTTTTATAGGGGGACCGGTTCATGAAAAGGGAACAATTGGAATGGAAGTACCTCATGCAGTGGAAGTTAATTCAGATGGAAACATATTCATTGCTGATACAGGTTCTTATCGTATAAGGATGGTTAATTTGGAGCAGGATTTATTATATACAGTAGCAGGAAATGGTGTAAAAGGTTGTTTTGGTGACAATGGCAAAGCTCTTGATGCAAGTTTAAATGTTCATGGCTTAAGAATAGATTCAAATAACAATTTATACTTTGTTGATTTTCACAATCATGTTATTCGAGTGATAAGATTTTAGTATTACCCACTATGGTCAACAAGCATAGAAATACTCAATATATGCAGAAATCCCAATACCTTTAAAGCATTGAGATTCAGTAAAAACATATTTAATAAAATTATTCCTGGTTTTAAATAGGTAGTGCTTTTTTGGGGTCTTATAGTCATAATCTAAATTAGGAAACTGTTAAAGTACTTACCTGCCAAATGGAGTGAGTCAACCCCATTCTCCTGTAAAAGTAATTTCATCAGTCTCATCCATTATTTTGAAGTAGTTATTAAACTATTTATTTACCCTTTTAGAAATTAACGCTTTATCCTGAATTTTTGTACCACAAAAGGGGCTGTAAATGATAGCATGATGAAACCATGCTGTGCCTTTTTCAGTATTTGCATACCCCAACCTTCCGGATCGGGTAACGGCCTTAATCTATACCTTCCATTTCCAAGATACTCAATATCTCCGGCCATTTAAGTTCCTACTATTCAAATGCTCTGAATACTCCAAGTGGTTCAAAATAGATTATGAATTTACCCATTTCCTTGAATGTACCGTATTTTCCTATATAGTAACTGATGCACTCCTCCAGAAATTCCTCTGTAACGTCAAGGAAGTGTGAGAGTTCATATCTGTTTCTTATACCTGCAGTAAAAGCTTCAATAAACTTGTCCAACGGAACGAGTTTTTCAAAAGCCCACCGCCTAGCTCTGCATTCCTGCTGATCTATTACAGTTTTATTAGTATCTTGAGACAGCAAATCTCCGCATGAGGTATGATAATGCCCTAGCTCTTCAGCAATCACGCAGTAGAGTTCGGATTCAGTATCAATACTTGGATTCAGTGTAATAACCGGTTCAGTTTCGCTGTCAGAGTAGTAAAGACCCTTTACATTTTGAGGAAGGGGATTGGAAACTACATTTATTCCAAGCTCTTTACATTCATTAAGTAGGGTTTCTTTCTTATCAAGGGTTTTAATCATTTATTGTCCTTCTTCTTATATTTAACCTTAAGATAGTCAATGTAATTCTTCAATTCTTCCTGGGCCTCCGGCGGGAGATCATCACCATATCCGTCTGTTCGGTGAGCGGCAACTGTGGCCGGTATATCCCGTCCTAATAGATAATCTGTAGTGACATTAAAATAATCAGCCACCTTTGCTAACCTATCACCGGAAGGAATAGTATTAGACCACTTTCTAATACTTCCATTGGCTAGACCTGTTTCCTGCTCAAGTCTGGCTATTGAAACATCTTTTTCTTCA
This sequence comes from Bacillota bacterium, assembly GCA_023393115.1. Classification (GTDB taxonomy): domain Bacteria; phylum Bacillota; class Clostridia; order Acetivibrionales; family DSM-1351; genus Ruminiclostridium. Next base: position 23,422 of record JAEWMS010000015.1, read on the forward strand.
CATAGCATTTTAATCCTATTAAACAAGTTCATATATAGACTCCGATCTAAAAACACAAAAATAATATTGACTTATTAGACTACAGTCTATATAATATTACTATAGCTAAATAAATCACCTAAAAATATATACCTAAATTAACAAATTAAAATGACGTTCTCAAACGAGTTTATTTGTTATGCATAGATAGAGTATGTTTTAATCATAGACTATAGTCTAATGATTGTCAATATTTTTAGATGATAAATATGCTACAACGGCACATATAAAAGGATGATAATTAATAAACGATTTTGGAGGTACATATGACCAAAGCGCAACTGAATGAAATTATAAAGCTAAAAAAGGAAGTAGAACAGCTTAGAGTAAAGCTCAAGGAATTAAACTACGGAGATAATGAAACAATTGTTACCGATAAAGTCCGGGGAAGTATGTCACAGTTTCCATACTTGTCCCGATCATTTACCTTGATTGGTACAGAACATATGTCGGAAGAATGCATTAGGAAGAGAGATGCAATCGGAAAGAAGATCAGTGATAAATACCATGAGCTATATTGTAAGATTGACAAGGCCATAGATTTTATTCAAAGTATTGATGACAGTGAAATAAGGCAAATACTTACATATAAATATATTGATGGCCTTACATGGGAGCAGATAGGGCAATGCATGAACTATGGGACATCCTCAATCAGATTTAAGCATGATAAATTTATGAAAAGTATAAAGGATTAGCACCCATTAGCACATCAAAGGCTATATAATTATATTATCGAAAAATATATATTCAAGGAACTGTATTAACAAACACACGAAAGCAGCGTGTAAATAGCGTGTTGAGGAGGGTTGAAATATACTCTCCTTTTTGCTGCTCATGAAATGAAGAAAATGAAATAGTATAAATACCGAATTAGTTGTGATTGTATAAGTATGGTAGTTGCACGACAAATTTATGAAAAATATAAATGATTAGCACCCATTAGCACATGAAACAATATATAATTGTATTATCGAAAATTATATATTCGAGAAACTACATTAACAAACACGAAAGCAGCGTATAAATAGCGTATTCAGGAGAGTTGAAACATACTCTCCTTTTTGCTGCTCATTTTCTGAATAAGAATAACGATGTCACTTAAAATGCAAAAAGGAAAAATGAAATAGTCACAAGGAGGAAAGCTTGATGTCAAGTGTAAAGATAGATAAATTTAATAAGTTTGACTCTGACCTAGATAAACTACTTAATGAACTACCACAAGCGCGAAGGAGGCTGGACGAAAGAATTTCAAAAATAGCTCAGAACGCGGCTGATGCACAAATTAGTGTTTCAGGTTCTATTGATAGCACTGGAGTAATTTCAAATTATGTTGAAAATGGTCATAGGATACGGGAGCCGACCGGGGATTCAAAAGCATATAGCCTACAAAAAGAAATGCTGTATGCAGACGGAAGTAATTTATATCAGGAAGCAAGTACTGCTCTGGAAGCCGCAGTAATAGCAGAGGTAGAACAGTTTGCCGAAGATATAAGAAAAAAACTGGAGGGATAACTGATGATAATACCAAGTGATATTATGTCAGCCATTAATATTATTTTAGTAGCTGAAAATCCAGTATATACAGTATATCTTCAAAAATGCCCGATTGATTTTCAAAGGCCTTCATTTTTATTGGAATATGTAAAAACAAGCCGAAGGGATACAAGCCGGTGGACAGTTGAAAAAACTGTATATTTCAAAATAAGCTGTTTCGTAAATACAGAGGAGAACTTTACCTCTGGCGAAGATTCACTTTCAAATATACAAGAAAGTGTAGTGCAGCTATTTTCCGGTGGATATGTAAACGTAGGTGACAGGGCTATAAAGGTTCAGAGCAGCACGGGCGGCTTTGATGCTGATAGGGCATATGTGGATTTGCAATTTGAATTTTTTGATGATCGAACTGATGCAGTGGAGACAAATCCACTAATGGCGTCAGTAAAAACGAATTTATATGGAGGTTAGTTTGAAAGACTTCACTGACGCTCGTCTTCCAAACTAACCTATGAATTTATGGCCGCGCGACATATTCAAAGTATTAATGGATTTGATTGAATCAATAAATTTAAGCAAATACTTTGAAAACGCGCATGGCCAATTAACCTCCTTTATTCGCCTTAGCGGATATAGGAGAAAACATAATTATTATTTTGAGGCCGCAATGCGGCTCATGGAGGTTAATATGGGATTACCAAATATTAATATTAGTTTTAGTACTGCTGCTGCAACCGCGATTGAACGTTCACAGAAGGGGATTGTAGCAATAATTCTGAAGGATGCCAATGCCAATGGGGCGTACACTCTGACAAAAGCAACACAAATAAAAACACTGCTGGGGACACTTGGAACTAACAACCAGAAATATGTGGAAAGAGCTTTTTGGGGGTATGTAAATCCTCCTAAAAAAGTAATAGTATATGTTCTGGCTGACACTGAAACGGATTTATCAAAGGCACTTCAATATTTTGAAAATGCTCAGTTTGATTATCTCGTAGGTCCGACTGACTGTGATTCTACAGAGGCTGCCGAAATATCTTCCTGGATAAAATCTCAGAGAGCTGAAGGATTTATTTCTAAAGCAGTATTGCCAAATGTAGCTGCTGACACCGAGGGCGTAATTAACTTTACCACCAGCGGTATTGTCGTAGACGGTACTACTTATACAACAGCTCAGTATTGTTCGCGTATTGCCGGATTAATTGCAGGAACGCCTATGACAATTTCTTGCACATATGCACCATTGAGTGAAGTAAGTACGGTAGATAGACTGTCAAAAGAGGAAATTGACACTACCATAGATGCGGGTAAATTTGTAGTTTTCTATGATGGTGAAAAAATTAAGGTCGGACGTGGTGTTAATTCGCTGCAAACAACTACTGAAAGTAAGGGAGTAGCTTTCAAGAAAATAAAAATTGTCGAAGCGGTGGATATGATAAGGAATGATATCAAAAAGACTGCCGAGGATAGCTATATCGGTAAGTACTCGAACAGCTTTGATAACAAGTGCCTGCTGATAACAGCTATTAAAGGCTATTTCACAGGTCTTGAAAATAACGGAATACTGGAAAAAGGCACAAGTATCGTTGATATTGATGTAGATGCCCAGGAACAATATCTGCAAAGTATAGGAACAGATACTTCAAAAATGTCGGAACAGGAAATAAGAATGTCTGCTACTGCAGATCAGGTATTCTTGAAAGCAAAAATAACAATTCTTGACGCTATTGAGGATATAGACCTCAATATAACCATATAAGGAGGTATGTAAAATGCAAGCTAATAGAATAATGTCCGGCACCTGGGGTGAAGTTTGGTTGGATGGTACCTATGTATCTGAATGTTTTGGTTTACAGGCAAAAGTCTCATTCGATAAAGAGGAGGTAAGTATCTGCAGGCAGATGGCCAAAGATAAAAAAATTACTTCAATATCCTGCACCGGCTCATTGAAACTATATAAAGTTAACAGCAGAATGGCCATAGAAATCGGTGAAAGTATAAGGAATGGGAAAGATATAAGGTTTACAGTCATATCCAAATTAGATGATCCTGATGCGTTTGGTGCTGAGCGTATTGTACTCCGAAATGTTTCTTTTGATGATTTAACACTTGCAGACTGGGAAGTTGCTAAGAACGGAACAGTAGAGGCCCCCTTTACCTTTACCGAATATCAATTAATGCAATCAGTGGAGGCTGAAAATGAATAATACACTTGATCTTTTACTAAAGATGGACATTCCCAACCTTCCTCATAAGGAATACAAGGTAAAAAGGTTGAGCGGCTTATGCGGTGCTCCGGTAGTTTTTAAATTGCAGGCGCTTCCATACAACACTGCTGCAGACATATCCAGAGCGCAGAAGGATGATATGGAGGTACATATCTTACTTGCCGGTATTGTTGAGCCCAATTTAAAATCATCAGAACTGATGGCGAGATACAGTGCTCCTACACCAGCCGAGATGATTAAGAAAATGCTGTTACCGGGAGAAATCACCGACATATCGAGAGCCATAGAAAGATTGTCCGGTTACCGTACAGACACAATCGAAGAGATTAAAAAAAAATAGAGAATGATCCTGAAACACAGTTGATGTACTATTTATTCGATAAGCATAACATAATGCCGGGTTCTTATTACAACCTGCCTGAAGGCGATAAGGTTGTAATAAGGGCCTTTTTTGAATACAAAATAGATAATATAAAAAGGCAGGTGAGGTAATTGGGCAGGGATATAAGCATATCAATCACAGTGAAGGATAATTATTCGCAGGTTATATCAACAATGCGTAATGCAAATCAGGCGTTTACTAAGGATTTAGCAGAGCTTACCTCAAAAATTGATGCATTTAGTAAAAAGAAATATACTTTAAACCTTGATGTCAGTAAGGCAAAAAAGAGCTTGAAGGAAGCTGAAAAGCAATTTCAAGCTACGGGAGCGGCAGCAGACAAACTCAAAATGGAGCTGGCAAACGCGAAATTTGATAATACCAGGAGAAACCTGGACTTGCTAACAAAGAGTGCCCGGCAGGCTGAAAAAGATATAAAGAGTCTGGAAAAGACAACTAGCAAGGCAGACAACGGGGCTGGGAAGAGTAAAGGAGAGGCAATCGGTAAAGTGGCTGCCGGGCTAACCCAGCAGGCAGGTGAAGCACTTATCGGTATGGCTGGCACTTCCGTTAACAGCGCATATGGTTCTGATGCCGGTACCATGGTCTCCAGTGTTGCGTCATCTGCATTGGCAGGGGCAGTTATGGGTTCAATTGCCGGGCCAGTTGGTATAGCAGTTGGAGCAATTATTGGAGGATTGTCAGGTGCCATATCCGGTGCCATTAAGAATTTTGAAAAAGAAGATGAGTATTTTAAACAGTATTATCAAGATCAGTATAGCAGGATTCAAGAGAGAGAAAGTAATGACCTTAAGAGTGGAGTAGCTATAGCGGCTTCAAGTGAGACAGATAAAGTTCAATTTTCCACTTTACTGGGTGGGGATGTAAGTGCAAGCAATTACTTGGAACAACTATCAGAGCTTGCAATAAAATCACCCTTTAGATATGATGATTTGTCAACACTAAGTAAAACTCTGATGAAGCAGGGAAATAAGAAGGATGGAATACTGACCATACTTGAAAACGTAGGTTATCTCGGTTCTGCGCAGGGAAGGTCTAATGAAGATATGACTTTGTTAGCCACAACGCTGGGCAGCATAAATAGCAAAGGCAAAGTAACACAGGAGGATCTTGACCCATTATCGAAGAACGGAATTAACGTCTGGGAGTATTTATCCAGGGCTTCATGGGCTTCTGAAAAAACCGCAAAACAAGTTAAAGATATGGTCTTCAACGGATTAATACCGGGCGAAAAAGTTGCCCAAGCCATAGCAGAAAATTTGGGTAAGGATTATAGCGGAGGCATTGGAGAATATGGCAATACATACTCTGAACTTGTAAGCAATGTCGAAGAGGCTCAAAATGAACTGAACAAGGCAATGGGTGAAGGGTATACCGAGAAGCGGAAAGAAGACCTTAACAAACAACTTGAATTTCTCAGTGGAGATAGCGGCGACGACATGAAGCTAGCCTATAAGCAAATGGGAATATATAAGGCCTCTCTCGAAAATAAGGCCGAGGAGTACAAAAGAGATGCAATGAATGCTGTAATGTACGGAGGCGACTATATTTCTAAATTCAGTCCGGAAGTTAGGGAACGGCTGGCCCAAATGCACAAGGAATATAAGCAGTTTCCAATAGAGCCAGGAGCTGGGGAGACAAATGGGGCATTGTTTACTGAGGCAAAAGCTATTGCGGATAATGAGTATAATGCCAAGGAAGGGCATAAGGCACTTGAAACAAACTTAGCGCTGGCTCAAAACATAAAAAATGATGCCGGATTAAATGATGTATATTGGGATGCGGGATATCAAATGGGTATACAGTTCTCGCTGGGATTGGAATCTGTACCTGGGAGTTTCACTGATAATTTACAAACAACTTTCTCAAAATTTTTAAAACCATATGATATCAACAGCTATCTTAATAAGGACTCTATAACAATAGGAAAAGAACAAAATCCAAATAGCAAGTATAAAGCTTATGGCAGTGGTAATACAAACTTATGGCCATTTTCATCATCCTCTAACGGCAATAACAATAAAAGTGTTCCATTTATTCCTTTGTTGCAGGGTGGCGCTAAAGCTTACGGCCTAAGCTATGTACCCTATGACAATTTTCCTGCCATATTGCATGAAGGTGAGAGAGTACTTACAGCAAGTGAAAACCGGGCGTATGGACAGGACAGTGCCCCAATAATAACCGGCAATACGTTTACAATCCGGGAAGAGGCTGATGTACAGAAAATTGCAGCAGAACTTGTTCGGCAAATGAACAAAGCGTATGAACTGGCGTATTGATTGTATATACCAACCATTAGCGAAATAATTTTTGTAAAAAAGCATCCGTTGAGTGTGCTTTTTTTAATAAAAGGAAGTGACAATTTAATGAGATTTATTTTCATAGACACTGAAAAGAATATAGAGCACATATTACCTGTAACGCCCGCAAGTTTTGAAATATCTCATGGGATTAACGTTGAGACAATAAATATACACACAAAAGGTGACATTGCCATTGCAGGATATAATCTGGCATCCACGTTTAAGGTAGATTGTATGTTTCCGGCGAAGGAGTATTCTTTTTGTCAGCCTACTGCTGAATTTAAACCATATGTATATGTCAAGATGTTTGAGAATTGGTGCGATAAACACACTATTTTGAGATACATAATCTCAGATACAATTGTTAACGCTCCAGTCCTGATCACAGACGTAACATACAGAGAAAAAGACGGTACAGGTGATGTATATGCCACTATAACAATGCGAAACTACAGAGAGTTATCAACTGTTCAGAAAAATAATACCGGAAACAACAGCCGAAGTACTGAGAAATCCGCTCCGACAGCTAAGAGCTATATCATCAAGCAGGGTGATACTCTGAGCGCAATTTCCAGAAAGCATTATGGCAATGCCGCACTTTACCCCAAACTGGCCTTGGCTAATGGAATAAAAAATCCACATCTAATTATTGCCGGAAAGACATTGAAGCTGCCCGACAAGAATTTGCTTTAAAGGAGTGGGGATATGATTAAGCTTTATGTTTCAAGCAGCACCGGGACTTTAGACGTAACAGAACTGGTACAGACAATTACATGGTCGGGCGATTATCAGCAGTGTTCCAGAACGCTTGAATTTGAACTGTTGTCATCACATACTGATAAAAAAGTGCCTAAGGTAAAATGTGAACTTGGCTACAGTGTTGTTTTGATGCAGGACAAGAGGGTATTGTTTGATGGTTTTATTTTTGAACGGCAAAAAAGCAGCGGCAGCAGTGTCATAAACATAACCTGTTATGACCGGGGTATTTATCTTAAACGTAATGAGGCTTCATATAGATTTCCTGGAATGACACCCGAAACTATTACGAAGAGAATATGTTCCGACTTTGGTATTGAAACAGGATCTATTGCTTCACCGAATATAAGTGTCAATCGCAATTTTATCGGAGTAAGCCTGTATAAAATTATACAGACAGCTTATACTTTAGCCTCAGAAGCAACCGGTAAGAAATATATGTTGCGATTTGACGGTGCAAAGCTGAATGTTATTGAAAAGACCATTACAAATGAAACGATGGTTATCGAGGGCGGTAGCAATCTGATGTCGGCAGCCACCACTGAAAGTATAGCAAACATGATAAACCAGGTGGTCATATATAATGAAAACGACAAGCTGGTATCAACACAAAAGGATGCTGCTGCAATAAAGAAATATGGAGTTTTGCAGAGCTATCTTAAGCAGTCGAAAGGTGAAAAAGGAATTGACAAGGCTAAGACAATTATTGCTGACAACGGAGTGAGTCAAAAAATTACAATTGAGAATTTAGGCAATACAGCAAACATTACAGGAGGGTCTGTTGTAGTCAGGGAACCATACACAGGTGTATACGGGCAGTTTTACATAGACAGCGATATCCACACCTGGAAGAGGGGACAGTATTATAACAAGCTGGTAGTTAATTTTAAAAATATCATGGACGAGCAGGAAGTCGGGACTCTTCCGAATAGGTATGGAAGTAAAACATGACCTGAAAAGAAATGAAAGAATATGTGAACGTCAGGAGGATAAAGTATGGAAGATAACCCGTTTTCAAAGATAGTTAAAGCTATCCGTCAGGATAATATGGCACTGATGCCCGCTGCATTTCGGATAGGAACAATTATTTCTGAAGGACCTGTAACACTTGATGTTGCAGGAACGATACAGGATGAAATATGTCTGCTTAAAAACAGCCTAATAAATAGGTTCGAAATTGGCGATAAATTACTTCTGGTTCCCATTGAAGAGGAACAGCGTTATATAATAATCTGCAAGGTGGTAAGCATATGAGTACAACACTTTTTCCAAGCATTCAACCTCATGTAGAGGACACGGTCACGGAACTGGATTTATACAAAGAAATAAAATGGGATTTCCAGAACAACATACCTATTTATCAAAACGGCTCACCTGTCATAGTAACGGGAAAGGAAGCCGTTTTTGTATGGGCATGGAAAGCTCTGAATACTCCACGCTTCAGATATGAGATATATACGTGGAATTATGGGTGTGAAGCAGAATCTCTAGTAGGGCAGCCTTTTACTGATGAATTAAAGCAGTCAGAGGCTGCCCGTTATGTGAAAGAATGCTTGCTTGTCAATCGATACATCACCGGCATAACAAATGTAACTGTTTTTTTCAATGATGGTGCTATAAGAATAAACTGCACCCTGGAAACTGTTTATGGGGAGGGTGAATTAAATGTATGAAAACTTAACAGTTGAAAGTATTAAAGGTGATATTCTAAACAGACTTTCATCAGATATAAAGATAAATGAAGGTAGTTATACAAATGACATGGTTAGCACAGTTGCCTATGAATTATGGAAGGCGTATCAATCACTTGATGCTATCGTACCCATAGCCTTTATTAATGAAACCTCGGGAGAATATATTGATAAAAGGTGCGCTGAATATGGTATTACCCGAAAAGCAGGAACAAAAGCAAAGGCGGGAATCAAAATAACTGGGACAGATGGGACCTTGATACCCGCCGGAAAAGTATTTCTGACTACGGATGGACTCCAATTCGAAACTGATGCAGCTGTAACTATAGCCTCAGGAGTTGCAGAAGTGACTGCAACAGCGACAGAAGCAGGGGATTTATATAATGTAGATGCAGGAACAATAAAACAGCAGCTGGAAAGCCTGAGTGGTATAAGTACAGTTACAAATGATAAGGCAACAGGAGGCACTGACTCGGAAACCGACACTGCACTTGTTAAGCGCTACTATGATTATTTACAAAATCCTGCGACATCAGGGAATGAGGCGCATTATAGGAAGTGGGCACTCTCAGTTAATGGAGTTGGTGCTGCAAAGGTCAGGTCATTATGGAATGGCTCCGGTACAGTGAAGATTTTAGTAGTCAATAACGATAATAAGCCGGTAGATTCGACAATTGTACAAAACTGTGCAGACTTCATTGAGGCTAACAGGCCCATAGGAGCGACAGTAACAGTTGAAAGCGCTCAAGGATTGAATATAAACGTAGAAGCTCATGTAATTTTAGATGGGACTACAACAATTGATAAGGTAAAAGCTGCATTTTTGGAGCAACTAAATATTTACTTAAGAAGTATCGCTTTCGAAAAGTATACGCTTGTGTATAACCGGATAGCTTATATGCTGCTGGATATTGCCGGAGTAGCGGACTATACCTCATTAACAATTAATGGCGGTACCACAAATATAGCTATTGAGGACAATCAAGTGCCGGTTTTAGGGAATGTCGAGGTGAACACATAATGGGGCTAATCGACTTATTACCTGATTACTATAAAAATAGTCGTGAAGTTATTGAACTTCAGGCAGCCTTTGAACATTGGACCGAGGCTTTAAAAGCATCCAAAACTGATTTGTTTTTACAGTTTAATGTGAATTCGGCAACATCAGGGTTAACTATTTGGGAGAAGGCTCTCAGACTGGAGACAGATGTTACAAAACCATATGAGTTCAGACGTACAAGGATATTAAGTAAATTAAGAGGTGCCGGGACTACTACAAAACAAATGATTAGAAATGTTGCCGAAAGTTTTTCAAACGGCCAGGTTGATATCATTGAGCACAACAGTGGAGGCCGGTTTGTAGTCAAGTTTGTGGGGACATTGGGAATACCCCCGAACATAAGCGATTTAAAGGCAGCTATAGGAGAGATCAAACCGGCGCATTTGAGTTTTATATTTGAATACAGCTATATAACATGGAACGACTTTGAGAAATACAACCATTCATGGGATGAGTGGGATACTTTAAATCTGACATGGGATGAGTTTGAAACACATAAGGAGGTAGAATAATGCCAAGTGAAAATAAAACAAATAATTATAGCCTAAACCAGTGGCAGGGAAATGAATATTTAAAAAGGGAAGACCTTAATACAGATAATGAAATAATCGATGTTGAACTGAAAAATGTAAACGATAAAGCTGACAGTAAAATTAGCAGATCACTTGCAACGACCGCAAATCAATTATTACTGTCATCAGCGGTAGGGCAGTGGGCAGTGAAAACAATTGATGAAATAAAGAGTCTTCTTGGCTTGGGCAGTGCAGCCTATACAAATAGTAATGCTTACGCAACAGCAGCACAGGGTACAAAAGCGGACAATGCTGCTACGCAGGCCGTGTTCAATACGCATTTGTCGGATTATGTGAGGCAACCGGGATATGCAATAACAACAGGAGCAGCAAATACATATGCTGCAACCTTAAACCCTGCACCGATATTAGTTGATGGAACAGGAATAGCTGTAAAAATACATGCAGCAAATACTGGGGCCTCAACACTAAATGTAAATGGATTAGGTGCTAAACCAATAATTGATAGTAAGGGAAACGCCATAAAAGCAGGTAAGCTGCTATATGGCAGAATATATTCCTTAAAGTATGATGGTACAAATTTTCAATTACTGGGTGAAGGGGGGGAGTATGGAACAGCAGGTGCCGGGCAAGTTTTAGCAGGATATACAATTGGAACTGAAAGCGGCTTAGTATCAGGAACGATGGTTAACAGAGGTGCAGTGACTATTACTCCAAGCAATGCTGAACAGGCTATACCAGCAGGATATCACAGTGGCAGCGGTAAAGTATCAGCGGTTACGGGAACGGCAACGCCAGCTGATGTTGTCAATGGTAAAACATTTGCCAGTGCGGCTGGTGTAAATCTGATAGGGACTTATACAGGTAAGCCCTGGTATCAATTCACTGCAGTAGGTACATATCCGGAACCACAAGGAATGGTTTTCCAGTTCGCTGATGGGGGTTTGATGAATGGATATGGTGTTGAGGTAACATTAAATTTATCATTTACTCCAAAAACATTGATTATGTGGCAAACAGATTCTCCACAGGCGGGGCATCTATGGTTGTTTACAACAGATGAAGCTTTTTACTTTGGGGGTGGAGAATCACCAACTGTTTTGGCACCATGGACAAAGAATTTTGCAAGGGAAGGAACATATTGCTATATGAAGAAAACAGGAATCAGGTTTCCTGTTCATTCGAAAGATGTTTCATTTACGTTCTTATTAATTGGTTAAAGGAGGGCAATTTTGTTATGCAAACTTTAATAATTTATGATACAACAGGTGTAATAATTGACCAGCGCATGGGTACTGATTTAAGAGAGCCTGTTGGGGTTCCATTTTTATGGGTTGAAATACCGACAGGTAAAGTGCTTGACTTAATAGACATTTCCGTAACACCACATGTACCAGTTTTCAAGGACATTGAGAATCCAAATGCAACGCTAGAACAGCTAATTCAACAGTTGCAAGAGAAATTGAGTCAAACTCATGAAGAAAGCTTAACGACGACATTAACATTAATGCAAGCTCTTGCAGAAGTTTACGAGAAATTCTTAGCTCTGCAATTAAAAAGCTCAGGAGGTACTATTTAGTGGGAATGGCAGATGTATATTATACCTTAATAAAAAATAATATGAGAGATTTTGCTACAGTGCCAGAGAAGTTGAAGCCGACAGTCAAGGCTTTGATTGATTGGGACTCTCAGCCAGTAGAAGGGCAGGAGAATGTATCATGATTAAGAGAATACGTCTTATTTGGGCCATATTGAGGGGAGGTGAAAGATTTATGATTAATGTCTATGTTACATTGATAGTTTATTCCGATAGGACGGGAGAAACAATTGACGGAGCTCCAGCAGCCTTAAGAACACAAGTACTTGCAAAGTTGAACGCTATCGGGCTGGACGGTTACGGCAAACCTTTAACGAATGAATAGAGTACATAAAACCACGGCTGTATTTAGCCGGGGTTGCTTTATTCATAATCGAATACTATTACGATTGAAGGACTATTCATAAATGGGTAGTCCCATTAATTTACATAAAACCTATAAAGTTCTAATTATACAATATTAAATAATAAATTATCAGTCTTATATTGTGTTGGATATAGTTGTATAATTTAGCAAAATTCAATTTTGAAGGTTGATTTATGAAGAAATTTAATAAATTATTGTGTTTCATGGTAGTATTTGTTGCTGTTATGGTAGCATTATGTACGATGAGTTTGCGGCGACAGTTGGGCAACCACTAACAAATCCTGAGTCCGGATGGCAAAGGTATGATGATTCATATGATGCATTTTTATATGATGGAACTTGGAACACTCTTGCTAATTCTTCAATGTTTGAAAGTAATCAGCATTATTCCAATTCAGTTGGTTAAAAAATTAAATTTAAGTTTTTTGGTACAAAGATAAGATTAATATCTTATATCGCCATCGAAAGGTCAAATAACGTTAGAATTTCTATAGATGGACAAATACAATCAATTTCTTTACTTGGGACTTCATCTATATTTCAATCAATCGCATATGAAAATTTAAATTTAAGTAATTCAGTTCATTCTGTTGAAATAACTCAAAATTCTACAAATTACTTTAATTTTGATGCGATAGATATTGATGAATCAGGATACCTAGTTGGCATAAATGTACCAACCAATCTTAATGCAACAACGACACCAGGTAGCATAGAAGTTAAATTAGCTTAGGATGCTGTAGACGGAGCAACAAGGTACTATCTTAAACGTTCATTAACTCCAGGTGGCCCATATGACAATAAAATTATACCTGTAGTTAGTGATAATAAATATGCTGACACGACTGTAACAAAAGGTGTCACTTATTACTATGTTGTAACAGCTATTGTTAATGGATTAGAAAGTGGTAATTCAAATGAAGCTTCAGCAACTCCTACAGCACCTGAAGAACCACCAGTAGTTACTGGTAATAGTGCAATACTTGAAATTACAATGGTAACCGGTGAAATCAAAGAATGTGACTTAACTGCTGCGGAACTACAAAGTTTCCTGACTTGGTACGATGGACGATTAAATGGTACAGATAAAGCTTACTATATCATAACAAAAAATAATAATATCAAACCTTTCTTAAGCAGAAAAGAGTACATACCATACGATAAAATATCAAGCTTTGAAGTAAAAGAATATACAGAATAACTCAAAAGTTATGAGGGCATTCGGCTAATTCCGAGTGCTCTTTTGCTCGTAACAGGATAATATCACGAGCCAAATTAAAGGAATGTTTGGAAAAATACAAAATAAATAGTTCTAATATATAGGATTATTCAGTAACGGGTAATCCTTTTTTTATTAACTTGAAAGGGTGAGAAAATGAAACAAGATGGAAAGTTCATCCTAATGAATAGGGAGGAATTGCGGGAATATATCGATGGGATGAAGGGTAAAAAGAAATTTACCACTATTCAACAGCATCACACTGTAAGTCCCTCGTATAAGGATGTAAATAATAATCATTTTGCTCTTATGAGAGGAATGGAAAATTATCATGTAAAGGCTCTCAATATGAGTGAAATAGCTCAGCACTTCAGTACATTTCCTGATGGAAGTATATGTGTTGGCCGGCCGCTTACCAAGGACGGCGGTGGCTTCTATGGTAGTCAGAACAAGAGCTCCATAACCATTGAAAATGTAGGTGATTTTGATATTGATGTAATGACAGAAGAACAAAAGCAAAGCATTATTTTGCTTAATGCACTACTTTGCATGAAGTTTGATATAGCTCCGTCCACGGAAACATTGTTATATCACTGTTGGGTAAAAAATAAATCTTGCCCTGGAAAGACATTTTTTGGCGGAAATACTAAACAAGCTGCCGAACAAAATTTTATACCACTGATAAAAACAGCTCTCAAGGCTCCCATGTCATTTGAACAGGCATTGGAAATAGTTGCAGAGAAGGCAAATACAGTTTATCAATATTGGTTGAAAAGAAAGGATATAGATCCGGCGTTTTCAGCCCTGATTATAAAAGTTGCTACGGCATTGGGAGGTAAATAGTATGGATAAAATTAGTAGTTTTAAGGTATTAATTGTTACTGCTTTTGCAGGAATGTCAGCCTTGCTGGGATGGTTCGGATGGCTGGCTGTAGCTTTTGTAGTATGTATGTCTGTGGATTGGATAACAGGGACAATGGCAGCCTGGAAAAGAGGAGAGTGGGAAAGTAAGATTGGACGTGAAGGTATATGGCATAAAACAGGCAGTATCATAGCTGTTTTAGTTACTTTAATACTTGATGGAGTAATAGGAACTGTTATTAATAATATTCCTAGTATCTCATTGCCATATACTTATACGGTACTTTTAAGCCCCATAGTAATAGTATGGTACATACTGACAGAACTTGGAAGCATTGTCGAGAACGCTGGAAAGATGGGAGCTCCGGTACCTGGATTCCTTCAGAAGGCTATAGCTTTATTTAGAGGTACCGTTGATGCTGCAGGCGAAAAATTGACAGAAAGCAAGTAAATAATGTCACTGTACAAAGGTACACAAAAAAACCACTCAACCGTATCTCTACAGTTATGCGGCTTTTTTGAGCCAAGTTTCATTGGCTCTGGTACGCCCGACACGATTCGAACGTGCGACCTGCGGTTTAGGAAACCGACAAAGTAAGATTTGAGAAAATTTGTGTTTATTTGTAATGCTTGATATAAGCCGATTGTACGGCTTTATTATATTTGTGCCGATTGCTGAAAATAGTTCGTTTTTTATGAAAATGGTCGGTAGAAATGTCGGTAGAAAAAACCGCAGGTCATACCGACAATAAACCGCAGGCCGTTAATTTGCTTTGTTTTCATCTACAGAATTTTCTTTTTTGGGATATAATCCCTCCATAAATTCAGCTGATGCCAGGTCCCTCTTTTTAAATGCATGGGCATATATTGAAAGTGTCGTGCTTGGTTTGGCATGGCCGAGTCTTTTAGATACTGATACTACGTCCTGTCCACAGGCAATGAGATATGAAGCTGAAGTATGCCTGAGTCCATGAAAGGTGAGTTTAGGGAAGCCCTTTTCCTGTATGAAGTTTCTCCATTGCTTTGAGATTGTGTCCGGGAATATGGGCAGACCATTTGCTTGAGTAAAGAGCATGTTTAGCTTTGGTTTCTCTCCTTCTTCCGGAATATCGGTTATACTTCCGCCCATCCATTTGGTACCAAGTTTTACCTTTTGTAACTTCTTCTGATGTTCCAGCTGAGCTATAAACCCCATGACAATTTCAGGCACGACCACAGTTCTTACAGACGTTTCATTTTTTGGATCCTTTGTAAATATTCCTTTATCCGGGAGGTACTGCCCGGCTTGACGAATGTCGATTGTTGATCGGGCATAATTTATATCTTTCCACTCAAGGCCTATTAATTCACCTAAGCGGCAGCCAGAGGCCAGAGTGATATGAACTGCTGTTTTAAATTGTATGTCTGCATCTTCTAGAGCCTTAATGAGCTCAGTTATTTGTTCTGTTTCATAAACATCAGGAGCCTTTTTCTTAACCTTTGGAGCATCAGTCCTTGTTATTGGATTTTCCTTTATTAATCCTTTCTCAAAGGCTTTCTGCAGGATTGTTCCGATGAGGCGGTGGATGTGGAGTAGTGTTTGTTCAGACAGGGTATACACTTTTTCTGATTTGGATCCATCTTTTCTTGAAAAGACTTTTTTCATCGGTTGCCGCAATTCTTCATATGCATCTTCCAAGATTGTAGGATTGATTTCCTCAAGCTTATAGGCTCCGATCCGGGGCACAATGTGAAGCCTAAGCAATTCATTATACCGGTAGAAAGTTTTGGGAGCGAGATCCCGGGAGGCTTTGACCTTCCACTTTTCAACGTACTCATTGAATGTCAGATTTGTGGGTTTTGTATATGAACCATTTTCAACTTCTGCAACGAATAAGGCCAGCTGTTTTTCAGCGTACTTCTCCCGGGCTTCAGGCGTTTTACCCTTGGCTGTTATTGTTCGGTATGCCTTATTACGTTTCCCGCTGCCGGTATGTCCCTTTGACACTTCGAATTGATATTTGCCGTTTCCTAGGTCCTTCATATAGCCTGCCATCAAACTTCACGCTCCTTCTTATTTTTCAACCTGTTTTTTCTCTGCCATTCAAGTTTTGCACATTCATTAGTACAATATATTTTTCTTTCATCTGTTCTTGTAATTTTAAAGTAACGGTCACATGAAGCACGTTGACATTTCTTGAATTTTGCATTCTGCGAAAAGGATAAGAAAAGTTCAAAACTCATTGCGCTTATTAAACTTGGTACATCCCAATGGCCAGAAAAATCATTTATATAAATCATAACGGGATCAATAAATTTCATTCTTTTGTTAATATACAGAGATATTGCACTTCCTGAGCATAATGCTAGAGCTTCTATGCCTATTTTCCCACCAAAGTCTTTTAGATATGGATAGGTATCTTCAAACTCATTTTCCGGGATATACTCATATAAATTTTTGAGATATTCTTTTAAATTATTATAGTTCAATTCATCCATAGCTTGTTTTAAATTAACCACAGTCCGCATTAACTCAATCTCAAATATATAGTCAGATACAGGTTCTTTTTCTACATATGAATGAGGTGATCCATTATAACCAATCTGCAGCAGGCCATATTTGTTTACAAAACTTAATATCTTGGATTCATCATTTGTGTCTATTGAAATAAAATCCATGAAAATAAGATCCTTTAGATCCGCTTGACTACCTAAACAATTATTAAATATTTTTTTTGCTTCAGATTTTATTACAATTGTTCCAGGTATGACAGCTGGAGTTATATATCCATCTTTGATTATGTAGCGAGATAGCCGATTAGTGAAATTAAAACCACTATTAATAACCATATAAACCCTCCTAAATTTTCGTTGAAGAATGATATTGATAATTGAGGTTCTTCATGTTTTAAGTATAATATGTATATAGACAATAGACAAGCTTTTTTTGAAAGGTGGGTAAAATATGTATGCTAATCTCAGAAAAATAATAACTGAAAGAAATCTATCAGGTGCTAAACTATCGCGAATGGCGGATGTTTCACAGTCAGACTTTTACATGATGATGTCAGGAAAAAAACCAGCATTTCCTAATTGGAGGAAAAGGATAGCAGAAGCATTACAGATGCCTGAGGTTGAAGTATTCCCCGAGCATAATGTAAAGGAGGGGTGATTATGCGGCAACTGATGGATAAAAAAGAACTCATTGAGTATACGAATGGAAAGCTCCGTCCCGACACGTTGGGAAGATTGACCAGAGAAGGGCTAATACCGGTTGTAAAGTTTCCTGGTATACGTCGTTTTTTTTATGAAAAGGAAGCAATTGATAGGTGGCTGGATAGTTTACTAACCAATCAATGTGAGCCTCAAAATGTCATTCATTATGAGAACCAAAGAAAAATTAAGGTGATTTAGGCGGGGTGGAGTTAATGTCAAATTGGGGTAACATTCCAATTGAGCTCAGGGAAAAGCAGCAATGGGTATGCTGGGTTTTTGAAGATAGAGAGGGGAAACCTGCCAAAGTTCCAAAAAATCCAAACGGAACCGGAAATGCAATGCCCAATCAATCGAATACTTGGAGTACATTTAGTAAGGCAATAAAAAAAGTTGAAAGTAGAAATTACTCAGGAATAGGTTTTATGTTTAATGGAAACGGGATCCTGGGTGTGGACCTTGACAAGTGCAGAGATCCTGAAACAGGATCATTAAATGAAGTGGCCAAAGATATTATCTCCATTTTGGATAGTTATACTGAAATAAGCCAGAGTGGAACCGGTATTCATATTATTTGCACAGGGAAGCTTCCGGAAGGTAAACGCCGAAAGGGATCCGTTGAGATGTATGAGAGTGGCCGCTTTTTTATTGTAACTGGGGACATAATTGATGATGGACATTCCACAATTGAAGAGCGCACCAGGGAGCTGGCCATTATCCATGAAAAATATCTGGAAGTACCAAAGGCCAACAAAAAGCCGACGCCGGCTGCCCCGATTGTTCCAGCAGATCTGTCCGAGGATGAACTTATTAAAAAAGCCATCAATGCAAAAAATGGTTATTTGTTTAAATCGCTAATGGACGGCACCTGGTCCGGCAACTATTCAAGCCAATCTGAAGCTGACTTGGCAATATGTAATATATTAGCTTTCTGGACCGGCAAGAATGAACAGATGATGCAGAGCATTATCCGCAGGTCATCTATATACAGGGGAAAATGGGATGAACGCCGAGGGCAACATACTTATGGTCAGATAACTATCAGGAAAGCTATTGCTGGTACAACTGAAGTTTATACTCCTCGAAAACCTAAAATAAAAAGCAGTACTCCTGAAACCGTTCCTCCTGATCAGGACCTTGGTTATGATAAGTTATATGGCCCTGTCGTAGATGAACCGATTGAGAATATATTCTATAGTGAAGATACGACAAGTGATTTGGGAAGGAGTAAGATCTTTTCAAAAAAATATATGGAAAAGGTTTTATGGTGCCGAGATGCTCGCGACTGGTATGTGTGGGATGGACAAAAATGGGCTTCAGGTGCAGAAATGAATGTGATGCAATTGGCAAAAGAATTGGTGCCCGAAATGATTATACATGCTAATAAATTTGTTGTAGCTGCTACTGGTGAGGAAGAGCTTAAAAAAGCGAAATCCACATACCATGATACGCTTAAAGCAAAGACTGAACGGTGTATAAAGTCAATGATTGAATTGGCAAAGTCTGATCTGTTTGTGAATGCTGAAAAATTTGATGCTGATCCTTTCCTCCTAAATTGTCAGAATGGTGTAGTTGATTTAAGGACCGGCCAATTACTGGCACATGATAGTAAGCTTTACTTATCAAAAGTGGTGAGGGCAAATTACATACCTGGGAGCACGTTCAGGCTATTTGGAAGCTTTTTGGAGTTAATAACTTGCAATGATAAGGAACTTCAAAATTACTTTCAGATTGTATGCGGAATGGCAGCTGTAGGCAAAGTATTTCATGAAGGAATAGCAATATTTCATGGCGGGGGACAGAATGGTAAATCTTCATTTCTTAACTGTATTTCTAAAGTATTCGGTGATTATTCCTGCAGCCTTAATCCAGAAATGCTTATGGCACAGAAGGACGGGAGGCAGCCAGTAGGAATAACTAAAATAGAAGGAAAACGCTTTGTTACGGCAATTGAGACCGAGGAGGGACGAAGGCTTTCCGGTGCTATGTTAAAACAGCTTGCAAGTACAGATTTGATTACCGGTCGAGAGATGTACCAAAAGGAACGAAGTTTTCAGCCTACTCACACTTTAATTATGGCCACAAACCATTTGCCTAAAGTAGGGAGTATAGACACCGGTACATGGAGGAGAATTGCTGTTGTTCCATTCAACGCAAATATAGAAGGGAAAAAGCAAATAAAGGATTATGCTGAATTATTGGCCAGAACAGATGGTGACGCGATCCTGACCTGGATCGTTGAGGGAGCACGGAGATACATAAAAAACAATTACCAAATTGATCTTCCTGAAGCTGTTAAGAATTATACTGCTGAATATAGAGAAGATGAAGACTGGGTATCAAAATTTATTTCAGAATGTTGTGAAATCGGCAACTATGAGGAAGCCGGTAAGAAAATGTATGAAACATATAAAAAATGGTGTGATTCAACAAATGAGTATGGTCGGAAACCGGGAGATTTTGCACAGTCTTTAAAAGCAAAAGGATTTGAAATTAAAAAGAAAAAGTACGGGAATTTTTGGATAGGGCTTAAAGTAAAAACAATTGTTTATGAAGGTTACTTAAAACAATACCATGCTAATAATACTTATGAAAATAGCCTGTTGGATGATGATGAGTTGGACTCGATCACTAGATCAAAAATGTAAAGGTGGAAGATGGTGGAGGTTAATCCGCAAAGTTTTCTATATATATTTCCTCTATAGAATATTTTACTTTTTATCTTCCTTCATGTTCCACCTTTATTAAGAAAAAAGAATAAAGTCCTTATAAATAAAGGGCTTGAGGGATTATTAAGCGATAGTGTTAACTAAGCTATGAAAAATTGAAGTTGATAGTATTGAACTTTGAAAAGTGAAGAGTATACCTAAGAATTAAAAATTTTTAGTAGCAGTTTCCGCATTTATTCCACGGTCCTCTTGCCAA